>DATDAW010000036.1:0-72511 GCA_036525185.1 Chthoniobacterales bacterium | reverse complement strand
TGCGCCGCAGCGCAGCACTCCAGGGCGCTTCGCGCACAGACATACGGGCCCTGGAGGCGCAGACAGGCTCATCGAGATCAATCTCGACGACAAAAAACACTGCCGGCTCGCGTATGAACTCGGCTGCGATGTCGTCGAAGCGAGAAAAGTGGTCGGCTCCATGCTCGAGGCGGGCCGGGATTGGAAGGTGCTGCGGCGTTTTGAGGCGTGTTTGGCGCGAAGCGCCATGGACTGCGGTGCTGCTGCACCGCTTTCCTGGGAAGCGTTTCAGGCTGTAAACCTGAAAACGGGAAAGCCGGAACCAAAGGCGAGTGAAAGGCCGCGCGAAGGCAGGTAGAAACGGCGTCGGACGATTTCCGACCTCAGAGCAAGAGCAAGAGCAAGAGCAAGAGTAAGAGGACCATTATCGTCGAAAACCTGTTCGTTCTTCAGAAGTGAGGTACTAAAAACGGGAAATGAAATCACCGCGGAACACAAAGAGCACAGAGATAATTAGTGGCGGAGGGAATACACAGGAAACCGGGCTCTTCTGCGCGATGAGCACCGACAACCATCGTGGATTTGTAACTCATTCTTTTGCGTTCTTTGCGCTCTTTGCGGTATTTGAATCGCCATTTACAGGGTAACCCCGTACCGGGCGTCATCCTAACCCCCATAAAGCTGCGCCGCAGCGCAGCACTCCAGGGCGCTTCGCGCACAGACATACGGGCCCTCAGAGGCGCAAAAAGAAAACCGCCGCGGCATATGCCCATGGGGCGCCGCGGCGGCTATCACGAACGATCATTCCTTATTCCCTCCCCCGCCGGTATTCACTGGCGAGTGCAGGCAGGCACTCGTCAAGTAGCCCGTTTGATGAACGGTACGGACGGATACGAGGTTTCAGGCAAATTTCCGCCGGCGCCCCCAGACGAGCCAGCCCGCTCCCACCGCGGCAAGAACGATGGCGGAAGGTTCAGGGACGAGAGCGGTATTCAAGGTCAAAACACCAGTGGTGTAATTGAACGTCCCAGAGTAGTTCGGGTCGGAAATGTTGATCCCTGAAAACGTTGTCGTTCCGCTTCGAGAAGCGAAATCGAACAGATCAAATGTGGCGCCATCTGCTGGAGTGAAACCAAGACTAATGTTAAGGATGCCGCCATAGGTCAAGAGGGTCCCGACGTTGACATGGTCGAAGGAGGCTAACGAAAGAATCTCGAAAGTGGAAATGGCTGTGGAAGCAAGTGTAAGACTCCCCTCTACGGAAGGGGTTCCGGGGCTTGTTCCAGGGCTTAGATTGCCATTGATTGTCCAGTTGCCACCGAGGGTGCCTGTGCCACCGACCGTTGCACCGGCCGCCACTGTTGAAACGCCGTTCATGGACGAGGTATCGCCGCTGATCAGCAAGGTCCCTGCGCTGACGGTGAAACTTCCCGTGTAAGTGCTCGCCACCGCGTTGCCGATGATCAGGGTGCCCGCTCCCGTCTTGGAAATTGGGCCGACTCCATGTAGTCCAGTGAAGGACGTCTGCGCGTTGTTGACCGTGAAGCTAGCGTTGCCCGACTTGGTCAAGGTTCCGAAAGCAAGGTTGCCGGTCTCCCCAGGTGTCGCGCTCCCGAACGTCACGGCACCGAGCGATGTGACGTCGTTGGCCAAGGACCGAGCGGTGTCGCTGTTGCTCTTTACGCTGGTATTGGCGTTTAAGGTAAGTGCGCCAGTGCCCAAGGCCGTGTCGCTGCCGAGGACGAGCGCGCCCGTCGCCGTCGTCCCGCCGGTGTAAGTGTTATTGCCGGTGAGCGTCAGGGTGCCGTTGGTGCTGCTGAGAGCCAGCACCTTGCCGCCGCCTGCGCCGTCCTGAAGAGTGCTGTTCAGGGTGAGAAGGTTATTGACGGTATGGCTCAGCGTGGACGTGCCGGTCGTTGACGTGGTGATAATCGAGCCCACGGCCGCAGTGGAGCTGCCGCTGGAACCGATGGTCAGCCCGGAGCCGATATCCAGCGTGCCAGCGGTCAAGGTGGTCGCACCGGCGGCTCCGCTCAATTTAACGGTGCCGGGGGTGTTGATCGTAAGGGCGTTAAGAGTGCCGGTCAGGCCACCAATGGCGATCACGCCCGAAACATTGTTGCCAGTAAGAGACAACACCCTGTTGTTCTGATTAAGCGAACTAATCGTCAACGTACCGGAAGAGTTGTTAGTGAAGCTGGTGTTGTTAGCAATCGTAATCGGCGCGTTGATCGTGAGATTGTGGTTCACGGAGTCATTGAGCAAAATAGCGGTGTTTGCCAGACCGCCCGGGCCGTTGGCCACATTCAGGTTGCCCGCCAAGGTGAGGATAGAAGCGCCGCCGATTGTTACGTCCTGGTTCAGCCCGGTTGTCGCCCAAATGGCTCCGGCATTTCCCGCTCCGCTGAGCGAAGGCTGGTTGGCAAACGTAGAATCGAACAGCGCGATATCCGCGGCGGCCGGCAGGCCACCGGTCCAGTTGCCGGCGGTGTTCCAATCGGTACCGGCGTTGTTCCATGTTTTGGTTGCTGCCTGCGACGATTGGCTCAACGCCACAGCAGCAGCGACGGCAACGGCAATGGGAAGCGGTGCCCGATGAGAAGGCCGCACAGGGAAGGAAAGACAACGCGAGGCGTACGAACGGAGACTACGGGAGGAACGCGAATTCATAGGGGAGGAACAGATTGGGGGGAGGACGAATGACGTGATTTACAAGCTACTTACTTCTAAGAATGCATGCTTGTTGCCATATCGGCCCCGTTCTGTAAATGATTTTTTGTCGCCGACGTTAGATTTTTTTTCCAGCGCGAGGAACGAAGCGTTAGGATTTGTGATTTATTTCACTCCTTCAAGGCTCAACGCTCGGGGACGATTGTTCCCAGGGCGTTGCCCCGGGCTGGGGCCGGAGCGTCCCGTTGGGGCTGGGGTTCCGCCACCGCCGGACGAATCGTGCCTTGCAGATTGCCGATTCCCAGTTGCGGAACCGGTCGATAGCGCCAACGGCGCGTCACAGCCGAAGCCCAGGGCAACGCGCTGGGTTTACCCGGTGTTGTTATATATCGATTAGCCCTGAATGGGCATTCCAATCCGTACCGCGACTCAGTTATCCGGCGGTTTGGGAAGCCGATTAGTTAGGTCTCTCCTTCAGGGCTCCATGCGGGTGGCGATTGTTCCCAGGGGGTTGCTATGGGCTGGGGCTGGCACGTGCCGTTGGGGCTGTGGTCCCGCCACGGCGGGAAGGATCGTCGAGGTCGCGCCAGAATAAGAGGAGGACTGGGGCGATTGTCCCACCGCGGCGGGATCGCTCGGATAGAGAGCGCCGACGGTGCGTCCACGCCAGGCTACACCGGGGACTAACCGCCACGGCAGCAAGAAAGAACAACGAGGTTAGGTTGCCAGCCGATTCCGCCAATTCCCTCCGCTGCCAAATAGTCGTTACCTCAAAAAATACGATTCAAGTAACCGCAGAGAGCGCAAGGAACACAAAAAGAATGACCGATACTTCAGATACCTTGGTGGCCGCCTTGCCACCAAGCAGGCTGGAAAGCCTCCGCTTCCTCTCACTATTCGCCGTTCACCTCTCACCATTCACCAGTGGGAGGTTTTCGAGCTCAGAGCAAGAATAAGAGCAACAGCAAGAGTAAGGCTGAAGAGGGTGTTCTTCAGGATGGAACCGGACCGGTGCTTTCGCGGACTACGAGGCTGGGCTTGAGCAGGCGCACCTGACGAGTTGATGGCGCCAGTGTGAGCAGGTCCACGGCCGTGGCTGCGAGTTCCACAATGGGATGCGCGATCGTCGTCAGGGCCGGATGCACGAAGGCGCTGGGTTTATCATTGGCAAAGCCGAGCACGGAAAGTTGTTCTGGTACTTTGACCCCATTCAAGGAGCACCATTTGAGCACCGCCCACGCGCCCGCATCGTCAAACGCAAATATCGCCGTCGGCGCCGGATCGAGTGCCATCACCTTCGGCATGATCTCATACGCTTTGGTGTACGAATTTTCCCAGAACTTGGTGCCGCAATGCACAATGTGCCAGCCGGCGAGATTCCGTTGGCGGCATTCTTCTTCGAAATATTTCTCGCGCAGCCGGACGTTTTCGTGCGCCTCGGGCTCGTTCAACAGCAGGCAAATCCGTTCGTGCCCCAGTTCCGTGAGATGATCGAGGCCCAGTCGGGTCGTGGCGAGGTTGTCGGTGCCGACAAAATGCGCCGTTTCGCTGGGGGGGCGGTTGTCGATGGCAACAACAGGTTTGCCGTCCGATTCGTAAAGGCGGCACAGTTCCGAGGCGAGATCCGTGGGAGTCGCAATGAGGATTGCGGCGGAAACATCCGCGTGATTCCACGAATCGCCTTCCTGACTGAGCATTGCGCCCGATTGACGCGAGTAAAAAACTTTCGGAGACAGCCGTTTCGAGCTGCAGGAGCCGAGCACCTGGCGCAGAGTCTGACTCAGGAACGACGAATCCCAATCCGCCAAATGGACGGCAACTTCAAAGACGTCACTGCGGCCGCCAGGACGTTTACGGACAAAACTGCCTTTGGCCACGCGCCGCTCGAGCAGACCTTCACGCACGAGATCGTACACGGCACGGCGGACAGTCACCTGAGAGACTTTCAGGTTATCGATGAGCTCTTTTTCGGTAAAGAAACGCTGGCCATCTTCGAAAAAGTTCTCGATGGCATACCGCAACCCGCGATGGACTTTTGCGTGCAATGGCAGCTGGCCATCGGTCGGACGCGCAAACGCTTTCTCCAGCAATAACAAAGACGGGGAAGGTTCGTCAGACATGGGACTGAATGCGTATAATAATAACAGAAATCTGGCAAGGCGAAAGGACGTTTTCTGCCCAACCCAGGGAACCGATTAACCACCAAGACACCCGGAACACCAAGCGAAACCGTGAATTAATGATCGATGAAACTCTAGACGTCTTGACCCCCAAAACCAGACGAACTCCCTCCCTGCGAACTTCTTTGCACCCTAAAAACCTTGGTGTCTTGGTATCCTGGTGGTTAATCCTCAATCAAAAAAGAAAATAACATCCGCAATCAAATGTCTGGCCGCTCCCTTTTGGATGAATTGATGGAGGCCCGCAACCGCGGGGCCAGCTGCGCGCTGGTTACCGTCGCACGTGTGCAGGGTTCGGTTCCGCGGAAGACCGGAGCGAAAATGATTGTTTACCCGGAAGGAACGATTTCGGGGACAATCGGCGGCGGAAAATTCGAGTCGTTGGTGATCGAAACCGCGATGGAGGCAATACGCGACGGAGAGCCGGTCCTGAAAACATTCACCCTGCGGGAGGATCGACCGGATTCATTCGGAGCGATTTGCGGCGGCGAAGTGACGGTTTTCATCGAGCCGCAGAGCGCTGCGCCACATCTCGGAATCGTCGGCGCAGGGCATTGCGCACAGGCGATCGCGGAGCTGGCCGCGAAATGCGGATTCGCCGTGAGCGTGGCGGACGATCGGAAGGAATTGCTGGGTGAACCCTATTACACATCCTCCATCCGGACGGTGAGCGGGGTTACGCCGGCGGAATTTGTGCGGTCCAGAATCTGGGGCGCGAAGGACGCGCTGGTGATGGTGAGCCGGAATTTTCTAATGGACCGGGAAGCGCTTGCGGCGGCGTTGGAGTATCCGGAAATCGGTTACATCGGCATGATCGGCAGCCGGCGGAAAGTGCGGCGCGTTTATGATGAACTCGCTGCCGCAGGCATTGATCGATCCGGGCTGGAGCGTGTTTTTGCTCCGATCGGTCTCGACATCGCTGCGGAATCGCCTGCGGAAATCGCCGTAAGCGTTGTTGCCGAAATCCTCCAGGTGCTGCGGGGCGCTTCGGGGAAACACTTGAAGATTGGCTAACGGTTATCGGTTATCCGTTAATGGTTAATGGTTAAACCGATAACTCCCTGATAACTGATAACCGATAACCGATAACCGATAACCGTTAACAACAACCATGCTCTACGTCGTCGGGACGCCCATTGGCAATCTGGAGGATATCACGCTGCGCGCGCTGCAAACCCTGCGCGATGTGGATGTGATTGCTGCCGAGGACACACGTCATTCTCTGCGGTTGCTGCAACGGCACGGGATTTCCAAGCCGCTGGTGAGTTACCACGAGCATAATGAAGCCAGTCGGACTGCGGATCTTATTACTCGAATGCGCGACGGGGTAAAAGTGGCGCTCATTACCGATGCAGGGATGCCGTCGGTGTCCGACCCGGGACGGCGGCTTGTCGCGGCATGCATTGAGAATGGGCTGCCGTATTCGATTATTCCCGGGCCGTCAGCCGTGCTCGTGGCGTTGGCAGGATCGGGTTTTGACACGGCAGAGTGGACGTTCAGCGGCTTTTTGCCGGTGAAAAGCGGGCAGCGCGAGCGTGAATTGCGGCGGGCTGCAGACCGGGAAAGCACGACGATTTTTTTCGAGTCCCCTTACCGTCTTTTGAAATCGCTCGAAGTGTTGAGCCGGATCGCGCCGAATCGCCGCATCTGTGTGGCGAGGGAACTCACGAAGCAATTCGAGGAATTTCGCCAGGGGACAGCCGCCACGTTGCTCGCCCATTATGAGGCTCATCCGCCGAAGGGGGAAATCACGCTTCTCATCGACGCCCTAACGAAAGCGGAGCGGAAGGCGGATTCCAGGGGTGGTAATGATTCGTGAATGGGGAAATGGGGAAAGGGGAAAGGGGAAACGGCGAGCGGGGGTGAGTGATGGCGAGAAAACGACGGACCATCCGCCGTATCCGTCGAGGCGGCCTACGGCGCATTTGCGGTGTCTGAATCCAACGTTTCTGCCGCTCGGGATGGTCTGATGCCCCTACCCCAGGGCGTTGCCCTGGGCCGGCAATGAAACGCGCCTTGGGGCTGTGGCGAATGGCGAATTGCGAATAACCAGGGACGGATTGCGGCTCAGTCGTTTCACGCCTTCACCCGCGCTGTTCCCCATTCCCCTCTCACCTATCACCTCTCCCCCTACTTCTTCCCGCCGGGTGCGGGTTTATTGACGGTGACCTTCTCGTTATGCGCGTCGATTTTGCCCGCGATGGTTTTGTTTTTCGGGTCGAGGCGAAGCGCGCGTTGCCAGTAATCCATGGCCTCAGGCAGTTGGTTTTTTTTGAGATACGTATCGCCGATGTGGTCGTAAACGACGGCATCTTCCTCGGGCAAATGTTCGGCAGCCCGTAGCAGTTCCCTCAATGCCTCGTCGTAATTCCCTTTTTTGTAATAATACCAGCCGAGGCTGTCGATGTAGGCACCGTTGTCCGGCTCAACCGCAAGCGCCTGGCGGATCAACTCCGCGCCTTCCTCGAGATTTTCCCCGCGGTCCACCCAGAAATAACCGAGAAAATTCTGCCCTTGATGCGCATTCGAAGGATCCATGTCGATGGATTTGCGAATGAGTGACACGGTCTTGTCGTACAGTCCGGCCTTTTGGGCTGCCTCCGCGTAACTCAGATAGAAATTCGAGTTGAGGATATCCTGGTCGTAATTTTTCGATTCCTGGATGGCTTCCTCGAAGGTCGTGAGGGATTCCTGCAATTTGTCGGCCTGACTATAGGAAATCGCCAGCCACGTGGTGATTTCTGGGGACGCGAACCGGCTGCGCGCATCGAGCAGGGTCTTGATGGCGTCGAGCGGACGCTTCAGACGCAGCGCGGTGCGCGCGACGAGCAGGTAGGCGCGCGGATCGCTCTGTTTGGTGAGCAGGGCTTGCTGATAATTGGCCAAAGCCGATTCGTACTCCTTCGAACTCTCGTAAATCTCGCCCAGGAGGAGGTAGGCTTCCGTTTTCAGAGGGTTGAGTTTTACCAAACCTTCGAGCATTTCGATGGCTTCCCTGCGTTTGCCCTGGTTAAGAAACACTTGCGCAAGCCGCTCGCGCACATCCGTCTGCAAGGATTCAGAAGCTCCGCTGTTCTCGGCGATCGCTCTCAAATACAGCGGGATGGCAGTCTGGATGTCGCCGGTTTTGCTGTAGAAATCCGCGACCCGGCTCAGGACGATGGGATTGTTTTCACCGTGGGCAAGCGCTTTCTGGTAGACCGCGGCGACTTTGGCGCGCTCCGCGACGGTCATCCGGTCCTCAGTATTGTCTCGCGCGTAGATCCGCAGATACAGATCGCCGAGGCCAAACCAAAAATCGGCGTTTTCGCTGTCGAGTTTGGCCGCTTCGTCGAGTGCTTTTTCGGCTAGAATCGAGTCGCCCTGTGCGTCGAGCACGGAAAAAAGGGCCTGCTGGGAACGCAGATCGTAAGGCGCGACTTCGACCGCCAGCCGGGCGTATTTTTCCGCAAGATCAGGCTTGTTTAGCTGCCGGAGATACAAAAATGCAGCGGTGACGTATGGAAGCGGCTCCTTCGGCTGGGCTTTGATGATGTCTTTGAGCAGGCTGATTCCCTCGGCAACATCGCCACGCCGGGCGTATTCGGTGGCAACTCGGGCCGCCAGTTTGGGATCGGCTCCGGCAGGATCCAGCGAAAGGACTTTTTCGTACGCATCGAGGGCACCGTTGATGTTGCCGTCGTCCTCATGCATGAGGCCCCGGACAAAGTTCGCCATGGCGTCGGCCGAATGTTCGGCGTTCTTTGAGAGAACGAGATCTCCTTTTGCCTTCTCGAACTGGAAACTGAGCGTGACGTCGCCTACCCCGACGTTTTTCTGCGGTTGTTGGGCGACCTTTTTCCCGGAATTGACCGGCGTCTTCTCAGCCGCGAAAGCGGACGACACGGTCCCTGGCCAAGACCAGAAGCCGCTGAACGCGAGTCCAGCGGCAATGAAAATGGCGACCTGCGAGTACGTCCGAAACATCGTGGACAGAGCAGGATGGCGTTGTGTAACAAAAGCGGTTTGCCGGGAATGCCCGATACCGGGAGCGCCTTGAGATGTAGCCGGCGTTCCGCGGTTGGAAAGGGTCATGAGACCACAGTTTACCGCCTAGGACTTATAGCGCAAACGCTTCTTGTGCCGGTTCTCTTTCATGCGTTTCCGGCGCTTATGCTTTGCGATTTTGGCTTTTCTTCTTTTCTTGAGTGAACCCATACGAGGTTGGTTGTGTCTTGTGTCTGCTAAATATTTGGAAGGGTTTCGGAGTTGCGAAAAAGGCGGTTCAGGTCAGTAAACCAGCTTGTTCAGGGAATATTCGATGATCCCCTCCGCGCCCAGAGCCTTGAGCTGCGGGATGATTTCGCGAACGACTTTTTCGTCGATCACCGTCTCCACGGCCACCCAGTCTGACTGCGCCAGGTGCGAGACCGTCGGATTCCGGAGCGAGGGTAGAGCGGCAAGCAGATTTTTCAACTGATTTTCCGCAATATTCATCTTCAGTCCAACCTTGTCCCGGGCGTTGAGCGCACCCTGAAGCAGGAGGACGACGCGGTCCAGCTTCGCCTTTTTCCACGGGTCGAGCATGGCCGCTTTGTTGGCGATGATTTGCGGGAACGATTCAGTCAAGGTTTCCAGGACGCGCAATTTATTGGCGCGCAAGGACGATCCCGTCTCGGTGATATCGACGATGGCATCCACCAGATCCGGCACTTTGACTTCCGTCGCGCCCCAACTGAACTCGACGTGAGCGGTCACACCCTGTTTGGAGAGAAATTTTTTCGTCAGCCCGACCGCTTCCGTGGCAATGCGTTTCCCTTCCAAGTCTTGCACCGTGTGGATCGCGGAATCTTCCGGAACGGCAAGCACCCAGCGCGTGGGATTTGCCGTGGCCTTGGAATACGGAAGCGAGCAGATGACCTCGACATCGGAGCCGTTTTCCTCCGTCCAATCCCGCCCCGTGAGCCCGCAATCGAGGAATCCATCCTCGACGTACCGGCTGATTTCCTGCGCGCGCAGGAGCCGGATCACGATCTCGGGATCATCGATGGCGGGTCGGTAGCTCCGCTTGGAGACTGTTATTGAAAAGCCGGCTTTTTCGAACAAATCCAAAGTGGCCTCCTGCAAACTGCCGGAGGGCAAACCAATTTTGAGATGTTGTTTGAGATCGGTCATTCCGTTCGTGTGTCGTGCGCTTTTGGCGGGGTGTGGACCAAAGCGCAGTTTAGCCTGGAACGCCAGCGGAAAAATTGACAAAGAAGCAGCAGGGGAAAAGAACTCCTCCTGCACTCTGCATGTAGAAGGATGGTGGCGCAGGTGTGACGTTCTGTGGCACCATGCCGTCGTGGTGATCAGACAACCCAGGGTTTTTGGGGCGATCGCGGCGACCTTGCTCGCCGTGGTCTTCGTCGTGAACATCTACCGCGCAGCCACGCAATCGATCGTGTACGACGAGGCAGTCACCTACCTCATGTTCGTGGGGAACTCTCTTGGCGACCCCTTCATGCACTACACCGCCAACAACCACGTGCTCTTCAGTATCCTCGCCAGCGTCACGACCCGCGCGTTTGGCACGTCAGAGTTTACGCTCCGATTGCCTACGGTGCTTGCCGCCGCAGGCTATCTCTGGGTGGTGTTTGCGATTGCCAGGCTCGTTGGCGGATCGGGGCTGCTCTTCGTGCTCGTGGCAGGAGCGCTCTCGCTGAACCCGTTGGTCCTCGATTTCCTGTCTGCCGCCCGAGGATACGGCCTTGCCCTGTTCTTCTGGCTGTTCGCGCTGCTGCAGGTGCAGCGGAATTTGGTTGACGATACGCCGCGGACGCGCGGCTGGCTCGCAGCCTCCCTGGCACTTGGGGCCAGTGTGGCCGCAAATCTGGCGTTTCTGTTTCCCGCCGTGGGTCTCGTAATAGGCGCATCGGCGGCCGTGCTCACGACACGTCCGGCGCGACTTCATCCCAGAGAGCTGGTGACGTGGCTCTGGCTGCCAGGACTAGTCCTGTGTGCTGCGGTCATTGTCGTACCTTTGAGTCACGCCACGCGAGAGCACTTCGTCTTCGGAGCCGACACCCTCGGCGAGACGCTCTCATCGCTCGTGTCCATGTCGCTCGCTCACCATCCAACCGCATGGAGCATGACCAGCGCTGCCCGACTGTTTGAGCGCATCCTCACGCTGGCGATCCCTGTCGTGCTGGGCGTTGCGCTGTTTCGCAGCGGAATACTCCTCGCAGTCACTTGGGCGACGACGCTGGGTCTGCTGATCGCGGCGCAGGTGGTTTTTCACATGCCTTACCCCGCGGGACGAACGGGCCTCTACTTCATTCCACTCTTCATTGTGACTGTCGCCACGCTCACACGATCGGTTCCGCGGGGTTGGGCGACGGTGACGGGAAGTGCCGTGCTGCTCATCTTGATTGCGACGTCGATCGAGCAGTTCACGCTGCGCTCGTACACAACATGGCGATACGATGCCGGGTCGCGAGTAATCGCGGAAACGATGGCGGCATGGCCGACCGATCGGCCATTGACGACCGCGGCGTCACAGTGGCTGTATCAGCCTGCGCTCGAGTACTACAGGGTCGTCCGCTTCCCAAACAGGCTGGCGCCGGTTGCCGACGGTCTCAACCCTTCGCACATCGATCAGTTTGATTTCCTCGTGCTCAGCGACAAGGATGCTGCTGCCATTGATCGCTCCTGGCGCCTGATCCACACACATCCCATTTCCGGCGCGCATCTGTTTGTTAATCCGCGGCTAGCGCGATGATTGCCGCGGATCCTCCGCCCTCACGCATTCAAATCCATAAACGGCTGAAAACCCGCATGCTGAAAATGCCGGTCAAACGCAAACGCCGTGGGAATTCGATGGCGGCGCATCAGGCAGAAGCTGATGCAGTCGGAGTAGCCTATTTCCTGATCGGCCCATTTCGCCAGTAATGTTAGTGCCATGGCCTCGTCAGCCGAGTCCGACCGAAGGATTTGCACTGAAAGCTGGCGCGTGTCGGCTGACGTTGGCGCTCCCAGAACCCGCGAAAAGCCTAGGTTTGGTGAGCCGGCGGGGTGGGAAAGCCTGCGATAGCCGACCTTAGTGAGGCCGACTGCAACGGTAGCACCTGTTTTCCAAACACGACCTAAAGACTCGACTCCGGCTTGCCGGGAGCGTTCACTCCTCCGGCGTGATTTCTCCCTGGTATTTCGGATTGTTCGCAGCGTTTTCCTTCCTTCTTGGCGCCTGCATCGGATCCTTCCTCAACGTCTGCATCTACCGCATGCCAAGGGACATGTCGGTGAGCCATCCCAAACGATCGTTTTGTCCCTCATGCAACCAACCAATCAAATGGCGCCACAATCTCCCGCTGGTGAGCTGGATGTGGTTGCGGGGAAAATGCGCTTATTGCGGCGCGAAAATTTCACCCCGGTATCTGGGCGTGGAACTCCTGACGGCGCTCCTTTTTCTGGCGATCTTCCTTCGGTACCCGCCGGTGTTGTGGCTGCCCTATTGGATCTTCGTGTCGCTGCTCATCGTGGCCACGTTCATTGATTTCGATTTTTGCATCATCCCGGATGAAATAACGATCGGAGGGACAGTCGCAGGGGCACTGTTGAGCGCAGGGCTGCCCGCGATGATGCAGACGGCATCACATTGGAAAGCACTTGGACTGTCCGTGCTGGGGGCGGCTTCCGGTTTTGTTCTGCTCTGGGGAGTCGTGGAATTAGGAAAACTGGCTTTCGGAAGGAAGAAAATCACGTTCCCGGAGGCGCAAACGTTCAGGATTATCCAGGAAGGCGACCAGCCTGTGCTGACGGTGAATAAGGATTCCCTCCCGTGGACGGAGCTTTTTTTCAGGCCAAAGGACCGGCTGATATTGACTGTGGAGAGCGCCTCCGTAAACCGCAAAGCGCTGACGCAAACGGAGCTCATTTTCTTCCACGACCGACTGGAAACCGGCGGCCGAACATGGTCTCTCGAGCAGGTGGAAGAGGTCACGGGGGTCGTGCGCCAGATCGTCATTCCGCGCGAGGCAATGGGTTTCGGCGACGTCAAGTTTATCGCGGCCATCGGCGCATTTCTCGGATGGAAGGCTGTGCTGTTTGTCGTCCCTGTAGCTGCCGTGTTCGGCTCCGTGCTGGGCGTCGGAGCCATCCTTCTCGGCAAGCGCGAATGGTCCGCAAAAATCCCCTTCGGCCCCTATCTCGCCGCCGGCGCTCTCGTGTGGGTTTTCGCGGGTCCGAAACTGGTCGGCTGGTATCTGGGATTGATGCGGGGGTAAAAACTCGAAATACACCCAGGGCGGTCTCCCTGGGGCTTTGCAGAATCGCAGACAGCCCTACCTCATCGTCTTTCATTTTGTTGCGGGAGAGGCGTCGAAATTTGAACTCGAACCCTCCTCCGGGAGTCAAAAAATTTGGGGGGCGATAGAAGTCTGCTTCTATTCAACCCACAAACCAAACGGAGTTATGGCAATCAAACTGACTGAAGAAAGCACTGGAAACCTCTTAGACGTGGAAGTCACGGATAAGCTCCACAAGGACGACTACAGGAATTTCGTCCCGGAATTCGAAAGGCTTGTAAAAAAGCATGGGAGGGTGCGCATCCTCTTCGACATGAAAGATTTTCACGGATGGGATGCCCCCACGCTATGGCACGACATTAGATTCGGAGTACAGCACTCTGGGGACATCGACCGGATTGCGATGGTCGGGGATAAAGCGTGGGAAAAAGCCATGAGTGCCTTTTGTCGCCCGTTCACCAATGCCTCCATTCGCTACTTCGACCACACGGAGATCAATGACGCCAGGTCCTGGCTCGCCGCGGACTGATCATCGCAAGTTGCGCCGAACCTCGTTGGTTCATGGGGTCAGTGGTCAAGTGAGATGGGGTACACATCGGTTGTGACGCACAGCGCCGTCCCACCGTTTTTTCCAATTGCGCTTTTCCCCTTATCACTCAAACCCACCCTGGCACAGCGCCGGCGCCTTCATTGTGGCAGTGAAATACATTGTCCGACCTACTTTTTTGAGGACGGGCTAGTTTGCTGTTAAGGGGATACGGAGAAAATGCGGGAGCCTATGTCGAGAATGGCACTGCTCCTCAGTCACAGGTCTCATCGGAATGCTCCTTCGTCGCGCTTCGGCAGCGGGCCATTTAGAGCGCACCAATGCCCCGGTATTTCCTGAATAGCCACTGAGACACCGTCCCACCGGTTACCGAAACACCTGCCCACCGTGCTTCAGCCAGCCATCGGGGTGGCGGCCGTCCGGATCATGGTGGGTCCAGTGGACAACGCCGCCTTTAGGATTCCATTCGTATTCCCCTTGAAACGAAACGGTGTCTCCAGACCGAAGTGACGGAATTTTGGGAGCTATATCGATGTTATGCGCAATCAAGACGGTTTGTCCTGTGGGGAGCCGTAGGATGAACCGCTGGTGACGGCTACCGTTATTATCGTCGGGCAGGATTCTCGCAACGACACCCTGCCCCCGGACCAGAACATCGCTTTTCTGACGCTCGATCGCCTCAACCAGCGCCCGCTCGTTCCCAGCGCCCGAACGAAAACCGGCGCCATCTCGAAAATCGAACCGGCTTAAGGCGGCGCTCGCGGCAGCGATCAGGACACACGCAAGGAGGAGCTTTTTCATGGGTTTGTGATCGAGAATAAAAGGCATAACCCGGAATAAAAGCGCGACGTGAATGGCAGGCCTGCGGTAAATTTTTACCGAATGCATCACATCACCTTTCTTCAGGATCTGGCCGTGGTCATGATCGTCGCGGGCCTCGTGACGATTCTCTTTCGCCGCCTGAAACAGCCCGTGGTGCTCGGCTACATTCTGGCCGGCGTGATCATCGGCCCGCATACGCCGCCGTTTCCACTGATTCACGATCCGCACACGATCCAGACGCTCTCCGAACTGGGCATTGTGTTCCTCATGTTCTCGCTTGGGCTGGAATTCAGTCTTCGCAAACTCCGCGAAGTGGGCGCGACGGCTCTCGTAGCAGCGGCATTCGAGATTTTGCTCATGATCTTCGCCGGCTACGAACTTGGGCGGCTGTTTGGCTGGAACAAGATGGACAGCGTTTTTCTAGGGGCAATCCTGTCGATCTCATCCACGACGATCATCATCAAGGCTCTGGAGGAACTGGGCAAAACGCGGGAAAAATTCGCGGAACTAATTTTTGGAATCCTGATCGTCGAAGACATCCTTGCCATCGTGATGATCGCGCTGCTTTCCGGTTTCGCGACGACAGGATCCCTGGATGCCGGCGAAATTGGAATGACCGTCGTCAAACTGAGTGCGTTTTTGGTCGTATTACTCGTCGCCGGCCTGATCGCGGTGCCGCGTCTGTTGAATTATGTCGCCAAATTCAAGAGCAACGAAATGCTGCTTATTACGGTGATCGGGCTCTGTTTTGGCGTCTCTCTGATCGCCGTCCGGCTCGGGTACAGCGTCGCGCTCGGCGCATTTCTCATCGGCGCGATCATTGCCGAAGCACGGCAAATCGCGAAGATCGAGCTGCTTATGCAGCCGGTGCGGGACTTGTTCAGCGCCGTGTTTTTCGTCTCGATCGGTTTGCTGATCAATCCGGCGCTTCTGGTGAAATACTGGGCACCGATCCTGATCATCACGGCCGTCGTGGTCGCGGGCAAAGTCCTTACGTGCACCGCGGGCGCGTTCGTCGCGGGCAACGACATGCGCTCGTCCCTGCGCGTCGGGATGGGGTTGGCGCAAATCGGAGAATTTTCTTTCATCATCGCCGCGTTGGGCCAGCAAAAGAGCGTGACGAGCGAGTTTATGTATCCCTTGGCAGTGGCGGTATCAGCATTCACGACCTTGCTTACGCCCTATCTGGTGCGGAGTACGGACTCGGTGGTCGGATGGATGGATCGCATGTCGCCGCGTCCACTGGTAGCCTATCTCGAGGCTTACACGCGCTGGATCGGGCACGTGGCGAACGGCCGCGAGGGCAGCATGGCATTGAAATTGATTCGTAAATGGTCGTGGCAAATCGGTTTGAATCTCCTGCTTGTAACCGCCGTTTTCATCGCCGCGGTTTTTGTGAAACGACCGGCCATGAACTGGTGGCCGACGGTCCCTGGAGGTGTCAAAGGCCTGCATGCAATTCTTTGGTTGAGCGCCATGGTTTTATCCCTGCCGATGCTGATCGCCATTGTGCGCAAGTGGCAGGCATTGTGCATGTTGCTCGCAGAAATCAGCGTTACACGGGCCGCCGCGGGCCCGAATACCGCGTCGCTGCGTGCGGTGGTCTCGACCATCGTTTTCGCAGCCGGCTGCGTGGGATTACTCCTGTGCGTTCTACTGTTGAGTTCGGCGATTTTGCCCACGTGGAATGTCCTCCTGGTGCTTGCCGCCGTATTAATCGGAGCGACGATCTTGTTGCGCCGGAGCTTTATTCAGCTCCATGCGAGAGCGCAGGGAGCACTTCAGGAGACGTTGTCGCAACCACCGGCGGCACGGCACCATGGAGAGGTGGCCGCGTTGCCGTCCCTTTTGCGCGAGGCAACGCTGAAAACCGTTGGACTGCATCCCGATTCGTCCGCGGTGGGCAAGTTGATCATTGAGCTGAAACTTCGCTCTAGAACCGGAGCCAGCATTGTCGGCATCGAGCGAAATGGAAGCAACGTCGTGAATCCCGGACCGGATGAGGAATTGCTGGCAGGAGACAACGTTCTGCTGCTTGGGAACGAGGAACAACTTGCTGCAGCGGAGGACCTTCTGACCGGAACCGAAGCCGCCGCCAGCACCGCGTAGACGACGCCCCTCTTCGGTCCGTTTGTAGGCGACTTTACTGAGGCCGCCCTGCCAGTTCATCCCGTCGTTGCAGGCGGCTTCACCGAAGCCGCCACCCTCGCTACCGCTCCCTGCGCGGCCACCGTCGCTGTCGTGAAGCAGCCCTGGAGCAGATAACCGCCCGTGGGCCCTTCCCAATCGATCATTTCGCCGCAGACAAAAACGCCAGGGGCCTTGTACAATTGCAGCGTTTCGTCCAGTTCATCCCACGCCACGCCGCCAGCGCTGGAAATGGCTTCGTCAATGGGCCGGGGTTTTTGCAGCGGCAACGGAAAGGAATGGACGTCCTGAATGCCACGAGCACGATTCTTGAGAAGCCACCGGACGGGCGCCGGAAGTCTTTCGAGAGACACAGGCCGCGTTGCATCGGGACGAAAATTGATCTCGAGAAGAGGTTTTTCCATCTTCCGGAGCCGGGAACCGAGCTGATACAAAGCGCCGCCTTCGAGACCATATTTGGTAATCAGCAATTCGCCCCGCACGCGGTGACCCGCTGCAGTCACGGCCAGATTCTTGAGCGGCAATCCATCAAATCGTTCGAGAAACTCTGCGGGCCAATCGACTTCCCAACCGCAATTGGCAGGTTGCCAGGGAGTTATGCTGATTCCATGTCCAGTCAACATCGCGGGCCACGAGCCGTCGGAGCCGGTTTCCGGCCAGGAAGCGCCGCCCAGCGCGAGAATAACAGCATCGAATTCGTGCCAGGCCCCATCGATCTGCAACCCGACCAACGGTCCTGGCCGGATCGCCGTGAGCCGATTTTTCACCCGGAAATCCACGCCAAGTTCCCTCAGTCTCGCAATCCATCGTCGCAGCAAACGCGCAGCCTGTTTCTCTACGGGAAAAACCCGCCCACTCGTTCCCACAAACGTTTCAACACCCCGCCCTGCGGCCCACACTCGCAAATCTTCAGGGCCGAAGACACGCAGCATCCGTTCCCAAGGGCCGGCACTGTAGCGCGTGACAAATTGCGCCAGCGGCTCCGAATGCGTCAGATTCAGTCCGCCGCGCCCGGCAACGAGAAATTTTCGCCCCGCTGACGGACGTTGATCAAAAACCGTCACCGCGCTGACACCGGACTCGGCAAGAACTTCCGCAGCACGCAAGCCGGCTGGACCGGCACCGACGATAGCGACCTTTTTCACGGTGTGATCTTCATTTCACACGGAGGCACGGGAGACACGCTAAGAGAGGCCAAAATAGACGAGCGTTTCAAGCAATGGGATAAACCACGAATACGGTGTGTCGAACGGAGGTCAGCTGCAATTTTTTCCTCCGTGTTCGTGACTCCGTGTGAACTGCAATGTTTGAGACGGAGATCAAATCCTTCCCACAGCGACAAACCGGCCGGATTTCTTGAACAGCCCCAAAAAGTAGCGGTATCCGCCGCTTGGCTGCATGGGATCGAACGGGAAAACGCCCACGCCACCGCCTGTAGATGCCCCAGTCATCAACCAACGCCCTTGGGCGTCGGTCCCGGCATAAATCATCACATGGGTTACCGGCGGTTTTCGGACAGGTTTGTAGGTGTGTTCCCAGAAAAGAAGATCGCCTGGGCGCAGACGCTTTCGAAGAGCGCGTATGTTTTTGGGCGAAATACGCCAGAGTTTTCCCTGCTGCTTCACTGTCCGATATTGATCGGACACCGTGCGCGGCAACGAGACACCTGTTTGCGACCGGACCATCCAGCGAACGGTATTTGAGCAATCCATTTTCCAGGCCTGCGCCTGGCCTGGCGGTTTCCACCACTGACCGTACGCCAGCCCCCATGCCGGTTGGGCCGCATGTTTCCAATCCGCAGCATGCGCCTGGATGGGCGCAGTGACGATTGTCCAAATAAAAACAAGAAGTGACGCCCGCAGAATCGATTGCACAGCGCCGATGTTCGCCGCAGCCGTTGTGTTGTCAACGCCGCCGGCAACGGCAACCGGGCAGCAATTCTGAGATCGCCCTTTCCTTCCGTTGACACGCTAATTGGGCTGGCCATAATGCGGGCGTGTTGAAGAACCTGTTATCCCAGAAGTCAACGCCTCCAGCCGGAAACAATCCTCCGCCTCCGCCCAGCGCGTCCCAGGTTGAGCCATCCGGAAAACCGATAGCTAACACACCAAATAGAATTATGGCCGACATCAGCTCCATCAAGAACTCACTTTCCAGTGACGTAGAAATCAAAGGTTCGATCAAATTTACCAATGACTTGTCCATTGATGGCAAAGTCGAAGGGGAGATTTTTTCTGAAGGCACCCTGACCCTTGGGGAAAACGCGGACGTGCGCGGAGAGATCAAGACCAAATCCGTGACCGTTTTTGGCAAAGTCAACGGCAACATCACCGTAGCGGAAAAATGCGAACTTAAGGCTCGCTCCCAATTGATCGGAGACCTGAAGGCCGCCCGCCTCATCATCGAAGAAGGCGCTACGTTCGTCGGCAAATCGGAGGTCACTCCCAACAAAAATCTGATACCCAAGAGCGAGCCGAGCCACTCATTACCACCACCAGCACCGGCGCCTGCCCCCAAGGAACCAGCATTCGCGGGACGCTAAAATAGAATCCACGCGGTGGCAAAGCCGTCCAAGCCGGCCGTTCAAAAGGTCAAAGTTCAATGCCCGCACTGTGGCGCGGAGCAGATGGAGGCCAAGCTCGCAAAAACAACTTTTTGCAGAGCTTGCAACCAGTATTTCGCCATTGGAGAGCCATTAAGCCGGCAGCCGCCGGCGCCTGTGCGGCGGCCTGTGGAGCCCCCAAAGGACACCATTGCGCCAGAGGCAACCGCCGCCCCCGGCGCCGCCCTGACAGAAAAGTCCGAAAATGCCGGGTGGTGGAGTCGTGTCGTTTCTTCGCTCCTTCCCGCAAGCGGGCCAAAAATCGTTGCCTGCTTTGAGTGCGGCGCCCGTCAGGAAGCGTCACGATCGGCCACGTCTTGTTCGTGCCGTTCCTGCGGCGCCTACCTCGACCTTCAGGATGTCAAAATCGTCGGCGCATTCAGCCGCGCCGTTCGCACCGCGGGCCACATTTATGTGACGTCCCGGGGCGACATGAACAGCACGCGCGCCATTTGTGGCTCCGCAGAAATCCGCGGCATTTTGCGGGGGAATTTGACGTGTCTCGGCGAGATGCGCATCAAATACAAAGGCAAGCTTCCCGGCGGCATCGAGACGAAAATCCTCCGTATCCTCAAAGGGTCGGACCTGGATTTTTTTCGCCCTGTTCACGCGGACGAAGTGATCGTCGAAGGAGAAATGAAAGGCCGTATCCTGGCTACGGGGACCGTCCACATCACGAAATCGGGTTCCATCACTGGGGCGCTCTTCGCGAGGGGAATCTCGATTGATCGCGGTGGCGAATTTCACGGGGAAATGAGCATCGGACAGCAGCAATCCGAACAAAAAGAACTGATTCCTGCGAAGAAAAGAAACCCGGAATCGAACCGGGAAAGTCCGCAGCCGGAACTCGGCTTCGGATTTTCATAAACCCAACGAGAAATCAACCGCTTTCCATGGAAAAACGCTATCCACGCAGTCCCAACGAACGCCTCGGAGGCTATGTCCATTTGCCACGGCTCATCGACAAAGCCCGTCTCCACCGGCAGGGGCTACTCAAGGGCTACAATTACAAAACGGTTGGCTTCGACAAAAATCTGCTCGCGTTTCTCCGGGTCGATTCCGGCGCGTTTGAAGAAGCCGTTTATCGCCTGGAAAGCGATGCAGACATTTTGAATTGGATCCAAAGAAACGGTGCCCGCCACACGTCTGAGGCCATCGAACAATGGAGCCAGGCGATGATCGATCAACATCCCGATACCGCAGAAAAAATGGCCCGCTTCCGATACTCGCTTAAAAAGGCTGGCGGCAGTGATCGCACCGATGTGCGAACCTATTTCGACCTGATCGACCTCGAAGAAGGCCGTTTACGCGAACCCTGCACGAATTGCGGGTAAGCCGTGGAGGCCGTCTGTGGGGGGATGTTTTCCAGTGCGAAGCGCCGTGGAGTGCGGTGCTGCAGCACCGCTTTTCTGGGAAGCGCGCCAGTCCACAAACGTTGGCCAAGGCTTTGTCTCAATCCCGTCACACGGCGCCAAAGCGGTTCTGCTACCGCACAGCTTTGTGCGCGTGACGGGCATGAGACGGAGCCTGGCAAGAATCGTCCGGACTGACTCGCTTCCCAGGAAAGCTGCGCCGTAGCGCAGCACTCCATGGCGCTTTGCGCTGAGTGCGTATCTGCAGGGTTGTTTGCGATGTCCAACATCATCAAAAAGAGCACAAACTCCGCACAGCGTTTCTTCGCACCAATTTTTTCGCTTGGCAGCGTGTTTCCGGAGCACTACTGAGGTTGCTCAATGGATGATATCGACCCCCCGATTCTGGAAAGGCCCATCGAGCACCTGCTTTCGCTTCTGACCGCAAACGAATCGCGTCGCATCCTGATCGGCCTGGCCGGGCTGCCGGGCTCCGGTAAGAGCACTTTCGCGACGAAGCTGGCCGAGGAAGTAAACAAACTGGCGGGGTCAGGCACGATGGTGGCTCTGGGCATGGATGGCTTTCACCTCACTCGCGCTGCACTGCGACAGCTTCCCAACCCGGATGAAGCTTTTGCCCGGCGGGGCGCCCCGTGGACGTTTGATCCTCAGGCATTGGCTGCGCGCCTCGAAGCTTTACGCAAAGCGGCAGGTCATGAGGCTGTCTCCTGGCCGGATTTTCAACACGAGGTCCGCGACCCAGAGGAGGATGTGTTTACCGTCGCCCCGGACACGCGGCTTGTTATGGTGGAAGGACTTTACGTGCTGCACCGCGCGGATCATTGGGATGCCGTCAGGGCCGCATTCGATGAGCGCTGGTTCCTGGATATCCCATTGGAACTGGCCATGCAACGCCTCGCCGAACGCCACATGGCTGCCTGGGGGTGGACCCGCGAGGATGCGGAAGCCCGCATCGCTGCCAATGACCGCTTGAATGCGGAGGTCGTTCTGCAAAGTCGGTCTTTCGCTGATTGGCGATTGCCGGGTTTCATGTAATACGCCGGTTGGTGACCGGGCGTGAGGGTTCAATCCAGGGATTCGATGAAATATCTCGCCCAACTTTCCACCGGACGAATGATTCTCTGGTGCTACCTGATCTGGTACCTGACATTTGCCGCACGTTATTTTGACCCGAGCCCGCGGCTGTGGGTTAGTTCGCTGGGGATTTCAGGAATCATCGGAGCAGCGCTGGTCATCAGCACGTCCGATGGAGGCACAAAATTATCGGGCTGGCAGATATTCCGCCTCTTTTTGATGCCGTTCTGCGTGTCGAGCTTTGCCGCATTGATTAAGGGGCATGGATTTTTCCTGATTTTTCCGCCGAGCTGGAGGGAAAATCTGCTCGCACTGGGATCGTGCGCAGCATTTTGCGCGTTCATTTTCGTCGTAAAACGGGTTCAGGAGCCGCAGGTCCAAAACCTGAAACCTGAAACCTGAAACCTGGAATCCTTTAGACTGCCAGCGTTTCCCCCACTCGCAGACTCATCCCCATAACACGAAAAATGTGGTCGCGTTTCTCGAGGTAATCCGGTGAATCAAGGTCGCGAGGACGAGGGAGGTCGATGGGAACAACTTCCTGCACCGTGGCGGGGCGTCGGCTCATAACGAACACGCGATCAGCCATTTGCACGGCCTCCTCGATGTCGTGAGTCACAAAAAGAATGGTCTTTTTCTCCGCACTCCAAATGCGGACCAGATCGGCGCGCATCTTCAATCGGGTAATGAAATCCAGCGCACCGAAGGGTTCATCCATGTAAATGATGTCGGGATTCGCCGCCAACGCGCGTGCGATTTCGACCCGTTGCCGCATGCCGCCGGAGAGTTCGCGCGGATAAGCCGTTTCGAAACCGGCAAGGCCGACCATTTCGACATAATGAGCAACAATCCTCTCGCGCTCGACGTTCGTCTGTCGCCGCAGGCCGAACCCAATGTTTTCGCGAACCGTAAGCCAGGGGAAAACGCCGTTCTCCTGGAAGACAAAAATGCGACGCGGATCGGGTCCTTTGACCGGCGCGCCTTCAACCAACGCTTGGCCGGAAGTCGCCGTAAGGAATCCTCCAATCACGTTTAGCAATGTCGATTTGCCGCAACCGCTCGGACCCACAATGCAAACGAATTCGCCCTTCTCGATTTCGGCGTTGACGTTTTCAAGCACGTAGATGGGATCAGCCCCACGTTTTTTAGCGGGGAAGGTCATCCAGAGATTGCGGACGGATATGGCGGACATGGCAGGAAGTGACGAAGGACGAAGGAGGAAAGTTAGTGGTTGTTTTTGGAAAAAGTAACGCGCTGCATCCGAAATTCGTCCCCGCTCAGCGGGATCATTGCTTGCTGGCATATCCCCAGCGGACTTCGTCGAAGTTTTCTAACTGGCGCACGAGCAGATCCAGGCCCAGGCCGATGAGACCGATCATCACCATTCCGGCAACGACGAGGTCGTAGCGTTTGCCGGCATTTCGTGCGTCGATGATGAGGTAGCCCAGACCAGAGTTCACGGCGATCATCTCCGCGGCAACGACAACAAGCCATGCGACGCCCAGCGCGATCCGAATGCCGGTGATGATTTGCGGCAACGACGCCCGAAAAATAACTAGCCGAAAGAGTTCGCTCTGACTGAGGCCGAAATTCTGCGCGGCCCGCAGATAAACGGGCTGCATGTTCTGGACCGCTGAAATTGCCGAAACGGTGATCGGAAACACGCTCGCCAAAAAGATGAGGAAAACCGGCGAGGCATCCGTTACGCCAAACCACACGATGGCAATGGGAATCCAGGCAATTGGCGAAATCGGCCGGAAAACCTGGATCACCGGATTAAACGCCTGAAAGGCCCGCGGATACCACCCCAGCGCCAGCCCCGCTGGAATACCCACAAGCACAGCAAGGCCGAAGCCCCACGAAACGCGAAAGAGCGACGCGCTGATGTACTTTAAAAGCAGGCCGGACTGGGCCAGCTCGATGATGCCTTTGAGCACGTCGACAGGTCGCGGGAACAAATCGCTTTTGCTCACTCGCACCGCGGCATCCCAAGCCAGCAATAAAACGGCTGCAACGATGAGCGGCAGGAGGATTGCCTGCCATTTTCCCGAACCGCCATTCTTCATTTTTCCTTGGGAGCCTCCCACGCGTAAGCGTGCAAAGCCGCCGCTTTCTCGGCAAACCGGTCCTCCACGTAGTCCTCAAAATGGGCTGTTCCTTGGAGAATGCCTGACTCTTTTCCGAGCGCTTCAATCTCCTCAAAGTCAGGTTTCAGCGGCAGCAACTTGGTGTATTTCACCCGGTCCGGCGGCTTGCTCAGGACGAAGCGCAGCAGGCGTGAGTTCTGGTTGTAGTAATTCCTGCTCACGAACTCGGCCGCTTCCATCCGGTGATCCATATTTTGATCAAGCCATTTTCCGCTTTTGGCGATGCCATTTACGAGCTCCTGCACGGCATCGGGATGCTCTGTGATCATTTTTTCGTGCACGGCCAGCACACAGGAAATGAAATTCGGCCAGACATCCTTTGTCTGCCAGAGTACGCGTCCGTAACCATCCAATTCAGCCTGACCCATGAACGGTTCGCCACTGCAAATCGCGTCGACGGCTTTTGCATAAAGCGCAGCGGGCATGTCCGGAGGTGGCATTTCGAGCAACGTGATGTCCTTGATGGTCATGCCGGCCTGTTTGAGGGCGCGAAAAAACAGCAGACGCTGATTGGAGTAACGGTTGGGCACCGCAATGCGCTTTCCCCGCAAGTCTGGCATGGAAAAAATGCCGGAATCCTTATGCACGACGACGGCCGTGCCGTCACGATGGCCGAGATAGACGATTTTCAGCGGAACACCCTGTTCGCGCAAAGCGATTGCCATCGGCGCCAGGATGAACGTTGCCGACGTCTGACCCGCAAGAAAGGCTTCCTTCAATTCCGGCCAACTCGAAAATCGGAGCGGTTCGAACATGCCTTCGCCCGTCATGTTCTTGTTGATGAAATGGGTCACTGGGCACGTCAGATGGCAGGTGACAGGCAGAAATCCGAGCTTGTACGCGACGCGATCGCCTCGCTCTTTTTTGTCGAAAAGGCCAAGGTTCAGCGAACTGTGCAAAAACGAAATGCCGGCCAACCAGACCAGAGCGAAAATCACAACCGTTTTACGGAGAGACATGCAGCCGTTCGAGATACACGACTGGCCTACCAGCTGGCAAGTGTCATCCTGCCAACAATTCGCGTAAGTCTGCTTCAGGACGCTTCACGAGCCAGGCGTTCAACCCTGCATTTCGGGCCCCATGAAAATCAGCCTGCTCCTCATCGCCGACGTGCAGGACTTCTTCAGGCGCCAGCTCCAGCGCTTCTGTTGCAGCCTTGAAAATACGGGGAGAAGGCTTGTCGGCGCCGACCACGCTGCTCACGATGATTTTTCGGAAGTATCCGGAGACACCGAGCTCTTCCAGCGTCGAAACGAGGCGCAAATCGTAGTTGGACGTGACGGCGATCGGAAAGCGCTTCGACAATTCGCTCACCACTTCGAGCACCTCGGGATACAGTGCCCATTCCTTCGCGCCACGATATCGCTCGTACGCGGCTGCAAAAAACCGGTCAAAATCCGCAGAACTCAAACGGACTCCGTTTCGGCGCAAGACTTCACGGACAATATCGGCCCAGAAACCGGCGTCATCATCAGGACGTTCCCCGTCCGAACGCTCGGGCAACAATTTCCAGATATGCCGGAACGCCGCGGTCGCTGCCTGCGGATCCAACGCAATCCCCTGCTCTCCAGCCACTTCGGCGTAGACTTCGCCGACCGGACGTTTCAGCTGAATCAATGTCCCGCCGGCATCGATTGAAATGCCTTTAATTCCCAACGCGATTTTCGGTTTTGGATTCACGATTTTCGATTCCATGTTGAAGCCGACAAACCCATAAGATCGAAAATCCCGATCGAAAATCGAAAATTCCCAAATGGACCTCGAAACCCGTATTCAAACTTATCTCGGCTCCAGCCCGCGCATTGCCAAATCCGCGTTCATTGCTCAAAACGCGACCATCCTCGGCGCCGTCGATATCGCAGAGGAAGCCAGTGTGTGGTTCGCCGCCGTCCTGCGCGGAGATATCAATCGAATCTCCATCGGACGCGGATCGAATGTCCAGGACGGCTGTATTTTGCACGTAGCCGACGATTTCCCATGTGTCATCGGTGAGGACGTGACCCTCGGACATGCGGCCATCCTGCACGCATGCACGGTCGAGGACGAAGTGCTCATCGGCATGCGTGCGACCGTTCTTGACGGGGCCGTCATCGGGAAGCGTTCCATTGTCGGCGCGCATGCTCTGGTTACGGGTAAGACCATCATTCCGCCCGGTTCGCTGGTGCTCGGTTCACCAGCCAAAGTGGTCAAGACCCTTACTGAGTCCGAGCAGGACGACATCAAATACTGGGCGACCAAGTACGTCGCCCTCTCGCGGCATTACCTTTCCTCTTCCTCGGCCAAGCCAGCGGCCGGTAGATAGAGACATTCGTCATTTCCCAGCAGGGACGATCTTCCAGCGAAGAGGTACTCTGGGCAAAAGTTCGCGAGCACGCTTGCACCTGCTCTTTAACTTTAACTTACTCTGCGGTGTTGCGGCGATACTCTCGAAACGCAGAGTAAGTTAAAGTTAAAGAGTAGGACTCAAGTTTTGGTCTAAGGCTCCTGCAATTTCTTCATGCGGGCGCGTGGAGATTTCTACCGTCGCAACCATGCCGTTGCCTCGGCGATGCTCCACTGATATTTCCGGGCGTGCTCGCGAATCAGAAAAGGTAAGTCCTTGCGGCTAAGTAGTATAAAATCGGACAGTTCGGTCTCCAGACGTTCATGCGTCGTGAGCCGGCGCTCATTCTGCTCAAAACCGCCGAGCCAATTCGACGCAGGGGTAAATTCTTCCAGCCATGTGTAGGGCGATGTGAGAATCAACTGGCCGCCCGGCTTTATTAAATCCGGCAATTGACGGAGAAACTTGAGTGGCTCGCGCAGGCGATCGATCAGATTTGCCGCTAGCACAACGTCAAAAACACCCAGATCCGGCGAAAGACACTGTGCGTCCCCGTGCAAAAAGCGGACGCGATGACGCCGGATGTCCGCTGGCAAAAAATTCTGCAATCGCGTCGCCAGTCGCCCTTCCTCAATCCGATCGAATTGCGCATAGCCTGTTTCCCGAACGGATTGCGCGGCCGCAATGAACTTTTGGGAAACATCCACGCCAATGACTTCGGAACAATATCGCGCGAGCTCAAAGCTCGATCGTCCGACCGCGCACCCGATGTCAAGTGCGCGCGCGTTTGCAGGCACGAGGTCGCTCTGAAGGGTCTCGGTCACACAGCGGACCGGAAAACCGGCAAACTGAACCATCTCCGGGAAACCCGCCGGCACGATCTGCTCCGGCGAGCCGTAGTGAAAGAGGAGATACTCGGAAAAGAGCTTGTCGCTTTCGTAGGGGTTCACGGTCAATGCCTTCTTTTACACTCTTGCACCTTCTCTTTAACTTTAACTTACTCTGCGTGTTGCTGCGATACGCTCGAAACGCAGAGAAAGTTAAAGAGTAGGATTAAAGTTTTCGTCTAACTCTCCAGAAGCTTGTCGGTTTCGTAGGGGTTCACAGCCAATGCCTTCCTTCACATTCTTGCACCTGCTCTTTAACTTAAACTTACTCCGCGTGTTGCGGCGATACGCTCGAAACGAAGAGTAAGTTAAAGTTAAAGAGTAGGATTAAAGTTGTTAAAGACCAGGACTCAAGTTTTCGTCTAACTCTCCAGCAATGCTTTCATGTACGAGGCCGGCTGAAAGTTTTCGATCAACACTACCGTTTCTCCGTTCCGGTTCATCCGAACCTGCGGCACGCCAATTTCCGGTGTTTTTTCCGGGGCAAAGAGAATGTCGTCGTGGGTCGCGTGTTCCTTTTTCGCAAACCGATCCGGGGTCAGCTTCCCGCCCAGGTGATCGCTCCGACCCGTGGCGACGTGGAGCGTCCCGAGAATTTTTTCGTCCTGAATGTCGCGTCCCGAAACGGGCAGGACCTGCGTCCCGAAGCCCAGTTCCCCCAATTCACCCGTCACGGGGTCTTCTGCCAGCTTCGCATTGTGCGCGTCAATCGTCGCTTGAGTTCCCCGAACCAACCGTGCCTTCACGACGCGACCACCCGTCACGGTCATGATCCCCAGGGTTCCATCCTCATATTTCATCGGAAACTCCCCTTCCGCCCCGGCTGGAACGTAGTAAATCTCGCCCGCCGGAAGATTTGCGATGTCCGGACCGCCCCGACAAAGGCCGTGACTCTTTTGCGCCTCCTGGCCGTCCAAGATCAACTTCAGCGTGTAGCGGGAATCATCGAGCGCGTAATCAATTTCCACCCAATCCGCATGGGTCATCCCCAAACGAAGCTTTTCCGCATTCCGGCTCACTTCCTCGTAGTCTACAGCCAGGCCGGAACTGAGAATGATGTCGTTGACACCATGCAGGGTCGCGCCGCGAAAACCGTATTTTTTCGCGAAAGCCGTCAGCGGCGCTGTGGCTGAATAGGTCGAGATGCACAGCACGATGCTGTAGTTGGGATAAACATCCTTCTCGAAGCTGAATTTTTTTCCGGCCGGAGTAAACGCTTCGCCCGGGAGATCGAGATTGCTGCCGCCGGTAATCTTGTAAGCAAAAAAATCCACTGCGCCCACTCCCAACTCGGCACCCGGGCCGTTGAGCAATGGCTGGTAGAACACGTCGTGCGCCTTGCGTTGAATCGTCAGCGCAGGGTTATTCAGAAACGCGAAATTTTTGACCTCGGCCGGATCATCGAGATCGATCAGAATGGCGTAGTTTTCGCCTCCTGCCGGATGAAAGACGGTATGGAGGAGGCGCACGAGATCAAACGCTGGAAAGCCGGGACGCGTGGGGACAGACGGCGCGGAAGAGGAGGTCGAAGCAGTCATTACCGACACGTTTGGTCTTTTCGACTAAGAAGTCAAAAAACTCCCGCGAGTCCGGTCCGCAGATTTCGTTCGCGCGAGCCAGTTCCGTTTGCTTTGTTGAACACCTCAAGATGGCAAGTCAGTTTGGACAACTTTTTCGAATATCAACCTGGGGTGAATCGCACGGCGGTGGTGTGGGCGTAGTCGTGGATGGCTGCCCGCCACTCGTCGAGCTTAGCGAAGCCGACATTCAGCGGGACCTCGATCGTCGGAGGCCCGGACAAAGCGAAATCGTCACCCCCCGCGCAGAAGCGGATCAATGCCGGATATTGTCAGGCGTTTTTCAGGGAAAAACTCTTGGGACACCCATTTCCGTCGTCGTGATGAATCAGGATGCGCGGCCCGAAGCGTATTCGGAAATGGAAACGGCGTATCGTCCGTCGCACGCTGATTACACTTACCAGCAGAAATACGGCATCCGGAACTGGCAGGGCGGCGGCAGGGCTTCGGCCCGGGAGACCATCGGACGCGTCGCCGCGGCGGCCATTGCGCGTAAATTTCTTGCCACGGTCGCTCCGGAGCTCGAAGTCGTTGCTTACGTAAAGTCGATCTACGAGCTCGAAGCGCATGTCGATCCGGCAACAGTCCAGTTTTCCGACGTTGAAGCGAATATCGTGCGGTGTCCGGACCCGGCGATCGTCGAGGGGATGATTACACTCATCAAACAAATGCGGAAAGATGGTAACTCCGTCGGAGGCACCGTCGAATGCGTCGTTCGCGGCGTGCCAGTCGGATTGGGCGAACCGGTCTTCGACAAATTGGAAGCGGATCTGGCCAAGGCGATGCTCAGTCTTCCCGCCACCAAAGGCTTCGAAATTGGCTCCGGCTTCGCCGGAACGCGTTTAACTGGCGCCGAGCATAACGACCCTTTTGAAGTGCGCGGTGGCCATATCCGGACGACAACTAATTTTTCCGGCGGCATCCAGGGCGGCATCACGAACGGAGAAGACATTTTTTTCCGTGTCGCTTTCAAACCCACGGCAACGATTACCCGTTCGCAAAAGACCGTCACGACGACGGGCGAAGACACGGAACTGGCCGCACGGGGCCGTCACGATCCGTGTGTGCTCCCGCGCGCCGTCCCGATGGTCGAGGCCATGGTCTGGCTCGTGCTTGCCGATCACCTGCTCCGGCAGCGGGCATTGCGAGGCGCATAAGCAGACGCCCTGCACCGAAGGCTGTTTCCAGGAAGCAGGACAGGCGTTGCAACGTGCGAGCCTTCAAGAAACGAGCGAGGGACCACACCTCACAGCTTGCTTCCTTCTCTGGCGGCGCGTTGGCAGGAGTCAAACCGCGGTTTACTCTTGCAGCAAAAAGCATACCCAGTTACGCTGTTTTTCAATGGCCGCCGGAATGCATCAATCGCAGAATCTCTCGCTACAGCAGGTTCTCGCACCGCAATTGCAGCAAAGTCTCGCGATTTTACAAGCACCGATGCTCGAACTGCGGAACATCATCCAGCAGGAAATCCAGACCAATCCCGTCATTGAGGAAGACATCACCGAGCCGAGCATCGAGGAAAAGCAACGCGAGCTCGATGAATTTAAAGAAGAGTTCGAACGCCTGGCAAAGCTCGACGAGGAATGGCGCGACTACATGGCTCAAAGCACCACCTACTCGGGCCGAACCTCCGATGAAGAGGAACGGCGTCAGTTTTTCTTCGATTCACTCGTCAACCAGGAGACGCTGCAACAACACCTGCTCGACCAATTGGCCCTCCTTGATTTGGATGCCGATGACCGGCGGACTGCCGAACTCATCATCGGCAATATCGATGATATCGGATTTCTGCAGGTGACACCTGAAGAAATGTCCCGTAACACAGGTATTAGCATCGAGAGTTTTCAGAGGATTCTGCACCTGGTGCAAAGCTTTCATCCGGTAGGAGTCGGCGCTGTGGATTTGCGGGATTGTCTGCTCATCCAACTGCGCAGGCTCGGCAAGGAGGGAAGCCCGGAATATCGGATTGTCGAATGTCATCTAACAGACTTGGGAAAACGGCGCTTCCCCGAAATCGCCCGCAAACTCGGCATCACTCCGGAACAGGTTCAGAAATATGCGAACTTTATCGGAACACTCGATCCACGACCGGGACAAGTTTTTACGCCAGACCCGAATAATTATGTATTGCCGGACGTTACGGTCGAAAAAGTGGCAGGCGACTACACCGTCACCCTGAACGGCGAGCAAATCCCGCATTTGCGGATTAGCAATACTTACAAAGACCTGATGTCACAGGACGATAATGGAAGCGATGTCAAGGATTACATCCGGGACAAAATCCGAAGCGGGAAATTTCTTATCAAGAGCATCCATCAGCGGCAGCAAACGATTCACAATATCGCGACCGAGATCGTGAAGCATCAACACGATTTCCTCGAGTATGGCCCCTCCCACCTCAAGCCCCTGACCATGGTGCAAATCGCAAATATTGTCGGCGTCCACGAGACAACAGTCAGTCGCGCTATTTCCGGAAAATACATGAGCACGCCCCAGGGAGTATTCGAAATGAAATACTTCTTCACGCCCGGCTATCAAACCGCCGACGGCGAAAACATGAGCAACACCAGCGTGAAAGACGCCATCGCCGATCTCGTCAAACACGAGGACGTCCATTCCCCCCTTAGCGATAAAGAGATCGTTGAAATCCTGTCCGGACGCGGCATTCCCATAGCCCGACGAACAGTCGCGAAATACCGCAGCGAGCTGAACATCCTGCCTAGCAATATGCGGAAGCACTATTAAGACTTTTGCGGCGGTACTCCGGATGGCGAAGGCACGGGAGTGGGCGCCGCGGAAGGTCGCTGACCTGGAGTTAGCAACTGCGTCGCAGCTGCATTGACGAGAAAAATACCGTCCGCGCCGTCGATTTTGGCATAGGTATTTCCCTCTGCGTCCGGGTTCCCTAGCAAAAGCTTTCGGGTCGCGCTTCCGGCCTTGAATTGAATCGTTTGTGCGTGATCGAGGCCTGCGTCTTTCTCAGGCGTCCCCACCCATTTTACCGCACGCAGTTTAGCAAGAGTCCCTGCCACGCCGTTCAGGTTAGGTGGCAACGCAGACCCGACGGCCGTCCATTTATCCGCCTCCCGTTTTACGACAAGCGGTTTGCCACCGGGAGATTGAAAAACGATTTCGGTAATTGTCCCTGGATCAATATTCAGCACTTCCAAGGATCTAAACGCCGCAGGCGAGGAAGGAAGATTGCCAAGGATGCCTGGGAGGACCGAAACGATGAAGGGTTCCTCGGCGACACGGGCATAGAGTTTGTCACCTTCAGTTTTCCCGAACTGAATACTGGCAACGGGAGTTTCCCCTTTCGGAGCTTCAGCGGTGGTCTCACTGGAATAACTGCTGAAACGAACTGTCAGCACCGGTTGATCCAGTCCGTATTTGGGAAGGTCAGAAGCTGTATCGGCGATAAAACCAGTGGTCTCCGTATTAGTTAGAATGTCGATGAGACGATTGACCTCGTTAGCGTTCGCACGATCAGATCCGGGTTCGATGAACTTCCAGCTATCTTCTTGACGGGCCAGGACCACTTTTGGCTGGCCGCTCTTTTCGATGGTCAGCCGGTCAACCAGATCCGGGTTTATGCGTGCAAGTTTGCGGTCGCGCAGGTCGTTGGGTTTGGCGTTGAGAACATCCGCAATGGATCGATTGACAACGTAGACCGATGCCCGCCCCGGAACGCGGGCGTAAAGTTTTTCCTTGTCCTTTTCCGTCGCAGCTCCGATCTGAATTTCGATATCCTCGTCCGAGTCTTTGCTTTGAATTATGAGGGTGCCAGAAGGCTCGGCAAGGCCAAACCTGCCAAGGTTGCCCTCGTCCTGGGTGACAAATTCCTCGATGCGGGCGTTGTTTGCTTTGGATATCAAGTCCAGCGCTTTTCCTTCGTCAGCACGGGCCTTGATGGGAGCGTTGAGATTCCATTGATTGTCCACCTGGACCAAATCGATACCTCCCGATTTCGTTCTAATCTTCAATCCAGTGACGGTGCTACTTTCGAAGGGTGTGAGTTTGCGGTCGCGAAAATCATCAACCCCGCGCGTGATCAGATTTCGGACATCATTGTTAATTACGGCGACCGATTCTTCTTTCCCTACTCGCGCGTATATTTTCCGGTCAAATGCTGTGTCCTTGCCGAGTTGGATTTCTTCGGGAGCCCCGTCGCCTGTCAACTTGAGTCGGACCTTGGCCTGTTGGACGCCGAAGCCTTTCAGCGAGTCCTTGAGCTTGCCACCCTCGCCGAGATCTTCGACGACGCCAGACTTCTCGATACTGGCCGCCGAGTGGAGAAGCTGCGAGACGATCCCGGCATCGGCGCGATCGCTGACCGGGCTGGTCAGCCTCCACGCATCGCCTTCCTTCCTGAGTTGGATTGCCGTGTCCCCGTTGGCGATGTCGATGCCGGTAATCTTTGTTTCGTCGAACTTGACGAGCGTCTTTTCACGTTCGGTGATATCACGCGATGTTGGCTGCTTCTTTTCAAAGAAAAAGATAAACGCGGCCAGAACCGCGGCGACGGTCAGCAAGATAATCGTGGAACGAAGTTTCATGAGTACATGCGATTAACGGCGGCGAGCGAGGCGCACGCCGATGCCGATAGTGGCAACGATAGCCGGGATGATGATCAACACTGCCCAGCTAATCTGGCGCAACTGATCCTCAAGGAGACCAAGCCGGAAGTTCTCTTTTTGCTTCGGAGGAATGGCAATCAACTCCGCGCGATTTGCGAGCCAGTTAGTAGCGGCCAGCGTGAAGTCGAGATTGGGCTGGCTGATGTATTGGTCGATGAGGAAATCGCCATTGGCGACGCAAACGAGGCGGGCGGAGTCCACTTTCACCCGTTCGTCGCCGACAGCACCCTGTTCCACTGCGACTGCTAGAATCAGCGGCGCGCCATGGTCCCGGCCCGCGTCATATTGGATGGGCTGATCCTCCGGGCCGCCATAGTCCACTTCACCCCAGAACCCTTGGGCAGCCTGGATGAGCGGCTGAGCTTTCAGCTGGAATGCCTGGGCTTTGGTCTGATCGATTTCGATGGTTTGAGTCGCGCCGTCAAAGATCGTTTGCGCTCCGGCAAGATCCTTGGTGATGGGATGCCCAGGCTGAAAATCGGCAACCACCTGTTTGTAAACGCCGGTCAGGCCGCCGCCGAGGCTTTCCGTTTTTTTGACGCGATCATTGCGAATCTTGAGCCCGGCTTCACCGAGCCATGCTTCCAGTTTTGGCGTGTTCGAATTGGGATCGAGTATCACGAAAACATGGCCCTTCCTCTTCCAATAATCCTTGAGCAAACCGATCGCCCGGTCCGTTGGATCATATTTGGGAGACGTAATAAAGACGGCCCTGGCGTCGGCGGGGATGGATTCAACGTTCAAAAGATTGAGCGATTCCGCTGCCAGATTCTGGCGCTTGAAATACTCCATGATTGTCCGGTTATAGGGGGCGCCGACGAAATCCTGTCCTCCGAGACCGGTTACAAAGTAGAGTCTATTTTGGTTGGGCTCAATGACTTCAAGAAGAGCCTGTGTGATCGCCTCCTCGCCTTTGAATCCCGTGACCTCCGGCTGTGTCATCGGGTCCGATGGCGTCGACATCTCGACCATGTCCATCACGTTTACGAATTTTGTTCGGCTCTGATAATCCAATATAACAACCGCTTCCTGAGTTCCAAATTTGTAGCGTTGCTGGAGCTCCTTGGCGCGGTTGAGATTTTGATAGGGATTCACCGTTTCAACGTCGACCTTTTTGTCCTCTTTTTTGGCCTGAACCTGGTACTCGGAAATGAGGTCCTTGATATCATCGAGAACTGGGACCTGAGAAGGGACCATGACAACGATTTTGAGTTTGTCCTGCAGCTGGCCAATGACTTTCCTTGTCTGCTCAGAAATCTCGCTTTTCTTCGACCGGGAAAGATCCCATCTGCGGAAATGGTTGAACGCGAGGTAGTTCACCATTCCAAAAATGGCGATTCCCAGAAGAATCTGAAGCAATACATTCAGACCGATCTGGAAACGCTTGATTTTGAAAACGCGGGGCGTCTTCTCTTCGTCTTTGGGCTCACGCTCGATCACAGAGTCGGACATAGGAAGAAAAATTAGACAGAGATCAGGACTTCCATTTGCGGCGCTGGAAGAAGTGATGCGTTAGCGTCAGGAAAAGCACTGTCATCGAAAGATAAAAAACGATCGGGCGCGAGTCGATGATGCCTCTGGCGAAAGTCGTCATGTGATCGATGGCCGAGAAATAGTCGACGAGGTTACGAAGATTCTGATTCACATCGAGAGCAAAGCCCCCGGCGATCCCCGCAAAAAACAGGAGGAGAATCGTGACACAGGAGACGACGGCAGCGATAATCTGGTTGTTGGTTAGCACCGATGCAAAGCAGCCGACCGCGATATAGAACATACCCAGCAACAGAATCATCGAGTAGCCGCCGATAAGCGAACCCGGCGAGTACGCGGCGTCTGATTTGGTGATCCACCGGAAGACAACGAAGTAGATAAGTGTCGGAAGCCACAGCATAATATAGAAGGTAAGCGCTCCGAAAAACTTTGAGAGAACGACCTGCCAGTCGGAAATGGGCGCGGTCATCAGGGTCTCGATGGTGCCCATCTTAAACTCCTCGGAAAACAGGCGCATCGTGATCAGAGGGAAGATTAGTAGAAATGGAAGCCAGAAGAAAATGGTCCCAAAAAAGCCCTGGGAAACGGTTATTTCCGTGGGCTGCATATTGATCAGCGTAACGACCATCTGAAAATTCCAGCCGACGGCGATCAGGAAGAAAAACATCACCACATAGGCGATCGACGATTGAAAAAAGGATGCGACTTCGCGATTCCAGAGAGTTAGGAATTTCATCTAAAAATAGAGCGAGGTGTTAATACAGGCAGCGCCATGTTTTCGTTCGTTAAGAAAACGGACACGGGATGAGGCGGCGCCCCCCATTACGCATGATCCGAATGTGTTAGCTCAACGAAGACGTCCTCGAGAGTGCCTTTTTGGCGGGCCAATTCACGAATCGTCCAGCGGCGATCCACAGCCAGTCCGAAGATGGCCTCGCGGGCATCGGCATGCGCTTCGAGGCGGAGCTGGAACGTCTTCCAGTCACCATCGGGTTCAACAACCACCTCTTTGACCCCCGGGATCGCTTTCAGTTGCGAGACGCCATCGTCGGAACCGGTTTTGGCTTCCAGTTTAACACCGCCCGCCGTGCGCATGTGGGCCACGAGGTTTTCCGGCGTGTCGGAAGCTTCGATTTTGCCTTTATTAATAATGATGACCCGGCTGCACGTCATTTCCACTTCGCTCAAGATATGCGTGGAAAGCAGAATGGTGTGCTGTTTTCCAAGATTCCGGATGAGTTCGCGAACCTGTCGGATTTGGTTGGGATCGAGACCAATGGTGGGTTCATCCAGGATGAGGAGGTCCGGCTCGTGAATCATGGCTTCCGCAAGACCGACACGCTGGCGGTATCCCTTCGAAAGAGCGCCGATGATGCGGTTTTCGACGTCATTGAGGTTGGTGAGTTCTTTGACTTCTGCGACGCGCTCCTTCAAACGACGGCCACCGACCCCCTTGAGCGAGCCCCGGTATCTCAGGTACTCGTTGACGCGCATATCCGTGTAGAGCGGAACGTTCTCCGGCATATAACCGATGTGACTGCGGGCTTTGATAGAGTCGCTAAAGACATTGTGCTCGCCAATCCAGGCAGTCCCAGAGGTGGCAGGAAGATACGAGGCAAGAATCTTCATCGTCGTGCTCTTGCCAGCCCCATTCGGACCCAGAAAACCGACGATTTCACCTTTGCCCACCTCGAACGAGATATTGTCCACGGCGGTGCGGCCCGCATACTTTTTGGTCAGATTTTCTACTTTAATCATTCTGTCTTGGGAGTTTTCTCAGCGCGCAGTAAGACTCACCGTCTGCACATTTCGCGCGTAGAGTCCCCCGCGGCGCGACACGACGCCGATTCCGAAATCCACTCGGTCACCGGGCCGGACTGGGGAGAGGAGCTTTTTTAAATCGTCAGTCCCCCGAATGTCAAATTCACCGACACTGTAAATAACCAATCCGCGTCGGACACCTGCCCGGGCCGCGGAACTGCTGCCATCAACGCCGGAAACAAGGGCACCGAACCCGGGGGCGTACCCAAGCGTGTTGGCCAGGTCCTCGGTCAGATCCTGCACTTCCATACCGAAAAATTTCTTAACAGGATCGTCGACGATCTCTTCGGGCTTCGCGCCTTGCTTGAGAAACCCGTTGACGATTTCGCGAACCGTTTTCCCGGCGATGGCGAAACCAATGCCCTGGGTGGGAACGCCTTGCGGACTGTAAGCCATTTTGACGGAACTGACTCCGATCAATCTGCCGTCAATATCGATTAGCGGGCCGCCACTATTCCCGGGATTGATCGCGGCGTCGGTTTGCACAAGTTGCTTGTATTCAACATCATCCACGGTAACTGTCCGGTCATTCGCGCTAAGGATGCCGCGAGCCACCGAGCTGCCGTATCCGAGCGGATTTCCCAGAACGAGAACGGTCTGACCGAGCAAATTGGGCGACAAATCGTCGATGCTGATGAAAGGGAGCCTTCCTTTGGGCTCTATTTTGATCAAGGCGAGGTCGACATCTTTGTCGCCGGTGATGTATTTGGCCGTGTAAGTGGCGCCGTCGCTCGTCGTAACCTGAATTTTAAGATCAGCGGCACGTTCGACGACGTGTTCATTGGTAACGATATAACCGCTGCGATCAATGATGAAACCCGACCCAAGGCTCTGCACTTTTTGCGCGATACGCCGCGGCGGACGCATGGTCTCGCCGAAGAATTGCTCGTAAAGCTCGTCCATCGGATCATGCTCCGCCCGGCGGATGGTGCGCTCGGTGTTAATGTTGACCACGGCGGGCATCGCCTTGGACACGGCCATAACGGATGGTTCAGTCGCTGGATCGGCTTTCGCGGGGGTGAAACTGAGCGGCAGCCCGGCCAGTGAGGCGGCTGCCAGAAGAAAAATTAGCCTTGTCATTCGGTGGGACTATTGACACGCATCGCGTTTTTTGTGCTCAAAAAAACTTGAACAACACTTCAAACAGGAGGCGTGTTGTGTGAATAATCTTTTTATTTGGGAGTAAACGAAAATATGCCTAAACTTGGGGACTTTACCTAAACATGAGATTCTCATTCGCGAATGCGTGGAATGCGCAATTGCTAGACACCAATTACGCCAATTGGCGGCGCGATCCTTCTTCCGTGGATGCGAGCTGGGCCGCCTTCTTTGAGGGCTTTGAATTTGGCTCCGCCAACCACAAAAATGGCGCCACTGCTGACACGGTCACCGCAGCCACAGCCATCGACCTTTCTCTCCAGACCCGCGTAGACGGCCTGGTCTATGCCTACCGCACCCTGGGCCATACGATCGCCACCCTCGATCCGCTGGAGGACAAGGCTCCCGAGCAGCCGCTCCTCAGCCTCGAAGAGCTCAAAATCAAGGAATCCGAACTCGATACCGTCGTCTCATCCCGATATTTCCTCAAAGGCAAACAATTTACCGTCCGGGATCTGATCGACACGCTGAAGAAAATCTACAGCAGCAATTTCGGCGTCGAGTTCATGCACATTCAAAACCCGAAGGTGCGTAATTGGCTGCGTGAACGGCTGGAAAATCGCGATCTCAATCCGCCGGTCAATCCCCCAGGCCAGAAACTTCGACTTCGTTCCGTGCTCAAGGCGGAGAAATTCGAGCAATTTCTCCACACCCGTTTCGTCGGTCAAAAGCGTTTTTCGCTGCAAGGCGGCGAATCGCTGATGGTCATCCTCAATACCGTGCTCGAAAAATGTCCGTCCCTCGGTGTTTCGGACATCATGATGGGCATGGCGCACCGCGGCCGTCTCACGGTGCTGGCAAATTTCCTGCATAAGTCGCTCGAACACCTCTTCACGGAATTCTCTGAAAACTACATTCCGCACCTCGACAACGGCGACGGAGACGTAAAATATCACCTCGGCTACGAAACGATTCGCAACACAGCCAACGGCGACAAGGTTCACGTCAATCTCGCGCCGAACCCGAGTCATCTCGAAGCTGTCGATCCCGTCGTCGAAGGCAAGGCACGCGCTCGCCAGCGTATTCTGGGCGACACTGAGGAACGTTCAAGAGTTTTGCCCCTGCTCATCCACGGCGACGCCGCATTTGCCGGACAAGGCCTGGTCGCGGAAGTATTGAATATGTCGCAGCTTCCAGGCTACGAAACCGGTGGCACTCTGCACATCATCGTCAACAACCAGATCGGCTTCACGACGTTGCCGCCCGATGCGCGCTCGACGGCCTATTGCACCGACGTGGCGAAAATGATCGAAGCCCCCATTTTCCACGTCAACGGTGACGATCCAGATTCCGTGGCGTTTGTCACTGAGCTGGCGTTCGAATTCCGGCAGGAGTTTAAGCGCGACGTCGTGGTCGATATGTATTGCTACCGGCGCTACGGTCATAATGAAGGCGACGAACCGGCTTTTACACAGCCCAAGCTCTACACGGAAATTAGTGATCACCCCTCGGTCAGCCGAATTTTCCGGGAAAAATTGACCGCTTCCGGCTCACTCTCTGCGACTGAAATTGAGGAACTCGAAAAGCTCCTCCAGACTGACCTCGAGACCGCGCTCGCCAACGTCAAAACGAAAGGCGAACGCACGGGAAAAGGCGACCGACAAAGTTTTGCCGGTTCGACCGCAATTTTTCAGCCGACCTACACACACGCAACGGTCGACACGTCGATCTCGAAAGAGACTCTCACGCGCATCGTAAATGCACTCGTCACAGTGCCGGAAGGCTTCCGCGTCCAGCCCAAAATCAAACGCATCCTCCTGGATCCGCGAGCAAAAGCTCTCGCGAATGGTGGGCCATACGACTGGGCTTTTGGTGAAGCGCTGGCCTTCGGAGCACTTCTCACTGAAGGCGTCCCCGTTCGTCTCTCCGGCCAGGACAGCCGCCGTGGCACGTTCAGTCAGCGGCATTCCGTGCTCTACGATGCGGAGACGCGCGAACGCCACATCCCGTTGAAAGCGCTTGCCGAGGGGGATGCTCGGTTTTGCGTTTACAACTCGTTCCTTTCTGAAGCCGCTGTGCTCGGTTTTGACTATGGGTACTCACTCGACTATCCGAGTATGCTCACCCTGTGGGAAGCGCAGTTCGGGGATTTCGCGAACGGAGCCCAGGTCATCATTGACCAATTTATCGTTTCTTCGGAATCGAAATGGCAGCGGCCGAGCGGCCTCGTCATGCTGCTTCCTCACGGTTATGAAGGCCAGGGACCGGAGCACTCCAGCGCCCGCCTGGAACGTTTCCTCCAGCTCTGCGCCGAAGATAATATCCAGGTCGCCAATGTCACTACGCCGGCTCAATACTTCCACATCCTGCGACGCCAGGTGAAGCGGGACTTCCGTAAACCGCTCGTCCTGATGACGCCAAAGAGCCTCTTGCGGCAGGAGTTATGCGTTTCGCGCGAAGAGGATTTCACCAATGGCGGCTTCCAGGAAATCCTCGACGCTCCTCTCCTTGGCAGACCGGAGCACATCACACGTGTCATTTTCTGCAGCGGCAAGGTTTATTACGACCTGCTCAAATACCGCGACGCCAAGAAAATCACCGACACCGCATTTATCCGCATCGAACAACTCTACCCGGTTGCGCTCGAAAAACTCGACGCCATCGTAGACCGTTACGAAAATGCGACTCACTATGTCTGGTGCCAGGAGGAACCACGCAACATGGGCGCCTGGACACACATTGCCCCTTACCTCAGTAAAGTAACCGCTCACGGCGTCGCTTATGCCGGTCGTCACGCCAGCGCCAGCACTGCCGTCGGTTCGAAAGCCTGGCACGATCGCCAGCAAAACGAGCTGATTCAGGAAGCGTTCAGAGTGTGATCTTCTGAAAGAGAGCGGTTGTGAAACGCCCGGCTGCATCCCTTGCTCCGGGCGTTCGATTTCGGTAGCCTCAACCGACTACTCCTTCCCGTCGCTAACCGCGGGGGAATCTCTATAAGTTCAATCTTACGCTTGGCGACGAGCCCTCAAAGGTTCAAGATTCGCGTCCACCGAAAAATTTTTAGAATGAGCATTGAAATCAAAGTCCCCGCAGTCGGCGAGTCCATCACAAGCGGCCTCATCTCCGCATGGCACAAAAAAGACGGCGAAATAGTTGCCGCAGGAGACGTTCTCTTTACTCTGGAAACAGACAAAGTCTCCACCGAAATCGCCGCCGAAGCAGCGGGCAAGCTTTCTATCGGCAAAGCTGAAGGTGAAGAAGTGAAAATCGGCGAAGTCGTTGGCTCGATCGACGACTCTATCAAAGCCGGCGCGGCTGCTCCTGCAGCGGCGCCAGCCGTCACACCGGCCGCTCCCGCTGCGCCTGTCGCCCCCGCAGAAACGCCCAAATCCACCGAGCGCGCCGATCGCCTAAGCCCTGCCGTTCGGGTAGCGATCGAAGAACACAAACTAAAGCCGTCGGACATTCCCGGTACGGGCAAAGAAGGCCAGATCACCAAGCCCGACGTCATAGCCTATATCGAGGCCAAGGCCGAAGCGAAAGCAGCCCCGACCCTTCCCGCAGCTACCGCGCCGGCACCAGCACCAGCCCCGGCCGCAGCAGGTGAACGCGAGACACGCAAGAAACTCTCCCCTCTCCGCCGAAAGATCGCGTCTCAACTCGTTCAAGCTCAGCATACCGCAGCGATTCTTACCACATTCAACGAAGTGGATATGACCGCTGTCCAGGAACTCCGTGCCAAAGCTCAGGATTCGTTTACCAAAAAACACGGCATCAAACTTGGCTTCATGTCGTTCTTCATCAAAGCCACGGTCGATGCTCTTAAGTCCATCCCCGCTATCAACGGACGCATGGAAGGCGATGATTTTATCCAGAACAATTTTTACGACATCGGTGTCGCTGTAGGCACCGAAAAAGGTTTGGTCGTCCCCGTCATTCGCGACGCCGACAAGAAATCCTTCGCTGAAACTGAAGCTGAACTCGTCGGTTACGCCAAAAAGGCGCGCGACGGTAAAATAGGCATCAACGACCTCATCGGCGGTGGTTTCACCATCTCGAATGGCGGTGTCTATGGCTCTCTATTGAGCACGCCTATCCTCAACCCGCCCCAAAGTGGCATCCTGGGCATGCACAAGATCCAGCAGCGCCCCGTTGTCGTTGGCAACGAAATCAAGATTCGCCCGATGATGTATCTGGCTCTCAGCTACGATCACCGAGTCGTGGACGGCAAGGAAGCCGTGACCTTCCTCGTCCGCATCAAGGACACCATCGAAGATCCCGTCCGCCTGTTGATCGACTTCTGACAATAACTGGGGCGACTGCACGTCGCCCCCTTTTTTGTTCCGTGCACGCCATTGGCTTGCACAGTGCCTTCTTCGCGCTCCGGTATGCGGTTTTTCATTCGGCCAAACAACCGGTGATCAAATGGTCGATAAGTCAAGTTTCAGCCCAGGAATGAGTCAGCTGCCCGACAAAACACGGGAACACGTGCGTCATGGTTTTGTCAGTCAGCTCCGAACGAGCTCATAACGACCTGATTTCCGGGTCCCCGTCTTCCGGATGAAACCGGCTTCAAGCAACGGATTGATGAGGTCCATCGCCCCTTGTTTGGACACGCCCAGCGCCTCCCAGATTTCGGCGGGCGCCATACTGCCGTGGTCCCGCAACAAATAGAGCAATTTCTCCTGTTTCGGACGAAGCACGATCTTCTGCCGACCGTGTCCTGCCGACAATGCCTGAATGCGCAGCCACGCGCGGCGCAGAATTTCCGCCAAACCTTCGGCGCAATACTCCAGCCACCCGCCAAGATCCTCCCCATTTTGCTCCACTGCCCGCAACGCTGCGTAGTACCGCGGGCGGTCCTCCCAAAAGAATTCGTCCACAGAAAAAATGTGATGGGAATCAAATCCCCGCCGATACAGTTCCCAGAGCGCCAGCGCCCGGCCCGTGCGCCCGTTACCATCACCAAATGGATGGATCGCTTCGAACCGGTAGTGAACGATCGCCGAGCTCAGCACCGGCGAAAGCTCCGCTGATTTGACGTTCCACCATTCCAGAAACTCCGCCATCAAAACCGGCACCTCCTCGGCGGGCGGCGGAATATAGCGACCAACTCGGACGCCGAAAATCCGATAACGTCCCGCTTCGCCCTGATCCATCACGGCTCCGGCAAGAATCCGATGCAGTTCGAGAACATGATCGTGCGTGAGCGGCGATTCCTGAGTATGCTTCTCGATATAACGCAAACCCGCGAAATAATTGACGACCTCCCTTTTCATTTTCGATCCTGCACCAGCCAGATCGCGGCCTTCCTCGAGAGCGCGCACCTGTTCCAGCGTGAGCGGATTCCCCTCAATCGCCGTCGAAGAATGCGCATTACGGACGCGACTGTCTTTTTGGAGGGCCGGGATCCATGGCAAGTCGATAACCGCGGACTGAATCTGCTGCCGAATTGCGGCAACCTCTTCGACGCGGGAGAGCAATTTGGGAGAAATAGTGAATTGCGGTTGATACGGCATAGCGCAAAATCCTGGCTCAAATAAGTCAAGTATAAGTCAAGCTCTGAGTCAAGTGCCGTTCCGGATGTTTTGCGCGAATGCTTGCGCCGACAGATAGTGGACGGGCATGTCTCAGGGCACGTCCATTTTCTTCGATAGAACCAGGATCGGGCTCCGCGGGTTGATCCGGCTTCGTTGGATGGCGGCAGCCGGTCAGGCTCTTACCTGTCTGGTAACCTTCCTCCTTCTGCGTATTCCGGTACCATTGACTCTCTTGTTGGGGTGCATTGGCGTGACGTTAATCACCAATACATTCATGGAAGCCTTGCGGGACCGCTTCCCCGCCCAACGAACGATCGAAACCAGTGCATCGCTGTTGATTCTGGATACTTTTACTCTGACGGCCATGCTTTACTGGACCGGCGGCGTCCAAAACCCCTTCACGACGTTTTACTTACTACACATCACGATCGCGGCGATCCTTCTGCCGTCGGTGTGGGCATGGCTGATTCCAATCGTTTGCGCCGCGTGCCAGGGCGTCTTGTTCTTGTCCACGCACACGCTCGTGGCCTACCCTCCAGCAGGCCTGTGGGTAGCCACTGTCCTGACGGCTGCTTTCATTGCATTTTTCGTGTCGAAACTTAGCAGGGAATTGATGGAATCCCGAGCTCTCTCCGTGCGAAACGAGCGATTTGCCTCGCTGGCCACCCTGGCAGCCGGCATCGCCCACGAACTGGCAACGCCGCTGGGAACGATTGCGGTGGTCAGCGCCGATTTTGAGCGCATGACAAACGCCGGTGATGAGGCGCAGGCTGATGCCCGGCTGATCCGCACCGAAGTGGAGCGGTGCCGGCATATTCTGCAAAAATTGAGCAACCAGGTGACGCATGGCACTGAGGACGTGGAGAAATCCTTTTGCGCCTGGGATATCCCCGCTTTGCTTACCCCTTATCTCAAACGCCAGCACCGGGCGCGGGTTGAGTGGAGAATTCCTGATCGAGCCGTCGCACTACGCGTTCCAGAAACGCCTTTGCTTCAAGCGCTGGCCGTGCTGGTTAAGAATGCCTGCGAAGCCAGCCAGCCGGAACAATCCGTGTTCGTAATGATTGAGGCGAATGACAAGGAAACGAAATTTTCCGTCCGTGACGAAGGTTGCGGAATGCCTCAGGATGTGGCAGCACGGGCAGGCGAACCCTTTTTCACCACCAAAGAACCGGGCGCTGGCATGGGGCTGGGCCTGTTCCTGGTGCGTACGTTTGTCGAGCGCGTCCGGGGCCGTCTGGACATCCAAACCGCGCCGGGAGAAGGAACGCGAATTACCCTGTTGATTCCGAACCAGATCAATACCTGACATGCGCCTTCTTCTGGTTGACGATGACGAAGTTTTTCGCGAGCGCCTCGCCCGAGCGATGACAAGGCGCGGGTACGAAGTCGAGACGGCGTCCAACGCAGCCAGTGCTCTGAGAAAAGCTGACGCTTTCGTTCCTGAATTTGCGGTGATCGATCTGAAAATGCCCGGCGCCAGTGGCCTCATGCTGATCGCGCGCCTGAAGGAGACGTTTCCCGGCATGCGCGTCGTAGTTCTGACAGGCTACGGCAGCATTGCGACGACGCTCGAAGCGGTCCGATCCGGCGCAATGGATTATCTCACCAAGCCGGCGGATGCTGATCAGATCCATAGTGCGCTGCAAGGCGAGAAAAGGGCCCCCGAATTATCGGTGCCGTCGCTGGATCGTGTGGAATGGGAACATCTGCAACGCGTCCTGGCAGATTGCGATCAGAACATCAGCCGTGCCGCTCGCGTGCTACACATCGACCGCCGCTCGTTGCAGCGAAAACTGGCAAAATATCCTCCGTCGAGGTGACGACAAGTCACCGTTCAATATTCAACATTCACCCCCCTTACTGCGGCAATTTGCCGCATCCCGCCAAATCCCACTCGGTGCTAATAAACCCCCGCCATGGACGTCGAACTACTCGCGCGAATTCAATTCGCCTTCACTATCATGTTTCACTACATCTACCCGCCTCTGAGCATCGGGCTCGGACTGGCGCTGGTGATGATGGAAGGCCTCTGGCTGAAAACAGGCGATCCGCTTTACCACAACATGGCGCGCTACTGGACGCGCATCTTTGCCCTGACATTCGCCATTGGCGTAGCAACGGGCATCGTCATGGAATTCGAATTCGGCACCAACTGGTCCGTTTATTCGCGATTTGTCGGCGACGTCTTTGGAAGTGCCCTCGCTGCGGAAGGCATCTTCGCCTTCTTCCTGGAGTCAGGGTTTCTAGCCATTCTGCTTTTCGGCTGGAATAAAGTCGGCCCGCGGCTCCATTTCTTCGCAACGTGCATGGTTTGTCTTGGCGCACATTTCAGCGCGCTATGGATCGTCATTGCCAATTGCTGGATGCAAACTCCGGCGGGCTATCATCTGGAAAGAATGGTGAACGGCCAGCCTGTTCGCCTTCCCCAGGATCATATCGTAACCGCAGACGACCTCGGAAGTGTAAGGGCGGTAATCGATGATTTTTGGGCGATGGTCTTTAATCCGTCGACTGTGGACAGGATCATTCACGTATTGCTGGGGGCGTGGATGGCCGGCGCTTTTTTGGTTCTCAGCATCAGCGCCTTTTATTTACTGCGAAATCGTCATACTGACTTCGCCAAAGCTTCGCTGAAGGTTGGTCTCGTTTTCGGCACGGTGGCCACGGTTCTGCAAATTGTTAGTGGTGATTTTTCCGCGAAGGGAGTCGCCAAGAATCAACCGATAAAACTCGCCGCCATGGAGGGGCTGTACGAGACGCAAACCCACGCCCCCCTCACCATCGCAGGATGGGTCGACGGCAAAAACGAGAAGGATTATGGCATTAAAATCCCGGGAATGCTCAGCTTCCTGGCGTGGAGCGATCCGTCCAAACCCGTCACGGGTCTTCACGATCTCCCCAGTGATCAATTCTTGAAAAGGCGCTATCCCGAGGCCGGTCCCGAACAGATCAAGGAAATCCGCCGCAGCTACTGGCCGCGAGTGCCCGCGGTTTTTCAGTTTTTCCATATCATGGTGGGAATCGGATTTGCCCTGTTTCTTATCGTCGTGATCGGATGCTTTCGCTGGTGGCGGGGAACCCTTTTCGATACCACATCACGAGGATCGCGGCTATTCCTTTGGGCTCTCGTTCTGTCGGTGTTGGGCCCGCAAATTGCGAACCAGGCAGGATGGTTGACCGCGGAAATAGGGCGTCAGCCTTGGATCGTCTATGAATTGCTCAAGACATCGCAGGCGTTCTCCCGAGTGGTTTCGGCAAATCATATTGTGTTCTCCCTCATCTTGTTTGCCTTTGTCTATGCGCTCCTCTTTGCCGTGTTTGTTTACATTCTCACGCGCAAAATTCAGCACGGCCCTGAAGAAGAGGAGGAAAGCCACGAAATGCCCGAAAGCTGGCGCAATCTCATTCGCAAGGATATCGCCCGGGCTGAGAGCTAAACGAAATATTTGTCATGGATTACAATATTATCTGGTTCATTCTCGTCGGCATTTTGCTAACAGGATACGCAATTCTTGACGGATTCGATCTTGGTGTAGGCGCGTTACATCTTTTCGTAAAAAAAGACGAACATCGCCGGCTGATGCTCAATTCGATCGGCCCTGTCTGGGACGGAAACGAAGTGTGGCTCGTAACAGGAGGCGGAGCCTTGTTCGCCGCTTTTCCAGAAGCGTACGCCACCGTTTTCTCCGGGTTTTACATACCCTTTATGCTGCTGTTGTTTTCCCTCATCTTTCGAGCTGTCGCGATCGAGTTCCGAAGCAAGGAACCGTGGAAATGGTGGAGGAGCATGTGGGACATTGCCTTCGCTGGCGGGAGTGTGCTCTCTGCATTTCTGATCGGTGTAACGATGGGTAACATCGTCCGCGGCGTGCCATTGGATGCACATTTTGAATTTCGCGGAACCCTCGCCGGGCTGCTCAATCCCTATTCGATCGTGCTTGGAATCACGACCGTTCTACTGTTCGCGATGCACGGCGCCATTTATGTTGCGATGAAGACCGAGGGCGAATTGCAAGAAACGATTCGCAGATGGATCACCACGCTAATCGGCCTGTTTCTAGCTGCTTATTTCCTTTTCAATCTCTACACCCTCGTCGAGTGCCAGCATGTGCTGGATGCCGTTCGTTCCCGGAAATGGATTTTCGCCGTGATGGCCGTTGCAGCGCTGGTGATCCTGAATATCCCGAGGGAAATTCATCACGGCCGCGAGTTCAATGCGTTTCTGTCGTCCTGCCTGGGAATGGCGCTCATGATGGCGGCTTTTGGTATGACACAGTTTCCGAACATGGTGTTTTCCAACCCAAACCCCGAACATAGTCTGACGATTTACAACGCGGCCTCGAGCCAAAAAACGCTGTCGATCATGCTGATCGTCGCTGCGATCGGCGTCCCGGTTGTGCTAACCTACACGGCCAGCATTTACTATATTTTCCGCGGCAAGACAAAAATATCCTCTCACAGCTATTGAGTGTGCCTGGGGTGCAGCTTTCAAAAAAAAGTTCCATACAGCCAGCCGGCCAACGCCGCGATGAGAATAACGGGTATCATCGGCCATTTCAGACGGGTCAGGCTGATGAACGCAGCGATGCTCAGCGCAATGGAGAACCAGTCCAGTTGGTTGGCTTTGGGAAACCAGAGGTGAAGTCCGAACCACACAGCTAAATTCAGGATCACCCCTACCACCGCAGCGGTAATCGCGGGCAAAATCGTTGCCAGTTTTTGATGGCGTCGAAGCCGCTCGATATGAGGCGCGCCCAGGAAAATCCAGTAGAAACACGGCGTAAACGTCGTCCAGGTTGTGATTGCCGCTCCCAATGTCGCCGCGAGAATCGGCGGAAGCGATCCGGGCTGGTTCCAGCCGCCGAGGAATCCCACGAACTGCAGGACCATGATGAGCGGACCAGGTGTTGTCTCCGCAAGCCCCAGCCCATCCAGCATTTGCGACGCATTCAGCCAGCCGAAATTCTCAACAGCCTGTTGCGAAACGTAGGGCAAAACCGCATACGCGCCGCCGAATGTAATCATGGCTGCCTTGGAAAAAAAGATGCCTTCCTTAACTAGCGCATGATTCCAACCCAGCCACAAACCCGCGGCGACAATCGGCGCGCCCCAAAACAGCACGCAGACCAACGTGACCCGCAGTGCGCGCGCCCATGAAGGAGGCGTCTCGGATTCAGCAAGATTCGCCTCGTCCATCGCAGCAGCATGCGGCTGGGCAACGACAAACTTCCCTTTCCACGTGCTCACGCCGCCGAGAAGCCCGATCAGACCCGCACCAATAAGGATGGCTGGAAACGGCACATTGAAGAAAAAAATCGCAACGAACGCTGCGATGGCGATGCCCCAGAGCACCTCATTTTTCAAAGCTTTCGAACCGATTCGAAGGACCGCTGAGGCTACAATGGCAAGAACCGCAGGTTTGAGCCCGCCGAGAATGGCAGCGACCCAGGGAAGATCGCCGTGTTCCACGTACACCCACGACAGCCCCCACAGAATGAAGGCCGAAGGCAGCACAAAAAGAACTCCAGCCACGATGCCGCCCCACGTCTTGTGAAGCAGCCAGCCTGAGTAAATGGCAAGTTGCTGAGCCTCGGGCCCGGGCAAAAGCATGCAGTAGTTCAAGGCATGCAAAAATCGCGCTTCGCTGATCCATTTACGCCGTTCAACGAGCTCGGCATGCATGATGGCGATCTGTCCCGCCGGACCGCCAAAGCTGATGAAGCCGAGCTTCAGCCAGAAGCGGAATGCCTCGCCAAAAGTCGGGCGGACAACGGTATCACGGTCGGACGTTGCAGCGCTCATGCGAGCGCAAGCATTCATGTCCGACAGAAATAGCCAAGACTGAAGTGCCGCACCTGGTCCGGGAGCAATCCGGAGAATTGCCCCCACCCATTGTCCCGTTTGTTAACTACAAATAAACGTCGTCGCTCGCAGCATTGTCGAGACGCGGAACGACGAAATCGAGAATCTTGGCAACGCTTTCGTCAAGCATTTCGCGGTCGGTATTGACCACCAGTTCGGGATTTTCCGGCGCCTCATAAGGAGCATCAATGCCAGTGAATTGACGGATCTCACCAGCCCGGGCGCGTTTGTAGAGATTCTTCGGATCGCGGGCTTCGCAGACTTCGAGCGGTGCGTTGACAAAAATTTCCACGAAATCGTGCCCACCTTCCTGAACGATCTTCCGGGCTTTCTCGCGGTCGGCGCGATACGGCGAAATGAAGGACGTCACAACGATCAAACCGGCGTCGGCCATGAGCTTCGCAACTTCGGCGACACGCCGAATGTTTTCCGTGCGATCCTCCGGCGAAAAACCGAGGTTCGAATTGAGGCCATGCCGGATGTTGTCTCCGTCCAGCCCGTAACTGAGCATGTTCCGGTTAAACAGAACGCGTTCGACGGCATGAGCGATGGTCGATTTTCCGGAGCCCGACAAGCCGGTGAGCCAAATGACGGCGCCAATGTGACCATTGCGAGTATGCCGATGGTGACGCGTGATGTTGATGTGCGACCACGTAATGTTGTCGCTGCGAATGCCCATCCGATCTGTGTAAATCCCGCCAAAAACGATGCCGCCACCTGCGACGTTGCGGTCGTCCATGATAACGAACCGCCCTAGCGCCGAGATGCGGTCGTGGTTGTCGAGCACAAGAGGCGTGCGCGTCGTGAGCGTGATCTCCGCCACATCGTTACGGACAATGTAATCGCGAGACTTAGCTTCCACGATATCAAGCGTCGATGCATCGATGATTTTGTCGATGCTGGCTATCTGGCAATCGACTTCCTGGGTGGTGAGCTTCAGTTTGTAGCGCGGCCCGATCTCGAGATTGCTGCGGCCCATCCAAAAAAGCCGAGCTTTGAAGCGGTTGGTCTCGATGGGCGCTTCTGTGGCTTGCGAAGCGACATGACCGCGCTCGATAAAAAGCTGTTCTTTAAGCGTAATTCCGATTGATTCGCCGGCGCGCGCAGACGTCTTGAGCGGGCCGTTCCAGTTTTCGATACTGGCAACGACACCGGTTTTGTCGCCTGGAGAAAAAACGAGTGTGTCGCCGACGTTCAGCGATCCCGTTTCGATCCGGCCGGCAAGGATGCGACGGGCGTCGAAGCGGTAAACGTCTTGAATGGGAAACCGCAATGGTTGATCGACCGGCAAGGCGGCGGTGTCGAAATGATCCAGCGCTTCGATGATGGTCGGACCGGAATACCAGGATGTATTCAGGCTGCGATCCTTCACATTGTCACCGTTACGGGCGGAAACAGGAACGAAAAGCCGCGCTTCCAGACCGACCTTGGCCAAAAACTCGGTGTACTCCTTTTGCAACGCATTGAATGTTTCCTCCGACCACCCGACGAGGTCCATTTTGTTGACGGCGACAACGACCTGTTTGATGCCAAGCAAGCTCAGCAAATAACCGTGACGCCGCGATTGTTCGCGAACGCCTTCATTCGCGGCGATGAGCAGAACAGCAGCGTCGGCATTTGCCGCACCGGTGATCATGTTTTTCAGGAATTCCTTGTGCCCCGGCGCGTCGATGATGACGTAGTTCCGTTTGTCCGTGCGGAACTGAATTTGCGTCGTGTCGATCGTGATATTCTGCTCCTGCTCCTCAAGTAGGGCATCGAGCAGAAAGGAATATTCAAACTCCATGCCTTCCGCCGCGCAGGCTTTCTGGATTTGCTCGATCTTGCCTTCGGGCAGCGAGTTCGTGTCATGGAAAATCCGTCCAATGAGCGTGGATTTTCCGTGGTCAACGTGGCCGACGAAAACGATTTTGAGGCGCTGAGCGTCTAAGGGTTGCGGATTGTCCCGCCTGGGCGGGATGGATTTCGGATTGGCGGGAGCCACGAGGTCAAGAGCGGGCATTTTTCGATTGCGAATTGTAGATTGAAAAGTGGAGGTCACCACCAAGGCACCAAGATCACAAGGATGCGCGTTGGTGGTTATCGGCTGTCAGTCACCCGATGAAACATCTTGGTGTCTTGGTGTTTCACTGATGGCGACTTGTCGCATTCCGCGATCACATGAATCCTTTGGCGCGGAGCTTTTGCATGGCGTTGCGTTCGTGGTGATCCTGGGCCCGGCCAGCGCGCTCGCTTGTCTTGGTGACCGCTAATTCGGCGAGGATCTCATCGATATTTGACGCTTCGCTCTGGATCGGTTTGGTGATCGGCCAGCAGCCGAGCGACCGGTAACGGTAGCTGTGCCCGTCGCCGTTTTTCCGGGCGAAATACATCCTTGGAATCGGGATGTTCTCCCGTTGGATGTAGCGCCAGATGTCACTTTCTGACCAATCGAGCAGTGGTTGCACGCGGACATGTTCACCGGGTTCACAACTCGTCGTAAACTGATTCCAGAACTCCGGCGGCTGGTCCTTGTAATCCCACTCGAAATCCTTGTTTCGAGGCGAAAAATACCGCTCCTTGGCCCGGGTCGAGTCTTCGTCACGGCGGATGCCCGTAATGAGCGCGTCCCATTGGTTTTCAGCCATAACTTGTTGGAGCGCAACGGTTTTCAATTCGTGCGTTACTGTCACCGGGTCGTGCGTCTCATAGCCGACCGGAGACGTATACGCGCCGCGTCCAGCCCGGGCGTCTTCGTTAATTTTGACGATCAGTTTTAGATTATGATGTGCCTTTGCCCAATCGCGGAACTCGAGCATCTCCGGGAATTCGTACGTCGTGTCGATGTGGAGGCATGGAAACGGCACGTGACCGCCAAATGCCTTCTTCGAGAGCCAGATGAGCACGTTCGAATCCTTACCCATGGACCACGGCATGCAGATTCTTTTGAAGTGGTGATACGCCTCACGGAAAATGTAGATGCTCTGGTTCTCGAGAGCATCGAGGTGATCGGAAACGTGAGAATTGAAACCTGAAACCTGAAAAGAAGGCGCTTCGGCTACTGAATTCGCGTGATTTTCGACGGTAGTGGACATGGATTCGGCTTTTTTAAAACCACCAAGGCACCAGGACACCAAAATGGGGTGACTTGTGACCAGTGATGGCTGGATGACTTTCAAAAAAAACTTGGTGGCTTTCTATTTTCAGGACTGGGGTTTTCCGAGAAAGGTGTGGATGCCGCATTCGGCTTTCTCGAAACCCGTCCAACGGCCCGCACGTTCGGAGTCGTTTTCGCCGATGGCACGTGTGCAAGGCCAGCAACCGATACTCCGGAACCCCCTGTCCGTTAGTGGGTTATATGGAATTCCTCGAATGCGAATGTGTTCGCGAACCTGTTCACGCGACCAGTTTGCCAACGGATTCAGTTTCAAGATGTAACCCTCACGAAGGGCGTCGAATTGGTAGAGTTCAAGCACACCGGTCTGCTGCCTCGTGTCGGATTGTTGGCGACGGATACCGGTGATCCACACGTCGAGATGGGCGAGTTTGGATTGAAGTGGAAGCACCTTGCGCAGGGTGCAGCAAAGGTCAGGCGAGCGCTTCCAGAGTTCGTCGCCATGCTCCGCAGCCTGTTCGGAGACGGTTTGCTCCGGGACAATGCGTTCGATTTCGATGCCGAAAAAGTCCTCCAGCCGCCGGCCGAGCTCGACGGTTTCCGGAAACAGCAAACCCGTGTCGAGAGTGAAAACGGGCAGTTTCAATCCCGCCTGGACTGCGAGGTCGATAATTACCAGCCCGGCACCTTGAAAACTCGTGCCTATGGCCGCGCGTTCGCCAAAATGTGCCGCCGCCCAGGCCAGCATTTCGGTGGGATGGGTATCTTCAAATTGCTCCGCGAGTTCGTGGATTTGCGCGGCTGAAAATCGTTCGAGAACGCTCATTCGGTTTAAAGACTCAATTGTCTATCGGCTTGCAGGTTTTTAAGGGACCCGAAACTAGAATGGATTGCGTAAGCGTGCAAGCAGTTATGCACAACATGCAACCGTCCCCCGATGGGCAAGTCCTCTTCGTCACAGTCAAGGCAGAGCGGTGTCCCGGAAAACCTGCTGGTGACGTCATCCCGGCTGGTCCGAGTTCCACTGGGAGACCGACTGAGCCTTCGAATAAATTCACGAGATTGACAAAACAAGGCTGCAACGCCCTATCAAAAACCGCCCTTGCTTCAGCAGGACCTCCTTCGAAAAGGCCTTTGAAACATCCGGCACAATTCGTATGTGGCGCATTTGGTGCGGTAAACCCATCCACCACCTTTGTGCTTCCGTGTTTCCGCATGCCCCACCCCGGCCACCCAACGCTTCCTACTGCCTGCGTGTTAACAGTTATTTTTCCACGATGTCAACAAGGGCAGTAACGGCACGTTTAAGGGGCTCGGTGTCAAGGTTTAGAGGAGCGTCGTCTGCAGTATCGGCCGCCATGAAGTTGGCATCGAGCAGTACCGTTGTCGGGGCGCCCGCCTCCACGAAAGGCAGATGACCACCCCACGCGGGCCGTCCGAGACGGATCGTTTGTCCCGGCCAATTTCGCGCCAGTGAAATGGCTTCGATCAATTGGTCGAGCGGCTCGGAAGTCATTGACGGCAACGTCCAGACCGCGCCCTTGTGGCCCACGGGACCTAGAACGATCACGGCTTTCAGGCTCCCGACCTGATCATTCTCCTTCAAAATCCCGGCAAAGAACCGACTGCCGTTCAGTCCGTCGACGCCGGTATTCTGGCGAACGGGCGCTTCACCGTCGCAAAAAACAAGACTCACCTGCGCGGCGAGCTCCGGTGCCCTGGAGAGAATCGACGCAAGTTCCAACAGCACGCTGCAACCTGCCGCGCCATCACTGGCGGCAGGAAATTCGATGAGCCGCGACTCCGGAGCATCGTAGTGCGCAACAAAAACGAACTTCGCGGGAGTCCTCGCAACCGTACCATCGGCGCGTTTGAACCGTCCGATCAAATTTGAGAAATCGCGCGGACCTGCCGGCGTGAGCGTCTGAAAGGACTGAGCCGTTAAATCCCAGCCCGCATGGGACATTTGTTCAATGAGGTATTGCCGGGTTCTCAATCGACCCGGACCGGAAAACCCACGGGACCCTAAACCGCAAATCGCTCGCGCGTGCTCCAGCGCTACAGCGCCCGTGACGTAAGGCACCACCGACGGAGGTGGCGGTGTTGGCGTCGCTACCGAGGAAACAACGGGGTCCTCTTCCTTGTGTCCGCCGGACTTCTCTTCCACCGGTTGCCGTTTGCACCCGGCCAGTCCAAGACCACAACACAGAACGGCGCAGACCAGCCTTACAAAAAACAGCCAACTCATTCGTGCGGCAAACCAATCACCTTCAACAAACGGTCCAAATCATCCGCGCCGTAATATTCGATCTCGATGCGGCCCTTTTTGTCGGCATGATGAATGGCCACATGCGTCGCAAGATGTCCTTGCAGACGGTTTTGCACATTTTGCATGGCTGGCGACAACCCCGGGCCTGACGCGGGACGCCCGCCATTCCGTGGAGCCGGCGCGGACCCGTTCTTGCGCAGAAAATCTTGTACCAATTTTTCGGTCTCGCGCACGTTGCAACCCTGACGCAAAACGGCTTCCGCAGCAGCGAGTTGCTCCGGCGGATTTTTCAACCCGAGCAGGACTTTGGCGTGGCCCACACTCAGCAGATTCTGGGTAAGCCAGCTTTGTAATTGCGGATGCAACTCCAACAACCGTAATGAATTGGCCACAGACGCTCGACTGCGTCCCACGCGCTGCGCAATGTCTTCCTGTCGCAAACTAAACTCGCTGGAAAGCCGCTCGAAAGCCCGCGCTTCGTCAATCGGATTCAAATCGGCTCGCTGCAAGTTTTCGATCAAAGCAAGCTCGAGAACGTCGCGATCCGAAGCCCGCCGCACGATGACAGGCGCCTCGGCGAGTCCCGCTTTCGTCGCGGCACGCCAGCGACGTTCGCCGGCGATCAGCTCAAACTGAGACCCATTCTTGCGCACGATCAGCGGCTGAATAATGCCGTGTTCACGAATCGAATCAGCAAGTTCCGACAATGCCTCCTCCTTGAATTCCCGCCGGGGCTGGAACGGGCTGGGGATAATGCTGCCCAAAGGAATGCCCTCGACGCGTTCGCCGTCTTCCACAATGGGAGTCGGCGTCGCGACTTTGGTCTGGATGAGGGCCCCCAAACCTTTTCCGAGTGCGAGTTTAGCCATCGGGAACCGATACATGGGGGTTCCGGGATTGCCAATGGACAATTAGCAGGGAATTAGAAACATTCCCTCACAATGGAATCCAACAGCAGCCGCGAGCCCCAAGGAATCCCTTGGCTTTTGCTGCTCTCTCCGCTGTTGGCGGCCGTCAATATCCTGCTCGTCGTCGGAATCTGGCGCACTGCGCAGCACCATTTCCAAGCACAGTCTCTCGATGAATGGGGTCTTCCGGCGGTTGTGGCGAAAGTTAACGGCAGACCGATCACTCGTTCCGAATTGATCGGGGCGACGCAACTGGCTCCGTCCGTTGAAATTGAGAATGACCTCCTTAAGAGAACGTTGCGAAATTTGATAGAATCGGAGGCCGTTTCTTCAACCGCCAACCGGGGCGAAAAAGCCGGGAATCTGGATGATCTGAACAATCTCACGGCTCATCAATTCGCCGGTCATCTCGACTTCCAACATGCCCTGCGAGTCGCGAACCTTGCCCCAAAAGACCTCGTCAATCGATTCGATCGCTGGCAAATTGCCCTCAACAGACTCAATCCGCCCGTTCCCCAACCGGCCGAAACTCAACTCCTCGCGTACTATGACCAGCACCGCGCCGCGTTCACACTGCCGGAAGTCGTTGAGGCCAATCAGTTTGCTTCAGTTTTTGCCCCGCGATTCAGCGCAGAGGATCGAGCTGCGACGGAAATCCGCTTCAAGGAAGCACAGGAAAAACTTCGGCAGGGGACGTCCTTCGCAGACTTGATCGAAAGCTTGTCAGACGATCCAGCCAAAAAAGTGACGCACGGCAGTTTGGGTTGGTTTCGACCCGCGCGAATGACCGCGCCGGAGATTCCTCACGTCGCGTTTCAAACGCCCGTCGGTCAGGTCAGTGCTCCCATTAAGACCCGTTACGGCTTCCATTTGCTCCAAGTCACGGGCCACAACCTTGCGCGCGAACTCACGTTTGAAGAGGCTCGTCCTGAACTTGTTGTGCGCGTCACGGACCAGATTCGCCGCGAAAAAATCCGGGAAATCATCCGGCAGGCCACCGCCCAGGCAAAAATCGAAATCTTCTCTGATCGCCTGCGCTAAAACGCCTCCCACCTTTCACTTTTCACCTTTCACATCTTAAAGTCCCGCATGAAAACACGCATCGGCGTTATCGGTCTCGGCATTATCGGTTCGCGCGCAGCCGCGAATCTTCGCAAGAAAGGCCACTCGGTTTACGTCTGGAATAGGTCACCTAAAAACATCCCCAATTTCCTCGGATCCGCCTCTGAAGTGGCCCGGAGCGCCGACATCCTGCAATTTTTCGTCTCCGACGACGCGGCTCTCATTAGCGCCGTCGAGTCCATCGCGGCGGATCTCACGAGCGATCACGTCCTGCTTTTTCACCCGACTGTTTTGCCGGAAACGATCCTCGCGGCGGGTGAGATCGCCACCAGGGCGGGCGCCCGATTTCTCGAAGCGCCATTTACCGGGAGCAAAGGCGCCGCGGAAGCAGGGCAGCTCGTGTATTACGTGGCTGGCGATGAAGCACTTGTCCGCGAGATAGAGCCCCTGCTACTCGATACCGGAAAGGCTGTTGTCCCGATCGGCAAACCTGGTCAGGCGGCAATTGTAAAAATAGTAACGAATTTGATGAGCGCCTCCGTGTTGAACACGCTGGGAGAAATCTTCACTCTCGCCAACGCCGCCGGAATCACGCCCGAAAAACTACGCGACGCCTTGGCCGTGAACGCCAACTGGTCCCCTCTCCTCGCGATGAAGCTTCCCGGGATTATCGAAGGCAATTTCGAGCCTCATTTCAGCGTCCGACACATGACCAAAGACGTCCGTCACGGCGAAAAACTCGCAGCGCAATACGGCGTCCCAACACCTGCCATCGACGCCGCGCGCAACGCTTTGATTTCTTTGGTCGAGCACGGTGACGGCGACGCGGACTACTCGATCATCGCCAAGATTCAGAAGTCGAGATAAGAAAAGATTTAGAAGAAGAACGCAGAGGTCGCTAAGGAACAGTAAAGACTGAAGGCGGAACAACTCGAGTTTCCGTCCGTTCTTTGCTCCCTTTGCTTTCTTTTGTTCTGGTTTATTGACGCTTTATGTCCATTCAACCGCCATTTGCCATCGACCTCAGCAACCGCAGTGTCCTCCTTTTTCGAGGCGCCGACCGCGTTCGCTACCTCAACGGCCAGCTCAGCAACGACGTCCGCAAGTTACAGCCCGGCAAGGCGTTACATGCCTGTGTCATGAATGCCAAAGGCAAAATGAACGCGGACGTATGGCTCACGCTCGATGGCGACACGATTCGCGTCGACGGACCGCCCGGAGTCAGCGAGGAGCTCATCGCACGTTTTGAACGTTACATCGTTGCGGATGATGTCGAACTCCAAGACGTCACGGGCAAGTCGCTCCTGTTCCACGTCATAGGCGCGTCGCTCGAAGGAACAGAATCCACCCGATTCGGAACGGCGGGTGTCGATATATCCTGGCAACCCGATGTTGCCATTCTCAATGCCGCCCAAGCCGAATCCTTCCGCATCGAACGTGGCATTCCCGCTTGGGGCAGGGAATTGACGGAAGACACGCTGCCTCCCGAAGCCGGGCTCGATGCAGATGCAATCGACTACCACAAAGGCTGTTACATTGGGCAGGAAGTCATCAGCCGAATCAAAAGTGTTGGCCGGGTTAACCGCCATTTAGTCCGGCTTTCCGCTCCCAAAAATGCGTCGCTGCCAGCCGGAACACACATTTTCGCCGGGAACACGGATGCCGGGGTGATCACTAGCAGCGGACCGAGTTTGGACTTGGAAAATACCGTCGCGCTCGCTTACCTCAAGCGCGTCGTTGCGGTCGAGCCGGGCCTGAAGCTCGCTATCGCACCAGGCGCCCCGGCAGATATTTCCGTTCATCCATGATTCGACTCTTTCTCCTCCTCACGCTTTTCGCAGGTTTTGCCCAGGCCAACGACATCGCCGTTATCGCCATCAAACTTCCCGACGAGAAGAGGCCGAGAAACGTCACTATCGAGCTTTTTAACAACGACGCGCCGAACACGGTGGCGAATTTCGAGAAACTGGCGCGGCGTAAGTTCTACAAAAACATCGCCTTCCACCGCGCTTTCCCGAACAAAATGGTGCAAACCGGTGATCCCGCCAGTCGCCGTAAGAAGTCGAACACCACCGTCGGCGTCGGCGGACCCGGATACACCGTTCCGGCCGAAATTAGACGTCATCATGTCCGCGGTTCGGTCGCCATGGGCCGATTACCGAACAAAATTAACCCGAACAAAGCCTCCAACGGCAGCCAGTTTTATGTGACGCTTGTCCCGATGCCGACGCTGGACGGCGAATACACGGTATTTGGGCAGGTAACCGACGGCCTCGACGTCATTCAAAAAATCAGCAATCTCACAACCGATTCGAACGATTCTCCTGTGCAACGCGTTTACATCAAGTCGGTAACGATTTATCCAGCGTCCGCCGAAGCGCCGCAGGCGAAAATGGATTGATGGGACGCAAAGTAAGGATCGTCAAAGCGCTCGATGTCGAACCACGCGGTCGGAAAATCGCCGCTCCTTGACCTTGAGATACGCATGAAAACGTGGGTCTTCTTTGCGATCTTATCGATGATCTTTGCGGGACTCACTTCGGTTATCGCCAAGGTTGGACTCACCGGGATCTCCGGTGAAATGGGGCTGGGTGTCCGGACGGTTTTTGTTTTCATGATCACGACTGCGTTCGCCTTGGCGGTCACTCCCGTTTCGTCATGGTCACTCCTCAACGCCCACAATTACATCTGGCTCGGTCTCTCCGGGGTAACGACGTCCCTGTCGTGGATTTTTTATTATAAGGCATTGAAAGAAGGCACTGTCTCGACCATCGCGCTCATCGACAAAGGCAGCATCGTTGTCGCCATCCTCCTTGCGTGGCTGATTTTGCACGAGCCAATCACGCCGAAAACCATGCTTGGCGGCGCCTTTGTGCTAGCCGGTATCGCTATCATCGCACTGAAGTAGCAGGAAGATATGTCACACGGAGAAGGTAAAATCGGATAACTTCCTCTCCGTGTCCTCCGTGTCTCCGTGTGACAATTGCTTTCGATTTTTCGCTGTCAGTAACGCCGGATGAGGGTGTCTTTTTTCCAGCGGGCGTCATCCGTTTCGGGGAAATCGAGGTTGAAATTCAGGCCGCGGCTTTCCTTGCGGGAGAGAGCACTGTCCACGATGAGGCCGGCTACTGTGCACAGATTTCGGAGCTCGAGCAGGTCGGTGGTGAGCTTGAAGTTCCAGTAAAATTCCTGGATTTCGCGGCGGAGATTTCGCAAGCGGGTGGCAGCACGCTGAAGGCGTTTGTCCGTGCGAACAATGGCTACGTAATCCCACATAAGGCGTCGAATTTCGTCCCAATTGTGGTAGATGACCACAACCTCATCCACATCGCTCACGTCGCCGGGGCGCCAATCCGGAACGCGATATTCTTCATACGTCGTTGAGTAATCCACCGTTAGCGCCTTGTCTGCGGCACGCTTAGCAAGGACAAGGCCCTCGAGCAGGGAATTACTCGCGAGACGATTCGCGCCATGGAGCCCAGTACAAGCGACTTCGCCGATGGCAAACAATCCTTTGAGGGTCGTCTCGCCGTCGATGCTGGTTTTCACACCGCCACATTGATAGTGTGCTGCGGGCACGACCGGAATGGGTTCTTTCGTGATGTCGATGCCGCAGCTCAAACAAGTCTCCAAAATATTGGGAAAATGCTTGCGGATGAATTCGGCAGGTTTGTGGGAAATGTCCAGGTAAACGCATTTGGCGCCGGTCCGTTTCATCTCGGCATCAATCGCGCGCGCCACAATATCGCGCGGCGCAAGCTCTTTGCGGCGATCAATCTTCTCCATAAACCGCACGCCTCGGTCGTTAAGCAAAATACCGCCTTCGCCACGGACCGCTTCGGAGATAAGGAATGACTTCGCCGCGGGATGGAACAGGCACGTGGGATGGAACTGGATGAATTCCATGTTCGCAATGGTCGCTCCGGCCCGCCACGCCATCGCAACGCCGTCACCCGTCGCCACGTCGGGGTTCGTCGTATAAAGATAGACCTTGCCGCACCCGCCGGTAGCAAGAACAACGCGGTCGCAACGAACGGCTTCCACGTTGCCCGTGGCTTCGCTGAGTACGTAAACGCCAAGCACACGGTCCTCTGTGGCGTAACCCAGTTTGCCGGTCGTAATGAGATCGACGGCCATATGGTCCTCGAACATTTCGATATTCGGGTTTCCCTCGACGGCTGCCAGCAAAGCGCGCTCGATTTCTTTGCCGGTGAGATCGGCAGCATGCAGGATGCGGCGCTTGGAGTGTCCCCCTTCCTTGGTGAGATCGAGTTCCCGGTTACCGTCCTCGAGCTCCCGTTCGTCGAATTCTACCCCCAGGTCGATCAATTCCCGGATTCGCGCCGGTCCCTCACTGACGATTTGCCGGACGACAGCTTCGTCGCACAACCCAGCGCCCGCGACGAGCGTGTCGCGCACATGCAGATCAAAAGAGTCCTCATCGCTGGTGACGGATGCCACGCCGCCTTGTGCGTAGGCTGTATTCGAATCAAAACCGCGACGCTTGGTAAAAATCGCGACCGTCCCATGGGCGGCAACTCTTCGGGCAAAGGTCAACCCGGCAACACCACTGCCGATGATGACGTAATCGAATTGTTTCACAGCAATTCGCGCAACTCGGCGACACGCGTCCGGAACAAATCGAGCGCCGCTCGCACGGGCTCGGGTTTCTCTATGTCAACGCCCGCGGCCCGTAGTGTGTCGAGCGGGTACTTGGAGCCGCCTGATTTCAGGAAACCGAGATAATCAGCGAGCTCCTGTTTTTCGCCGGTCAGGACACGACTCGAAAGCGCGGTCGCCGCGGAAATACCGGTCGCATATTTGTAAACGTAGAACGCGCTATAAAAGTGCGGGATCCGCAGGCATTCGAGGTCGAGCTGCGGATCGAGCGTAAACTTATCGCCGAAATACGCCGTGAGCAGTCCGTGATAGGCGGACTTGAAGGCCTCCAGCGTCAGGGCTTCACCGCTTTCTTCCATCCCGTGAATGATTTTTTCGAACTCCGCGAACATCGTCTGCCGGTAAAGTGTGCCGCGCAGGTCTTCGATCTGCCGATTGAGGATGTAGGCGCGCATTTTCGGATCGTCCGTCTGGGCGAGCAGATGATGGGTGAGGAGGTTTTCGTTGAACGTGGACGCGACTTCCGCGAGGAAGATCGGGTAGTCGTAGTCCTGAAACGTCTGCGCTCCTTGTGAGAACCACGAATGCATTGAATGCCCCGCCTCGTGGGCGAGCGTATAAACATCCGAAAAAACGTCCGCCTTGTAATTCATGAGAATGAATGGCGGGTTGCCGTAGCTGCTCGAGGAAAAGGCTCCGCTGCGTTTGCCCTTGCTCTCGTAACGGTCGCACCAGCGGGTGGCGAAGCCGTTGGCCAGTGCGGACGTATATTCGCTACCGAGTGGAGCCAGTGACGCGATAACCTTCTCGATCGCCTCATCAAAACTTACGTTAGTCCGGATTTCCGAAACCAGCGGCACGTACGTGTCGTAGTGATGGATCTCCGCCAGACCGAGATGCTCACGGCGGAATTCGTAATACTCATGGAGCGCAGGGAGATTCGCGCGGACGGTTGAAATCAGGTTGTCGTAGACCGAAACCGGTACTGCATCGTGAAACAGCGATGCCTCGCGCGCCGACGGGTAATTGCGGGCACGCGCCTGAAACACATCCGTCCGTACGGACGACGCGAGCGTTGCCGCGACCGTAAATTGGTGATCCTCAAATTCGCGATAGAACTGGTGAAACGCGTTTTTCCTAACCTCCGGCGCCGGCGAATACAAGAAGGACGAAAAGCTGCTCTGCGTCAGCTCGCGCTCGACTCCCTTGTCGTCGAGAAGCGAGCCGAATTTCATATCGACATTGGTCAATTGAGAAAACGTCTCGCTGTGGCCATGCAAGGCGTTTCCGGCAAGAGCAAGCAGGCGCTCTTCCGACGGCGAGAGGGTGTGCGGTCTGTAGCGACGGATTTTTGAAAGCTTGGTCGCCCATGAAGCCAGCCCCGGGCTCTTCAGGAAACCGGCAAAAACGGCGTCATCGATCGCAACGATTTCCGGGACCACGAATGCTGTAGCCTCGCCGACGAGTGTCCAAATGTTTTGCAAACGGGCGCGCCGGGCGAGATTCGCGTTATCCGAGCTGTCTTCCGAAGCGCGGAGCATGGAAAAATGGCCGAGGCGCTCGAGGGAAATCTCGATCTGCTTTTCGGCCTCCAGCAGTTCGAGCAATGTCTCTGCGGACTCCCCGACCCTGCCGCGAAAAGCCTTCAACGCAGGATAATCGGCCTGCAATTTTTCAAAGGCGGCCTCCCAATCAGCATCGGTCACATAGAGCGAAGAAAGGTCCCAGGTGTCAGCGACGGGAATCTGTGAGCGAAGCGGCGTTTTGGCAGGAGCGTCGGGAGGATCGTTTTTGTAAGCAAAGATCATGATCGAAAGATGAAGCGAAACGAATAAGCCGGGATCGGCAGGCAGGCAAAGCGGAAGATAACATGATATCTCTGTAATCTTCGCGCGGAGGCTGGAAATCCCAGCCGGGAAACCCTTATCATCTCGCCTCGAGCGGCGACCCAGGGAACACGGCGGCCGCCTCCTTGAATGCACGTGCAAAATTTTGAATCGTTGAAATGGGTCGCGTCCTTCGTGGCCGCCCTGCTTTTTGCGTCTCCAATTCTGGCCGATCCGGCCGCTCCGGCGCTTGAAACACCGCCTCCTCCATCCCAGACCAATGTCAGGCAGCCACTCGTCCGATCCGTCAGACTCCTTACCATCGGCAACAGCTTCGCCGACAACGCCACGGCATACTTGCCGGGGATCGCCAAGGCCGAAGGACGAGAGCTTACGATATTCCGTGCGAATCTGGATGGGACTTCGATGCAGGATCACCTTGCGCATTTGAAAGCGTTTGAGGCAAATCCAGACAACCCGAAGGGCAATCCCTATCTTTCGCGGCCCGATTCATCAACGGGAAAAAGGCGCTACATCAGCCTGCGCGAAGCTTTGGAATCCGATCGTTGGGATTACGTGACCATACAGCAGGTCAGCAGCATGAGTTACCGGCGCGAAACCTATGAACCCGCCGCCGGCATTCTTATCGCCTATATTCACAAATACGCGCCGCAAGCGGAGATCCTGATCCATCAAACCTGGGCGTATCGCGCGGACGGAAAACTGTTTGCTGATGGAAAACTGACAGCGGAAACAATGTATCGGCAGCTCAAGTCCGCCTACGACGCGCTCGCTGAGGATTACGATTTGCGGATCATCCCCTGCGGCGACGCTTTTTATAACGCGCGCAAAACGCCGCGTTGGACGTTCAAATTTCCAGATCCGGAGTTCGATTACGCGAACCCTGAACCCGGCAAGCTACCAGATCAAACAGGGAGCCTTTACCGCGGCTGGATGTGGATACGCGACGGAAGCAAACAACGGCTGACGCTCGACACCCGTCATGCGAATCCTGCGGGACGTTATCTCGCAGCCGCCGTCTTCTATGAAATACTCTACAAACAGCCGCCATCCGGTGCGTTTTGCCCTTCGATCTTGCAGCCGGAGGATACGGAGACCCTCCGCAAGGTTGCCCACATCGCAGTTCTTTCCAGCAAACGCAACGTGCCGCCTCAGCTCACCGGAACCTCCGAAAAACCTCAAAAACCACCGGAATAATAGGAGCCGACATCCATTTTGATGTCTCCCTCTTTGCTCTCAAGCACCCAGGACAAGGACTTTCTGTCTCCTTTTGACTGCCCCGACCATCACTGATATAGAGGTCCCCCCGCCTTTGTACGGGCATTCCCTATGAAACGTTTCCTCTCGATTGGTGTCTTCGCAGCCGCATTACTCACCGCCATTTCCGTGATCCGCGCCCAGGATTCGGCGACCATCACCGTGCAAAAAGGAGCACAACTCAACCTCCATGTCGCCGGCATTTCCGGCGGAGACGGCGCCAGAGTTACGAGTGTTCTTTCGAATGATTTGAAGCTCTCCGACGCATTCTCACTCGGAGGAAAAGATACGGCCAATTTCATCGTCAGTGGCACGTTTTCCGGCAGCCAACTGCAGGGCAAAGTCGTCGATCGATCCGGCGGCACCGTCCTCGCCAAAACCTACAGCGGCGACGCCCGGCGCGCAGCGCATCAATTCGCCGATGATATCGTCGAAACGACGACCGGCGTCCCTGGCATCGCGAGCACAACCATCGCCTTCGTCGCCACGGCTTCCGGCAAAAAAGAAATCTATACCGCAGATTACGACGGCGCGAATCTCCGCCAGCTCACGCGCGACGGTGTCATCAGCGTCCATCCGTCACTCTCGCGCGATGGCCGGCAATTGCTCTACACAGGCTATCAGAGCGGTTATGCTGATATTTATAGAATCAATCTAGCGTCCGGCGCCCGAAATCGCGTCGCCAAATTCCCGGGCACAAACTCCGGCGGCGCATTTTCGCCCAGCGGAAATGAATTTGCCGCCACACTGAGCAAGGACGGAAATCCCGAACTTTACATCATCCCAGCCGGCGGCGGCAGCGCGCGGCGGCTAACCCGTACGGCCGGCGTCGATTCCTCGCCGTCCTTTTCGCCGGACGGCGGCCGCATCGTTTATACCTCTGATACCAGCGGCGCACCGCAGCTTTACATCATTCCGGTCGGCGGCGGCGCCGGCAGCCGGTTGAGCACCCAACACGGCTATTGCACCGAACCGAACTGGTCGCCCGATGGCAAGAAAATCGCCTTCAACATTCGCGGAGGGTCGGGTTTTCAGATCGGCATTGTCAGCCCCAACGGCAGCGGCAACCGCGTGCTTTCCACAGGCAACGCTGAAGATCCAGTTTGGGGCAGGGATTCGCGCCACATCCTCTACGCTAGCGGCAGCGCGCTTTATATTCTTGACGCTCAAAGCGGACGGCAGAATAAGGTCGTCTCCGGCTTGGGAAAAATCTCCGAACCCACGTGGTCTCGCTGATTCGCAAGGAATCCACTTTGACATTTCCGAAATTCATCGTCTCGTCACAATCCCGTTTTATGAACTTTTCCGCTCTGTCCTCGATCAGCCGATTTGGCTGTGTCGCGATCCTTTCCCTCACCCTTGGCGCATGCGCCAACAAGAACAAGACCGGCGGGCAATATGCCGGCGTCGATGGCGATTACGTATCCGGCACCCCGCTCCCTGAACGTCAGGAAGGCGTCTCATTCGTCGGATCGAACGTCGACAAGACTCAGTTTCAACCCATCTATTTCGGATATGATAGTTCAGACGTTTCCAGCTCCGAGTCTGGGAAATTGGCATCTGTCGGCCAATTTTTGAAGTCCGGGCGCAGCACTGTCATCATCGCCGGTTTCACCGACGAACGCGGCACCGAGGAATACAACCGCGGCCTCGGCGAACGTCGAGCGCAAGCCGTGCGCAACTGGCTCATTTCCAACGGCGCAAACGGCGGCAGCATCCAGACCGTTAGCTTCGGCGAAGAAATGCCTGCAGCTTCCGGCAGCGACGACTCGGCTTACTCGCAAAATCGCCGCGCGGAAATCGGAGTCGTGAAATAACGGCTCAGCACCCAAACCTGAAAACCATTCACCTTTTTATGGGCACACAGAGGGAAGCAACAAAATGAGTTTTCAGGAGTTAGGTCTCAGCGAATCGGTTGTGCATGGTGTGCAATCGATGGGCTATCTCGACCCCACACCGATTCAGCTGCGCGCTTTTCCCATCGTGCTCAACGGCCGCGACCTTATCGGTTCGGCACAAACCGGCACCGGCAAAACGGCAGCCTTTGCCCTGCCGATTTTGACGAAACTCGGTTCGCATCGACCAAAACCGCGCTGCCTCGTCCTCGAACCGACACGCGAACTCGCCCTGCAGGTCGAAACGGCATTTCGGGATTATTCACGTTTCAACGACCTGCTTGTCACTTCGATCTATGGCGGCGTCGGCTACGGTAAACAACGCGAATCGCTCGCGGACGGCGTCGACACGCTCATCGCCACGCCCGGTCGTCTCCTCGACCATATCGGCCAGGGAACGATCCGCCTCGACTCCATCGAAATTCTCGTCCTCGACGAAGTGGATCGCATGCTCGACATGGGCTTTTTGCCCGACGTCCGGAAAATCATCGAAAAATGTCCGCAAAAGCGGCAGACGCTGTTCTTCTCCGCCACACTGCCACCTGAAATTGAGCGGCTCACCACCTGGGTTCTTAAGGACCCGGAAATCATCCAGATAGGGGTTCGTCGCTCAGTCGCAGAAACCGTTTCCCATGCCTTTTATCCCGTGGCCATGGATCAGAAATTCGAGCTACTGGCCGCGCTCCTGGAGCGAACGAACTACGACAGTGTCCTCGTTTTTGCGCGGACGAAGCACGGCGCCGATCGAATCGCATCCCAACTGAAAGTCGCCAAACATTCCGTTGCCGTGCTGCACTCAAATCGGACGCAACGCGAACGCGTCGAAGCACTTGAAGGTTTCAAATCCGGCAAATACGAAGTGATGGTCGCCACCGACATAGCGGCCCGCGGCATCGACATCGCCGGCGTCAGTCACGTTGTTAATTACGACGTCCCGCAGCACCCCGAGGATTACGTTCACCGCATCGGCCGCACCGGCCGCGCGCAAAATGTCGGCGATGCATTTACTTTGGTGACCGCCGACGAAGCCAAGGCGATGCAGGACATCGAACGCTTTATCGGTCAAAAAGTGCCACGACTGAAGCTCGAGAATTTCTCCTACAAATACACCGCCCTTTTCGACGAAGAAAAAAGCACGAGCCGAACCGCCGTCCGCGGCATTCGGACGGGAAAAGGAATGAGTTTTGGCCGTCACGGCCGGCGCTAACCGTTCGTTCCTTACTCTTACCCTTACTCTTGCTCTTGCTCTGAGCAGGACGCGGCTTCTATTTAAAGATGAGTCCGCATTAGTCCGAAAAGCCGATTTTCGGACTCCAGGCGGTTCCGTCCTTAAAGCAAGAGCAAGCGTAAGAAGTAAGATAATAGAGTCGCATGAAATCTCCGGTTTTCCCGGTCACTCCCGCCAAGCAATCCGACTTGCACCGCCGGATGTCCGCTCTCGGCATCAGCGAAACGGACTTGGTCGAGACGTTCTTCAAAACGGTCAGAAGCGGCGGAAAAGCCGGACTCATCGGAGTAAATCTGTTCCACCCCGCCACCGGCATCCGCGTTCGCTGCCGGCGGGAACGCAGCCAGGGTATCAACCGCTTCCTCGCTCGTCGCATGATCGTGGAAAAAATCGAAGCGAAAGCTCGCCAGGAAGCGGCCGCCGAAATCAAACCGGTGGCGCCACCACAGGAAATTCCTCTCCCACCTCCTCCGCCGCATTGGGGTCTTGGAAATGAGGAAGAATCCTGAACCGCTTGGCATTCCCGAAATTGTCTGGAGAATAGCATTTTTTGTCCTCGTCTAAAACGCACAACTCAATCTCACTGCATCCCGCGGCGCGCCGTAAATTCCGCGCGGATCTTGTCCCGCATTTCCTCCTGCATCACCAGGTACGCCTCCATTTGGTCCGGACTCAGAATCGGACGCAATTGTGAATCCGTCTCGGCCGTGATCGCTTTCATTTCGGACAGCAAATCACGCATCGTTTTCCAGCTTGTTCCTGCGGCTTTGGAGTCGAAAATGGCGTCCATGCGCCTGCCATTAGCCTGTTGCAGAATCGGTTCGACGCGGGCTGCCTGTTGATCCGTCAAACCCAACCTCGAGCGAATGCTGTCCATCGACATCACCGCCCAGGGAACCGCTCTAGCATTCTGGGCATTGGACAACATCGGCAAAAATAGAGCGGCTACGGCGATTGCAAAAAATGGAAGTTTCATGCGGCGTCAGACGCGGCGTCAGGATACCGGGTTACGCAGCGTTTAGTTGTAACCTTTCCGTCCATGTCGTCGTCTTGCCCCGGGAAAGGATGAATGCTCAACCCATGCCAAACAAACTCACCCAAGCCGTCTCGATGCTTGCCGCCGGCGCGATCCCGCTTTCCGGCGCGTCTTCAGTTCAACCCCAAATACCTGCGCCCGCGTCCAAAACTGAATTGCCCGGCCCCACTCTCCGTTTTATCGACGCCCTGAATCGTCTTGAGCTCACCGAAACGCAGCGAAACCAGATTCGCGCTATCATCCGCAAACATCTCCCGACCATTCAGCCCGACATCTCAGCCCTCGTCGAAGCTCATCGCACTTTGCAGGATGTCGTCCGCACAACGCCCGTCAATGAATCCGCCATCCGCTCCCAGTGCGCCCGCCTCGCCACGGTCGAAGCTAATCTTGCCGTCAAACGCGCCTTCATCAGCCAGGATATCCAAGCTGTTTTGACCCCCCTTCAAATCCAGGAATTCCACAAAATCGTCACCGAAATCCGCTCCACCGCCGATGACCGCCTGTCACGCGTTGCCAGCTTCCTCAGCGGCAAATAAACCGGCGCCGATGCCTGACGTATGCGAACTCTCCGATGAAACCCTGGTCCGGCAAACGCTGGCAGGCAACGATCCGGCGTTCGCGGAACTCGCAAGGCGGCATCACGCGAAAATCGCCGGCATGGCAACCCGCTTTTCGACCAATCCTCAGCAAGCCGATGATCTTATCCAGGATATCTTCATTCGCGCATGGCGAAAACTGCGGCAGTTCCGGGCCGAAATGCCTTTCGAACACTGGCTTTCGCGGCTGGCGATCCGGCAATGTTACGATCTGTTGCGCAAGCGTCGGCGGCAGCGCGAGGATGTCATGGAGCCGGAGCATTGGGAGCGGATGCGGGAACTCGCGGCCCATCCCAACGATAGCAGCGCGGCGCGGGAATGGCTTCATATCGCCATGCGTCAACTCCATCCGGAGGAACGCATGGTGATCACTCTGCTCGAACTCGAGGATAAATCCGTCCGCGAAACCAGCGCGCTCACTGGCTGGAGCGAAGGTAACGTCAAAGTGCGAGCCTTTCGTGCACGTCAAAAACTCAAAATCATTCTGCAAAAGCTCGACCAATGAACACCGATCCCGATGAAAAACTCGACGCCCTCTTCCGCGCGGCGCGCCAGGAAAACCCCCAAAACGCTTCCTCCGATTTCCCTCCTCTTGGGTTTCAAACGCGACTCCTCGCTGGCATCCGGGCAGAAGGCCAGCAAAACGTCTCCGCCGGTTTCTTCGCCTGGCGACTGGCGCCGGTTTTTGCCGCGATCGCAATCGCAGCTGGCGCCTGGAATTTTAGCCAAACCTTCAACTCCCAAGCAGGCGAACCGGCGCTTCCCTTCGACGATTCGGTCATCCTCGAATACCTCACCGGTAAGTAAATTGAGTCTATTCGCATGAAAAACTGGAAACCCATACTCGGAATCCTGCTCGTTTTTGCCCTCGGAATTGTTACCGGGTTATTTGTCGCCGGAGCGATTGCCAAACACGGTGTCGACCGGTTTTCCGCTGAAGGACCGCATTTCATCGGCCAGTTCGTCGTTCGCCGGATGACGGGCAATCTCGACCTGACGCCTGACCAAAAAACAAAGATCCAGACCATCATTGGTCAGACGCGAAACGAGATCACTGCCATCCGGCTCGAGGCCGCGCCTAAAGTTCGGCAGTCACTCGAAACCGCGTACCAAGAAATCCGCGCCATTCTCACCCCGGAGCAAGCCGAGAAGTTCGATAAAAACGTCGAGCGCGGCCGCGAGCGTTGGAAGCGGTTTCAAGAAAAATAAAGAGCGGCATGGTCCGGCGAGATTTGAAACCTTGCCCTTTGACCAAGCGTCTTTTCGTCGAAATATGAAAATTACGACATTGGCTTTCCTCGGTGCCCTAACCGCATCTGCCCTAGCGGCGAATACCGCCTGCGCCGGTGGTTATGTGAGTGGTCCCAACGGCGGTTATGTCGCCAAGGGACCGTCGGGGTTTGTTGCCAAAGGGCCGGAAGGCAATTATGCCTATGGCCGGACTTACCGTGTTTATCCCGTGTACTATCGTCCCGCGGTCCCGGTTGTTGTGGCCTCCCCAGTCATCTATCAGCCATATCCTCTTGTTTATCGTCCGACCGTTGTTGTGACCGGGTCTCCCGTTTACGTCCCGCCAAACGCTCCCGTCATTTCCGTCCAGCGGCGTCTGACTGTGCTCGGATACTACGGCGGCCCGATTGACGGAATCATGGGACCGAAAACGCGTACCGCCATCTCTGCGTATCAGCGCGAGCATGGCCTCGTGGTAACCGGAACCATCGATAAGGCGCTAGCGAAAAGTCTGAAACTGTAGTCCAACCGCCTCACCGATCGAAAGCCATCTGCAGATTGCACCGAATGTTCGCAGATTTATTTGTCGAAAATCTGTGCGTAAATCTACGAAATCTGCGGACGAATACACTTCCTCTTTCGCTGAGGATACGGATCCTCCGCTTCCACTCGCCAACTACCAGCCTTCGATCAGCCCCAACCGATCGCCTTGCGGCAAGAGCAAATCGACGGAAAAACTGCAGCTCTCGACATGCCAGAGGCGCCAGATGTCCATATCGGTCAGAGGCACGTGAAACTCAGCAGCCTCGTCGAAGACATGCAAAAAGCGCTCGCAACGCTCCAGCCGACGCGGCATAAGTTTAATCGAATGAGCGAGATGGCAATTGAACAAGGTGCAGCGTAGAGGCGTCTGTTTCCGGCGCGCGTCAAGGATTGCGCGGACCAACTTCTCCGCTTCCATGGGGGTCGCCCATTCGTGCCCGACCGCTCGCAACGCCGCTTGACGGGTCACACCAGGCATTCCCGGAAAAAATCGTCCGGGAATATTGTGCCGCGTCCGCGGCCACAGACAGCGCACGGTTTCCACATCGGGAGCGATTCCGGACTGCGCGGCCGCGACCAACGCGTGCGGTTGATCCGATTCGACTGAATCCGGCGGAACGCCGTCAGCGCCAAAACGCATCGCGATTCCCACAAAACCATCCAGATTCGACTCGTTCGCCAGCAGGATTTTCATCTGCCCCCGCCCCTGATGATCGAAAAATTGGAAACCGAACAACGTCCCGAGCGTCGTCTTCTCCTCGACGGCCAACGCAAACATCCAATCCTGCGCGTCCAAAGTTAGTTCCGAACCCGCATCTGAGAGACCCACGTACACGTTGCCGCCCGGCATCGGGACGAATTCAATGCCCGATACGCACAATGCCTGTCGCATTTCTCCATGGCTCGTTACGATTCCGAGCGGTCCGAGCCGCGAAATGGCTCCTAATAACTCCTCCCACTCCGGTACTAGCTGGAGGCAAATCTGGCCGTCCCGGGCAACAAACAGCCCGGATTCCTCCGTGCCGCTTAGGAGTTCGCCATTCTGCGGAAAGGCGAAATTCAACGCCCGGTTTCGTGGTGACGAGCGGTGGTTCATAGCTCAGGAAATGGTATCGGCTCAGACGGAAGCGGGCTTCGCAGCGTCAAAGGCAGCAAGAGCTTTGTCGATCCACTCGTTGAGATTGTCCTCGAAATCGAGGTCGTTATCCCAGCGCTCCGCCACACGCCTCGCTCCCAGACGTTCGAACTCCGCGTCGACGGTTTTTCCAAACCCACAAAAACTTTCATAGCTCGTGTCGCCCAGGGCATACACGGAAAACTGGACGCCACCAAAGACACCTTCCGACTGTGCTTCGAGCCAGTCCCGAAAATCTTCAGCGTCCGGCGGCGGATCACCTTCGCCATAAGTGCTAACAACAAGTGCAACGCGCGGCTCGCGAGCGATATCTTCGAACTTGTGGCCGTTGACGTCGCTAACCTTCGGAATAAAACCGCGTTTTTCCGCAGCGGAAGCGACGCGTTTTGCCGCAAACTCGGCGTTGCCAGTCATTGTTGCGTAAAGAATAAGGATGGATTTGGACATGTTCGGTTTGTTAGTGTTTTATAGTGGGTAAAAGAGGCGTCCTGCGCCTTGCCAAAGGCGACATTCAGTTCGATTCAGGCTGTATGGGCTAAGAGAAGTTTGTTCCAGGTTGGCAGGCATTCGCGTGCAGCGGCCGTGACGAGGAAAAGCAGACCGCCGTCCGCACGATGCGTCCGGATGGTCCAGCACGGATGATCCTCGAATTCGACGTCTTGAAGGGTCACCCGCGCGACTCCACGGGTTTCGAAATGCAGTGCCGTCGTGTCCGACGAACAAAAAATCCGCGACCCGGTTTGGCG
>DATDAW010000035.1:0-50881 GCA_036525185.1 Chthoniobacterales bacterium | reverse complement strand
TTTTTTACACACCCGGCAAATGCATGGCAAAGAAGGTGACGCGTTGGATGGCCCAGACGAAGCCGATGGCGGCGATGAACCAGCAGCAGGGCACAGCGATCCGTGTGAAGTACCATGCCTTTTTACGGAACCAGCCGACGCAGAGGAACGCGACGCCGATCACGAAAAGCTGGCCGAAATCGACGCCGAAGTTGAAGCCTAGCAGCGCGGTTAGAAATTCGCGTTTCGGCATGGGCACTTCGCTGAGACTCGACGCAAACCCGAGCCCGTGGATGAGGCCGAAGCAGAAAACCACGACCAATCGGAAGACGTGTAGTCGCGGCTTGAAGATGTTTTCCAGCGCCACGAACGCGATGGCCGGTTCGACAAACCATTGTGGCAACGAGAAAATTCCTTGCGTGGAGAGGTAGAGCGTCGTGGCATGGGCTACGGTGAAAACGGTGGTCTGGGAAAGCAGTTTTCGCCATGAAATGCCGAGAAAGAATAGCCCGAGCACGAACAGGATGTGATCCAGGCCCCCCGGGACGATGTGTTGGAAGCCCAATTTCAGATATTGCCAAAGCGCGTCCACCTGCACCCCTACGGCGCGTTGCCAGCCGGGAAGTTCCGCGCCGGAAACCGCTGGCCCGGTCGCCATGGGTCGCGTGCTTTCAGCCGGTTGCACCTGTTCGTAGTCAAACAGCTGACTCTCCTGGCCGCCAACATCCATCCATCGCGTTTTGCGTACGCCGCGATCCGTACGCTCGACAGTGAACGCTATCGGATACTCAATCGGTGCGCCCGCCGCGACGCCGAGCACGAAAGGCGCTCGCGACGCCGGAACTCGTCCCTGCCAGACGAGGTGCGTCATTTTTCCCACGTAATAATCGTCGTAATGCGCCCGGTCCACGACCGGCACCCGCCAGTCGACAAGTTCCGGCTCGACCACAGCATCGCCAAAATGAAACGTTAGCGTTTCCATCAGCGCAGCCGTCAAAAGGCTTAGTTGGCCTGCCTGCGCCTCTTTGGCCAGCAGCGACAAATCGTAATACGCCTGGGAGGAGCCTAGCAGTTGCGTCAGGTCGATGTCGACTTCGGCTTTGAAAACGGCGGAGTCATCGAAGCTCACGCGGACGCGCGTCATGTTGAGCACGTGCGCGTGCGCGATGGCGAAATTCGCAACGAACAACAGGAGAAGGATCAAAGCTTTCCACAACCCATTTGCTCGAGGCATCCGCCAGCGTTGGCGGGAAGTGCGGGGCGTGTCAATGAGGGTGCGCTGTTTTTCAGTCGCGTTTCGGGCGCTCGATACGCTTACGGCAAAACAGATTCTTCCAATCCGAAGTGAGCGAGCATTTCGCGGTAGAGCGTCTGATAAGCGTCGCGGAGGTCGGCGGCGAGGCGTTGCTGTTGTTCGCGGCGGGGCAGGTCCGGTGTAAGGTGGACCGGTTTGCCAAATTGAATCCAGACACGGCCCCGAAACATCGGCAGCCACGGATCGATCGTGGACAATTTTTCCGTGCCGAGCGCGATGCAGGGGACGACCGGACAGTTCGTTCGCTGGGCGATCAGGGCGAAACCGCGTTTGAGTGGCCCGCCGCGCAGGACGGATTCCCTGCCTTGCATGATCTCACCCTCCGGAAAAATGCCGACGACTTTGCCTTCGCGGATCCGCTGGATGGAGTTCTTGATGGCACTGACTGGAACGCCCTGGCGATTCACTGGGAATGCGTCGATAAGGTGCATCACCCTCGCCATTAACGGATTTCGAAAAAACTCGATACGGGCGACCCAATCCACTTTCCGCCGGAGAATCGCGCTGACCAGGACAGGATCGAGATGGCTGATATGGCTGCAAGCGAGCACAAAACCACCTGACGTTTCGGCCAGTTCGCGATTCGCATGACGGATGCGGATGGTTTGGATGAGAACAAACTGGATGAGGAGTCGCAGGAACCAGTAGAGCATCAACCCGGGAAGAGAACGTTCACGAGCCGGGATGACATAAGATTATCCGGGCAGTGGCAAGGGGAATGTTAGACGAATATCCGGCGTGCGCGAATTTTCGCATTCGCGGCGCAGCGCGATCTAGCGAACACGTCTAGCTGGATTTTGCCTTTGCCCAGAACGCCTCTAGTTGCTCCGGAGTGAGGGCTTGCAGGTCTTTGCCGGCGGCCTCCATGGCTCGGAAACGCGCTGAAAACTTGTCGGAAGCCCGGTGAAGGGCGAGCTCCGGGTCGATGTCGCATTTTCGAGCAAGATTGACGACGGTGAACAAGAGGTCGCCTATTTCGTCTTCGATCTTCGCTGTGTCACAGGAGGTTAATGCCGCGCGGACCTCGGTCATTTCTTCAGCAATTTTCTCCAGAACGGGAGCAGCCTCAGGCCAGTCGAAGCCTATTTTGGCAGCTTTGGCTTGAAGTTTTTTGGCTCGGAGTAGGGCAGGGAAGGAAAGCGGCACCCCGTCGAGCAGGGAAGGCGGACGTACAGGATCGCCGGCGGTCTTTTCGGTGCGCTTGATTTCGTCCCATTGTTTCAGGACGGCAGCGGTATCTTTGGCGTCGCTGTTTTCGCCAAAAACATGCGGGTGGCGTCGGACCATCTTGTCGCCGACGCCCTTGCTGACATCGTCGAAATTGAAGCGCCCTGTTTCGCCGGCCATTTGGGCGTGCATGACGACGTGAAGGAGCAAATCACCGAGCTCCTCGCGGAGGTCGGGATCGTGTTTTCGCTCGATGGCGTCGATGACTTCGTAAACCTCCTCGATAAGGCCTGGGACGAGGCTGGAGTGGGTTTGCTCGCGGTCCCAGGGGCAGCCATCCGGCGCGCGGAGACGGGCTACGATAGCGCGAAGGCGATCAATAGGTTTTTCCGAGCTGGAATTCATATTCTCCAAAGCGGACGGCTTCCTCCGAATTCGTTCACTTCTCCCGAGGTATTGCGGGCGACATAAACGGTAAACCAAATAATGGCGCCATAGGTGAGGGTGAGTAATGCCGCGACCAGCCAGGCCGGAAAATGTGCAACACCGAGCGCCCTGTAGAAATCGCCTAAGGACCGCACTTTCGGCTCGGCATGAATAAAGATTTTCGTAAGCCACGCCACCAGAATGATCGCGAAAAGGAACACGTAATTCCGTTTCATCCGGCGCCCCACAGCTTCCATAACGCTGATTTTGAACGACGGGAGGATGAGATCTTCACAGACCAATTTCCGCCAGTCGCCTTCGAGCATTCTTTGGTTCTGCAGCAGCAATGGCACGAGGAAATGAGCCTCCAGCATACGGACCCGCGCCCGAAACGCATCGTAAAACCGGTAACGTCGCGCCTCGATCCAGAGCATCATGAGCACGATGGCGATGTTGAAAAAGAAAATGATATGCGGCAACGCGGGGAGCGAGAACGCCACCGTGATGAGGGTCGTCGTGCAAGTGATCGCCCACGTGGTGGTTACATCCAGGCGTTGACGCCAGACCATGATCCGGCTGATTTCGCCCCGGTAAAAATGGGACATCGCGGTGACGTACACCGAACTGTTAATATCGGGACGGGTCGGGATGGAGTCGGTTTCAGCCATGATTGGCGGAGAAATCCGGGCACGGGCCGTTCATTTTCCGGATTCTTTACGCTGCAACGCGCCGCTTGCTCGTTCCAGCGCGGCCCGTTCGCGAGGGGTCAGGCTGTTGATGCCGCGTTTGGCGATTTTGTCGAGGATGGGATCGATGGAGGAAACAGGATCGTCGCTCGCCGAAGGAGGGGTGGTCGAAGGCGGCGTGGAAACCCGTCGCACAGGAACGGACGAGGGGACGCTGGCGGAGGGTTTCTTGAGGACCCGAAATTTCGGCTTTGGTCGAAATGAAGGCATCCGGATATTCCAGGTTTCGGGAAACCAGTCTCCGCGTCCCCAAAAGCGAGTGAGCGCAAAGGCGGTGCCCGCCGCGAGCCAGAGCTGAACAAAGCCGCCGACATTGCGTTGTGCCAAGTAAATAAGGCTGTAGATCGCCAGATAAATCCAAGCGAGCCATTTCGCGGTAATACCAAAAAAGAACGCTACGCCGGGGTATGTGACAGCAAACATCAAGAAAATCCCGAAATGGACGGTCGTCGGCCCTTCAAGAGGAACATTTAATACCGGGATCAGCCCTGCAATGGCCGGAACAACGGTCAGAGTCGCATAGCCAATCAGAAAATTTTTGCTCCCATAAAAACGTTCGGTTTCCCTTCCGAACCACCACAGCATTAGCATCCCCACGGCAAACCAAAGGCTCGGTTGGTTCAAAAAAATGTACGACACAAGCCGCCAGAGATGCAGGTTGTGAATGATCAATCCTGGATCATAGGCCAATGTGTAAACCCATGCCAGCGAGCCCCCCAGGACCGCCCAAATTACCATGCTCACCACGTGCAAAATGATGAGCAACTCGGTCCAATAAATCGGGAAGCGGCCGATCACCGTTATCGGTGTGTAATCATCGGATCTTCCCTCTGTGAACATACCTCAATCGATACGCGAAATGATCGGGAATCACAAGATGTGATGTGGTGGTATTGAGGTAGTTGCAGATTTGCAGCCGTGTGATTTCGTCTTTGCCCGGCGAACCATGAAGCTCTCTCCCTTTCTGAGTATTCTATTTTGTGCAGTCCCGGTTTTCGGTCAGGAAATTCAGCTTGACCAAGGTCAGCGTGTCGAAAAAGCAATCCCTGTTTATAAAGACCCGCCGAGAGCCCAACCTGTCATTGCCGGGGAGGGTTACACCGTTGTCGTTGATCCTGCGACCGCTGCGGTAACGCCTGTCGCCGATGGTGTCACGAAATCGCTTCAGCAGCAGATGCGTTTCGCGATCGAGCAGGTGATTTCGCCGTTTTTTTCGGTGAAATACATTGCCGAAACGGGTTTTCTTACCCAGGAAACGGAGTTGGCCCGTCAGCAAAAGCAGCAGGCCGCTTATTGGACGATGTTGCAGCGGCCCGCCCTCTCGTGGAAGCCGCGTGCCGGCACGGAAGTCGATGTGGCTTACGAAAAACGGGACAATCTCAACGATCGATTTCAAAGCGAAGACGTTGAAGCCATCACGGCGCAGGCCACGGCGAGGCTTTCGGAAAAACAGGCGCTGAGACTCACTGCCCGCCACGAAGATCGGCAGGGTTTCAGTGGCGAAAAGGGCTCGCAAACCACCATCCAGGCCTCCACGGAGCGATCTGTTGGCACTGAGAATATCCCGCTCAAATTGCAGATCGGTCCGGGTTACCAACGAACCGAGGCGGCGGATTCTGCCGAATCCTTGCGAGCCTTCGTCGATGGCTCGGTGTCGTGGCAGGTCGATCCGTTCACCGCTATTTCCGTCGGACATGGTTTTGCTGGAAGCGGATTTCCGACCTTAAGCGAATCGGCCTTCATCGGCTTGCAACACCGGATTTTTTCCAAGGCGGCCATCGAGCTCCGCGCCGCTGCGCTTCGATCGCGGACGGATGACCCGGCCGAAGGTTACACCTTTTCCGCGGCATCCACCGTTGCGTTGGCCGAAGCGCTCAGTGCCGGGTTGAGCATCCGATATGAAATGGACAAGAACCCTGTTTTTCTCGGCGCGGAAAACCAAACGTTTTTGTCGTTCTCGATCAACGGGAGATTTTGAGATAGGAAACGTCCAGGGAAATAAGTAAGGCGAGAGCCTTAACACTTGTAGGGCAATCTCCGGGCTTGCCATCACGGCATAACTCTGTTGAATATACAGTCACGCTTTTCGACAAACGTTTCTCATTTGCGCCCACACCTCAGCGCGAACGATGAAGCTGTTTCCTCCTTCGAAAGCTTACGCGGGCCGGCCGTTCCCCCATTGGGCGCGCCACTTTCATGCCACGTTTAAACCTTAACCATTGAACACGAATACCCGCGTATGCCCAAACGTTTGACCGCAATCAAAAAGAAAAAACGGCTCGAGCAACTTCGAGAAGCTCAGCGCCGCCGCCGAACGCGCCTTAAGGAGAGCAGCCAAAAATTTGTCCAAATCATTTTGCCGGAGAACGTTTTGGAAAAAGTGCGGCGGCTGGCGGGTGAAACCGAACAGACGATCCAGGCGTTGATCTCCCAAATAGTCGAACGGTCGGTCAGCCATTTGGACGAGGACCCCGAGAAAGCCAACGGTGTGGAGCATACACCCGCTCAAAATACCGTTGCCGATGAGGATGAGAAATCCGATTTGGAGGGCGATACGGGCGAAACAGATATCGCGGAATCTGGCTCAGAAGATGAGACGGAAGGTCGGATCAACGATTTTGTCGACGCCGCGGAAGTTGCAGCAGCTTCAGAAACATCCACGAATTTTTTTGAGGGCTCCGAACCGATGATGGTGGATTCGATGAGAGAAGCCATCTTAAATGGGCATGACGAGGACGAAATCACGGAGGAAGCCGAGACCGACGAGGTTGATCCGCACGGCGATCCGCTGGCCAGGACGGCGCAATTGGATCTGTTTTGATTTGTTTTGATGGAACGGCGTTGACGTGAGCCATCTGTGAAAGATGGGAGTCGGATTGGAATGGCATTCAGAGAGATGAGGCATTCCAAGCGGTAGCCGGATCATCGTTTCTGGCGCACAAATTTCGGTGTCAACGCCGGGCTGCCTGGCAGCATCGTAAACGTATTCAACGCAATCGGATATGCTTTCCGGCTCGATTGCAGACTGCGGTGGCTTTCGATGAACTGGGTGGGATCAAAATAATTGTCGAAATCCCGTTTGAAGGAGGATTGCAGCACGCCAATCGCCAGATTTTTCCGTAGCTCAAAGTGCAGATGCGCTGGGTAACGGCCCGCGCCTGTGCCGATGGTGCCGACGAGTTGGCGTCGCCTGACTTGTTGGCCTTCGCGAACGAAAATCCGGTCGAGATGCCCGTAGAGGCTGTCGGCATAAAGGATGCGCCCGTTCTCCATGTAAGTATGGCGAACGATGACGACGTTGCCCCAGCCCATTTTGACGTCTCGAGCGAGCACAACTAGCCCGTGACCGACAGCATTCACGGGCGCGCCAATGTCGCTGTCGCCGCCGAGTTTGCCGTTCCAATCCTCGCCCATGTGGGCATGGGCGCGAAAGCCCCGGGACTTGTAGTAACCTTCCGCGGTGCCTCCGCCGACAGGGTAATCAAAACCATCGGCCAGCCGCGTCATACCTACATTGCGGGCAAACTGCTGGGCGTAAGTGCTGACAGTCAGGAGAAGAAACGCCAACAGCGTTGCGTGGAGGAGTTTACGCATCGCCGGCGTTTGTAGGCCACCGCAAGCGTGACCCGCAAGCCTTTTCAAAGAAAAAATCCAGTTCCTGCGCGCGCAACCACGGCCGCGCGACTGCGCATGTCGGCGAGTCCGCGCGGCTATTTTACCCGCGTCCAGACCTGGCTCCGACCGAGAAGGGAGATGCCGATGAAACCGCGCACAGTGATCGTGTTTTCGTCCTTCAACTGGAGAAAACTCGAGTACGCCTTGCCATTGTGCGGGTCGTAGATGGTGCCTTTCTCCCATCGATCGGGCGTTCCATTGGCTGGGACGAAGTCCTTCAAAAACACCAGGCCGATGATGGGATCGCGGCGCTTGCTGGGATCGGGGTTGTTATAATCGACCTTCGGTTTGCCGTCGTAGTTCGGTTCCTTTAGATAGATAATTCTCCCGAAAAGTTTGCCACCGTTTTCATAGATCTCGAAATTGGCTTCCTTGTTTTCGGTAGTCCAAACACCGATCGGCGATCCGGCCAAAGCGGAAACGCCGACAGCCATCCACACAAGCACAAGAGAAACCCAGCGATTCATCGTCGACGAGATCAGTTTATTGCAAATTTCAAGGAAGGCTGCCAGCCTCAAATGCTGTTCACGGCGTCGGCAAATGACGCATTGAATATGCGCTCTTACGTCATGCTCCACGTTACTATTTCTATTGATGGCGCAAGATTCCATCTCTCGAACCAGTGCGCTTGGCGAACAGAAACGTGTGGGCTAAGGCAGTTCGAGTCCGAAGTAATTCGCAGCGTTCTCGAAGCTAACCTCGCGGATGAGGGTCTCTAACAACGGGAGGTTGTTTGGAAGCTCTCCGTTTTCGACGTCCCGGCCCAGCAGATTGCAGAGAACGCGTCGGAAATATTCGTGGCGCGTATACGACAGAAAGCTGCGGGAATCGGTGAGCATTCCAACAAAACGGCGGAGCAAGCCGAGATTGGAAAGCGCGTTGAGTTGCCATTCCATCGCTTCTTTTTGGTCAAGGAACCACCAGCCGCTGCCGAACTGCACTTTACCAGCGATGGCGCCGTCCTGGAAGTTGCCGATCAGCGCAGCGAACAGATAGTTGTCGGCGGGATTCAGATTGTAGATGACGACCTTGGGAAGCTGATTGGTCGAATCGAGCCGGTCGAGGTATTTGGCGAGCGCACGGCCCTGGCGGAAATCGCCGATGGAATCAAAGCCCGTGTCGGGGCCAATGGCCCGGAAAAGTCGTGTGTTGTTGTTCCGCATCGCGCCGAGGTGCAGCTGCTTGGTCCAACCCTTTTCATGGTCGAGATAACCGAAAAAGAGCATCAGGAAAGAGGCAAATTTGATTGCTTCTTCCTCGGAGACGATGGTGCCTTCACGGGCACGGGCAAAAATGGTGCGGGCTTCTGCTTCGGTCACGTCTTCGTCTGGACAGGCTTCAAGACCGTGATCGGAGAGCCGTCCACCGAGGGAGTGAAAGTGGTCGTGTCGCTGTTTAAGTGCTTCGAGAAAGCCGGTACAATTATCCGTGGAAATCCCGCTGGCCTCGGCAAGACGGTCGAGCCAATGGTCCCAGGCAGCGATATTGCGGATTTGCAATGCGCGATCGGGCCGGAAAGTGGGGTAGACACGGATTGGGAGATCCGATTGGGCGATCTGCCGGTGGTACTCGAGGGAATCGACGGGATCGTCCGTGGTACAAATCACTTTGACGTTGCTGTGTTTGAGCAGGCCATGGACGGAAAAATCGGGCGTCGCGATCCTTTCATTGGCTTCATTCCAGATGGCTTCGGCGGTGAATTCGTCGAGGAGCGTGGTGATGCCGAAATAGCGTGTCAGCTCGAGGTGGGTCCAGTGGTAAAGCGGGTTCCGCAGCGTGTAAGGAACGGTGCGCGCCCATGCTTGAAATTTTTCCTGATCCGACGCGTTGCCGGTGATGCAGCGTTCCGGGATTCCATTGGCGCGCATGGCACGCCATTTGTAGTGGTCGCCGGCGAGCCAGAGATCGGCCAGGTTTCGGAACTGGTAGTTTTCGGCGATCTGCTTCGGGGGGAGGTGGCAGTGGTAGTCGAAGATGGGCGCAGGTTGCGCCGCATTGTGATAGAGGTGACGGGCGGTATCCGAGCGAAGGAGGAAGTTATCTGTGATGAATGGAGACGTCATGGGAGAGGCGGTTCGTATTATTACTCTTACTCTACGGTCAAAATCCCTCCCTAATGCTCGAGTCAGCGCGTATCGTGCTCGAAGAACGATTGGCGCACCGCATCCGCGTCCTGCTTCGACAAGAGCAAGAGTGCGCTATGCCGCGTCCTTGTCCTGTTTCTTCCGCAAGAGCGGCGTGCGTTTTCCTTCGACGACCGCACGATTGATCGTGATATCGGCAATGTCTTCGCGGCCTGGAACCTCATACATCACGTCGAGCATGATTCGCTCCAGCATGGAACGTAGCGCACGAGCGCCAGTGCCTTTGCTGACAGCCTGCGCGGCGAGAGCGCGGAGGGCATCCTTCGTGATGTTGAGGCCGACGCCTTCCATGGCCAGCAATTTGGTGTATTGCCGGACCATCGCGTTCTTGGTGTCGGTGAGGATCTGGACGAGTTCGTCCTCGGAAAGGGGATCAAGCGCCGTGAGAATGGGGAGCCGGCCGATGAATTCCGGGATCAGACCAAAACTGAGGAGGTCTTCGGGTTCGGTCATCCGAAACGCGGAAGAAAGCGGGAGTTCCCCGCTCTCGGAGACGTTGGCGTGGAAACCCATTGCTTTGCCGCCGACACGCCGGTTGACGATTTTTTCCAAACCGACAAATGCACCGCCGCAAATGAAGAGGATTTTGTCCGTGTTGACCTGAATGTACTCTTGGTGCGGATGCTTGCGACCACCCTGCGGCGGGACATTGCAACTGCTGCCTTCGAGAATTTTCAGGAGCGCCTGCTGAACGCCTTCGCCAGAGACGTCGCGGGTGATGCTGACGTTGTCAGTCTTGCGGCCGATCTTGTCGATTTCGTCGACGTAAACGATACCGATCTCGGCGCGTTTAACGTCGTAATCGGCAGCCTGAAGCAGACGCAGGATGATATTTTCCACGTCTTCACCCACGTAACCGGCCTCCGTCAAGGTCGTTGCGTCTGCAATGCAAAATGGAACGTCGAGGATGCGGGCGAGTGTCCGCGCCAGGAGCGTCTTGCCGGAGCCCGTCGGGCCGAGGAGAAGGATGTTGCTTTTTTCGATCTCGACATCGGCAAGATTTCCGAGATCGGGAATATTCCGGTCGTCGGACGACGTCTGGAGGATGCGTTTGTAGTGATTGTGAACGGCAACGGCGAGTGTGCGTTTGGCGAGGTCCTGACCGACGACGTATTGATCGAGCCGGCGTTTGATTTCCGCCGGTTTCGGCACGCGCATTTCGTGCACGACATGTTTCTTGGCGTCATCGCTCAACTCCTTGTCGAGGATGCCTTTGCACACGTTGATGCAACTATCGCAAATGTAGACGCCAGGACCGGCGATCAGTTTCCTGACTTCCGCATGGCTCTTTCCGCAGAAGGAGCACATCGTGAGATTGGAGGCTCGAGCCATGCTTTTAAGAACGCCTAAATCGAGGGTGAAGTGGCGGGTTCGTCAGTTTTTTCGGGTTTATCGAGGAGCTCGGGTTTGGCGACGGGTTTGAGTTCCTTGCGGGATTTGACAACTTCGTCGACGAGACCGTAGGCGCAAGCTTCGTCGGCGGTCATGTAATAATCGCGATCGGAATCGTGAGTGACTTGTTCGTAGGTTTTGCCGGTATGGCTGGAGATGATGCTGATGAGGCGCTTTTTCAGCTTGTACATGAACTCCACGGTGCGTTCGACGTCGCTGGCTGTGCCTTGGGCGCCGCCGGAGACTTGATGGATCATGATATCGCTGTTCGGCAATGCGTAACGCTTGCCTTTGGTGCCTGCACAGAGCAGAACGGCGCCCATGCTGGCGGCCATGCCGATGCAATACGTGGAAACGTCACACGTCAAAAATTGCATGGTGTCGTAAATCGCGAGCCCGGCGGTGACGGAGCCGCCGGGGGAATTGATATACAAGTTGATGTCCTTCTTCGGGTCTGCCATCTGCAGGAACAGAAGCTGGGCGATGATGATGTTGGCGACTCCGTCATCGATGGCCGAGCCGAGGAAAACGATTCGGTCCTGCAACAGGCGCGAATAGATGTCCATGCCGCGTTCGCCACGCGGAGTCTGCTCGACCACATGAGGGACGAGGTAATTATTTGTGGGCGGAAGGATAAGGCCGGATGAGTGGCGGGTGGGCATGTTCATTAGCAGGAAATGGGTGTGCCTAAATCATGCCGAAACGGGCACTTCTGACACATTCTCAACCGTAGCGTTGGCAACGAGGAAATCAAGGACCTTGGCCATAAGGATCTCTTCACGGACACCCGAAATGGCATCACGCTTCACGAGTTCTTTCTCCATTTTATCGTGAGAAACTTTGTAGGCTTCGGCCATTCCTGAAACGCGATCCTGGAATTCTTCACGGGCAACGGTGATTTTCTCCTGTTCTGCAATGCGGTTCAAAATGAACGCGCCTTTGAGGCGGTCACGCGCGGTTTTACCCGCGTTGGCGACGATTTCCGTCTCTTTTTCTTTTAAGGCTTCATCGGTGATGCCGCGTTTTTTGTTTTGGTCGACGACATTTGCAAGGACTCGTTGGGTCTCGTTGCGGACCATGCTGTCAGGGAGCTCGCACTCGACCTGGCTAAGCAGAGTGTTCATGATGGAGTCCTTTTTCATGCGATCCACTTCCGATTGCTTGCGGAGGCTGATTTCTTTGGAGAGGAGTTCCTTGAGCTGGTCGAAGGTGGTGTTGGGCAGGATCTTTGCGGCGAGCGAATCGTCCAGCGGAGGAAGCGTCTGAGTCTTCAGTTCTTTGACGGTAACGGTGAAGTCGATCGTGAGATTTGCGACTTCCGCTGCCGGAAAATCTTCAGGAACCGTTGAGCTGAATGTGCGGACGTCGCCGGGGACAGCCCCGGTGAGGTTTTCTGTGAAACCTTTGAAGAACGAATCCGGGCCGAGTTTGATCCAGAAACCCGTGTTGCCGGAGAGTACTTTGCCTGCCTTTGGAGCAACCTCCTCAACGGGCTTGCCGTCGACGGTGCCGGTGTAGTCGATGATGGCAAAGTCGCCAATCTCGGCCCCGCGGCCGGTTACATCGACGAATTCCGCGTTCTGTTCCTGCAAATTGACCAAAGCGCGGTTCAGATCGGCTTCCGTCACTTCGGTGGATGGCACCCGGACGACGATGCCTTTGTATTCGGGGAGATCGAATTCAGGCTGGGTAACGACCGTTGCGGAAAAGCGCATCGTTTTGTCCTCGGCGATTTCGACATCCTCGACGTTGTTGATTTGCAACACGCGGAGATTTTGGGTCTTGATCGCTTCGCGAAAACTTTCGTCCACGAGTGTTTCGGTAAGCTTGTCTTTGATTTCCTTGCCGAATTTGCGGTCGATAATTGCTTGCGGGGCTTTGCCGGGCCGATAACCTGGGATACGTGCGTAGGCTTTGTATTCCTGGGCGATCTTGGTCCAGGCGGCAGTAACTTTATCGGAAGGCACCTCGACTTTGAGAGAGGCGATGCAATTGGGCAGGGATTCGACTTCGACGTTCATGGATTTAGGCGATGAGAAAAGTTGGCGAACTTAAAGCAGCGAGCAGGAGAAGCAAGGGGGCAAACATACTTGTAGAATTCTGAACCGGGATGTCATATTGAAACTCCTACCCTGCGGGCTCCCGTTGAATTTTCCATGCCATTCTCAAGCTCTCAACCAGGCTTCCTTTCCGCAAAAAAAAGTGGCTCCCGGTCCTGGTTTGCCCATGCCGCCGTTTGTTCACTGGTTTTTCTGACGCAGTCTGTTTCTATTCAGGCGCAACCCGAGCGCGAGGAAACGCCCTTTTCCAAAGAACCGGCCACGGCGCCTGCTTCGCCTTCGGCGACGCCCACTGCATCGGCGCCTCCCGCTTCAGCGGAGCCTTCCGAAACTCCAGATCCTGACGCGCCTGTTGTGCCATCCGTGCCAGACCTCACGCAGCTTGAGCGTGAAGGGGCCGTTCGGCTCGACGAATTGTTTATCCCGACTCCGGGCGAATTTTTTGCTGCTATTACTCGGGAAGGCCGTCCGAATTGGTCGCTGTTCTACCGAAAACCCATCCCCGTCTCCTATGGCAACCGCGTGCAGGCGGCTCTCAATCTCGGCGGTTTGATCGGTGACGGCTATATCGCCGTCGAGGCTCATGACGGTCAACAGGTTAAAAATGTCGGCCAGGACATTATGAAACTGGCTCGATCACTCGGTGTGAATGACGATGTTCTTAGCCGCGGAAAAAGCATTACCGACAAAGCGGACGAAAACGAATGGAACGCCCTGAAGGAAGAACTCGAAGCGACGCAAAACGAAGTTCGCGCAGCCATGAGCGCGATGGAAGATCAGAATCTCGTGATCATGGTCAACGTTGGCGGCTGGATTCGCGGGACGGAAGTGGCCAGCGGGGTTATTGCGCAGAATTACAACCCGCAGCAGGCGCGTTTGCTGCGTCAGCCCGCCCTCGTGGGTTTCATGTGTCGGAAAATCGATGAGCTTCCCGACGATTTGCGCAATGACGCCTTGCTGAAGGAGATCAGGTTTCAACTCGGCGAAATCCAAAAAATGGTCGCGTATCCGATGGATCATGCTCCGGATGCCGCTGAAGTTACAAGGCTCCATGACACGATTGCCGGGTTGATTGATCGAATCTCTGGAGGTCCGCAGGCGTCGGCCAAGGAGTCATCAAAATAGTTTCAAAAGCGTCCAGATCATCCCATCCGTTTTTTATCCGCATGCGAATCGCTCCGTTTCTCCTCATGTTTTTTGTCACTCTGGCCGCTGTGGGAAAATTGCGCGCCGAGGAAGACGATATGACTGTTGCGGCGCGCCAATCCGTGCTGGAACTCGCAGGCGCTTTTTCGGCCAATGACGGCTACAAGCTCCGCGACGGCCATTTCAATGCGGCACTCAAACCTGGCGAATCCCGCATCGTGGCGGTCAATCTGTATTCCGGCAACAGCTATTGGTTCTGCGCCGCCTCCTCATCGCCCGCGAGCAAACTGGATGTCGTCGTTTTTGACGAGGACGGCAAACCTGTCCCCCTCCAGACCTACGCGTCGCCCGGACGAGCGGCAGCGGGTTATACTCCATCCAACAGCGGCCTCTTTTATGTAAGAATCGCCCTGCCCAGCGGCGATCCGGGGGCCGTCTGTCTCCTGTACACCTACAAATAAGTTAGAAATTCATCGATGGAAACGGACATTCGCACTACGGAAAAAATCTCTGCTCCTCGCGTTCAACACTTCTCGGTCTTCTGCGAGAACAAAGTCGGGGCGCTGCTCGATTTGGTAAAGATGCTAAGCGAACATCATGTGCATGCGGTCGCGCTCAGCGTTCAAGCATCCTCCGACTCCGCGATTGTGCGGCTGGTGGTGAGCGACCCCGATCTAGTAAAGGACCTTTTCGCCCGGCAAGGCATTGCCCACAGCCACACGGAGGTCATCGTCGTCGAACTCAAGGAAGCCGGCGCAGATCTGGTTAAACTACTTGCCACTCTGCTCATGGCTGAAGTGAACATCGACTATAGCTATCCGCTCCTCACGCGCCCCAGCGGCCGCGCTGCGCTTGTCCTTCATCCCGACGACGACGAATGCGCCTTATCCGTCCTCATGGGCGCCGGTTTCCGCATCCTCACCCAGGGAGACATCTCGAGGTAACGCAGAACAAGGCAGTGCCGATGGCGGGACTCGAACCCGCACTCCGCTTTCGCGAAAACGGATTTTAAGTCCGTTGCGTCTGCCATTTCGCCACATCGGCTTTTCTAGGAAGGGAAAGACCGGACTTTCCCATCGGCGACCGCGCAGTTCAACGAGGAAAACGTGAACCTTTTAGCGCAAGCCGTTTCCCGCAAGCTAATTGCTGGCCGATCCAGAGGAAACGGCGGACCATTCTAATGACCAGATGCGGCCGTTCCGCGGAGTATCGAGGCGGTAGTCGGAGTACTTACGGGCGAAAATTTCGCGTCCAAGATTTTCGGCGGCGAAAATGGGATCGCCAGGATCGCGGATAACTTCGCTGCGGCTGTTCCCAATACCGCGAACGACACCGACGAATTCCGAGTGTGTGTATCGCGAGAATTCCTGAATCTGGTGGACAATGCCCAGTGACGCCCCGGGGTAGGTTTCCTCCGAAGCCAGAACCAGGCCAATGCGTTTGCGGGACATCCTTTCCACGACTTCGGCCGAGCGCGGGTAAGACGCTGCGTAGTAGCAGAATGTGCGATCAAAGAACGCCTTGATCTGCGCAGAAAGGCCATACCAATAGACGGGCGAACAGAACACAACGCCATCCGCCTCCAGAAAATCGTCGAAAAAGAGAGTTCGGAATCGGTCCTGAATGCCACATTCGCCGTTGGGCAGGCGACAGGATCGGCAATCGCGCAGAAAATTGGAAACATAGTCGTCGACGAAGCGGACAACTGCCTCGGCGCCCGATGCTTCAGCCCCTCGGCGAACTGCTTCCGCGAGCGTCGCGGAATTTCCATTGCGCCGCGGGCTGCCGGCGAGGATGAGGAGTCTTGGCGATCGCGACATGGCGGGAAGTGGAACGAGTATCACAGTTGGTTGCCATTGGTTCCAAGACGCCTTAAGCATCATCCCGATAGACGTCATCTATGATCGCCGACATCGAACTCCGCCATTTCCGTTATTTCCTTACCGTTGCCGAGGAGGGGAATTTTACCCGCGCCGCAAAGCGGCTTCACGTTGCCCAGCCGACGTTGTCCCATCAAATTCTGCAGCTGGAGGAGCGCTGCGGCGAACGCCTTTTCGAGCGGCGCCCCAACGCGGTCCAACTCACGCCGGCAGGGGAAGTCCTGGAGCGGCATGCCAGGACGATTTTCAAGGAGCTCGGCGATGCCTCGGATTCATTGCGTGAAATGTCGAGTCTGGCATCCGGAACGTTGGCGCTCGGCATCGTTCATTCAGTAAATTTTTGCCGGCTGCCGGAGATTGTGGCGTCTTTTGCTGCGAAACATGTCGGACTGCGCCTTTTGATGCGTCACGTGTCGATGGCCGAATTGGCTGCCGGACTGGAAAGCGGGCGACTCGACATCGGTGTCGGTTTTGTTTCGGATAAAGCGAAGGGGTTGATCTTTGAGCCGGTGTTTTCCGAGTCACTGGTGATTTTTGCACGCGCGGATAGTGCGTTTGGGCAGCGCAAGATGATCAAGGCGAGCGAGTTATGTGGCGAGCCGTTGATCTCCCCGCCTCGCGGTTATTGTGTGCGGGAATTGATCGATGAAGACCCGCATACCGCCGCGTTGAACCTTGAATTCTGTCTGGAGGCCGATTCCACGGCGACCGTTGTGCGGATGGTCAAATTGACGGGCCTGCCTGCGATTCTCCCCCAGCACGCCTACGACGTTGCATCGGAGCCGGAGATCGTGCGGGTGCCGCTGGTTGAGCCGGAGCTCAAGCGCGTAGTTGGTTTGGTGCGCCGGGACACCGGCTATCTTTCCAAGGCTGCTCGAGCTTTCGCAGAATCTTTCAAGAAAGATCATGCGGAAAGATGTCGAACCAATGTGAGCCTTTAGTGCCACGGGAGGATGTATCAAGAGATTGAACTCCTCACTCCAGCGCGAATTCCAACTGGCTCGGAGAACCGGGGAGAGCGTGGTCGGCGAAACGGATGCCAATGCCGATCAAACGAACGGGTTTGCCTGTTCTGGCAAATGCCTCCTCCAACAGCAGCCGGTAGTTGGCGAGGGTGGGGGTGAGACCGGCACGATCGACGCTGGTTTTTGAAAAGTCGTTGAATTTCAGCTTCAGGAAAATGCCGGCAAGAGGCGGAGTATGTGTCTGTTTGGCAAGATCGGCAGTGAGTTCGGCATGGAGTTCGGGGAGGCGGTCGAGACATTGCTCCATGGTCAGTAGGTCCAGGGAAAATGTGCGTTCGTTGCTGAGCGAACGGCGTTCGCGGTCGGTCTCGACGGGGCGGTCGTCGATGCCGCGGCATTGTTGATAAAGATCGAGGCCGAACTTTCCGAAATGCCCTATGAGATCGATGCGGCTCAGTCGCTGCAAATCGGCGCAGGTGACAATCTTCAGTTTTTCCAGTTTTGCAGCGCCTACACGGCCGACTCCCCAGAGCCTGGTAACGGGCACGGTGGCTATGAAATCAGCGATTTCTTCGGGCTTTATCTGGAACTGACCATTCGGTTTGCGCCAGTCCGAGGCGATCTTGGCTAGGAGTTTGTTGGGTGCGATGCCGGCGGAGGCGGTGAGTTTGGTTTTCTGAAAAATTTGCTGGCGGATGACGTAGGCGAGCGCGGCGGGATCGCCTTCGTGCGCGGTGACATCGAGGTAGGCTTCATCCAGGGAGAGCGGCTCGACGAGGGGTGTGTAGCGGTCGAGAATGGATCGGATGATGCCGGAATCACGCCGGTAAACGTCAAAACGGGTCGGGAGCAGGATCAACTCGGGGCATTTTTGAAGCGCCATGAAGGTCGGCATGGCGGAACGGACGCCGTATTTGCGGGCCTCGTAGTTGCAGGTGGTGAGGACACCACGTTCGTTGCGAGCGCCGCCGACGCCGACGGGCTTGCCGGCGAGCTCCGGGTGGTCGCGAATCTCGATGGACGCATAAAAGGCGTCCATGTCGAGGTGGATGATTTTGCGTTCCGGGCGGTCCATTTCACGGAAGAATGGAAAATTTCATAGAAGAAAGCGAAGGAAGCAAAGGGCAAGTCATGAACCTTTGTTCAAACTTCCTTCTGTAACCGTTCCGCCGCGAGGAGGATGCCGGCTGCTTTGTGAAGGGTCTCCTGGTATTCTGCCTCCGGGACGGAATCGGCGACGATGCCGGCGCCCGTCTGGAATTCGATCACATTGCCCGTTTTCGAGGCAGTGCGGATGGCAATGCTAAACTGGCTCTCGCCGTTTTGTCCGCCGTTACCGAAATAACCGATGGCTCCTGTGTACACACCGCGCGGGCGTTTTTCCAATTCTGTGATGATCTCTCGAGCGCGCTTTTTTGGCGCGCCAGTGATCGATCCACCGGGAAAACATGCTTTCAGGGCGTCCAGATGGCTGACGTCCGGCCGAAGCCGGCCTTCGACGGTGGAGACCAAATGGAAAACTTGTTCGAATCGCTCCAGCTTCAACAATTCGCTCACGTGCACGCTGCCGAACTCGCAGATCTGGCCGAGATCATTGCGTTCCAGGTCGGTGATCATCACCAATTCGGCAATCTCTTTGGTCGACGTTAGCAATTCGTAGGCCGAAAGCTCATCGCGCGCCGGATCTCGATGGCGCGGCCGCGTGCCCTTGATGGGGCGCGTGAGGATGTGGCGACCGCTCATTTTCAGAAAACATTCGGGCGACGAAGAAACGATCTGTTTTCCGCCGAGGTCGAGAAACGCGGAGAATGGAGCGGGGGAATAGTGTCGAAGAGCCTCGAAAAACGCAAAAGCGTCGCCGTCCCAACGGGCGCAAAATGGCTGGGCGAGATTTACCTGGTAGATATCGCCCGCGGCGATGTATTTCTGGGCTCGGCGAACCATGGCGCAGAATTGTTCCCGGCTTAGGAGCGGTGTAAACTCCAACGGCGGAACGGGTTGAGATTCAAATTTTCGAATCTCCTCCGCCAACCCCCCGCTCCCGAACCAACGCTCCTGCGTGTGATCGAACACCAGCAATTCATCGTAAAAACCAAAACAGAACGTTCCTTCGTACTCGAAAAAGCCGATCGCTGCGCTCGTCGGAAAGCCCAAGTCCCCTGTATCCACGCGCCTTTTTTTCAGTTCGGCGTGAAGCAATGGCAAATCATTTGCGACCACTCGTGTTGGATGTCCGGACACGATCGAAATCGCTCCCTGCCCGGCGAGGGCGCTGTCCAAAAAGACCATTCCGGGCAGATGACGCAATCCGGCTGCGACTTCGACAGGCGAAAGCTCGAGCGCGAGGCGCCGAAAAGCATGGCGAGGAAGAAGATGCACCGGCTTTTCTACGTTTCGGACGCGCCCTTTGCAAATGCCAGAGATTTGATAGCTTGCGCCTTGTGAACCGGATTTTCTTTCCCTTTTTTGTTTTTTCCCTTTTTTCCGTGATTCGACCAGTCGCAGCCATTGATCCGGCCGGTGAACCGGCTATTTCGGCGACGGCGACCCCAACAGCTGCACCGGCTGCTTCGCCATCCATGAGCCCGAATCTGGTTCCGTTGCCCGAGCCGTCCGATTTTCCAAGCGCCGCACCGGCTGGGGCAGGCACTGATCAGCAGCAAATCGAAGAATCCGTCGTCCCCCGGGAACCCCTGCTGCAAGAGCCCAAACCGGCAGCCACTCCATACCCCGCTGAACAGGCGATGCAGGAGTTGGAGCGTGCCGAGGCGGAAGCGGGACCCAAGGGCCCATCTGCCGAAGAGATTGCGAAGCAGAAAATCGCTTTCCGTAAATTGACGACAGCTGTCCAGCTGGATCCCGAGATCCAGGCGCTGAAGGAAAAGGCTCTGGCCATGAAGACGGAACGGGACAAACGCGCCTGGCTTCGCGTTTATTACCGGGAGTATGAAAGGAAAATGGTCGAACTGAAATCTTCGCTTGGAGCCCTGGCGCAAAGTTGGGATGCCAAACGCCAAGGCGCCCTGGCCCGACCGCGCACGGAAGAAGGTGTGTTGCCGCCCGGGACGGAGGTCAAATATCCCGGCGGTTATGCAAACCGAAAGGCTCCAAAAACCGATGAGGCCGGTGATGCGCCGACTCCCGACTCATCGCAGTCGATTCTCCCCGCGGTTTCAGCGACTCCGGGGCGTGAGTAGAGGGGAAGCCGGCGGGGTGGCTTTTGTCACAGACGGATGGACATGCCTCAAACTCTTGCATCCCGGAAAAGCCGTGCTAAAAATTTCGCGGCGTGTTAAATATCAATAACCTTAACTATTTGCACGCTTTTCCAAGTAGTAGCCGTCCTAATCAATGCCCCATCTCGACACCAACACCACCTCTGCGGAACAGCGGCGCGACGCCGAGGCGCTCGCCGACATTATCATGTATTTGCAGCGAAGCCTCATCCTGCATCTCTCCAAAGAGCTTGCCCGCGGCAATGTTTCGTTCCCCCAGTATTTTCTCCTTTCCCACCTTTGCGATCACGAAGTAGCCATCATGTCTGAGATCGCGCAAAAAATGGGCCACACGACAGCCGCTGCGACGGGGATGGTCGACCGGCTTGGAAACATGGGTTACGTGACCCGGGCCCACGGAACTCAGGACCGTCGCAAAGTAATCGTTCGGATTACGGAAAAGGGCATGGCGCTCGTCGAGGGCATTCGCGAGGACGTCGTGGCCAACGTTTTGAGACTGATGGCCGAGCTGGAGCCCGCGGAACAAAAGTGCTGGCTCCAAATCTACCGAAAAATTAACACCTACTGTCTGCGAAATGAACAAAATGAAAATTAGCCATCAATTGGCTGCCGCACTGCTGTTTTGGGGAGCTTCTGCCATGGCTCAGGACGCCGCTTCGCCCACTGCGACGCCTTCGCCCACCGCGACGCCTTCGCCCACCGCTTCCCCAACGCCCGCTGTGACGCCAACACCAGCGCCGACGGCGACAGTGTCTCCGGTGGCATCGCCTTCTCCGATTGGTGCTCTGCCAACCCCCCCTGAGATTTCCGGGGAAGAGGGCCAGATGGTGCTCCCGCCGCCCCCCGACGAACAGGTCATTCCGGGGGCGACGCCCGGTCCGGGGGTGACGTCGGACGTGAGTTGGTCCGAGCAAACGTACCCCGCCGCCAAAGGTACGTCCTTCGCCGATCAGCCGCCCAGCCCTGCCAATGGCGTGACCCTCGATCAAGCCATCGCGACGGCTATTCAGAGAAACGCGAGCATTTTGACTCAGCTGGCAACGATCAAGCAGACCCGGGGTCAGGTCGTTGAGATCCGCGCGCAAGCTTTGCCGCAGTTAAACGCGTCGGCGACATATGACCAAAGGGACCCCGACGAGACGAATACCGGTGGTGGAAATGGGACGCAAACCGTGCCCGCAAAGATAGATGGCCGTCCGGTCCAGCTGTCCCTTCCGACTAGCTCCGGACAAACCGTCGGCACCACAGATAAAGCCTGGCGTGTCGCCTTCGAAGTCACGCAGCTGCTTTACAGCGGCGGCCAGGTTGCTGCCGCCATTCGTGCCGCAAAGATCACTGAAGACAGCGCATTCTACCAGCTCCGGGACACAGTTGATACTGTTATTTCAGACGTCCGTAAGCAGTTCTATCTTGTCCTCCTCAACCGCGCCCTCATCAAAGTCCAGGAGGAATCTGTTGCCTTGCTCGAAAGCCAATTGAAAGATCAACAGAATCGCTTCGAAGCGGGAACAGTGCCGCGTTTCAATGTTCTGCAGGCTTCCGTGGCGCTCGCCAACGCGCGCCCACCCCTCATTGAGGCGCGCAACAATTACCAAACTGCGCAGTTGCAGCTCGCCAGACTCGTCGGCGTTTCCTGGCCCACGAACGCGGATCTGTCGCCATTTCCGGTCAAAGGCAAACTCGAATTCGATCCCCGCGACATCAATCTAGCGGCTGCGATCCAAACAGCCCTGGAACGCCGGGCATTCCTCAAAGTGCAACGAGCCACGATCTTGTCTGACGTCGAGAATATCAAAGTTCAGCTCGCAGGTTACAAACCAACGATCAACGCCAATACTGGATGGGAATTCCGCAACGATTCCGGATCGGACGAAATTACGGACTCAGTTGACGGCTGGTTTTTCGGATTCACCGGCAACTGGGCGATTTTTGACGGTCTTGCCACGCACGGCAGGGTGCTGCAGGCGCGTGCCCGGCTCGAAGCCTCGAAAGTCAATTACGAAGACTCCGTCCGCCAGGTGGAGCAGGAAGTGCAGAACGCGTATTTGAGCATTCTTCAGGCTCGTGAAACCATCAACAGCCAGCAAAAAGCGGTTGCAGAAGCTGAAGAATCCCTCCGTCTCGCCCGGGAGCGCCTCAATGCCGGCGCCGGTACCCAGCTCGACGTGTTGAATGCGCAGGTCGCGCTAACTCAGGCGCAATCCACCGGATTGCAGGCTTTGTCGGACTACGACTCGGCTTTCGCCGAGTTTGATCGCGTGACGGGCGCTAGTACGATCTACCACGAGACCTTTGACGATCCGCTTACCAATCCGCAGACCCGCAAATACTGGTTCTCAAAAAAGCGGAAGACCAAGCCTCAAATGACCGAAGCGGAAATCCAGGAAAACCTGCGGAAACGCAAGGCTGCGGATGCCAAACAGGATGATTAGGGAAGAATTCTTGACGCTCAAGATGGAACGTTCACAGCGCCCCCTTACACGAACGTTGGACACGAACTTAAGTGTTGAAAGTTACACGCTTAAACGTTGAGCGTTTGAAATGGCCCCGTTTGAAACCTTTGCCGCACTGCAAGCGATCCCGTGGATTCGCCATGGATTTATTCTGCGGGTCGACGGCATCAATACCAAAGTCGATCGTACATCGGCTTTGGGGGCTCTCGCAGAGATCCATCGCAACACGTTGCCACAGATCGGGATCGATCCGGAAAGATCTGCTTTTATCGCTGCCGAACAGGTTCATGGCCACCGTGTTGAGCGCGTCGGTCGCGATACAGCCAGTCCGGTGCCGGAAACGGATGGTTTGATCACCGTCGAATCCGGCGTCTGCCTCGCCATTTACGTTGCTGATTGTGGTCCGATTTATCTGGTGGACCAGGGCCAGCACGCCATTGGGCTTTTGCATTCCGGAAAAAAAGGAACAGAACAAAACATCCTCCGCTCGGCAATTGACCGCATGAAAACGGAGTTTGGGACTGATCCAGCAGATCTGGTCGTTGTGCTCGGACCATGTATCCGTCCGCCGCACTACGAAGTCGACTTCGCCGGACGTATTGGCGGGCAGGCTCGCGAGGCTGGGGTGGGCGAATATGTTGATCCGGGGGTGTGCACGGCGTCCGACCCACAAAAATACTACTCCTACCGTCGCGACTTGGGAAAAACGGGGCGCCTGCTTGCGGTGCTGGCGATCATTTAGCGATCGGGCAACGGGTAGGCATTTTTCAAGAACGGCTATAGTTGTTGGAGCAACAATGTCATCCCGCCAGTTCGATCCGTTCATTCCCGAGCGAATGGACATTGTCGAGGCCGTTACCCCGGAATTGGAGTCCGATCTCGCCAACCTGGAAAAGCTCAATCGCTTTTTCGGAGCTTATCACCTCATCGCGTGGCACTTGCATCGTTTTCTAAAACCTGGAAAAACCTATCGCCTGCTCGATCTCTGTACCGGGTCCGGCGATATCCCGCGCTTCATCATCGGGTGGGCCCGCCGGCGGAACATAGCCCTCCATATCGATGCGGTCGATTTCCTCCAGCCTACGCTCACCATTGCTCGCGCGCGGAGCGAGAGATTTCCTGAAATCCGTTTCCTTCGGGCTGACGCGCGCTCTTTTTCCGCCGCCGATCCATACGACGGCGTCCTGTGTTCACTCGCGCTTCATCATTTCTCTGAAACGGCTGCCGTTGCTGTCCTCCAAAACATGCGCCGTCTTGCAAAAAATTTCGTACTTGTTGCTGATCTGGAGCGCAACTGGCTCACAACGGCGGGCGTCTGGTTCATCACCGCCACCGTTTTCCGTCAGCCGATGACCGTTCACGACGCCCGCCTTTCCGCCCGGAGAGCCTTCAGTTTTCGAGAATTTCGCGAGCTCGCCACAATCGCGGGCTGGCAAAACGTTGAACACCGGCGTTTCTTATTCGGACGCCAGGCCATCTCCTCATGAAATCTTCTGCCAAATCCCAAAAACCCGGCATCTGTCATCTTGCTGGCGCCGGGCCCGGCGATATCGGGCTAGTCACTTTGCGTACCAAGGAATGTGTCGAGCAGGCCGACGTCATCGTTTACGACTACCTCAGCAACCCGGAGATTCTTTCGTGGGCAAAACCGGAGGCTGTCCTGGTTTATGCAGGCAAAAAGGCTGGCGCGCACACGCTCACCCAGGAGGAAATCAACACCGTTCTTGTCCATGAAACGGCAGCTGGGAAACGGGTTGTGCGACTCAAAGGCGGCGATCCCTTTGTTTTTGGCCGTGGCGGTGAGGAAGCTCTCGCGCTCGCGGATGCGCGTTTGCCATTTGAAATCATCCCAGGTGTCACGTCAGCCATCGCAGCTCCTGCCTACGCTGGCATCCCGGTTACTCATCGGGGCATCGCTGTCCAGACCACATTTTTTACGGGCCATGAAGATCCCACCAAGCCGGAGACCCAGCTGGACTACGCCAGCCTTGCCCGGAATGGGGGGACTAAAGTCCTGCTCATGGGCATCGAACGGCTCGAGGCCATTACCGGCGAGATGATTGCGAAAGGCGCGTCGAAAGACATGCCGGTCGCACTCGTGCGCTGGGGAACGACGCCCAAGCAGGAAACTCTGCGAGGCCGATTGGAAAACGTCGCTCAACTCGCCCGGGAACAAGGTTTTAGCGCCCCTGCGATTGCGATTTTCGGTGAGGTCGTGAATTTGCGCCAGAACCTACGTTGGTTCGACAATCGGCCGCTTTTTGGCAAACGCATTGTCGTCACCCGCAGCCGCAAACAAGCGGGTGCCCTCTCTGCCGAGCTTCGCGCCCTTGGCGCGGATGTCCTTGAAATTCCAACGATTCGCATCGAACCTCCGGCGAATTTGCGCGAGTTTGCTGAACTCGTCCGCGATGCGCATCAATACGATTGGCTGGTTTTCACCAGCCCAAATGCCGTCGAAGCCTTCTTTGATCTGTTTTACCGAATCTATGGGGACGCCCGCGAAATTGGCGGTGTTCGTATTGCTGCAATCGGCCCGGCGACAGCTAAGCGCGTGGCGGATTACCGTTTCAAAGTCGATCTGCAGCCCGACGAATTTGTTGCTGAGGGAATCATCAAGGTTTTCCAAGCGGAGGGCGACATTGAAAATCTCCGTTTTCTTTTGCCGCGTGCCGAAGTTACCAGAGAAATTCTTGCGCCTGCATTGACAAAACTTGGCGCAATCGTCGATGAAGCCATCGCTTACCGGACCGTTCCGGAAACGCTTGATCGTACGGGAGCCTTTGCCCGCTTTCAGAAGGAAGGAGCGGACGTCATTACGTTTACCAGTTCCTCGACCGTGGAGTATTTTCTGGCCATGAAACCGGCGTTTCCGCCCGATGTGCAACTGGCGAGCATCGGTCCTGTCACGTCCCAGACGCTTCGTGAGCACGGATTGAAACCGCATATTGAGGCGACGCAGCACGACATCCCAGGTTTGGTTAAAGCGATTTTGGAACGGATGGGGTAGGCCTTGCGGCTACCCTTTTCCTTGCAAATCCGCTTGACTCCATTCTTTACTCGTCCGTGTGGAAGAGTTTCTTGAATTCGTCATTAAAGGACTGGTCGATCACCCGGATGAGGTTGTCATCATGAGACTTGATTCGGAGAAAAAGACAGTTTTCACGGTTCAGGTGCTTCCTGCGGACATCGGCAAAGTAATTGGCAAGCATGGCCAGACCATCGAAGCCTTGCGCTCGGTTCTTTCTGCTGGCGCGGCGCGTATTGGCAGGCAAGTGATCCTTGAAATCGATGACCAATCGTAGTGGGCGGCTCCTCAGTTTTTCTGTTTGGCGATCGTAATCGCGCCTGCCCGGCGCCTGGCTTGTAATCCGGACGGAAGATTTACCCGCGCAGGCGAACCCGAAGGATCCAACAGGGAGCGAACTTCTTCGATCTCCGTAAACCCTACGCCAGGGACTCCTTGCGCGATCAGCCATTCATGAATGACTCGCCGCTGCAAAGCGATCGGGTTCCCCCGCACGTCCGCTACCCGGAACTCTCGCTCAGCGGAAAAATGACCTGTCAAATCCGTAAGCCACTCGTTTTCCGCACGAGCGATTTCCGCAGCCCGCCACAATGGCTCGCGAATGTTCCGTGCCAGTTTTTGTTCCAGCCATGGGATGATCTGACGCCGGAGCCGGTTCCTGGTGAACCTCAATGACCGATTTGTCGCGTCTTCCCGAAACTCTAGTCCGTGAGTGGCTACATATGCATTGATTTCTTCACGCCACACTCCGAGCAGCGGTCGGAAAATAATCAGGGGCAGTCTGTGGATTGTCATTTCTGTGCGAAAAGCCATGGCCGCGAGACCGGCGGGACCCGCGCCGCGCAATAAATTCCACAAAAACGTTTCCGCCTGATCATCGGCATGGTGGCCCAGAAAAATGCCGTATGCGCCTGTAATGGCAACGGCCTCAGCAAAAAACCGATAACGCTCCGTTCTCGCGGCTGACTCAATGGAGTCGTTCTTGACCTCAGTCGATTTCCAGAAATCAGAAATGATTCGCAAGTTTGTCTTCTTCGCGAGCCTGGTGACAAACTTGAAATCGCGTTCCGAGTTTTTTCCCCGCAAGCGATGGTCGAAATGGGCGATGGTTAGATTCCGAAAGCCCTCTTCTTGAAGGGCGTTGAGGAGAGCGACCGAGTCGCGTCCTCCAGAAACTCCAACAAGCCATGGAGCATCCTTTGAGCACTCGCGAGCCGTCCGTTCGACACCAAGGTGGACAGGATGTTTCAGATGTTCGTCGCGCGGCATGTTTTATGCACCTCGCCTTTGCCGTCAGTGTTGTTGGGCTGAACAAGGTGCAATAGAATTGCGTGGTAATGGCGGAAATAACCGTTCCGCCCGTCTAAAAAGACGGGCGGGATGGTAATCCTCGGAAAAGAAGCACGGCATTACGAGTCCAGCTGCTCGCGGAAGCAGACTTCGAATTTATTCCCGGAGGGATCTTCGAAAAAGACGGCGTAATAACCCGCGGAATACTCGTCGCACACCTCGGGCCCCTCGATATTCCGCCCGCCGCCAGCCACGATCGCGGCGGCGATACGATCTACTTCCGCCCGGCTATCCGCCCAGAAGGCGACGCGGTTGGCATTCGGCTTGTGATCGGGATCGGTAAAGATGCCTATAAATTCGGCGGGGTCAGCGTCGTCAAGACGCCAGCCTGTCCACTCTTCGCCGTAGTCGGCAAGACGTGTGTAACCCATGGCGGGCAACCAGGAGTCATAGAATGGGCGTGATTCGGCGTAGTTGGAAACGCGAAGGTCCAGATGATCGAAGCGTCGAGTGCTCATGGGGCGATCCTTTCACCGCCGAAATACGGGCGCAAGGGTTCTGGGATGTCGATTGAGCCATCGGGTTGCTGATAGGTCTCCAGCAGCGCCACCATGAGCCGCGGCATGGCAGTGCCCGAGCCATTCAGTGTATGGGTGAAACGATTTTTGCCTTCGGCGTCCTTGAACCGGAGGTTCATTCGACGCGCCTGAAAATCGCCAAAGTTTGAGCAGCTCGAGACTTCCAAAAACGCATTTTGGCCAGGCGCCCAGACTTCGATGTCGTAGGTCTTGGTGGAGCCGAAACCGAGGTCGCCCGTGCACAGCTCGATGACTCGATAATGCAGACCGAGTTCCTGCAGAACACGTTCGGCATCGGCAGTGAGGGTTTCGAGTTCCGCGAAGGACGAATCCGGCGTTGTGAGTTTTACGAGTTCGACCTTGTCGAATTGATGAACGCGGATGAGTCCGCGCGTACCCACACCCGCTGCACCGGCTTCGCTGCGAAAACACGGCGTATACGCCGCGAACTTTTTCGGCAGATCCGTCAGCGCGAGGATTTCTTCGCGGTAGATATTCGTCACTGGCACTTCCGCGGTGGGGATCAGGAACAAGTCTTCCGCTTGCACGTGATACAGCTGGTCCGCAAACTTCGGCAACTGGGTCGTTCCGATGAGTGCATTGCGATTTACAACGAACGGAGGGTTAATCTCCGTGTAACCGTGTTCACGCGTATGCAGGTCGAGGCAGAACTGCACCAATGCCCGCTCCAGCCGCGCACCCGCGCCCGTGAAAAGAACGAAACCGCTACCCGTCATCCGCGTCGCGCGCGGCAGGTCGAAGAGACCGAGCTTTTCGCCCAGCTTCACATGGTCGAGTGGATTTTCGACCTTGGGCTTCTTCCCCCACGTGCGAACGATCGGGTTTTCCTCGGCGGTCAAGCCGATCGGCGCTCCGTCATGAGGCAAATTGGGCAGATTGAGCAGCAAATCCCGTTGTCTTTCATCCGCCTGCTGAGTTTGCACGGCGATTTCATCAATTTGCGTGCCGATTGATCGGACGGTCGCCTCGAGTTCGGTCGAATCCTGCCCGGCCATGCGCTTCTGCCCGATCTCCTTGCTGAGCCGCCTGCGGTCCGCTTGCAAATTCTGCAACCGCGTTTCCAGCGCGCGCCGTTCCCGATCACAATCGAGAATCGCATCGACTGCCGTCCCGTAGGATGTGCTCCGCGTAGCGAGGCGGGCTTTGACATACTCGGGCTGGTCGCGGATGAGACGGATATCGATCATGGGAAAAAATGCGGACGCGCAGCCTAAACCAGTCGCCGGAGCAGGAAAAGGGCGAAGATTTTGGAATTGCGGGTAGAGCGCGGAAAAGTTATTTTTGCCCGCTTTCTCCGGTTCTTCCCCAAAATGAAACGCATCGATCTCTCCCTTTATATCGTGCTTGTTACTACCCTGGCTTTCGCGGATGTCGTGGCGCAGCAACCGGGTCCCACCCCTCCGCAAAGGCGAAGAACCGCCGCCGCGGAACCCAGTCCTGCGGTTGATCCGACGCGAATCAGCGTGGTCTATCCGACACCGTTGCCTTTGGAAACGAAGAAACCCGGCTTTTTGAAACGGATCTTCGGGAAAAAGCCAGCACCAACGCCACTTGCTGTCGCCCCCATGGTAACGCCTACTCCGTTGGCGACACCCACCCCGAGGCGAAAAAAACGTCGAGTGATCCAGTCCGAAGAACAAGGCCAACCGGTCGAATCCGACAGCAGCGACCACCAAAAGCAACGCCCTTCGCAGACCGTTGATGAAGTGGCAAAAGCCGATATCCCGAAAGCGACTCTGCCCGTTGCCACGCCGGAAACGCAGATTGCGGCGATTGCCCCCAATGCAAGCTCCACGCCACTGCCGGATTCGCTGCCGCCTCTGGAAGAAGTTGCAGTCGGGCGCCCCGCCGAACCCGCCAAAATCGAGCCCGTTCGTGAGGCAAGACCAACGCCCAAGCCCATTCCCGAAAAAGTCAAAGCGAGCCCGCTCAACCAGCCCATTGCGCTTGTTGAAGACGGGAGCTCGAAGGACGACGCAGTTACACTCTCGCCTGTTTCGGACGCCCCGGCGTTTACCGCCGAATTCGTCGAAGAGCGTGCGCTGGAGCGCATTCGCTTCCAGAAACTCAAGATCCAGGCTCTTGAGAATGCGAAAGTTCGCGACCTTAAGGCAAAAGCGGATTCTGCTGTGAGCTCCGAAGAGCGTTACCAAGCGCTCAAGGCCTATTACCCGGCGTTGTTTGCCGAAATGCGACGGATTGATTCCGCCTTCGGCAAGGGACTCGACCGCATGGAAGCCGCCGCCAAGCGGCGTCTCGAACGAATCAGTTCCGAAAGTGTCGGAAACAAAGTTGAGAATTCAGATACGACATCGGCTCCGGCCAGCGGAAATGACAGCGACAAAAAGAAATCCGGTGGCTAAAAAACGCGTCCTCATCATCTCCACCGGCGCGGGCACGGGCCATATCCGTGCGGCAGACGCCTTGGAAAAGACCTTCCGCCAGCATCCGGAAGTCGGGGACGTTGTTCATCTCGATGCACTGAAATACACCAACCAGCTGTTCAGCGACTTTTACTCCAAATTTTACACAACGCTCGTGCAATCCGCGCCGAATTTCCTCGGTTGGTGGTACAAACAAAGCGACGAACCGTGGAAGACGGATCCCATGCGGCTGGCGCTTGACCGGCTGAACACGGTTCCTCTTGTTAAATTCATTCGCGGTTTCGATCCCGACGTCACTGTCTGCACGCACTTCATGCCCGCGGGAATCATTTCGCATTTGATGTCAAAAAAGGAGCTGCAGACGCAGCTCTCCATTGTTGTTACCGATTTCGATTTTCATGCGATGTGGCTTTCCCGGCATTTTCACCGGTATTTTGTGGCAATCGACGAGACCAAAGCGCATCTCGACACCCTCGGTCTTCCGGCGGAACGTGTCACCGTTTCCGGCATCCCAGTTGATCCTGATTTCGGAAAACCTGTCGATCGTCATCTGATCCGCACGGAATTCGGCCTGGATCCGGATAAAACGACCATCCTGCTCTCGGCTGGAGCCGTGGGGCTCGGATACGCCGAATTCATCGTTGAACGTTTGCAGACGCTTCGCAATGAGGTCCAAACCATCGTGCTCTGTGGAAAAAGCGAGGATCTGCGTGCCCGCGTCACGGAAATGACCGCTTCATCCGGTTCGAAGGTTCGGGTGTTCGGCTTCGTTACCCGCATGCACGAGCTGATGGGCGCATCGGATTTGTTTATTGGCAAGCCGGGCGGGTTAACCACTGCAGAGGCCCTGGCTGCCAGACTTCCCATGGTGGTGGTGGCCCCTATTCCGGGTCAGGAGGAGCGCAATAGCGATCACCTCCTTGAGGAAGGCATAGCCATCAAATGCAACGACATGACCACCCTGCCATTCAAGATAGATCGTCTCCTGGACGAACCGGGACGCCTCGCACGAATGCGAGAAAATACGCAGCGCCTTGCAAAACCGGACGCAGCCAGGACGATTGTCAACACGCTGATGGCTGATAAGCTTCCGCCCATCCGGATTAGCAAAGAGGAAGTCGAAGCCATGGCCGCCGTGGTGACCAGGGAGAGCTCCTAGCAAATCCGATCGGCCAGCTGCACTTGCCATGACAACCGACTTCCTGTGGGGCGTTGCCACATCCGCATATCAGGCTGAGGGCCACTACAATGGCCCGGACCAGCCGCGTACGAATTGGGCGACTGCCGAGGAGGAACGCGAAGTTGCGCGACTGGGAGCGTCCTCCGATTTCTTAAATCGATATGCGGAGGATTTCGCCCGTTGCAGGGAGCTTGGCTTCAATGCGTTCCGGCTGGGCCTGGAATGGAGCCGCATCCAGCCCGGTGCTTCAAGACTCAACGGCGGTCCACCGCCGCAGTTCGATACGAAGGCGCTCGACTTTTACGCCGACCTGATTTGCAAATGCCGTGAGAATCGACTAACTCCCGTCGTAACGCTCCATCATTTCGTTCATCCCGCCTGGCTGGGCAGTGATCCGTGGCTTCACGAGTCGACGATTGATTTGTTCGAGCAATACGTCGTTACCGCCCTGGATCATGTCAATACGTTACTGACACAGTGCGGCCAGGAGCCCATTCACCGGCTCATCACGATCAACGAGCCTAACATGCTCGTGCTCAACAGTTATTTTGGCCATCAATTTCCATCGGGTCATCGCCGCAGTTTTGCAGCATGCCTGATGGCCTATGATTTGTTGATGGCCAGCCATGTGAGAGCTTATCACGCGATTCACAGACTGTATCGGGAACGGGGCTGGCGGGGACCACTCGTCACCCTCAATAACTATTGCAGCGACCTTTACTGGTCCGATAAATTCATTCTGGACATCCTTTCCATGCGGGAACGTGGGCAGGAGCCGGGCGATTTAAATCGTTATATTCATCGAAAGGCGGAGGAATTCGACGCCGCATTTGTCGGCGCAAGAATTCCGTTGCGCAAGGACCTTCCCTATTATTTCGGGGCCACCCTCAAACGAATCAGCAATTGGGTCGGTTACAAGACGTTCCGAAGTGCCCGTTTCAAACACACGCTGGCGGAACTTTACAACGGCCCTGTCGCGCGGGCGTTCGACTATATCGGCATCGACTATTACGATCCTTTCACCGCGCACGCTTTCCGGCTGCCGGTTTGGTGGGATCACGAATTTAGGTCCAAATCCTTCCGTGAATGGGTCATGAACAGCGTCACCAGCAAATGGTGGGACTGGCGCGTGCTGGCGCGCGGCATGCACTTTTTCTGTAAATATTATTCGGAAGATTTTGGTGGGCGTGAGATTCTTATTGCGGAAAACGGGATGGCTAAACGTCGGAAAAAAGACAATTCCGGCACCCGACGTCGGGATGGCATGACGCGCAGCCAATTTCTCAAGCTGCATGTGCATGAGGTCATTCGCATCGCGAAGGAAGGGATTCCCGTGATGGGTTATCTGCACTGGTCGCTTTTCGATAACTACGAATGGGGTAGTTACACGCCGCGCTTTGGCCTGTTTTCCATCGACTACATGCGTGGCACGGAACGGAACGCGCTCGACCCGGATGGAGACAACCCCTCTGCCACCTACGCCATGCTGATCAGCGCCGCCCGCGAAACGACGCATGTGCAAGGAGAGTTAAAACGCCTCTGAAGTTTCACTCTACGTTCACCGTCGCCGCCCTCAGGGAAGTTCCCGGTTTGAAGACGCACGCGAATCGCCCAGCGCCTTCACGCAGCACGGAATCGGGTTGCTTATTTTCGAAGTTTGATGCGTGCAGTTCGGTATGCGCGTTCGTTGTGAGAAAGAGCCGCTTCGCGTCCATTCGCGAAGCGCTTTATTACCTCCATTTCAAGAGCCATGATACTAAACGCTGGATGTACGATTGTAGAAAAGGTGGCCGAGCCATCGGCTGTTGTGTTAATGCTGAGACCCCAAAGCGGATTGGCCCAGAAAATCACTGCCAGCGAAATCACGATTAATCCGCCGTCGAATATCGTGGAATACACCGATGCTTTCGGGAACCTCTGTCAGCGTGCCATTCTGCCGGGGGGAGAGGTCCATATCGAGTGCTCCTGCACTGCAGAAGTGTCTGATGCCATTGCTGTGAACCCGAATGCAGGATTTACCCTGGTGCAGAATTTGCCGCACGAAGTGTTGCAGTATTTGCTGCCAAGCCGGTACTGCCCGTCCGATCTTATGCTGAAACTGGCCTCGGAAATTGCGGGCAAAATCGTCCCGGGATATCAGCAGGTCGAAGCGATCCGGAGCTGGATTCAGCAGAATATCCGTTATCAATACGGATTTTCAACGCCATCGACTTCGGCCTTGGAAACAGCACACAGTCGTACGGGCGTTTGCCGGGATTTTTCGCATCTGGGAATTACGCTTTGCCGGGCGTTGCGGATTCCAGCCCGGAGCGTCGTGGGCTACCTGTATCAGCTCGACCCGATGGATTTGCATGCGTGGTTCGAAGCCTTCGTCGGAGGCAGATGGTATACCTTTGATGCGACCCAGGCTGAGCCACAAGGCAACCGGATTGTGCTCTCGTATGGGCGCGACGCCGCCGACGTGGCTCAAGTGAGTGTTTATGGACCGGTGGAAGCGGGGACTGTGACGGCGTGGGTGAATCTGGCGTGACAGGCAACCTGGCGCGCCTAACAAATGACGGAGCGGTTTGCCGCGGCAACTACGGGAAACGGTGGCGCTGACCCGCCAAAAAATCTGCGCCCTACCGTAAAGTCGCGTTTTGGCCTTCCACTGAGTGGCGAGTCACGTGTAATTTCGCCGTCGTGTCTGATTCGTCCACCTCCGAAAACTTCCAGCGCACGCCTCTGTTCGATGAACACGTTCGAGCCGGGGCGAAGTTGATAGGGTTCGGCGGATGGGAAATGCCGGTTTTTTACACGAGCATCCTCGACGAACATCAGACCGTCCGGAACGCAGCGGGCGTATTCGATATTTCTCATATGGGACAGGTGACTGTTACCGGGCCGGACGCGGAGGCGTTTTTGAATCGTGTGCTCACGAATAACATCACGAAGCTAGCGTCTGGTCAGGGTCAATACACGATTTTGCTCAATGAAAACGGTGGTGTAATTGATGATCTCATCGCCTATCGGACTGGCCCGCACACCTATTTTCTCGTCATCAATGCCTCGATGATTGCTGAAGATGTAGCCTGGCTGGAGAGCGAAACGGAGGGCGATGTGACGCTTGAAAACAAGAGCGACGATTTCGCGGGTCTGGCCGTCCAGGGGCCGGCGTCGGTGGCGTTGTTGGAGGCTTTTCTTGGCGGTAATCTTCCGCCACGAAACGGGATCGCTAACTTTATCGTTCGCGGAACAACGATCACGGCGGCGCGGACCGGTTACACGGGTGAAGACGGCGCCGAGTTGTTTTTGCCGGCGACCGATGGCCCGCGAATTTGGAATGAACTGCTTGATTTCGGAAAAGTCTATGGCCTGAAGCCGTGCGGGCTTGGTGCTCGCGATACGCTGCGGCTGGAGATGTGTTATCCGCTTAACGGCTCGGACTTGGGTCCCGGGATTACGCCGATCGAGGCTGGGCTCGGTTTTTTTGTGGATTTGAACAAGGGCGAGTTTGTCGGACGCGATGTGCTTGCCCGGCAAAAGACGGAAGGTGTCGCACGCAAGCTGGCGCCATTTCGCATGACGGCGAAATCACCCCCGCCGCGCTCACATTATCCGGTCACCGCCGGCGGCGAGGTCGTGGGTGAGACGTGCAGTGGCGGGCTTTCGCCGAGCCTTGGGACAGGAATCGGTATGGCATATTTGCCTCCAGCTCTGGCGGTTCCTGGAACGGCGATCGAGATTGACATCCGAGGTAAAAAATTCCCGGCCGTTGTCGAAAGGAAACCGCTTTATAAGAAACCGAAACCATGAACGTCCCTGAGGATTTGAAATACGCAGAAACGCACGAATGGCTGCGCATCGAAGGCAGCGAAGGCACGGTAGGCATCACTGACCACGCGCAGGCAGAGTTAACAGATATCGTTTATGTCGAAGTGCCGAAAATCGGGACGAAAGTGGCAGCGAAAGAAACCATTGCCGTCGTCGAATCGGTGAAAGCCGCGAGCGACATTTATTCGCCGGTTGCTGGGGAAGTCATCGAAGTGAACACGGCGCTCGAAGCGAATCCCGCACTGGTTAATACCGATCCGTTCGGCGCTGGGTGGATTTTCAAGGTGAAGCTTGCCGATGGGACGGACGTTTCCGGCTTACTGGACTCAGCCGGTTACGCGGCGAAAATCGGGTGAGATCTGCCCGTGAGCGGGGAGAGAAGCGAGGCGCGGCCGGGGCACGGTGCGCTGTGCCCAGAGTTCCCGTGAGTTTTTCTGAATTCGCGAGAGTTCGTGAACGTGAGGCACGGGTTTTCGGAAAGCGCGAACTGGCCGAGCCAAAAAAACTCCCGGTTGTCGTAATTCCGGACAATGTATGTTCATAGCATCTAACAGACGATGATCCTAGTCTATGACCCGGTCTGCGCCACTTACGAAGCGCCCGAGCATCCGGAACGCCCCGAGCGAGTGCTGGCAAGTGCCACGCATCTCAGTGAGCGGCATCCTACGTGGGAATGGCGGCTGCCTCGTTTGGCAACCAACGCGGAGATTCTCCGCGTACATACCTTGAATCATCTCAAGCGTTTCGATGTCGTTCGGGATTTTGATGCGGACACGGCCTGGCTTCCCGGAATTCTGGATCACGCCCGGCGCGCGGCGGGCGGCGCTATTGAAGTCGCCGAGCTGGCCTTGCAGGGAAAAAAAGCTTTTTCGCTGATGCGCCCACCCGGGCACCATGCCCTGGCGGAACAGGCGATGGGGTTTTGTTATCTCAATTCAATCACCATCGCCGCGCTGCTGGCGTTGGATGCGGGAGTCGAACGGGTGGCTATCTGGGATTTCGACGCGCATCACGGCAATGGCACGGAAGAGCTTGTCCGAGGGAACAAACGGATTCTTTTTGCTTCGGTCCATCAACTGCCCGGCTGGCCGGGGTCAGGCGGAGAGTCATTTGAGAATATCTGGAACTTTCCGGTCCGGCCGATGAGCCCAAGGGCGCTACATCTCGCGGCACTGGAAAAATCGTATGCCCTGCTGGCGGACTTCAAGCCGGATTTATTATTAGTCTCCGCTGGATTTGATGTATTCGCCGAAGACCCGATAACGAACATGACGTTGCTGGAAGAAGATTTCGCCACGCTGGGGGCATGGTTGGGAGAATTCCCGGCACCCGTTGGAGCTATTCTTGAAGGCGGTTACAGCGACCGGCTGCCATGGCTGATCGATGCGTTTCTAACCGCATGGGATTCGACGAAAAGTAGTGGTGCGAAATCCTGAAGGCTGCTTCAGGGTTCCACACCTCAAAAAAGGGAGACTAATTGCCAAACTCAGTTCCTACGGACTGAGATGCCTGGAATGTTTCTCAGCATGCCGGTAACGGTGATCGCACCAGATCGGCTAAGATCCTCCTCACCGAGAACGAGGACCGGCGAACCACCGACCGTGCTTGGATACCTCTTGGCGGTGACACGCATCGGGAGGGCGGAACCGGTAAGGGATTCCACGGGCTTGTCGGCCGAACGCGCCTTCTTGCTGATGGCTGCTTGGTTACCTGCCACATCGACACCTGCCTGGGTGAGCGGAGCCGCGAGTAAAGCCACAGCCAGGAAACTGGAGATCGTTAGGAATTTGGTCATGTTCGTGTGCTTTCTGGGCGTTCCCGGAGGGTCGTCCGAACCGCGGCCAAATCTCCGGAAAAACAATTAATTTACCAAAAACCAACTTACGGATGTTCCAGTCTTTTGGCAAACTACAAAACGCAGATGTGCGCCGAAAATTGGATCTATTTTTTCTAATCTTTGGTTTTCCTATCTCACCGACATGATCCAATCGGGCCAAAGCTGGGAAATCCAGGTCTAACCTATGAGCTCAAGCGCTCGCGGCCGTGGGGCAGGGTAAGATCCAATGCCGGACCGATCGGAACGATTCGCGTGGGATTGATGTCATCATGGGTGATGTAGTAGTGGCGTTTGATGTGATCGAAGTTGACGGTGGCCGCGATGCCGGGCAGTTGGTACAGGTCCATGAGGTAGCCCTGGAGATTTGGGAAATCGATAATACGCCGAATGTTGCATTTGAAATGTCCGTGGTACACCGCGTCGAAACGCACAAGCGTGCAGAAAAGCCGCCAGTCCGCCTCCACCGGGCGATTACCGAAGAGATAACGCTTGGTGGATAGTCGCATGTCCAGTTCGTCCAGTGCTGCGAACAGCTTCCGGCATGCTCTTTCGTAAGCCTGCTGACTGCTGGCGAAACCGGCTTTGTAAACGCCGTTGTTAACGTTTTCATAAATGAAAACTGCCAGCGCGGCGTGGTCGGTTTCAATCTCGGGAGGGAAAAGATCGACCTCTCGATTGCCGAACGAGCCGAACGCATCATTGAACATTCGGCAGATGTCATCCTCCGAGTTGTTGATAATGCGTTTGGTTTCCTTATCCCACAGCACAGGCACCGTCACGCGACCTGCACAATCCGCATCTGTCGCTGCGTAGGCTTCGCTTAAAAATGCGAAGCCGTTGACGGGATCCTTGCTGTAGCCGGGCCCGTCGCGGAACGCCCAACCGCGTTCATCGCGGATCGGGTCCACGACGGTCACGCTGATGATGTGATCGAGCCCTTTCAATTGGCGCGTGATCAACGTCCGGCTCGCCCACGGGCAGGCCAGCGAAATGTAGAGGTGATACCGTCCGGGAACAGCAGGCCACGGTGTCGATCCATCGGCGGAAACAAAGTCCCGGAATGCGTCTTCCTGTCGTTCGAATTCTCCTTCGGCGTTTTGCTCTTCGGGAAACTGGGCGGTGGTTGGCATGAAGGAAATTTATCCGCGGTGTTCCCTCTCTGCCAGTGCAAGGGACATCTTTTCACACTTCGCTCGTGATTGTTGATCCGGCCACCTCGATATTCTTTCCTTGTCCCTCTTTCTTGGGCCGGAAAAATAAGGAGAAAGAAGATTACGAGTAAGATTGCTGCGGAGATCCGCGCTGGGAGGAGGAATTAGAACGCCCAGATGCCCGCGCCGAGAACGGCAATGGCGGCTCCTGCGACCCGGATGAATTGAGTCTGGCCGAGGCCCGCGACGAGCAGGCTGAAAGCGACCCCTGACCCGTGCAATGCGGCGGTGGCGATTAGAAAACCCGCGCCGTAGTGGAATCCCGACGCGGTGGCGGGCATTTCAGCGCCGTGAGCGTAACCATGAAAAACAGCGAATACAGCGATGGTTGAAATGCCGGCCCAAAGCGGAAGTTTTTTCGCCAGAGCGAAAGCGATGAGGATGCCCAAGGCGAGGTTGGAAAACAGGATGCCGGTTTCGACGAGAGGAAGCGTAAAATGGTTTATGCCAAGGATTCCTCCTAATGCCATGGCAGAGATGAAAGCGGTCGGAATCGCCCAGATGGCCCGCCCTCCGCGCTGAACGGCGAAAATACCGACTGCAATCATGGCGAGAACGTGGTCAACCCCGTTGACGGGGTGCGCAAGGCCGTCGAGGAAAGGAGTGTGCGCGCCGTGCCCCGGATGAGCCTCGGCCAGCGAAGGGGCGAGAAGAACAAGGGCTGAGAGCAGAAAAAACAGCGAAAAGCGGGCGGTGCGCGAGTGCATGGATTGGGTGTAGTGAATCGAGCGCGTTGGGTCAAGACTTCCGAGGAGTCTCTCTGACTTACTTCTTACTCTTCCTCTTTACTCTTACTCTTGCTCTGGGGTCGGAGCCCGTCCTGCACAGAGCAAGAGTAAGAATTTATGCCGTCCTTCGCGCCAGCGCCTCCTCCATGGCCTTTTCGATGAGCAGTGTCGCCAGGTGTTGGGTGCCTTCATCGAGCGCGGAGTTGGCCCGCTTCAGGCGCGGGGTTTCGCCTGAGGAAATGGCGGATTCGACTTCGGCAACGAGCACATCGATTCTCTTGCGTTCGGATTCGTCAATTTCGGAAGGGAGGTTTTCGAGGGCGTGCCGGACTGCCGGAATGAGCTCCAGAGCTTTCATTTTCGCCTCGGTAAAAATGCGCTCACTCATATCGTCGAACGCGTGTTCGACCGATTCGGCGATCATCTTTTCAACCTGTTCATCGGAAACATCGACGGCCGTCGTGAGGTCGAGCATCCGGTCGAGGCCGGTGGCGGTGTCGCGGGCCAGGACGCGCAACAGACCGTTGGCGTCGATCTCGAACTGGATGCCAACACGAGCTACGCCGCGCGGGGCGGGATCGAAATCAATTTGGAACTCGCCGAGAAGCCAGTTGTCGCGGGCCATTTCACGTTCGCCCTGCAGCACTTTAATTGCCATGGAGGTTTGGTTGTGCGCGGTGGTGGTGAACATTTCCCCGCGTTTGATGGGAATCGTCGAATTACGCGGGATGATGACATTCATGAGCCCACCGGCCGTTTCGATGCCCAGTGACAGCGGAGTGACATCCAGCAAGACCACATCACGGACGGCGCCGGAAAGAATACCGGCTTGAATGGTCGCGCCAATCGCGACCGCCTCGTCAGGGTGCTGGGTTAGATTCGGCTCGCGCTGGAACCATTCGGTGACGAGCCTGCGCACGAGCGGCATGCGGGTAGCACCGCCGATCAGAATAACCTGGTCCAGGTCCGCGGCAGTGAGTCTCGCGTCTGACAGCGAGCGGACACAATGGAGGCGCGTTTTTTCGAGGATCGGCCGTGAAAGGGCCTCGAGCCTGTCGCGGGTGAGCCTGTAAACGAGCGGCGTTCCGCTGGAGAACGGCACGGGGATTTCTACAGTTTCCTCGGTGGAAAGACGATGTTTGGCTTCGATGGCCAGCTCGCGTTTCTCGTAATCGGGCAGGGGGAGGTCGCAATCAGCGACGAGAGCGGCGTCGATATCGTCGCCGCCCAGACGAGTGTTACCGTTGGTGGCAAGGACTTCGAAAACACCCTGGTTTAACTCGAGAATGGAGATATCGAAGGTGCCACCACCGAGGTCGAAGACAGCGACTTTGGATTTTTCGGCGAGCTTATCGAGGCCGTAGGCAAGGGCGGCGGCGGTCGGTTCGTTGAGAATGCGCTCGACCGTGAAACCGGCGATTTCACCGGCCCGCTTGGTGGCGGCGCGCTGGGCGTCATTGAAATAGGCCGGAACAGTAATGACGGCACGGAAGATGGGGCGTTCGAGGGCTGCTTCGGCATCCGTTTTGAGCTTGTGCAGGATGGCGGCGGAGATTTCCTCGGGGGAAATGGTTCGGTCGCCGATTTGAGCAGCAACGGAGCCGTCGGGTTGAAAGGTGGTGTCGAAAGGGAAATCGGGGATTTTTTCTGCGTCACCACGCCGGGCGCCCATGAGGCGTTTCACGGAAAAAACCGTGCGGAGCGGCTGGACGGCGCGCATTCTTGCGGCAGGCTGGCCGACGAGGGGACTGGAGCCGTCCTCCGGAAAATGGACGACGGAAGGTGTCAACCGCGAGTGATTTGCATCAGCGAGTAGGATGGGGAAACCGGCGTCCATCACTCCGATGGCGGAGTTAGTGGTACCGAGGTCGATGCCGGCGATGTCATTCATGGATAGCGGAATGGTTAGGACCTTTCAGAGGGCGCCGAAGGTTTTTTCGGCGAGGCGAGTCTGGCGTTGGGCGATCTCCGTTTTCCATTTGGCGAGATAGCTCAGGGTATGGGCGATTTTTGCGATGGCTGGCCAGTCCTGTGGAGCGTTAGGGAGTTTCTCCAGGTTTTGGGTTTCGAGCAAGGTGAGGGTTTGGAGGGTGCGCGAAAGGTTTTCCTCGCATTGCATGAGGTCGTTGGTGAGAAGCGCTTTTTGAAGGGCATTCGATGCAGAATCGAAGCGGCGTGTGAGGTCATCTGCGGACGTCAGCGTGACGTTGGTCTCAAAAAAAAGATCGATGAGATTGGCTGGGGGCTGAGTGGTTTGTTCTGAAAACCCGTGCAACGCGAGCAAGTGCAGGAGGCGTCGCGAGGGTTGGCGCAGGATGTTGAACGCTTCGTTGGCTAGCTGAAACCGCGTTGCATCTTCGCCCCCTGCGTCGGGATGCACTCTGGCGCTGATTTCGTGAAATCTTTCCTTCAGTGCCTCATCGTCGATCACGAGCGACTCCGGCAGGCCGAGCACTTCGAAATAGTTTGTCACGCCGAAAAACTCTCGCCGCAGGAACAGTGTGCCACGGCGTTCGGGTTCGTGACCTTGAAGCCGCCTTTTTGCAGGTCGTCGCTGTAATCGAGTTCGGAGCCGCTCACGAACAAAGCGCTTTTTGGGTCTACGACCACGCGGACACTGGCGGAAATGACCATGATGTCACGATTGGCCGGGCCATCCACCAAATCCATTTTGTATTGAAGTCCTGAGCAGCCACCGCCGATCACGGCCACACGCAGCGCTCCCTGCGGACGCCCCTGACGCGTGAGCAAACCCGTTAGCCGCGCGCCCGCGCGTTCGGTCACGCGCACCAGGCGTTCATTGCCCATCTTATATTTGATTTCCTGCGTAGGAACTGCGTCCATGGCGGGAAATTAGTGGGTATTGGTCAAAGAGGCAACCGGGGAGCGCACGATGAAACGAACGGGCCGGCGTCGGTATTTGCCTTCGGCGTCGTCCCCGTCCAGATTGTCCGCCCTGCGCCATGTCGGACCACCGTTCTCAAACAACCTCGGGCATCGTCGCCGGGTTGCTGGCATTTGTTTCGTGGGGATTGGTTCCGATTTACTGGCGGCTCATTAAACACGTGCCCGCGACGGAAATCTTGTCGCATCGGATGATCTGGTCGCTGATTTTTTGTTCGGGACTGATGTTTTTCGGAGGGCAATGGAGCGCCTTGCGCACCCAAACGCCGCGATTGCTCGCCATCACGTTTGGGCGCAGTCTGCTCATTACCGCCAACTGGCTCATTTTCATTTGGGCCGTCAATGCCGGGCACGTCGTCGAAACGAGCATGGGATATTTCATCACGCCGCTCGTCAACGTCCTGCTGGGAGTCGTTCTTTTGCGAGAGAAACTCGGCAGCAGGCAATGGATGGCGGTTGGTCTCGCGGGCTGTGGCGTGATTGTCGCCGCTGCGGAACAGGGACACGGTTTTCCGTGGATCGCCGCGGGACTGGCCCTGACGTTTGGCTTTTACAGTGTTTTCCGTAAGATGGCGGCCATCGCTCCGTTGCCCGGTTTGTTTTTGGAAACGGCTTTCATGACACCTATTGCAGCGGGATTTTTGCTGCTGAAACCGGACACGACACAACTCTGGCCCGTGTTTACGCTCACGCCGCTGGTGCTGATCGGTGGTGGAATCGTCACTGCATTGCCGCTGCTTTGGTTCGCGCAAGCGGCTAAAAATCTGCGGCTTACAACCGTCAGTTTTCTCGGATACCTGGCGCCGTCGATGACGTTTCTGCTGGGCATTTTCGTTTATCACGAGCCGTTTTCGCAGCAGCGATTGGTGGCATTTTGCTTCATCTGGGCGGGTATCATCGTCTTTTCCATCGACGCCTGGCTGCGTTCAAGGCAAACGACCCGACCGATTGCAATCCCGGAAGCGAAATCAGTTTCACACGGAGGAGTTCCGTCTTGCAGCCGAAATCCGACTGGCTAAGTTGGTGTTCCTCATAACCTAAATTCATTACGATCATGGCCTACGAATTGCCTCCCTTGCCTTACCCCAACGACGCGCTTGAACCGACCATCGACGCCAGGACGATGGAAATTCACCACGACAAGCATCATCAGGCTTACATCACCAACGCCGTCAACGCGCTGAAGGATTACCCGGAACTTCTCGCCAAAGCGCCCGAGGAACTCCTTGCCGATCTTTCGTCCGTCCCCGAAGCCATCCGGGGTCCCGTCCGTAACAACGTCGGTGGCCACGTCAACCACACATTCTTTTGGAAAATCCTCGGTCCGAACGCAGGCGGCGCGCCGACGGGCGAGCTCGCAGCGGCCATTGACGCCAAGTTCGGCAGCTTCGATGCGTTTAAGGAGAAAATTCAGGCTGCAGGCGCAGGCCGTTTTGGCAGCGGCTGGGCCTGGCTTGTCGTCAATAAAGCCGGCGAATTGGAAGTCACCTCCACGCCCAATCAAGACAGCCCGATCAGCGACGGCAGCAAGCCCGTTTTCGGCGTCGATGTCTGGGAGCACGCCTATTATCTGAACTATCAGAACCGCCGTCCGGATTATCTCAAGGCGATCTGGAACGTCGTCAACTGGGACGCCGTTGCAGCGAATTACGCCGCGGCAAAATAATTTCGTGTTGGTCGTAGTTTGAAGAAAATGGCGCAAGGCGGCACGGCGACGAGCTGCCTTGCGTTTTTGCGCCTTAAACTCGAAATAGAGACTTGCGGATTTGTCCCCCGTTGACTATATGCCAATTCTCGGACGACCACCTCGCCCGGGACCTTTAGAACACCAAAACAACTGAGAAGCCAGTAGCCAGCCCAAGTCTGCACCGTCGTTTCTCCAAGGAGACAGAATTATACAGCAACCACCCCGTGTAAATGGACGCATCCGCGCTCGTGAAGTGCGCGTGATCATCGCCGCCACCAACGAACAGGCCGGCGTTATGAAATTGTCGGATGCCCTGCGTAGAGCGCAGCAACTGGGGCTCGACCTCGTCGAAGTCGCCCCAAATGCCGACCCACCCGTTTGTCGCATCGTCGATTTCGGCAAATACCGCTACGAAATCGCCAAGCACGAAAAGGACAAGAAGGCCAGCACGACCAAGCTCAAGGAGGTCAAATTCCGCGTCAATATCGACGACCACGATTACTACACCAAGGTCCGCCGCGCCGAGCAGTTCCTGGACAAGGGTAACAAAGTCAAAGTTCAGCTTCAGTTCCGTGGACGCGAAATGGCGCATCAGGAACTCGGTTTTGAGCTGATGACCCGGGTCAAAAGCGATCTCAACACCATGTCGGCTGTTGAGATGGAGCCCAAACTCATGGGTCGCAGCATCAACATGACGCTTTCTCCCTTGCCAGCCAATCGCCGCAAACGGCGCTGGACCACAGAGCACGACGAAGAACTCGGCGAGGACGAGCAGGATAACGAGCACGATAACGAGCACGAGCACGACGACGAGTAATTAGTACTCCCGCAGGTCTTGAAAGCGGGGGTTTGCATGTTTGGTCATTGATGATTTGGCCAAACAAGCAGGGTGCCAAACATGCAAACGTCATCGGTCGCAATGCCTTCAACGACCCGATTTGCAGAGGAGATTATCCTTTCGGCCGCACGAACGGCCCGTTTGCCAGCACGCAAATCTGATCGCTATTGTTGGGAGTCATTTAAGGGAGAATTCCGACTCTTTGGCTCAGTGGGGCGGATGGCGTTTTCCCCGGTGGCAATTCACGCACGGAGCCGTTCATGAATGGGTAGCGCCGCATCGAAGCCTTACGGCCATAACGGCTGGGGCCTGTTGGATTTCCTGATGGACCCTCGCCTTGTTGACGAAGAAAGCTTCTTTTATCTGGAACGCCTGAAGAGTTTACGGCCCGAGGCGATTGCCGATGTTCACGCTGCCGCTCGCCGATCCAATCGGGTTGACCCATAGACCCATAGACCATGGCGCTCGATCACGGGCACGCGCTGCCGCCTCGCGCCCCGAGACGCCCGCTTTGGCAGATAGAGCTTCCTGCGGCATTCCGGGTTATCGACACGACGGATCCCGATACGCTTAATTGGATCGGAGCGCATGGCGGTACCTTTTCCGGTCCGTATTGCGATCTCTATAGCTACGAACATGAAAAAACTGCTTCTCTTCGACATTGACGGCACCCTGATCACCTCGGGTGGCGCCGGGGAAACCGCGTTGCTCTCGGGCATGCGCGACGCATTTGGCCTCGAAAACGGCCTTGGCAACGTCGTCGTCGCCGGCAACACAGATTCAGGTATCGCTCGCAGCATCCTCGCGGCCAACAACTTGCCGGTCACCACGGAAAACGTCACGCGTTTCCTGGACGGATATCTGCATCATCTGCCGCTCGAACTGCCGCGCAAATCGGGCTACGTCCTGCCCGGCATCGTTGCCCTCCTCGAAAAACTGAAAACCCGCCCCAACGTTGTCCTCGCGTTGCTCACGGGTAACATCGTTCGCGGCGCTGAAATCAAGCTCTCGCACTACGGTCTCTGGCATTATTTCGAATTCGGAGCGTTTGCGGACGATCACCACGACCGCAACGAACTCGGATCATTTGCCCGCGCGCGTGCGCATGAGAAACACGGCGTCGAATTTCCTCCGGAAGCCATTTACGTGATTGGGGATACACCGCGCGACATCGCCTGCGGCCGCGCTATCGAGGCCAAAACCGTCGCCATCGCGACGGGAAACTACACGTACGACCAGCTTCTCGAGCATCAACCCGATTTCCTGTTCCATGACTTCTCCGAAGTCGAAGCGGTGATCGAAGAACTCGGCTGGTAAGGCGGTTATTGGATCCCGTTATCAGTTATTGGTTGTCGGCGAGGTTCCTGATAACAGATAACCAAATCCATGAGTCTGCTCATCAAGAACGGTACCATTGTCACGGCGAGCGCTGTATATACCGCCGACATCTGGTGTGAAGACGAAACCATTACTCGCATTGATCGCGGTCTTGAGGCTCCTCCCGGGGCTGAAGTCGTCGACGCTACCGGAAAATACGTTTTTCCTGGGTTCATCGATCCGCACACGCACATTTACCTGCCATTCATGGGGACGTATTCGAAGGATACGTATGAAACGGGCAGCCAGGCTGCCATCGTGGGTGGTACCACAACGATTTTCGACATGTGTTGCCCGGCGCGGAACACCGAACCTCTCGATGGCTTCGAGACGTGGCAATCCCAAAGCTCCGGCAAATCCGCCTGCGATTATAGCTACCACATGGGGGTTACAAAATTCGACGGCGGCAGCGAGGAACAACTCCGCGAAATCGTCCGGCGTGGCATCACCTCCTTCAAAATTTTTCTCGCTTACAAAGGCGCCTTTGGCATCGATGACGCCGAGCTTTATCGCACGCTCACACTGGCCCGCGACCTCGGTGTTATCGTCGCTGCTCATTGTGAGAATGAGACCCTCATTGCGGAGCGTCAAAAGGAGCTCCTCGCCTCGGGACTCACCGGACCGGAGCAGCACTATCACAGCCGCCCGCCGCGTGTCGAAGCCGAGGGTGTTCATCATTTAATGACGTTTGCGGAGCTGACGGGCGCCGACACCTACATCGTCCACCTCAGCTGCGAGGAAGCCCTCCGTGAAGCGGTCGCTGCCCGTCTCCGCGGAGTCAATGTCCGCATCGAAACGCTGATCCAATACTTGCTCCTCGATAAAAGTGACGCGGAGAGGCCCGAATTTGAAGGTGCCAAATACGTCATGTCGCCGCCTCTGCGCGAGCGTTGGAACCAGCCCATTCTGTGGGATGGCCTCCGGACCGGCCTCATCCAAACCGTCGCCACCGACCATGCGCCGTTCGATTTCAAAGATCAGAAACCTATGGGCGCCAACGATTTCACGAAAATCCCCAACGGAATTCCTTCGCTCGAGGATCGCATCAACCTTCTCTACACGTACGGTGTCGCTACGGGAAAAATCGATCTTCAGACCTTCGTCAACGTCGCCAGCACGCAGGCGGCGAAAATTTTCGGTCTGTTCCCACAAAAAGGAACCATTCAGCCAGGAGCGGACGCAGACCTCGTCGTTTACGATCCGGACTACCGTGGCGTCCTTTCCGCAGCCACGCAGACGCAAAATGTCGATTACAACGCTTTCGAAGGCTGGGAAATAAAAGGCCGCCCCTCGATCGTCACGGTCCGTGGCGAAATCGCTGCCCGTGACGGCAAGTTCACCGGCGCGAAAGGACGCGGCAAATTGCTGAAGCGTGATGTTGTCTCTTAAGACCGTCAACGTTCTCGGTCTTCAGGTCGCCGCCGTCGATTACACCGGCGCGATTGACGCCATCAAGAGTCTTGCCCGACGGCCGCAACCCGCCGCTGTTTCCGCCTGCAACACTCATCTCGTGGCAGAGTCCAACCTCGACCCTGCTTTCGGGGAGATCATGAGCCGGTTCGATTTAATCCTGCCGGATGGAATGCCGCTTATCTGGCTGATGAATCTCGACCGGGCCGGACTTAAAAACCGTGTTTACGGTCCATATTTGATGGAGAAGCTGATCCAGGCGACACCTGAGCCATGGAAGCATTACTTTTTCGGTTCGTCGCAGGAATGCCTCGATCAGTTGCTTGCAGCCGTGCGAAGGCTTCAGCCCGGCATCCACATCGCGGGCGCATTTTCCCCTCCATTTCGGCAATGGACCGAAGACGACCATGCGGAGCATGCGGCAAGAATCAGCGAAACCAGCCCTGATTTCATCTGGGTAGCTCTCGGAGGCGGAAGGCAGGAACGCTGGATCATGGATCACCTGCATCGTTTCGGGCGGGGCGTTTTTTTTGGCATAGGCGACGGCTTTGAACTCCTCGCCGGACGCCGCCCCTATGCTCCCGCATGGGTGCAGAGGGCGGGCCTAACCTGGCTCTACCGCCTTTCGCAGGAGCCACACCGGCTGTGGAAGCGCTATTTCAAATACAACGCCTTGTTTATCTGGTACGCGCTGCAGTCGCGCTTCCGACGTTAATTAGTCTCCCAAACGGTGAACTGTTTTGCTGCAAACAAGAAAACCATCGCTTTGGTTCTTCGGTATCCGGTCTCCGTATTCTCCGCGGCTCTGTGTGACATCCCTTTTGGAGCTATCGTTTGGTTTTCTGAGGGACTCTACGCTGGCGACAGCGCGAAGTCGTCCCAGTTACGCCGTCGCGCCCACTGGAGGTCGCGCATGTTAGCCCCAGCTTGGCATCTCCTCAAACCGCCATCAGCTTTCGAACAAGCTGCGCGCGGCTGGTCACGCCAGTCTTTTTGAATACGGCGTGCAACTCCGCTTTCACGGTGCCGACGCTGCGTCCTAGGATCGCGGCGATTTCGGTATTGGCTTTTCCCTCGGCAGCGAGATTAGCGACTTTCCGCTCCTGCGCGGTCAGGCTCATCAATGCTGCAAAGGGCTGCGCGGGTGGTGCATCCGCCAGGCTCGTCTTGAAGACGATCAGAAAATTCGGGTCGCCGAGGAGAGCGGATTCGAACTGAAGCAGGCTGACCGTTGCCTCCAAACCCGGCGTCCTGACACTCCGCAAGTGGCGTTTGCACGCATCGCGTGAAAAGCCCGGACTTGCCCAGAGCGCCTGGTATTCCTCTTTCATCGCCGCACACATGGCGAGGAATTCCCGGGGAAGAGAGAACTCCGGTTTGAACATCTGTGCTTCAGCGCCCTGTTCCCAGCGCGCGCAGGATTCCACCCCTTCCCGATTGTGATAAAGCGGAGCAAGGTCCCAATTCAACACCAAGGCGGGAACCGGCAAATCACGGAGGAGATGCTGCAGGCTGTGCAGCGCGGCGGACTCTTGTTCACGCGCAACCACGCGCCGGCGCGCACGATCCACCTCCGTATGCAGAGCCTCGATTTGCGCGATTTCCGCGTCGGAGAAATCCTCCCGGCCCTCGTTGCGAATCAGGGAAAACACGCAGTCGAGCACGGGGGGCGAGACGGACCTCCAGCAAAATAATGCGAGCCCGTGCCGGAAGCCATAGGGCTTCATGAAGAGCTTGTAAAACGGTGTCTGAACGAGTTCGTCTTCCGGCGGCAGATCGCACCGCGATGGGAGGACTTTGATGCCGGGATTTGCCATGATGATCGGAATCGCAGGGCATTCCTCGCAGATCAGCTGCATCAGTTTGCCGCTCATCGTTAGTCCGTTTGACGTCCGGAACGCGCCCCAACGTGGCTGGGGCGAGCATTGAAATAGCGTGTACACGTAATCGCCCGGCACTGTGGCGAGCATCAATCGGAAAACCGCCCGGACGAAAGCGTCGCTCCCCGTCGCCTCAAGCAAGGCAACTCTGGCCCGCTGCGCCCGTCGCGCGGAAGGAACGCTCATCTCCCCAGTTTTTGGCCGCAATCGAGTTCTCTCCGAATCGCCCCGTTCTCGTCCTTGCCTTTCCACGAGGCATCATTCGCATGGCAGGTCGGAGCTGTAAATCGCAAACCAATTTAGAACCAAAGTTTAATTGTCAGAGCATGGCACGCGGGGCAGGATTGACCGGATTTAAGATCCAGAGGCACTGTGTCGGCGGAAAAACATAAATACGAGAAAGCGACCAGCCGACATGGCTACCCAAATGCAAACCAGTATGATGAATAATTGCCGGAGTCTCGTGCCGCGGGAGTTTGTCCATTGCGGGGGCTGTCACCGAGACAGTTACATCAGCCACATAACATAACCCGGGGGTATTGAATCACATAACTTCATGAAACGTTCAGCTTTTTCATACCTTGCCCTGGCGACCATTGCCGCATGCACTTGCGTTTTGCCGGCGTCGGCAGCGGACTCCGCGGATGAGGCTCGGGAGTCTATCAAAAAGGTGGTCGCAACTTTTGGCGACACCTTCAGCAAGCTCGACGCACGTGCATTTTCAATGGTGTTTCATGAGGATGCGGATTTCACGAATGTTTGGGGAATACGCGCGCACGGCCGCAAGATGGTCGAAGAATTTCACCGGCCTCTCTTTGAGGGGGACGGTTTGAAAGGGCCGCCCTCGTTCAAACGCGCGACTCTCAAGATGCTCGACCTGAAAATCCGTCTAATACGTCCGGATGTCGCATCCGTGGATGTTAATTGGAGCATGACCGGAGCCATCCTTAACGGCAAGGATATGGGTCTCCGCAAAGGGTTGTTGATGTTGATCATTACTCAAGAGAATGGCGCGTGGGGTATCTCTGTGATGCACAACATGGATTTGCCGGTTGTGCCACCGGTCAAAGAGTAAGGCAGCGATAGCTAACAGTGCTCTGTCGTTCGTCGCCTGAAATGGTGGCGACTATCAATCGCGAATACTTCCTGGATTTTCCGGTGGTCTGTTCGCTTGGTGCGCTCTTTATGCGACTGGCGGCTCGACCTTGCGGGGGTTCTGAAGCAGTCATACCCGCGTTTTGACGCCGCCGTTTCGTTTCATTTCTGAGTCAGAAATCAGCAGCCGATTTATAACTAAGGTTTAGTTGCTGGGGTGCCGTGGAGGAGGAAGTATTATCCGAACTAGAACTGTTGAGTGTCGCATAGGGGATGCTAACAGCCATAAAAGTAAACGTTAATGGTCTAAATAAGAATTATGAAAAAGATTGGCATGCGGGCGGCGGCGGTAGCCGTCGTAATGGGGTTGACTGTTCCGACGTCTGCATTCGCGGGTGTCGGCTATCAGGAATCAGCAGGGAGGAGCGGCGGTCGAAAGTGGGATTTTGAATCGACGCCTAACATGATCGCTCCGTATTATCTGCTTCAGCAGCTGAAGGGATTCGAAGGAACTGCGACTGCATCCTTGTCGTATTTGAACGGCGTCATCACGAAGGTATCGATGCTGCGCAGCAGCGGCTACACGCGGCTGGACGCGGCCATCATGAAGCATGTGAAGGCGAATTATCGTGTGAAAGCGGGCCGCTCCGGAACGGTAACACTACCCATCGAAATTACGCTCTAGCCGGCGTATCGGGCAGCCTCGGTCGCGCAAGCTTCCAAACGATTACTCCAATTCATACTGCCGTATAAAAAAGTCCGAGGGTACTTGGTTCTCCAGGCCAGGCACGAGCCGGTGTCGTAGACGGGCTTCGGTGACGTAGACCGTGCTTTCGTGCACGGTCAGATTTGCGGGCGAAGTAAGACCCTGGGCGAGAGTCCGGACCGCGATCGTGCTCGAAGGCTGGGAGGGATCGATTAGTGAAATCTTTCCGTCGCCCGACTTAATCGCTCCCTCCAGGACAACCAACTGGCCTTCTCCGTCCAGGGCGATTCCATCGGGCGTTTCCAGAGGGCGCGCCAGGGGTAATTCGGT
>DATDAW010000034.1:0-64553 GCA_036525185.1 Chthoniobacterales bacterium | reverse complement strand
CCGGCATGACCCGGATCAGGTTCAAGGGGTTCCCGAAAACACTTTCGAGTCTCAGCCCAACCGTGGGCTCCCCCGCTGGGTTCGAAGAGTACGAAGCTGCGAGGGGAAAGCAAGTGAATCGTGATTGGTAGGGGCGCGCTGGCTCAGCGTGCATCGGCGGGCCGTGGGTGACGGACGAGCGTGAGGGCTTTCTTTTGCAGGCGGACGCGCTGCGGGGGCTCGAGGCGCGCTGAGCCAGCGCGCCCTACCAAGGCTGGCCTGCTCCACCCATCACCAACCACATTCACCCTTTTCCGCAGGACTCAGAAACGCGATCTCGAGCGAATTGCGTTGGGCCTGGCGAATGTTTTCGAGCGTGAGACCGGCCGCAGGCGCGGCGATGCGGTATTCATGGGCGAGATCGATACCGCTGATAACCGGGTCATCGGTGTTGATCGTTGCCAGCAGGCCGCGATCTAGAAATTGTCGCATGGGATGTTCGGCAAAACCCGGCACCGTGTTGGTCTGCACGTTACTGGTGAGATTGATCTCGAGGCCGATCCGGTTTTCGCCGAGATAATCCATCAGCCTCTCGTCGTCGATGGCCCGAATGCCGTGCCCGATGCGCGTGGCGCCGAGTTCCCGCAATGCCGCCCAAATACTCGCTGCTCCGCCCGCCTCTCCCGCGTGAACCGTGATATCCCAACCGGCGTCGCGTCCCCGTTTGAAATGCGCCCGGAAAAGTTCCGCGGGCCAGTTCTTCTCGTCACCGGCAAGGTCCAGCGCGGTGATGTGTTCCTGCTGCGAGAGCAAAGCTTCGAGCTCGATCTTGCACGCCTCCGGTCCGTATGTCCGGCTGAGAATACCGATGAGCTTCACGTTCATGCCCGTGCTGGCGCGGCCTTCTTCGACGCCAGCAATGACAGCCTCGACGACCGCTCGCGGATCCAAATCGTGCGGCCTGGACATGAAATAGGGACTGAAGCGCAATTCCACGTAATCGAGCCCTTCGCGGTAGGCGTCCTCGACGTTTTCGCGAGCGATACGCTGGCACGCATCGGGACCGGCGAGGACGGCGGTCATCCAATGGAGTTTGTTAAGCCAACTCACGAGATCGGGCATCACGCCATCGACCTGCACGTGCGGACGCAACGTCTCAAGCGTATGGCCCGGCAGCGTCACCCGGTGTTCTGCAGCGAGATCAAGGATGGTTTGCAATCGCACATTGCCGTCGAGATGACGGTGAAGATCGATAAAAGGAAGCCCTGAATCCATGGGCGCGGGACTTTGCGCGGGCGCTTCGCGGCGGTCAATACGGAACATCCTGCGAAATGTCTTGTCAGCATCCGTCCGACACCCCTCTATGTTCGGCCCGTGCCCAAAAACAATGCCTCTTCCGTGACGCTAGTACTTAGCGCAATGCCATCGGAAATCCGCGTCATCGATGGGGAAATCACCCACGCCAAATCCGGGAAGCTAGCCTGTTTCCCTTACAAAGCCGGCATGCTGGGCGGGCGGAAAGTGATTACGGCCGTCACGGGCGTGGGAGTCACAAATGGCGCGATGGTGACGGCGTTGTTCGTGAATGAGTTCCGTCCGTCGGAAGTCATCGTTTCCGGGACGGGGTCTCGGTTCAATCCACGAATCCGCACTGGGGACACGGTCATTTCTGTTAAAACAATCCATCATGCAGCGGGAAGTTTGACTAACCACGGCATGGTTTATCGGAAAGTGCGCGGGCCGCTTCCCAATCAAATGACCAACTGGTTTTTCAAGCCGGATCCGCGGCTGCTTGCACTGGCGAAAACTGCCGCGAAGGAATACGAAGCCGAACCGGTGACAGCCAACGGAGAAACCTATCAGCCGACGGTGCTAACGGGCGTAGTCACCGCCAGCGATCTGTTTGGTGTGTCGGACGAAAAAATCGCCGACATGAAGACGAAGTTGAATCCGGACATTATGGAAATGGAGAGCGCGGCTATCGCGCAAGTGTGCACGCAGCTCGGCACACCGCACATCGTGTTTCGGGCCGGCAGCAACCGGACACAGTCGGACCCGGGCAATGACTATCGAAAGCTCGGGCAGACGGCTGCAGCCGCAGCGGCGCGCTGGACGGTTCACTATGTTGGTTGTCTGGCCCGGATCGGAAAGAAGGGAAAAGGGTGAAGCTGTTTTCCCCGGGTGACGGCGAAGGGTTCGTCGCGGCATTCGTCAACAATCTGGTGCAATTGTTGATCCTCGCACCGCTCTGCACGGGCGTTCTCGGATTCTCTCCGGATTTGGTTTACGGCCGGATTCTGCCAGGCGTAGCGATCTCGTTTCTGGTCGGCAATCTCTTCTATGCATGGCAGGCGCTTCAGCTCGCCAAACGCGAGGGACGCGACGACGTGTGCGCGCTGCCATATGGGATCAGCACTCCGGGGCTGTTTGCGCATGTGTTTCTCGTGATGCTCCCAGCGCGGCAGTTGGCACTCGCCGAGGGACTTCCGGACCCGGAACGCTTCGCATGGCATGCGGGTCTCGTGGCGTGTTTTCTAGGCGGACTGCTCGAGTTCAGTGGGGCGTTTTTCGCTGCAAAAATCCGCGAGCACACACCCCGAGCGGCGATGCTGGCGACTTTGGCAGGTGTGGGTCTCGGTTTCTTGGGCCTGGCATTCGTGTTTCAGGCATTTGCGTCGCCGGTAGTGGGGCTGGTGACGATTGCGCTCACCTTCCTCATCTTTTTTGGACGCATGAAATTCCGGGGTCCCTTCCCCGCGACGTTGGTCGTACTAATTGTCGGCGCCGTGATCGCATGGTTGACCGGCCTCGCTCCGGTGGGCGGCTCGGAGGCGCAGCCTTTCGCTCAGGTGCGTCTCTATGTTCCCCTGCCGATGCCGGGCGAACTTTGGGCGGCCCTAAACGGTGGACATCTCACGGCCTATTTGTCGGTTGTGATTCCAATTGGCCTGCTCGGCGTGCTGGCTTCGCTGCAAAATATTGAATCAGCATCCGCCGCAGGCGACAGTTATTCGGTCCGTCCCAGTCTCGCTGCAAACGGATTGGGGACGCTGGCAGCGGCGCTGTTCGGTTCGCCGTTTCCGACCTCGATCTATATCGGTCATCCCGCATGGAAAAAACTTGGCGCCCGCGCAGGTTACTCCGTTCTCAACGGCGCAGTGATCACGCTGATTTGCCTAACAGGCACGATGGCGGCGCTCACGTGGTTGATCCCTGCCGAGTCAGGTATCGCAATTATTTTCTGGATTGGCATCATCATCACGGCGCAGGCGTTTGAGGCGACGCCGAGAAACCATTTCCCAGCTGTCGTGGTGGGTCTGTTTCCAGGGCTGGCGGGGTGGACGATGCTCGTCGTAAAAACGTCTATTGGAGCGGCCGGCGCGACTTTGGGAATGCCGCTTATCGCGGCCGCCAGCGCCGCCGGGGCGTTCATCGGCGGCGGCTTTGCCCTGGAACAGGGATTTCTCTATTCAGCAATGATCTGGTCCGCGATGGTGGTCTGCATCGTAGAGCGCCAATGGATATCCGCGGCGGTGTGGAGCGGCGTCGGCGCGCTGTTGTCGCTCACCGGGCTTATGCATTCCTACGCGCTGAATGGACGCGATACGGTGATCAGTCTGCCCTGGATGGACTGGTTGAACGGTCAATGGAAAACCGGTCAGCCACTTTTTCCCGCGGGCGGCGAAGCGCTTGGATACGCGATTGCCGGAGTGTTGTTCCTGCTAGCGAGATTTATCGCCGTGCCGCGCCGCGAAGACGATGTGGCGTAGCTTGCGTGCACTTTGACTTGTTTGCGGGCGTGTAGTCGCGTTTCTTGTGCGCCATGCAACGGCTGATCGAAGGAATCCACAAGTTTCGCGACGAAGAATTCGGGGAGTATCAAGATCTTTTCCAGCGACTAGCCCACGATGGGCAGCATCCGCACACCCTGTTCATCACATGCTCGGATTCGCGAGTACTGGCCGAACTGATCACGCACAGCAAGCCGGGAGACCTTTTCGTGGTGAAAAACGTTGGCAACATCGTCCCTCCGGCCTCGATCTTCGGAGCACCTAGTTCTACCGCAGCGGCCATCGAGTTCGCCATCGAGTCGCTCAAAGTCGAGGACATCGTCGTGTGCGGTCACTCGCAATGCGGCGCGATGAAAGCGCTCATGAGTGACGACACGGATTGGACGGGAATGCGCCACGTAGAGGACTGGCTGACACTGGCCATCCCCGTGCGGGACGCTGTCTTGCTGCGGTATCACCATTTGACAGATGCCGCCGAGCGCATCGACGCCGCCGCCGAAGAAAACGTGCTGTATGCTTTGGAGAACTTGAAGACTTACTCCAGCGTGACGCGCGGTCTCGAAGCCGGAAGACTCTCTCTGCACGGCTGGTTCTTCAAGATCGCCACCGCAGAGCTCTTTGCCTATGATCCCCACGTGGAACAGTTTGCGCCGCTGATTGATCCCCGGGGAAAAACCTAAAGTTGAAGATCGGGCACCCCGTCAGCAGCCGATTTTCTCGCAAGGAAGAGGCGACCTGCATTCTCTGCGAGGCCGCCTCCCCCAAAACAACGGGCGCTACATCCGGGCTGCCTTTATCGGAGCGTTCTGGCGCTAGACATGTGCCTTTGAAAGTAGACAGCCTCGTTATCGAATGCCATCGCGACTAACGGCGTTACCTGCGATTTTGTTCGCATTGCCAGGTTTGCACCGAAACGCAGGCAGGACTCGCTCTCTAACGAAAAGCCGACCGCGCGCGGGAAACAGAGAATTTGTTAAACTACAAAAATCTTTGCATTTTTGCTGTTCTTGGATGCGGATTTTCGCTTTTCTGCGCTTGCTCGCACCCGGAGAACCTAATATTTCCCTTGCGAACCGGCATTTTCGAGGAATAATCGGACATGCAAGGAATTTATAAATTATCGAATTTTCGATTATCCACGGGCCTGAGCTCTCTCGCACTCATCGCAGCGGTTCCTGTGATGGGTTGGGCCCAAGCTGCCGATCTCGGGATCGAAACCGCGGTCAAACAAATCGTCGGTTCCACATCCGAGTTCGTTAAACCTCACGACGGCGGCTCCACATCCAATACCGCTGTTTGGAACTACGGCGATTACTCGCGTTTTATCCTCAAAGGAACAGACGCTTCCGGGAGCCCTCTTAGCTATGGCCTGCAAATCACGGCCGTTGACGCAACCGGTGTGCTCAAGCCGAATACGGACTCGCTCATGATCGCTCAAACCAAAAGCAGTCAGGGCTTGACGGACGCTACGACTCTTTCGGTCTATGTCGGTCCCGACCAAGGTTACGGCAACTGGACGCTGGATTTGAAGTTCAGCTTGTTCGACGCGAGCTTTACAACACCTGCCAATCCATCCAATTTCACGTTGACGGCCCTTGATCTCGATTACGATCAGAGGGTATCGATATCCGATTCGGACTTCACCACCTTTACGCTCGAAAAGACTTCGGCTGTTTCGTTCAATCAACCGGGAAGCCGGACCAACTTCTTAGGAACCGGCGATGGTTCATTCTACAACGGGCTCGACAGTGTGCATGCGGTGCAGGCGGCCACGAACTTGGATAACGAATTCACCGTCACGGTGGGTTCCGGTCCGCAAAACCCTAACAAGTCTCTTTTTGTTTTTGACTTCGGTAAGGTCGCCTTCAACAACCCTACGACTTATTCCATTCCGGAGCCATCTACGGCACTACTGTTGAGTATCGGAGGCGCGATGTTTACGATCATGCGCCGCCGGAGACCAGCAGCAAAATTCTAAGCGACCGGCGCCCCCGAGCGCAACAGGCTTGTCGTCGCTTGCATTTACAGCCGCCCGTTTGAGAACGAGCGGCTGTTTCGTTTCCAGGGCACGTCCAACAACTGGCAGGGGCCACGTGGTCCAGGGGGTCCTGCTGCATACTGCGCGTGGGTGTTCCACCTGCAAACAGTCAATCCGCGTCGGCCATCGTTGCCGTCACAACCTCGTCCACCGTCGTCATACCCGAAAGCACTTTCCGCACGCCATCCTCCCGTAAGGTGCGCATGCCAAGTTCGCGCGAGCGTTTTCGAAGCTGAATCGTTGACGCACGGTCGTTAATCATCCGGCGGACTTCGTCGTCGATCTGGACGATCTCAAAAATACCCATTCGTCCGCGGTAACCACGGCCCCGGCAATTCTCGCAGCCAAATTCCGCCGTTTCCATGACGGTTGTGTCGACGACCTGCCGCGGATCGAGGCGGAGCGCCCGATAATCCATTTCCGTGAGTTCATGCGGAGTCCTGCAATTTGGACACAGCCGCCGCACGAGTCGCTGGGCAACGACGGCACGCAACGAGCTCGCCACCAGGAACGGCTTGACTCCAATATCCACGAGACGCGGAATGGCGCTGGGTGCGTCGTTCGTGTGCAACGTGCTGAAAACGAGGTGGCCAGTGAGCGAAGCATTGATCGCGATACTCGCCGTCTCCAGGTCGCGAATTTCGCCGATCATGATGATGTTCGGCGCCTGGCGCAATATCGATCGCAGCGCTGCCGGGAACGACATCCCAATGTCCGCGTTCACCTGCACTTGATTGATGCCCGTTAGCTGATATTCCACCGGGTCTTCGACGGTAATGATCTTCCGGTCAGGTTTGTTAATGTAATTGAGACAGGCATAGAGCGTCGTCGTTTTTCCCGACCCGGTAGGCCCCGTGACCAGCAAAATACCATCCGGCAAAGCAATGAGCCGCTCGAACGTCTGCTGGTCATCCGTCAGGAAACCCAAATCGCTCAACCCGAGCACAAGGCTGGACTTGTCCAGAATACGCATCACGACGCTCTCTCCGTGATTGGTCGGAATCGTCGAAACGCGCAGATCGATCTGCGTCTTGCCCATTTTCACCTGGATGCGGCCGTCCTGCGGCAGGCGTTTCTCGGCGATGGACATGGATCCGGTCATGATCTTGAGCCGGCTCACGATGGCGGACTGAAGCTTTTTCGGCGGGCTCTTCATCTCGTTCAGAACGCCATCGACCCGAAAACGAACCCGAAAGGACCTTTCCAGGGGCTCCAGATGGATGTCGCTCGCGCGGTTGCGATAAGCCTCCACGATGAGCCCGGTCACCATTCGAATAATCGGCGCGTCGTTCGTATCACCTTCCGCGCTTTCACCAATTGCGGCAACGTCCTCTCCGAGACCGAGATCGGTCCCAAGCTTTTGCTCAAGCCGCTCAGCCGCGTCCTCAGCCGTGCCGTAATACTTCACGAGCGCATTGCCGATTTGGTCCGCCGTCGCACAGACAAATTCGACTTCACGACGAAGCAAGAAACTGAGGCTGTCAAATGTCTCAAAATCCAATGGGTTGCTCGTGGCAACGGTCAATAAATGGTCGTTGATTGCCACCGGCACGACTTTGTAGCGCTGCGCTACGTCAGGTGGAATCTGGTCAACGACTTCCTGCTCGACCGACTTTTGCGTCAGGTCAAAAAACTCCATTCCTGCCTGCGCAGCGAGCGTACGCGTAATGTCTTGCTGAGTGACAATCCCCTGCTGAACAAGGTAATCGAGGACATGCGTATGCCCATCGGCATGGGCTCGCGCAGCCTCGACTTGCGCATGGGTGAGCAGGCCGACGTCCTGCAATATCTGTACAACGTATTCGTCGTTGGTGAGCACCGGGGAGAGAGAGTTGGTTCTAGAGTGTTCGGAAGAAGTATTAAGGATCTCACGGTCCCATGTCAACGCAACGCTGAGGCTAGGCGAGCCGTTAAGACAGGAGCCAGGCCTCTAAGGGACAACCGAAAGCCTCAAAGCAGAAACCTCAAAATTGGGATTCATTCCACGTCTTCCAAGGCGCTTTCCAGCGGGCGCGGTCCATCGCCGCCCGATTCCGCATCGACCACTTCCAATCGCCGAATCAGATCAAGCACTTCACGCCGCTGATAAGGCCCGCCCGCGGCAGCACAAAAATGCGTCCGACAGCCAAACGGACGTCCGTCGTAAACCAGACATCGCTTAGTCTGCGGATGCAACAGCGGGCAGGCACCATCCACATTCTCCGGCAATCGTTTGCGTCCGCTTGCTCGGATTGCCGCCCACATCGCCAGCGCCTCTCCACGCGTTACTGAGGGCGTTCTTCCTGTTTGCAGAAAATGACAGCATCCCGCGCGGCCGATACAATCCCGCTCAACGGGTCGTTGAGCGAGCTCGGCATAAATCTCCCGCGTTTTGCGTATGGCTTCGCGAGCGGATTCTCCGGGCAGATGGCGACGTGGCATTGGCATGAGAAGAAAATTGTAGGGTGCACGTCCCGATTCGTCCCGGAGATTCATTACAATTCCGTGAATCGCACTCTCGAGCGCGACAAATGGTCAATCTTTTTGCACTTTCTGCTTTTCCCGCAATTTCTGCATTTGAGCAAAGGCCCTTCATGTGAAATGATCAGGCCGTGCAGCCATTTACGAGTGACGACACGTACATATGCCCCGATTGCGGATCGGAGGTTCGTGTCGGCGCCCGAAGCTGTCCCGGATGCGGTCCCTTTCAGCCAATGACATGGTCAGGGGAGGATGATCCAGCGCCGTATGCACGGTATGCAGCGACGCTGGCCGATCGCCGGGAAGTGATTCGGGTGCCCCAGGCATATCTCCGCCGCAAACGCAGCGAACCGTTATTTCCTGAGCCTCAAGAACTCCGCTCCCGGTTCTCGGTCCCTTTTCTGATTATTCTCGGTATCCTTACGGCCGTCGCAGGAGCCATTATTCTGACGAAGCTGTTTGTGGGTTGAATCGTAAAAGCCCTGAAAATCGAGTGGCAGTGGCGCGCCACGGGAGCTTTCTTCAACTCGACGAGCAGCATGCAGCGAGCCTTCCCCGGTTGGCTGTTCCTCGACCAGCGCGCCCCGAGCGTTCCGTAAGCCCTGTCTGGCCCTTCTTCCATTTTGGGTTCCCGGTTCCAATTTCCTTATGCCTTCCCCTATTTTGATTGTCGGCAGTTTTATCCAGGATCTCACATTTCACGTTTCACGTTTTCCGGCGCCAGGCGAAACGCTTCTCGGCGAATTTGCCACAGGCCCCGGAGGGAAAGGATCCAATCAGGCCATCGCAGCAGCGCGAACGGGAGTACCCACGGCCTTCGCAGGTGCCGTCGGCAGCGACGCGTTCGGCGACGGAGCGGAAAAATTTCATGCCGCGGAAGGCATCGAACACCATTTTTTGCGGATGCCCGGTGTACCGACAGGAACGGCCGGCATCTCGGTCAATGCCCAGGGCCAAAACCACATCATCGTCGCCCTCGGGGCAAGCGGGCGTTTCGGTCCGGATGCCATTGAGGAAAAATGGATTCGGGATGCGGAAGTGCTCGTTTTGCAGTTCGAAATCGCCCCTCAAACAGTTGCTGGTCTGCTCGAACGTAGCCGTCGCTTAGGTCGCACGACCATTCTGAATCCGGCGCCAATGAACGACACCGTCGATCTTGGCATCCTGAAAAACGTGGACATCCTTATTCCAAACGAAAGCGAATTCGCATCCATCGTCCAGCGCCTCCCGACCATTGCTGACCCAACGTTCACCGAAGAAAAACTGGCTGCGCTTTCGGGTGCCGACTTACACGCCCTGTGCCGCCAGACCGGCGTGCCGACCGTTATCGTCACCCTTGGCAAGCGTGGCTGTTTCGTCTCGCAACCCGATGGTTTCGAGGTAATTCCGATCCTGCCCGGCGTGACCGCTGTCGACACTACCGGGGCGGGCGACGCCTTCGTCGGCGGTTTTGCGTCGGGTCTTGTGCAATTCAAGGGCGACGTCCTCAAGGCGGCCCGTTTCGGCACTGTCGTGGCGGGCCTCAGCGTCACTAAACGGGGTGCCGCAATCGCAATGCCACAAAAGGCGGAGATCAAAAAGGCGTGGGAAGGCGTGGCCCATGCCGTATAAATGAGAGAGTTGGGCCAGGATTATCCCCTGGCCACTCTTTATCAAGTGCCAACGATACGGTCCGCCTTCAGCCGGATTGACTGGAGGCGGACTGTTCGATTGGAAACGGGGCCGAACCCCTCTTGGTCAACCGGCGTACTCCAACACGGTATCCGGCGATGGATTTACAATCGCGACTTCGCCTTCGAGCTTCACTCCGGGAGCAAAACGAACCTTGCCCTTGACGGTGAGTTTGTCGCAAGCAACCAACGACGGCACGCCATTCGGAGTCGCGGCGTCGAGCTGATCGACAAATTTATAGTTCTTGCTGTCCAGGTCGACGAAGGGCGGAATACCATTCCGCTCGGGCGCGAGCAGTAGGCGATGGTCGGGCGTAAGAACGGTCGCATCGGAACGCAGCGTCAGCAGGTCCGCCGTCGTTTTAACCGGGGCAAACCGTGTGCGTGGGACATCGACGGCCCCGGATTTGTCGAATGCGGAAATGGCGGCTCCCATTGCCGTTTCAAGCTGATAGACTTTGGGCGTGGAACCATCGCGAGGATCGACGGTCTTGGAATTACGGATCATAGGCAGCGGCACGATGCCGTTATTGGCACGGATCGTTTCGCGCAAACGATCGAGGCGCAACCACAGATTGTTCGTATTGAAGAACTTATGGCGATCGATGTCCTGAAATTGGTCCAAATCTTCATCCGGGCATTGAGCTGATTCACGGAGCAGCAAACGGCCAGTTGCAGCGTCGGAGGCGAGATGGCCGCCCTTGCGGTCAGCATTCGTCCGGCGCGTAACTTCCATTAGGAATGACACATCCGATTTTGCGAAGTAATCAAGGATCGCTGTGTCGAGTGTGGCGCCGAGATTATCTGAATTGGATACGAAGGCATACCGGATGCCTTCGGAGAGCAACTGGTCGAGCAAGCCGGAACCGTCCAGCGACGGGTAAATGTCACCGTGACCAGGCGGACACCACTCGAGAGACGGATTTTCCGGCCATTCAATCGGTTCCAACGTATCGGAGGTGAGCTTGGGTACCTTGTTTTGGAGAAACTCGATGTCTGAACCGAGTTCGGGATATTTTTTCAAGAAATCCAGCGTGTCCGCGCTGGTGGAAAAACTGTTCATGAGCAAGAAGCGGATAGGAGCCGTCTTGCGGAGATGAAGGATTTGCAGGGCGATCAGGTCCAGGAACGTAAGTCCGTCGCGCACGGGCAAAAGCGACTTCGCTTTTTCGAGTCCCATGCCGGTGCCGAGACCGCCGTTGAGCTTGATAACAACGGTCTGGCGAAGCAATTCGTCGGGATTTTGCGGGACGGGAAGATCGGCAGACGCCGGCAAATCGGCAACCGGCGTGATGGTTTTTTCCGGAATCATGCCCGTGGCTTTAGCCTTGAGCTGAGCGTAACTGGCCAGGAATGCAGCGATTGCAGCCTCGCTGAGACCGGCAGACTCCATTTTTTTGCGAATGAGCGTTTCAGTTTCCATGACGACTGACTTGTAAACTGGGGAGCGCGGAGACTGGAAGCCTGTTTCGCTTTTTCTTTTCGCGTGCCGATTTTAAAGCGATCGAATCGAGACGCCTACGTTTTCCGCTTGGCGCTGCTCGACGGGTCTTCGATTCTCTCCGGTTGTGGAACCTGTCTGGACGCCATTCACTCACTCATCACTGGATCATGCCCGCGCCCTGGCGCGGGAAATCGATGTGCATCCGGGCTTGGCGCCACTGCTTTGCCGTCTCGATTTGCTTGAACCCGAAACGGCGCAACGCTTTCTCTTTCCAAAACTTCGAACCCTGTCAGATCCATTTCTGCTACCGGACATGGAGGAGGCCGTGCGGCGGATTCTCATGGCGGTGGAGCGAGGGGAAAAAATCGTCTTATACGGCGATTACGACGTCGACGGGGTGACTTCATTGGCCATGTTACAGCGGATGCTGTTGGCGTATGGCGCTCAGTCCGAGTGCTTTCTGCCAATGCGTATCGACGAAGGTTATGGCCTTTCGGCGGAAGGCGTGGAGCGTTGCCTGGCAACTTTTGCGCCCCACCTCCTTATCGCTGTCGATTGCGGCACATCGTCACGCATAGAAATTGCCAGACTTCAAAAAAGCGGGATCGACGTGGTCGTGCTGGATCACCACGAATGCCAATCCGGCAGGCCCGACTGCGTGGCGGTGGTAAATCCTAAACTGGGCCCGGATTTTGGCTATTTGTGCAGCGCGGGAATCGTTTTCAAAGTTTGCCACGCGTTGCTGAAAAGACGTCCCCTCCCTGAGTTCGATCTAAAGGACTTCCTCGACCTTGTCGCGGTCGGGACAGTTGCTGATCTCGTGCCCCTGACTGCCGAAAATCGCCTGCTGGTCCGTCATGGTCTGACGCAATTGGGAAAGACTCGGTGGATCGGTCTCCGGGCGCTCTTGCAAGTCGCGGGCGTCAGAACGCCGATACGCTCCGGCGACGTCGGTTTTCGCGTTGGACCACGCCTGAACGCTGCCGGTCGCCTCGGCACCGCACAGGACGCGCTTGATTTGTTGTTGTGCGATGGCGAGCAGGAAGCGTTGCGTCTGGCCGCAGCTCTCAACCAACAGAACGTTGAGCGCCAGGGAGTCGAACGGCGCACCAGCGAAGAAGCCCTCGCCATGCTGGCGGATTTCTGTCCGCAGACCGACCGTGCGATTGTGCTGGGCTCAAAGGATTGGAATGCTGGCGTGATCGGTATCGTCGCTTCGCGGCTCGCCAGGAAATTTCACCGCCCAAGCATCGTTGTCGGGTTCGATGAAATGGGCATTGGCAAAGGGAGCGGACGCAGTATCGACGGTTGGTCACTTGTGAATGCACTCGGCGGCTGCGCGGAATGGCTTGAGAAATTCGGCGGTCATGAGATGGCCGCAGGGTTGACCGTGCGTGAGGACGTTTTCCGAAATTTTGTCAAGGCATTCAAAGAAGCCGCGAGTAAATCACTGCAAGATGAAGACTTGCATCCGCGCTTGTATCTGGATGGCGAGATGTCCCTGGATAAAATCAACATGGACTTGCTGCGTTGTCAGGAATGTTTCGAGCCGTTCGGCATGGGGAACCTGCAGCCGACGTATTTTGCCCGGAGTGTTCATCCGGCCATCGAACCGCGAGTCCTAAGGGAAAAGCACGTAAAGTTAACGCTCTGCCAACGCGGTGCCGTTCGCGAAGCGATCTTTTTTAACGGCGCCGGAGCGTTACCCCGTCCGCCGTGGGACGTCGCATTTCAGCTGGAAGCCAACACGTTTCGCAATGAAACGACGGTGCAATTGCAGGTGGTCGCGCTCCGAGAGGCGATCTTGTAGAGTTAGAAAGACCAAAAAACACGAATAGAACCACAAAGTCCTTTGCGTACTTTGCACGCGTCGTTGTCGATGTGGCTAATTGTCCGTAATGATCGCCGACGAAACGCCGCTCACCGATATCGCCACGATTCCGGTCTCGTTGCATAAGCCTTTGGAGCGGCTCGAATTGCGAACGGTTAATGACTTATTGACGCATTATCCCCGCCGTCACGAGGACCGAACCCGGTTCGATCGGTTTCCCGCAGGCGAAACCGAGACGCCGGTATGCATCCGGGGCGTAATCACGAAAGCGACGCTCCGGCGTTTTGGCGGATACCGGAAAATGTTCGATGCCACATTGGAGGAACCTGAGGCCGGGGCACTCAGTTCGCCGCTGATTTTGCGGTGGTACAACATGCATTACATGCAGAAGCTGATTGCTGTAGGGCAAACGATCATCGTGTATGGGCGGGCACGGTTGCGCGGGAAAAATCTATGCATCGAACACCCGGAATTCGAGATCGCTGACGAAGGCGAGGTGGCAGGAGAAAACCTCAGCATGGACCGGATCGCACCGATTTATCCGGCGACCGAAGGGATCACCCAGCGTGCGTTGCGGCGCGTGGTTTTTGACGTTTTAAGCGCTCTGGAAACACTGGAGACGCCGCTACCAGAAGGACTTGCAGAAATTTCCCGACTCGAAGCGCTGAAAGCAATTCATTTTCCGGAGTCGTTTGAGCAGCTTGAGACTGCGCGACGGCACCTGGTTTTGACGGAGTTTTTTGGCCTGCAACTCATCGTCGCCCGGAGACGTGCCCGAACGCTTGCCGCGCCTGGCGCACCGCATTGCGGTCCAGGAAAGCTATTGGACCGGTTTCTTGCCCAGCTCCCCTTCCCGCCCACAAGCGCGCAATTGAGAGCAATCACCGAAATCCGCCTGGACCTGGCGTCGGGTCATCCGATGAATCGGCTATTGCAGGGAGATGTCGGGTCAGGAAAAACGTTGGTCGCATTGTCGGCGATGCTGCTGGCGGTGGAATCGGGTTGCCAGGCTGCGCTCATGGCGCCCACACAACTCCTTGCCGAACAGCACTATCTGAATTTTTGCCGACTGCTGGAGCCGTTGGGGATATCGGTGGCGCTGAGAACGGGGGCGAGAAAGGAGGAAAGCGCCGGTATGCAGGGCGGTGACGCGCGCTCCCCCCAACCTGCTGCCGAACGTCGACCTCCTCAAATTCTCATCGGCACCCACGCTCTTCTCTTCGATTCCGCCCAAAACGATCTCCCCACCCTCGGCCTTGCCGTTATCGATGAACAACACAAATTCGGCGTTCTTCAACGAGCAAGACTCATCTCGCGCATTCCCGCCCCGGACGTCCTCGTGATGACTGCCACTCCCATACCCCGCACGCTCACACTCACAGTTTACGGCGATCTCGATGTCTCCATTCTGGACGAACTGCCGCCCGGACGGGGGCGCATCCGCACCGAACTCCGAGAAGATGGCAAACTGCGCGATCCTGACAAGTTTAGGGAATACCTCCGGTCCGGGAAGCAGGCTTACATTGTTTGCTCGCTCATCGAGGAATCAGAAACCCAGGATGGAAAAACGAAAAAAGCGGCCACGGCTGAGTTTAGGAAGTGGTCTCAGTTTCTGGCGCCCCTGAAATGCGAACTTCTCCACGGCCGCATCGCCCCGGATGAAAAAGAGGCGATCATGCGCCGTTTTCGGGACGGAGAAACGAATGTTCTCATAGCCACCACCGTCATCGAAGTTGGGATCGATGTACCGAACGCCACCGTTATGATTATCGAAAACGCCGAAAAATTTGGCCTCGCCCAACTCCACCAGCTGCGTGGACGCATTGGCCGCGGGTCTGGCACATCGTACTGTATCCTTCTCGCCGGTACTGGAGACGACGCGGCTCTGGAAAAACTCCGCGTTCTTGTCCGCACCTCCAACGGATTCGAAATTGCTGAGGCCGACCTCGAGAGCCGCGGTCCCGGCGATATCCTCGGCACGGCACAAAGCGGTTTACCACCGCTGAAAATCGGCAACATCCTTCGCGACAGCGATCTTATGCGTCTCGCTCGTGAAACAGCCACTCGCATCGTTAGCGCCGATCCCGAGCTCTCCTCGCCGGAGAATCAACGTTTTCGCATTTTCTCTGTCGAATCGTCCGACAAACTGTTATCGCACGTCTCCTGACGTCTGCTAAGTCCCGAATGAAAAGCTTTCTTAAATACCTCCTGTTTGTTCTCATCCTGGTTCTTGCAATTGCCCTGCTCTACGTCCAGAAAACCCGGACAAGTGACAACCGCAGCGTCAACTGGCGTCCGGAAAAATTCACGCCGGCGGCCGAGGCAAAGCTGAATCTCAGCGACCTGGAGATTCTGTCGCGGCTCGACGCTGAATACAAAAAGCTTTCCAAAGCAGTCGTCCCCTCCGTCGTCAGCATCTACACCGCCCGGCGCGTGCAACAACCGCGTATCGTCGATCCGTTCGAGCTCTTTCTTGGCCAACGTTTTCGTCCGCGCCAGCAGCAGGTCCAGACAGCCCTTGGAACCGGGTTCATTATTTCCAAGGAAGGTCACGTCGTCACCAACAACCACGTCATCGACGCCATGGACGCGATCAAAGTCCAGCTAGCCGACGGACGCGCTGCGTCTGCCACGGTGATCGGCACCGATTCACAAACCGATCTCGCTCTTTTGAAAATCGATCTGCCGAATCTTGAACCGCTCTCCATGGGCGACTCCGAAAGGGTCGATGTCGGGCAAATCGTTTTCGCCATTGGCAATCCCTACGGCCTTCAGGAAAGTGTGAGCCAGGGAATCATCAGTGCCAAAGGCAGGACGGCCGTCTCGGACAGCCAGGTCGAATTCTTGCAAACCGACGCCGCTGTCAATCGCGGTAACTCCGGAGGACCGCTTGTCAATATTCGCGGCGAAGTCATCGGTGTGAACAGCACCATTTTTTCCGAGTCCGGCGGCAACCAGGGTATCGCATTCGCCATTCCATCGAACACCGTCAAAGCTGTCGTCGAAAGCGTGATCCAGAAAGGCCGCGTCATTCGCGGTTACCTCGGCATCTCAATGAGCCCCAGCCCTGATCCCAATGGTATTGCTGTGGAAAGCGTCGTCGAAGGTTCGCCTGCCGATCGCGCAGGCGTTATGGCAGGTGATCTAATCGTAAAGTTCGCTGGCAAGGAAATCAAAAACCCTGGTGAACTGCGAAATCGCGTCGCCTTAGTCGCGGTGAACAGCGAGGTGGAGATTGTAATCAAACGTGGCGGAGTGGAGAAAACGTTGAAAGCACGCATCGTCGAACAGCCCGCGGATTACTTTACCGCCCAGCAGCAAACCGCCCCCAATCGGAACGTCCCGCCGACGCCATCCGGCGCACTTGCAGGTATTTCCGTCGACGATCTCACCCCGCAAACCATGCAGGATTACGACCTTCCCCAAGGCATTTCCGGCGTCGTCATTACCGACATCGATCCGGACTCGCCTGCGGCACGCAAATTGCAGCCAGGCGATGTCATCCAGGAGATCAATCGCAACACCGTAAGGAACATGGACGAATACAACCAGCTCCTAAGCACCCTGAATCCAAACGCCAATCAGGTTCTTTTCATTGTCCGTGCCGGCACCAAAGCCTTCGTCGTCCTTCCACCAAAATAGGAAAACTGAATCCAAAACCCGCACCTTGAGCGTCCAACCGCTTATGACTCCTACTTCCCATTCCTCCAACGGCCAGGGCTCCGCTGGCAATGTTCTCGCCGCCATTTGCAGCTTTTTCGTCCCCGGACTTGGCCAGCTCGTCCAGGGTCGTGTCATGGCTGCTCTGGTTCAATTCGTTCTCACCGGCATCCTGTGGTTCATCAGCTTCGGCACGCTGGGCTGGGTCGGCCACATCCTATCCTGTATCAGCGCGGCCCGCTGGAAAGGACCGAGATGAACGACAAATGACGAATGAAGACGCTGCCTCCACGTGGAACAATAGGCATGAGACATTAGTGCATTCGTCATTTCATCAATGTACAGTTTTAAATATCATCTCCCCGGGACGGCTCCCGCGACACTCATTGCGCCGACAACAGGCAAGCCCGTCGTCACGCTTATTGAATACGATCAGGAAACGTATGACGAAAAATGCCTCCTTTCTGCCGTGGACGCCGAGGAGCACCGCGACAACGGCCGCATCACGTGGATCAATATTGACGGCTTAGGTGATGTCGATCTCCTAAAAAGCCTTGGTCACACCTTCGGTCTGCACCCCCTCGCTCTTGAAGACGTCCTGAACGTTGGGCAGCGGCCCAAGTTGGAACGATATGATCACCATTACTTTGTCGTCCTGCAAATGGCCTATCGCGATCAGGATGGGGAACTCGTTTTTGAACAGATAAGCATTTTTATCGGTCGCGATTACGTGCTGACCTTTCAGGAAGCCGGCGGTGATTTCTTCGATCCCATCCGACACCGCCTGCGGCGCACCGACGGTCTGGCGCGAGGATTTGGCAGCGACTACCTGGCCTACGCCATTATCGATTCCATCATTGACCACTATTTCCCAATTCTGGAATGCATCGGGGATCTCATTGAGGACCTTGAAACCGAAGTCCTCGACAAACCCACGCAGGAAACAGTTGCCAAACTCCACGAATACAAGCGCAGCCTCGTCCATCTGCGACGCGGAGCCTGGCCGCAGCGTGAAATTATTTCCGCGCTCACTCGCGACGATGCCAACCTTGTCCGCGAAGCCACCAAGCCGTTTCTTCGGGATTGCTACGATCATTCCATCCAGATTATCGACATCGTCGAAAACTACCGGGAATTGATGTCGTCAATCATGGACATCTATCTCTCGAGCGTCAGCATGCGGACCAATGAAATCATGCGCCTGCTGACCGTGCTGTCGTCGATATTCCTTCCCCTGACGTTTATCGCAGGCGTCTACGGTATGAATTTTGACAAGGAGGCCGGGAAATGGAGCATGCCCGAATTGTATCAACCTTGGGGCTACCCCGCCTGCCTCGCAGCGTTCGCAGTGATCGCCCTGGGAATGGTCGCCTTTTTCAAGCACAGAAAGTGGCTGTAAGCTTCGAAATCGTTCCCCTTCGGGACGGCCTTTTCACGCTACGCGATCTGGTCACAGGCGAGACATTTCATCCGGGCATCGGCCCGATCGCAGAGGCGGAGACCATCCATCTTGCTGCCCAGAAACTGCCTGCAAGGGTTCGGCCTGACGGCGTTTTTGTAATCTGGGACGTCGGCCTTGGAGCGGCAGCAAATGCAATTGCTGCATGGAATCTCCTCCTGGCGTTGAAATCTCCGGGGCGATGCGAGTTGCACAGTTTCGACCGCACTCTGGCCCCCCTCGACTTCGCCATCGCGAACGTCGACGCACTAACCTACCTGCACCCGTGGCTCCCAGTCGTCCACGAATTGAGGACCATGGGAAAGGCCATCATTAACGAACGCCTCTCGTGGCACCTGCATTTGGACAGCTTTCAGGCGTTGCATCGCAATATCGCACCCAAGCCCGACGCGGTGATGTACGACCCGTATTCGCCCACCAGCAATCCGGAAATCTGGTCGCTTGAGCATTTCACTGAGCTTCGACGTTTCATGACCAAACCCGCGACTCTCTCGAGTTACAGCCGGTCAACAGCCGTTCGCGTAACCCTTTTGCTCGCGGGTTTTTACGTTGGTATCGGTGCGGCAACCGGCGAAAAAGAAGAAACCACCGTTGCCGCAACGTCCGGGGATTTGCTGGATAGCCCATTGACCGCCAAATGGCTGCAAAATCGAGTCCGCGCCTCCACGAACGCCCGCCCGCTCCCTGCGCCCCGCGGGGCAATTTCTCCAGAGGACTTTGAAAAGCTGCAGGCGCACCCGCAGTTTGCTGAGACCCTCGTTTCAAAGCCCTTGTGACTTTCTGACGCCTGTTCTTAGGTCACACCGGCGTTACATAGGTCACACCGGCGTTACGTCAGAACCCACGTCGCTGCGATCTTCCATGACTTGCTTGAAATTCCGCAGATCATTCTGGACCTCGCGCTTGGGATCTTCCAGCAAACGCGCCACGAGTGTCCCGAGCACGCCACCGGGAGGATCAAGCTGCAAACTCAGCCGGACACGTGTTCCGCCATATTCATCGATGAATCGCACTGTCCCAGCCGTGTGCACCTTCGAGCCAGGTACGGAACGCCACGCTATCATTTCCCCCGGATGCTCGTTAATGATCTCTGTGTCCCATTCGACTGTAAATCCGCCCGGGGCAGTGGCGGACCATCGGGAAAAATGTGAGTTGAGCGCTTCGACCTCGCGGAGATGCGCAAAGACGCGCGGCAAATTTTCAACGTCGCGCCAGAACGCGTAGAGCTGCTCACGCGGTGCATCGATCCAGATCGATTCATCCACATGAAAACCACGGTGATGGGTCACCTTGTTCACCGTCATCATATCGTAATACGGGCAGTATCCAGCTGCGCCACGCGCCGCGAGCGCGCCCCCAATCGCTGCGGTCGCCCAGCCCAATGGACCGCGTTTTGAGGCACCTAGAGCGATCAATACGAGCCCAGCGACACCGGTGATCCAGCGTTCAGTAGAGTCGACGTTCACGGGAAGAGACGTGTGGGAAAGATAGTTAGGCATGTTCGAGGGACGTATTTCAGTTTCAATACGCAGACGATGGACAACCCGGATGGGTTGAATGTTGGATCTTTTTTTTGATTTTCACATCTCATTTTTCAGTCTTGAGTCGCTCTCCCCACAAATTCCCTATGAGCAGATTTGAAAACCACATCGCAGTCATCACCGGAGCCGGGCGCGGCATCGGCCAAGCCATCGCTCTACGCTTCGCCGCAGAAGGCGCCAAAGTTGCCGTCGTGAGTCGCTCCGAAACCAATTCTCAGAAAACAGCCGACGCCATCAACGCCGCAAATCCGGATGCCGCCAGGCCCTACGCCGTCGATGTCGCCGATGCGAATGCCTCGGCGGCCGTCTGCCAGAAAATTGTCACTGACTTTGGGCGCGTCGATATCCTGGTCAACAATGCCGGCGTAACGCGCGATCGGCTGGCTCTCCGCATGTCGGAAGAGGATTGGGACGCGGTCATCGATACGAACCTCAAGGGCGCGTTCAATTTCATCCAGCCGCTGCTTCGCTCTCTCATGAAATCCGGCAAGGGTCGCGTCATTAACATCAGCTCCGTGAGCGGGTTAATGGGAACGGCAGGTCAGGTCAACTATGCAGCCAGCAAAGCCGGCTTGATTGGGCTCAGTAAATCGCTCGCACGCGAAGTGGCCAGCCGCGGGGTGACCGTAAATGTCGTCGCCCCCGGTTTTATCACGACTGACATGACCGATGTGCTTTCCGAGGATCTGAAGAAAACGGTTCAGACGCAAATCCCGCTCGGCACATTTGGCGAAAGTGAAGACATCGCCGCTGCCGTCGCGTTCCTCGCGTCACCCGAAGCGCGATATATCACCGGACAGGTGTTGGCGGTGGACGGCGGACTTTCCATGTAGCCACGCCAGCTGCTTCCACAGCTCATTCCAGTCCCAATGCTTTGAAGGTTCCGTCGACGTGCGCGAAGTGGCGGTCCAGCGAACAAACCGCATCGATCTCTTCGCGGGTCAAATGCGCAGCGACCTCAGGCTCGGCGGCAAGGTTCTCCTGAAGCGAAACCTCACCGGCCCACGTTTTCATGGCAGCGCGTTGGACGGCCTCATAAGCAGCTTTTCGCTCCAGTCCTTTTTTCGTGAGCTCCAGCAAAACGCTCTGGCTGAAATACAACCCTTTCGTGATAAGCAGGTTGCGCTCCATGTTTTCAGGATAAACATGGAGACCTTCTACGAGGGCTGCCAATTTTCCCAGCATGTAATCGATCAGATTGCATGAATCCGGCAGAATGACGCGTTCGACGCTGCTGTGGCTGATGTCCCGCTCATGCCACAGCGCCACATTTTCCAGAGCCGCAACGGCATTCCCGCGAATTACGCGCGCCAATCCGCACAGGCGCTCACCCGTAATCGGGTTCCGTTTGTGCGGCATCGCCGAACTGCCCTTTTGGCCTGGAGAAAAATACTCTTCGGCTTCAAGCACTTCAGTCCGCTGCAGATGCCGGAATTCCGTCGCCCATCGATCGATGCTGGAAGCGATGAGGGAAAGCGTGGTCATGAATTCCGCGTGGCGGTCGCGTTGAATCACCTGCGTGGAAAGAATCGCCGCTTTCAGGCCCATTTTTTCGCAGACATACTGCTCGACCTGGGGATCCAGATGCGCGTGCGTTCCAACGGCGCCGCTGAGTTTTCCCACGCGCACCCGCTCACGCATCTGCGCGAGGCGTTCGATGGCGCGGCCGAATTCGTCAAACATCAGCGCCAATTTCAACCCGAACGTGATCGGCTCTGCGTGGATGCCGTGACTGCGCCCAATCATCGGGGTGTGTTTGTATTCAATCGCCTTTTTAGCAACGACCGCGCGCAGTTTTTCCAGGGCTTCAAGCAGATAACCGCAGGAAATATTCATCTGAGCCGCGAGCGTCGTGTCGAGAATATCCGACGACGTCAAACCCTGGTGAATCCAGCGCGCCGCCGGTCCGACATAGGACGCGACGTTTTCCAGAAAAGCGATTACGTCGTGATTCGTGCGTTTTTCGATTTCGTTGATCTCGCTGACATCGAATTTGCCTTTGGCTCGAATCACCGCGGCATCTGCTTCGGGAATCTGGCCAAGCTGTGCCATGCCTTCACAAGCCAGCGTTTCGATTTCGAGCCAGAAACCAAATTTGCGCTCCTCGGCCCAGAGATCGCGCATACGACGGGTGGAATAACGGTCAATCATTAGAAAATCTCACTCTGAAGCCTTCTGTTAACCGTATTCCGACCGTGCCGGAAAGATTTAGATGATGACCAAGCGTCCGATTGAGTCTTACTCAATCTCCTTCGATCGGGGCTCACGGTCTTTCACCGTTGCCGAAGAAGGTGCGGTTACGAATGGGCCACCAGCCAGAGGCGCGACTTTCGTGAACGCCACATCCGGCATTTCGCTCGGACGTCCGGCAAGCGGAAAATCCTTGCGAAGAGGATAATACGGATAGCCATCCCACATCAAAATGCGGCGCAAATCCGGATGTTCGGAAAAGCCGATGCCCATCATATCGAAAATCTCGCGTTCATGCCAATCGGCCGTCGGCCATAAATCACTGACGGTCGGCACTTCAAGATGATCCTCAGAAACGGTTCGTTTCAGCCGGAGATGGGTTCCATTCGCCAGCGAATACAGCTCGTAAACCACTTCAAACCGGGGTTCGTCGCCAAAATTATCGACGCTCGAAATATCCAGCAGAAAATTAAACCCGAGCTTTTCCTTGGCGAGTTTCAACGCGGGTTTGAGGAATTTCCCTTCGAGAACGAGCGTCACTTCGCCACGGAACTCCGTCTTCTTCAAGATTGCCGCGCCAAATTCCGTTTCCAGCGCCATCACCGCGTCGACGAGATGACTCATACCAGTTCGGGCTCCCGCAAGGCACGCTTTTGATCGCCAATGGCCCGTTCCTTCATAATCTTATCCTGCAATTTCATCAGGCCCTCGAGCAGAGCCTCGGGTCGTGGCGGACAACCGGATACATACACATCCACAGGGATCAATTGATCAATCCCTTGCAACACCGCGTAGCTGCGATACATGCCACCGCTGGACGCACACGCACCCATCGCGATGCACCATTTGGGTTCCGGCATCTGATCCCAAATCCGTTTGACGGCGAGCGCCATTTTGTAAGTAACAGTCCCCGCCACAATCATCACATCGGCCTGTCGGGGAGAAAACCGCATCACTTCCGCTCCAAACCGCGCGATGTCGAACCGGGAAGAAGCAGTGGCCATCAACTCGATCGCACAACAAGCGAGTCCCATCGGCATCGGCCACAACGAATTCTTACGCATCCAATTGATGGCTGAGTCCAGCTTGGTGAAGATGATATTCCCTTCAACCTTGGAGTCGTAAGCGGCGGGGGCGACTGCTCTTTCCATATCTGCATCCTATGGCTGCACCCTTGTGGCGCCAAGAAAAATTACGACCCAGCGTTTTCCTTATTGCTACGGCCGGTCAAAATCATCGCTCTCGTTCAACGCGTCTTCGAGAGCTTCCTGGAAAATAAGAAAGCGCTCCGTCACGAACATCGGATCCGTCTGCTCCGTCGTGTCGACGCAGCGTTCAATGTAGTCCTCGATCGTATATTTCAGGTATTCCTCGCTTTCCGCATCGTCGGCGGGCTCAATAAAGAGCACTTTGTGCGTCGCTTCGAAAGCGCATTTGGCCAGCTCGAAATCCACCGAATCAAAATCGTCGCTGAACAGCTCTTCGATCGTCGTTTGCTCGTCGCAAACCAGTGTGTTGCCGCTCACGCGGATCAAAATGGCAATGAAAGAATGGACCAGATAATTCATCGAAAAGGTTGGGAGCCGACGCTAATCCTCTTCCGGCAAAAGTCGATGGGGATTCTCGTCGAAACCATTGCAACAGGGCTCGCGACCGATTCCAGCCGCTCTTATCATTCACAGCCGCTACACCAAAAATCCCTACTTGCCAACACGGGCGCGTCGCGCATAGATACACATCGTGCGGGCGCCTCTTCACATCCATTGGTGGCATTGGTAAATCTTCCAAACCGGTCTCCCCGGTTCGGACCTCGCGTCGTTTTGGTCAAGCTCGACCCGTCTCCGCATTTCACCTCCCCCGGAACCCTCATCGCCCCCACCGTAATCCATGAATCTCAACTTCAAATATAACTCGAAGGGACTTATTCCCGCTATCATCCAAGAAGCCAGCGACACGCCAACACCTACAGGTCGCGTGCTCATGATGGCCTGGATGAACGCCGCTTCCATTGAGAAAACCCTCGAAACGGGTCTCATGCACTACTGGAGCCGGTCGCGGAACAAATCGTGGCTAAAAGGCGAAAGTAGCGGCCACACGCAAGAGGTAGTCCGTTGGTTTGTGGATTGCGATCACGACACACTGCTTTTCGAAGTTCGGCAAAAGGTCGCGGCATGTCACACCGGTCATGCCAGCTGTTTCTTCCAGCAGCTCGACTTGAACGGAAAATCCGTAAGAACCCTTGAAAACAAGGTATTTGATCCCCACGAGGTCTACCACGTTGCATGAACCCTTCCACCGCCACGACTCCGTTAAGTCCTTCACTCGATAGATTTCTGGCCAAAGCGAGCCAGGGAAATCTCATCCCTGTTTACACGGAACTCGTGGCGGATTTTGAGACGCCGGTTTCGGCGTTTCAGAAAATCGATACGGGCGAGAACACGTTTCTGCTCGAGTCTGCCGAGATTAACGATCAGGTCGGCCGCTATTCGTTTCTCGGCTCCGGTCCCGCGGTGGTTTTTGAAAGCCGCGGCCGTGAAATCCGGATCGTCGAGAACGGCGAGACCCGCGTTTTTGAGACCACGAGCGATCCTCTCGCTGATCTCGAAGCGCTGATGTCGCGCTATAAACCCGTGCCGGACCCAGCGTTGCCTCGATTCACAGGCGGCGCGGTCGGGTTCATCTCATTCGACGCAGTTCGTTTTTTCGAACCAACCGTGGGCAACCCGCCCGCCGACGACCTCGGCATTCCAGAAACACGCTTTCTGGTCACCGATACGCTCCTGATTTTCGATCATCGGCGGCGGAAACTCCAGGTTGTCGCCAACGCGTTCGTTCCTCCGGGCGTTGACCCGGTTGCTGCCTATTACGAAGCAGGCAAACGCATCGATGCCATTCTCGAAAAGCTCGCAAAACCGGCTCATTTGCCGCCGATCAACACGCTTACGCCAACGACTCCCATCGTGCCGACGAGCAACACGACCAAGGCGGAATACGAAGCCATGGTTCGCAAGAGCCACGAATACATTCACGCAGGCGACATCTTTCAAATCGTTCCATCGCAGCGGTTTGAAACGCCTTTCACCGGCGATCCACTCTCGTTTTATCGCTCGCTCCGGTCGGTGAATCCGTCTCCTTATATGTTTTGTTTCCGGTTTTCAACCGACTTCGCACTGGTCGGCAGTTCGCCGGAAGTCCACGTCCGGCTCACCAACGGGAAAGTCGAAATTCGCCCGATCGCAGGCACCCGCCCGCGCGGTGAAACCGACGAAATGGATGAACAATACGCACGCGACCTTCTCGCCGATCCCAAGGAACGGGCCGAACACCTCATGCTCGTTGATCTGGCCCGCAACGATGTTGGACGCATCGCGGAATTCGGCACTGTACGCGTGACAGATTTCATGACGATCGAACGCTACAGCCACGTGATGCATATCGTTTCCAACGTCGTCGGCACGTTGCGCGGCGATCGGAGCGCCTACGACGTGCTGCGGGCGACATTTCCCGCCGGCACCGTGTCGGGATCCCCAAAAGTCCGCGCGATGCAGATCATCAATCAGCTGGAAAAAAACAAACGCGGCACGTACGCCGGCGCTGTTGGCTATTTCGGTTTTGACGGAAATTCAGACTCCTGCATCGCGCTCCGTACTGCAGTCCTCAAGGATGGAAAGGCCTATGTCCAGGCGGGTGGCGGCGTCGTCGCAGATTCCACCCCGGAAGGCGAATATCAGGAAACAGTTAACAAAGCGATGGGCCTCATGAAGGCTTTCGCCCGGGCGCAGCAGTTGGAGGGCAAGCCATGATGTTGGTCATCGATAACTACGATTCTTTCACCTACAACCTCGTCCAGTATTTCGGCGAGTTGGGCGCGGAGATGATCATCAAACGTCACGACGAGATTGGCATAGAAGAAATCAAGGAACTGGCCCCGGAACGCATCTGCATTTCCCCGGGTCCATGCACACCGCGCGAAGCCGGTATCAGTAACGAGGTCATTCGCAAATTCGGACCAACAATTCCCCTGCTCGGAGTCTGTCTCGGACACCAATGCATCGGCGACGTCTTTGGCGGCAACGTTATTCGTGCCGGACGGCTCATGCACGGAAAGACATCGCCCATTTTGCACAACGGCGAAGGCGTTTTCGAAGGCTTGCCAAACCCATTTGAGGCCACCCGTTATCATTCCTTGCTCGTGGAACGCCATTCCCTGCCCGCTGAGTTAACCATTACGGCGGAAACCGCTGAAGGCGAAATCATGGGCCTTCGGCACAAGGAATACCCCATTCACGGGGTGCAATTTCACCCGGAATCGATCCTCACGCTCGAAGGGAAGAAGCTCCTTAAGAATTTCCTGGCGATCTAGATCGCGATTCGAAAAAATGCGAATGCGCGGGATCAATGACAAATGCGCCTCGCACAGCCCGCTGAAAAACCAAATCCTTTCCAGCGAGCTCTGCGCAAATCTTGCCGAATAAGGAGCTCAGTCCAGCAAGTCAGCCGGGACTTTGCCGCCGTTTTCGGCGAATTTTTTTACGACTTGCTTGTGCAGCCAAACGTTCATCGTGGCCGTGTCGCTGGTGTCTCCGGTGTAGTTGAGTTCGGCGGCCAACGCTTTTCGGTTGGCAAGGCTGCTGTCGATGCCGAGAACTTTCAGCAGATCGACGATGGAACGTTTCCAATCGAGGTCCTCGCCGCTTTTCGCAGCCAGTGCGCTGAGAGTAGCATCAACATCGACCTGCGGCGCTGGCGCAGCTTCTGGGCTGGACGCGCCGGGAGGAACGGAAACGGTCGCATCCGATGGCGGTGACGCGGGGGCTGAAGCGGTGGGAGCTCCGGCAGGAGCAGCGGCTTTTTTTCCAAAGACGGCTGTGAGAATGGTGGATAGGAGACCCATGAGAATATGAATTTAAAGTTGACTAACACTACTGACGACGAATTTGGCTCTGAAGGAAAACCCCGGCGGAGCCAAACGAATTTTGCCGGACAATCCATCGCTGGATAACGCCACTATGGTCGGCTTGCTCGTTGCGACAAGCGTCAATGTTCCGGCGCCCAACGCAGTCAGCCCAGAAAATGACCGGCGTTTATGCCGGCTTGACCAACCCCCAGGCCCAAGCTTAGCGTGCCTGCTCTATTTTTACCAACCCAGGAGACCCCGCATTGGACTTAAAAGACATCAAGGCCCTCATCGATTTGATGAAAAAGAACGACCTCTCCGTCTTCAAGATGGAGAACGGCGATTTCAAGATCACTCTCAAGAAAAATACGGATTTCCAGCCTGTCATCTCCACGGTGGGGACTCCGGCGACTGCCTCTGCGGCAACACTGATTCCAACGGTCGCAGCCACGACGAATTCGACGACGACAACCGACGGCAGTGCGTCTGCTGCCATAGCAGGCAGCAAAGAGATTACCTCGCCGATGGTCGGCACGTTCTACCGGGCTCCTTCGCCGGAAGCAGCCGCGTTTGTGGGTATCGGCGATCGCGTCACCGAAGATACTGTCGTTTGTATTATCGAGGCCATGAAAGTGATGAACGAGATTAAAGCCGAGGTGAGCGGCGTCATCACAGAAGTCCTCGCAGAAAACGGCAAACCCGTCCAATTCGGACAACCTCTCTTCAAGATTAAATGACTTACCCACAGCGGCTTTCATTTCGCTAGAACGGCGATTCGGAAGAAAAGTCCCAACGATGTTTCAAAAGATCCTGATCGCCAATCGCGGCGAAATCGCCCTCCGTATCATCCGCGCCTGTCGCGAACTCAACGTCGCGACGGTCGCCGTTTATTCCGAGGCGGATGCCGACTCGCTTCACGTGCAGCTTGCCGATGAAGCGATCTGTATCGGCGAGGCGCCGAGTGCAGAGAGTTATCTGAAAATAGATCGCATCATCAGCGCCGCCGAGATTGCGGATGTCGATGCAATCCACCCGGGATACGGCTTCCTCGCGGAAAACGCGCACTTCGCGGATATCTGCGAAAGCTGCAACATCAAGTTTATCGGCCCGAAACCAGCATCAATCCGGGCGATGGGCGACAAAAATAGCGCCCGTGAACACGCGATCAAAGCCGGTGTTCCCATTTCACCCGGTAGCGACGGCATCGTTCAGAGCGAGGCAGAGGCACACAAAGTCGCCAAAAAGATCGGCTTTCCCGTTATGATCAAGGCCGTAGCAGGCGGCGGCGGACGCGGGATGCGCATGGCGCATAACGAAGTAAGCTTGATTCAAGGTTTTCACGCCGCGCGGCTCGAAGCGGAGAAAGCGTTCGGAAACCCCGGTGTCTATATCGAAAAACTGATCGAGCATCCTCATCACATCGAGTTTCAAATCCTTGCCGACTCCCACGGGCGTGTCCTGCACCTGGGCGAGCGCGATTGCTCGATCCAACGTCGCAACCAGAAAATCGTAGAGGAATGTCCCTCCCCGATTTTGACCGCTGATCTGCGCGATCGCATGGGTAAATCCGCCATCGCTCTCGCAGAATTGGTCGGTTACGAAAACGCAGGCACCATGGAATTCCTCGTGGATCGCAAGGGCGACTTTTATTTCATGGAAATGAACACTCGAATCCAGGTCGAGCACCCTGTGACCGAAGAAGTCTATGGATGCGATCTGGTGAAGGAACAAATCCTCATCGCGGCAGGCGAACACCTTTCCCCACACGTCGTCAACGCCAAACCCGTTGGCCATGCCATCGAATGCCGCATTAACGCCGAAGATCCTGCCCGCAATTTCCAACCCTCACCGGGCCGCATCGAACTTTACTACGCGCCCGGTGGACGCGGCGTCCGGATCGATTCCCACGCTTATGCTGGGTACGTCATCCCGCCGAACTACGACTCGATGATCGGGAAACTGATCACTTTCGGAGCACACCGGCCAAACGCCATCATGCGCATGCAACGCGCTTTGAACGAATTTATCATCAACGGAATCCAGACCACCATTCCCTTCCAGCTCGAGATCATGAAAAACCCCGACTTCCTCCGCGGAGAATTCGATACGGGGTTCATTGAGCGGATCTTGTCCGGACGACGAATGGGGTAACATCTCCGCAACGTGCCGGAAATAGGACCAGCCATGAAACGACTGCTCATTCTGATCCTTATTTGCCTCTTCCCGGGAATTCTACGGCCCCAAACAGTCTCCGCTGGCCAGCAGTCGACCGATAGCATTCTTCTCACCATCTTTTTGAAGCATGACCAAAGCCTTTCGCTTGCCGAGATTCAGAGAATCCAGGAGGAGCAGGGTTTTTGGAAGGCTTTTCCACCTGCCGGAACGACCGTCGTGAATTGGTACGTGATGATGGGTATTGGCCAGGTCGTCACCCTGGAAGTCCCCGCATCTAAATTGCGCGACGTCAACGTGGCTCTGGAAAAAACCGCCTGGAAGGCATTCCGCACGGAGTTTTATCCAACCTACAATCTGTATCCCGTCATTAAGGATAAGCTGGCGAATTCAGCAAAGAAGGACCTCGAATAAGGGCCACTGCCAGATTAATCGCGGCGATCATGCTGGAGGGGTTGGCAATCCCTTTCCCTGCAATCGAAAACGCCGTGCCATGGTCGGGACTTGTGCGAACGAATGGCAGGCCAAGTGTTACATTTACGCCTTCGTCAAAAGCATGAAGTTTCAACGGAATAAGGCCCTGATCGTGATACATGCACAGGACGCCATCCCAAGCACCCCGGACCGCCTGGTGGAAAACAATGTCCGGTGAAAATGGCCCATCGTAAATGGTTTCTCTGCTCTCTTTCAGATCGCTGGTCGCAGGCGCTATAATGTCGATTTCTTCACACCCGATCGCGCCACCTTCTCCCGCGTGCGGATTAAGGCCGGCGACAGCGATTCTGGGCAAAGCGATCCCGCGTTGACGCAAATGATCCGCCAGCAATTTGCCCACACGAACGATTTCTTCCCGCCGGAGCATGCCTGGAACTTTTGAGAGCGGTTCGTGAACCGTGACGAGGGCCACTGTAAGTCCGCCGCCCGTGAGACACATGGCAAAATTTTCCACTCCAGCACGCGCAGCAAAGAATTCCGTCTGGCCCGGATAACGAAAACCTGCCTCGTACAATTGGTGTTTGCCGACGGGCCCCGTGACGACACCATCGACTCCGCCAGAAATTGCCAGCCGCGCGGCTTCTTCGAGCGCTTCAACCGCGCTTCGAGCGGTCTTGGCCGTGGGTTGACCGCAAATCGCCGAAGGCAATTCACCGAGAAGCCGAATTTCAACATCGGGAGGTGCGCTTTTCAGCGCAGCCCGAACAACTTCCGGCCCGATTCCAGCCGTGTCGCCGAGGGTAATAGCGAGCCTAATCTTGCCCATACTTCTTAGTCGATCCAGCCGCGTCCTGCTTCCCCATCAAAGCAGGCCTTGGATTAAGAGCAGGAGTCAGACTTTTCCGGATCAGAACCGCTTGATGTAGGCCTTGTCCCGGAGGGTTTTGAGCCATTTCTCGGTGGCTTCCTGCCGCTCAATTTGTTTCAATCTGTTTTCGATGGCCCCTTTGACTTGATCAAACGGCACATAAATGGGTTCCTTCCGTCCATCGACTTTGAGCAAATAATAATTGCCAGCCATCTCAAAAACATCGCTGACCCCACCCGTGGGCACCGCAAACGCGATCTCGGTCATCTGTGGATTCAATGTCTTCTTATCAATCCATCCCCAGTCCCCGCCCACTTCCGCCGAACTGTCCTGCGAATAAAGCTGTGCGAGTTTCGCAAAGTCCGCCCCATTTTTCGCTTTCTGGCGGATTTCATCCATCAACCGGCGCTGAGATTCGGCATTGCCAGAGCCGTCGATAGGTTCCGTCGGGATGACGATCATCCGAAGCTGAACGGACTCGTTCGTGGCAAATTCCTTGCGGTTCTTGTCGTAATATTCGCGGACTTGAACCGGTGAAACGGCCGTGTCGACTTTCACTTTCTGAGCGCGCATCGCCTGCACAATGATCTTGTCGCGCTCCGCCTCCTTGAATTTTGTGAGCGTATAGCCCTGCGCCTGAAGCGTACGAACAAACGCGCCACGATCGCCTCCGAACTCCTCTCGAATGATCGTTTTGATGTGTTCGTCTATTACATACGGCGGCAGCTTGTAGCCGTTCTTGTTGAAATCCTGAATGATCAACTGTCGGTCAATGAGCTCCTGGAGCGCGGCCAAACGGAGCGCTCTGATTTTTTCATCCAGATCCTGGCCAGAATACATCCCACGAAGCGACCGCTCACGGCTGGCAACGATTTCGCGGACCTCAGAGAAAGTGACAACCTCTTTGTTGACCACTGCGGCAATTCCATCCAGCACTTCAGGGTCAGCAAAAGCGGAGGTGGCTAGCGAAAAGCCGATGATTAGAGTGCAACAGGGGCGCGCGAAACGAGGAATGAACATGGGCAAGCAATATGGCTCCCGACGAGGCGGGACGATCGCGAAACCGTATTTGGCACGGCTGACCTGTCAAGCAAGGAGATGCAGATTGCTTTTTGAGCTTGCGGCTCCAGCCATCAGCAGGAACCTTTGCCGCTCCTCCCAGTTGGAAGACATGCGTTACAAGACTATCCTCATTTTCGGTGCACCCGGCAGTGGCAAAGGCACTCAAGGCCACACACTCGGCACTATTCCTCGTTTTTTTCATTGTGCCTGCGGCGATGTTTTTCGGTCGCTCGACACCCGGACATCCCTGGGACAGAAATTCCTCGAATACTCCAGCAAGGGACAGCTCGTCCCGGATGAGGTGACCGTGCAACTCTGGCAAGCGCGTATCGAAGATGTGGTGCGCGCCCACACGTTCAAGCCGGACATTGACTTTTTAGTCCTCGATGGCATTCCACGGAATGTGCATCAGGCAGAGTTGATGGAACCGCTCATCGAGGTGGTACGCGTTTTTCATTTGTCGGTTGGCGACAGTTACGACGAGCTCGCTAAGCGCCTTCAAAAACGTGCCCTCAAAGACAACCGCCTCGACGATGCGTCCGATGAAGTCATTTCGAAACGAATCACCACATACCAAGCCGAGAGCCGGCCGTTGATCGACCATTACGGGCCGGATTTGGTTAAAAAAATCGACGCGTGCAAGCCACCAGTCGCCGTGCTCTACGACATCCTGCAGACGCTCCACAAAGAGAAAATCCTGCCCCCAGCGACATTTTGACCCTTCTCACGATCGATGAAACAATTCGAATCACTCACTGCCTCCAGTCTCTATTGCAATCGGTGCAAAAACGCCATGCCTGTTCGCGAACGGCTCCTGCTCGTGCTCCCGGGCAAAGAGATTTTCGATTATCTCTGCAAACAGTGCGGCGATTCAGTCGGCCAGCGTGAAGTCACCGCTGCCGAAAAAATCGTCGCCGCAGCGCAGCAACGGCGACGTCCGCAACCAGGCCAGCTCAGACTAGGCATGGGAGGCTTGTAACTTTTCGACAAATGCGGGTGGTTTTCATGGGCACCGGCGAGATCGGTTTGCCGACGCTCGAATGGCTCCTCGCGACGCCGAAACATGATGTGGTCGGCGTTGTCACACAGCCCGACAGGCCAGTGGGACGCCGCCAGATTCTGACGCCACCACGGGTAAAAATTCTCGCTGGCGAGGCGGGTGTTTCGGTTTTGCAACCCGTGAAAGTCCGTCTTCCCGAGGCACTTGCCGAGATCCGGGCATTGGGCCCGGAAATCATCGTCGTAATGGCTTACGGCCAGATTTTGCCCAAGTCCCTCTTGGACATGCCACCTCAAGGGTGCTTGAACTTGCACGCGTCGCTCCTGCCCAAGTTCCGTGGCGCGTCACCCATTAACGCCGCGATTTTGGCCGGAGAACCCGTGACCGGGATCACCGTCATGCAAATGGATGCCGGCCTCGACACCGGTGACATGATTCTGAAGCACGAAATCCCCATCGGTCCAACGGAAACGGCCGGTTCGCTGCACGATCGACTGGCATTGCTCGGGCCCGGTATTTTGCAGGAAAGTCTCGACCTGATTGCTGCCGGGAAAGCTGAACGAATTCCTCAGGACAATTCGTTGGCCACGTATTGTGGAAAGCTGGACCGTGATTCCGGACGGATCGATTGGAAGCAACCCGCGGATTTTATCGAACGCCAAATCCGCGCCATGCATCCCTGGCCGGGAGCATTCACGGTGTTGCCAGATGGACGAAAACTGAAAATCCATCAGGCTCACATCGTAGAATGCCGAGGTGAACCGGGAAAAATCCTGGATGCCGGCAAATCACGGCTCGTGATCGCAGGAAATTCGGGATCCGTCGAATTGGAAATTGTCCAGCCTGAAGGCAGAAAGCCAATGTCCGCGTCCGAGTTTCTGCGGGGATACGCCCTTGCGTAGGCCTGTCGTTAAGATTCTCTCACTCGCTATACCTTCTTCAGCGCTGTCAGCCTTGCAAAACACGCCAATGTGTTCGCGTCGCGGATTTCACCCGAGGCAATCATTCCCACCAGTTCCTCGGTCGTAAATGCCCGGCATTCGACGATTCGTTCATGTTCATCCGGCAATGACCCCTCGGCATGCAGGACAACGCCATCCGCAAAAAACAGATAACAATGCTCATCCGTAAAGCCCGCTGACGAATAGAAAATTCCCAGCGATTCCAAACGGGACGCTGGGCCGGACGTCCAGCCGGTTTCCTCCCTCAATTCCCGCCAGGCCGTAGCCTGGATAACCGCCTGCCGGGCAATGGGATCACCGTTCTCTCCGGATTCGTCCGCGTTCTCGATCTGCCCCGCCGGAAATTCCCAAATCGCCCGTCGGATCGGAATTCGCTCCTGGTGCACAAGCAGCCATTTTCCATCCTCGGTCCGGGGGGCAACCGCCACCGCATATTTTCGCCGGACAACCGTCCACATTACTCCTTCGGGACGAGTTGGCGTCCGGACGAAATCATGGAAAACTTTGGCATAGGGACCGTCGTATTGCAGTTCGTGCGATACCGTTTCCCAACCGGGATGATCTCCTGTAATTCCATCATTCGCAGGAGTTTTGACTCGGGGATCGTTGACCCATTTCGCGTGGTTGTTGTCAGCCATGGTTACTTCCTTTCCAACAAATCGCGCCAGCGTGCAAGTTCGGCGCCCACGTTCTCCGGCGACGGCGCGCCGATGGATGTGCGCGCTTCGAGCGACGCGCGAGGGTTGAGGAGCTTGTAAACGTCCGAATCGAATTCCAGCGCGGCTTTCTGGTAGTCTTCGAGGGTCAGATCGGCCAATCCAACGCCGCGTTCATTGCACAACGCGACCAGTCCACCGATCACCTCGTGCGAGTGCCGGAATGGCACGCCTTTTTTAACCAAATAATCCGCCAAATCCGTCGCGATAAGATTCCAATCGTCCGACGCCGCTGCGAGCCGGTCGCCATGGACCATCACCTCGGACATCATCCCAGCAAAGACTTCGAGCGCAGCTTTAACCGTGTCGACGGAGTCAAAAATGCGCTCTTTGTCTTCCTGCATGTCACGGTTGTAGGTCATGGGAATGCCTTTGAGCGTTGTGAGGAGCGCCATCAAGTTGCCATAGAGACGCCCCGTTTTGCCTCGGGTGAGCTCGGCCACATCGGGGTTCTTTTTTTGCGGCATCAAGCTGGAACCCGTTGTGTAGGCGTCGCTCAAAGTAATAAACTTGAACTCCGACGACGCCCACAAAATGACGTCTTCGCTCAAACGCGACAGATGCGCACCCAGCAGGGCGAGCGCGGAAACAATTTCAACCGCGAAATCGCGGTCGCTCACGGCATCCATGCTGTTGTGTGAAACGGAGTCGAAACCCAGCAATCGGGCGACGAGTTCGCGGTCGAGCGAAATGGTTGAACCCGCAATAGCCCCCGAACCGAGCGGAAGAACATTCATGCGTTTGCCGGCGTCAAGCAACCGGTGCCAATCCCGGCCCAGCATTTCGACATAGGCAAGCAAGTGGTGCGCAAGCAACACAGGCTGAGCGCGTTGTAAATGCGTGTAACCAGGCATGATGACGTCCACGTTAGACTCACCAAGCGCGACGAGTGCCGACTGAAGATCGTGGATGCCCTGCTGCACTTCGGTGATCTCATCACGCAAATACAGCCGGATGTCCGTCGCGACCTGATCGTTTCGCGAACGAGCCGTGTGCAACTTTGCGCCTGCGGGACCGATGCGCCGTGTGAGCTCCGATTCGATGTTCATGTGGACATCTTCGAGCTCGATCTTCCATTCGAAATTTCCGGATGAAATATCGGCCTCGATGGATTTTAGGCCGGCCTCGATTTGTCCCAACTCGTTTTCTGTGAGCAAGCCGGCGGCCTTCAATGCCGTGGCGTGGGCAATCGAGCCACGGATGTCATGGCGAAACAGACGCCAGTCGTAAGAAACTGACTCGGAATATTTACGGAGGGTTTCTGAAGTTGCGGTTTTAAAGCGGCCACGAAGCATAAAACGAGTTTTCAGGATTCGATTTTTCAGTTTTCAGAATACGCGCCTCCCGCTTTCCACCTAAGAATCTGAAAACTGGGGCCTGAAAACTAGCTGGTCAGTTGAACGTCAGGTACGTGTAATCCTTCAATGCCTTTTCGTAATTTCCGAGCAAACGCATCGCTTCGTTGGGCTTCAGCCGGTCGCTCTTGATAGCCGCATCGACCTGCAGTTTTATCAGCCGGATCAACTCGTTTTGGTCCCACTGGGTCATGCCGAGCACGGCGCCAATAGTGCTGCCTTCGATGGTTTCCTCGATGTAAAATCCGTCCTCTTCATCTTCGTCGAGAAAAACGTGAGCTTCGTTCACACGGCCGAAGAGGTTGTGAATGTCACCCATAATATCCTGGTAGGCGCCCATCAGGAAGAACCCGAGGTAATAAGGTTTCCCCGGCTCCAACTTATGAAGCGCCAGCGTGCCTTTCACGTCCTCCAGGTCGATGAATTTGCTAACCTTGCCGTCAGAATCGCAGGTGATATCCACCAGCGTCGCGTTCCGCTCGGGCGGTTGGTCCAGATAATGCACCGGCATGATCGGGAAAAGCTGCCCGAGCGCCCAGTGGTCGAGGAGCGATTGGAAAACAGAAAAATTACATAAGAACTGATCTCCCAAAGCCGTCTCGAGTTCTTTCACTTCCTCCGGGACATAACGCAAGCCCTTGCAATGGGCGACAATTTCCGTCGCGATCTGCCAGTAGACCGTGTCGATTTTCGCCTTGTGCTCAAGCTCAAGCAGTCCGAGGTCAAACATCGACTGCGCCTGTTCGCGAATCTGTTGGGCGTCGTGCAGATTCTCCATCCGATTTTGCCGTGTCAGGGTTTTCTGAATCTCCAAAATATCGGCGACCGGCTTCGGAGCGTCCGCTTCAAGTTCGACACGACGATTGCTGGGACTCTTTTCGATCGATCCAAATGCCTCGACCAACAGCACGGAATGATGCGCCACAATTGCCCGCCCGCCTTCGCTCACGATGGTCGGATGCTCGACACCCTCCGAATCGCACACGTCGCCGATATGGTAAACGATGTCGCGCGCGTATTCCTGCGTCGAATAATTCATCGAGCTGTCAAATGACGTTCGCGATCCGTCGTAATCGATTCCGAGACCGCCCCCAACATCGAGAAAGCCCATCGTGTGACCCATTTTCGCCAGTTTCGCGTAGAACCGGGCCGCTTCACGGACGGCGCGTTTGATAACCCCGATGTCCGGCACCTGCGAGCCGACATGGAAGTGGACAAGTCGCAGACAATGCGCCAGTCCTTCTTTTTTAAGGAGTTCCGACGCGGCAACAAGGTCGGCCGTAGAGAGGCCGAACTTGGCGTTTTCGCCGCCGCTGGTAGCCCACTTGCCCGAGCCTTTAGCCTGAAGACGAACACGGAATCCGATCATCGGCTCAATCTTTTCCTTCTTCGAAATGGCGAGAATCTGGCGAACTTCCTCGAACTTTTCGACGACCATGATGACCTGTTTGCCGAGTTTTAGGCCGAGAAGCGCAGCGCTGACATACGCGGAATCCTTGTAGCCGTTGCAAATAATGAGGCTCTCCGGATCCTCATGCGCCGCAAGCGCTGCGAGAAGCTCCGGTTTACTCCCAGCTTCGAGGCCGAAATGATACGGCAAACCAGCGTCGACGATCTCTTCGACGACCTCGCGCAGCTGGTTGACTTTGATCGGGAAAACCCCTTTGTAGACATTTTTGTAACCAGCCCCCGCAATTGCGTCCTGAAAAGCTTTGTTGATCGTCTCCACCCGATGCCGCAGCAAATCCTGGAACCGGATCACCATCGGAAACGTCAACCCACGGCTGCGCGCGTCGTCGATGACTTCCACGAGGTCGATCGCTTTCGCTTCGTCCTTCGAGGGCATCACGCTAATGTTGCCCTTGTCGTTGATGGAAAAATAGCCGCTCCCCCAGCGATCAATACTGTAAAGCGAAATGGCGGACGGAATGTCCCAGGATTCAGTCATGCGCGACCCTAGTAAAGTCGTACACGAATGCAATATCCGCTGATAAAAATTGCTTGATCGTTACAAACCAAGAATGCCACAGCCGTTTGATAACTTTTTCGTCTTCCAGTTTATCGCCGTGTCGTGCCGCGCTCGACGAGTTTTGCAGGAATGACAATGCGGACTTCGCCAACCGACGCGTTCGCAGCAATCGAAGCGTGAAGGATCGACAATGCTTCGTCCACCATTCGCGGCGCGTCCTGCACAAAAGTCGTAAGGTCGTAGGCGGCCCAGGACGCCTCCGGAATGTCGTCAAAACCGGCGACCAGGACATCGTCAGGCACCCTCAACCCAATCTTTTTGCGCAGGGCGTCGATAGCACCGATCGCAACAAGATCGTTCGCGCAAAAAATGGCATCCGGTGAATTCGGTTTACTAAACATCTCCACGACTCCCTGGAAGCCGCCCTCGTAACGGAAATCCGCTTCGACGACAGCGATTTCGCTAATGCCCCGCTCGGTGAGTCGCTCGCGAAAACCGGCAAGGCGCTCCTCGTTCGCCGGGCTGTCAGACGGCCCTCCTATATAACCGAATCTCCGGGCGCCGCGTTCGAGAAACAGGTCTGCGATCTGAAGCGCTCCGCCGGCATTATCGCAGGACACTGAGGAAACCCATTCGTTCTTTACCGGCGTGTTGAAAGAAACGACGGGGATTTTAAGCCGCGCCAAGTCGTCTGCCGATTCAGGCGACAAGATCGCCAGCGCACTCACGATGGCGTCCACCCGATAACTCGCCAGGCGAGGAATGACCGCATCCAGCGAGTGTCCACTCTCGACGTGCACCAGCAATACCTGGTGTCCCGTTTCCTGCAGTTTTACCGTGAACCGCTCCAGCACAGTCGCATAAAACGGGTTGTACATGCCCCCAATAACGATTGCGACCAGGTTTGACCGATGGGTCAGCATGATCCGCGGGATCATGCTCGGCCGGTAGTGAAGCTTTTTCGCTGCCTCCAGAACTTTGCGCCTCGTTTCCTCGGAGACACTCGCACCGGGTTTATAAGTCCGGGAGACGGCCGATTGTGATACTCCGGCGAGGCGGGCCACATCGGTCGAGGAGGCGTATTTTTTCATGGATTTAAACGGACTAATCTATAACTGGATCTGCAGCTTGACGTCGGTCGGCCGCGCTTCAGCCGCACGCTCGAAGGCTTTGATGCTTTCCTGGAACGTAAACGTATGAGAAATGAGCGGCTTTAAGTCGACTTTGCCAGACGAAATCATGTTCACCGCCCGGTCGAAGACGTTGGCATAGCGGAAAACTGTTTCGATTCGAATCTCTTTTGCCGCTGCAGCCACCACATCGACCGAAATCGGATTCACCGGCATGCCGACCACGACAAGGCAGCCGCCCGGACGCGACAAATCAAAAATCCCCTCATATGCGCGGGGACTTCCGCTTGCTTCAAAGATCACATCCGCGCCCCAACCGTCCGTGGCCTGTTTCACAACATCGGCCAACTTTTCCCTTTTGACATTGACTCCGGTGATCCCGGGATAACGCGCAGCAATGGCCAGTTTTTCATCGACAAGATCAGAAATGAACACCCTGCTGCATCCGCCAGCGAGCGCGGCGAGTGCGACCATGATCCCGATGGGCCCGGAACCAATAACCAAGCCAATGTCACCCGGAGCAATCTTAGCCTTGTTTGCCGCCTGGAGGCCAACTGCAAAGGGCTCAACCAACGCACCCTCGGCAAATGAAACGTTGTCAGGCAGCTTAAAACTGAATACCGCCGGATGGATCACATATGGCGTGAGACAGCCATGAATGGGCGGGGTCGCCCAGAAAGTGACGCTGGGATCGACGTTGTAAAGGCCCAGCTTGGAGGCCTTCGACGTGAGATCGGGAACACCCGGCTCCATGCAAACGCGATCGCCCGGTTTAAATCCGGTAACGCCGGAGCCGACCTCAACCACCGTCCCGGCCGCTTCGTGACCCAGTACCATGGGTTCTTCAACGACAAAGGGGCCGATTTTTCCGTGGGTATAATAATGAACGTCACTCCCGCAGATGCCGACGGTTTCAACTTTGATCTTGAGATCGTCGGGACCGGGAATGGCCGGGAGCTCGATATCTCGCAACGATAATTCATGAACGCGCTCCAGAACCAAAGCGGGAGCGGGGGCAGTCAGAGTGGACATGGGTATTTTTATGTGGGTTCGAAAGTTAGACGGGGACAAAGCAAGTATAATGATCGGCACTGCATAGCTAGTCAAATCAATTGCACCGCCAGTTCGATTTTTTGTTTTCTTCGCCTCCGTTACCGTGACGTGTCATCCCTGGCTTGACAACTCCAAGCGTCAAGTGCATAGCTATGCATGGCCGACGCGTAGCTAGTCATTTTGCGTCTGCCATCCCAAATAACCGCATCTCTCCCCATCTTCCCGCCCCGAAATGGGCAAAACTTATGAACCTCGAACTAACAGATAAAGTAGCAGTAATCACGGGCGCTAGCGTCGGTATAGGCCTGGCCGTCGCCGAAGGACTCGCCGCGGAAGGCGTCCACATCGTTTTCGTCGCGCGCCAGGCCGATCGGACCGCCGCAGAAGCGACGCGCGTTGCCCACCGATACGGCGTCCGCACACTCGCCGTCGCGGCCGATGTTGCCACCGCAGAGGGAACGGCGCTCGTGATTGCCGAAACCGAAAAAGTCTTTGGCGGTGCCGATATTTTAATCAACAACGCCGGAACCGGCTCCAATGAGACGATCCAGGAAGCTCCGGACGAAAAATGGCAATTCTATTGGGATCTTCACGTCATGGCTGCCGTGCGGCTGGCTCGCGGACTCGTGCCCGGTATGAAAAAACGTGGCGGCGGCGTCATTTTGCACAATGCCTCCATTTGCGCAGCGCAGCCGCTTTGGTACGAGCCGATCTATAATGTCACCAAAGCCGCGCTGATGATGTTTTCGAAGACACTCGCCAACGAAGTGGTCAAGGACAACATTCGCGTCAACACGGTCAATCCTGGCCTGATTCTTACGCCAGACTGGATCAAAACCGCAAAACAGCTCACCGCAGACAAAGGCGGCGACTGGGAAGGCTATCTCGCCGGTGTCGCCCGCGAACACGCCCCCATCGACCGCTTCGGCACCCCTGAGGAACTGGCAAACTTTTTTGTTTTTCTCTGTTCCAACAAGGCCACGTATTGCGTGGGCTCGACCTACTACGTCGATGGCGGAATGCTGAAGACGGTATAACGGGCGCAAGGTCTATGTCCGGCCTGCCAGGAACTCCTGGGCACCAAACCGGATCGGCGACCGAACAGGCAACAGTCTGTTTGACACTGAAGTGCGTGTAATCAGAATGTCTCCTCTGACGACGGCGTCGCTGGCACACGAACAAATCGACCGATCTTGTGCCTCGGCGTTTTTTTCGCACCTGCCACCCTTTGCAGAAAGCAAAATACCCAGCCTCTAAAAGCCTCGCCACGCATTCAGTTATTGGGGCAGAACAGCATCAGCGATCCCGCAACTGCCAACGGTCCCGTTCCCATTATAAAAACAATAAAGAATGCTCCATTTCGAGACCATATTGCACTCTCTCCTGGAAGGCGCCGTTTCGCTTACAGCACGAACCAACAGGCAGGCGACCGGCAGCTGGTATCAGACATGGTTATTGCGAGCCATGGGGGTTCAACTGGAAGGGCCCGTCGCCATCGCGCCGGGGACCAGTTTTCTCGGTGCGCGAAATCTAAAACTTGGTCGTTATGTTACGATCGGGAATTGCTCGCGCATTGTCAGTTGGGCTCCGGTGACAATCGGCCATGACTTTATGGCCAGTGACTTTTTAAACATCAACAGTGGCTCTCACGACCCTCTTACGCTCGAGCCACAGTGCGCACCGATCATAATTGGCGAGCGGGTATGGTGCGGCACAAGTGTGACTATTTGCGCCGGGGTCGAAATCGGGGACAACGTCGTCATCGGCGCAGGCTCCCTCGTAACAAAATCGCTTCCGTCAAATTGCATCGCCTATGGCAGCCCGGCTAAACCTGCGCGCCCGCTCGATCGCCGCGATCTAAGCCTCTGGTCGATGTGGCCGGAGCGCTCCGCCTACAGTCGTTTTAAAGTTGCGCCCAACTGGAAACGTCACTTGCACTGGCTTCGCGCACGATTGTGACTGAAACAGACGCAATGTTACGTGTGACACAACTGAGCACGACGGACACCGTCGGTGGCGCGGCAGTAGCCGCAAAACGTCTGCATCACGCTCTGCTCGAGCAAGGAGTTGCTTCCACGTTTTATGTGGCCCGCAGACTCACACACGATGAGAATGTTGTTGAGTTCAAGGTTGCCAAACATGCGCCGCGGCAACTGAATCGCTACATTTATGCCCTAGCAAAACGTTTGAACCCGCGTCCCTACTTTCCGGGTGGGGGTCTGTTTACTGGAGCCTGGACGCTGTTAGGCCATGTTCCATTGCGGGTGATGCCGGCCGCTGATATTTACCACCTGCACTGGATTGCGGGTTTCGTCGACTTTCGTTCACTTCCTCGACTCGCTCGCCGCTCACCCATTGTCTGGACCTTTCATGATATGAACGCGTTCACCGGAGGCTGCCATTACGACCACCATTGCGGACGGTTCACCGAGCAGTGCGGTATGTGCCCATTTCTTCAATCAAATGATAGTCGAGATGCCACTTTCAGGACCATTCAACGCAAGTCACGAGTCCTGCAAGCCATCCCACGATCCCGGCTGGTCGTTGTTACACCCAGCGAATGGCTTGCCAGCGAAGCCCGCCGAAGCTCGCTTTTCGGCAAGTTCGTCACACGAGTCATCCCATATGGCATCGATCTTTCGGTGTATAAGCCGGTTGACCGTGCCGTCGTTAGGGCACGGTTGGGTTTCGCTCCTGACGACCGGGTCGTGCTTTTCGTTGCCGAGAATCTCGTTGACGGACGCAAGGGATTCCGCGAGACGCTCGAAACCCTCTCCCGCATCACTAACTTTCCGAGGCTGCGCATTCTGACATTGGGAAACCCGGCCAACAGCCCTCAAATGGCCGGGCTTCAATGCCGGCACGTCGGTTCTGTGCGCGACCCTCTCGAGATTCGTGATATTTACAATGCAGCTGACGTTTTTATTATTACGTCGCTTCAAGATAATTTCCCCAATACAGTCGTCGAGGCACTTGCTTGCGGAACGCCAGTCGTTGGCTTTGCGACCGGGGGAATTATCGATGCGGTCGAGAATGGCGTGTGCGGTCTTTTATCGGCTACGGGAGATATCGCCGGCCTGACCAACTGCCTTCTAACTATTTTAAACGATGACGCACGGCGCAACGCGATGAGGCCCGCGGCACGAAATCGCGCCGAGAAGCATTATGGAGCTGCTCGCCAGGCACAGGCATATCGTGCGCTTTATGAAGAGATCCTGAATGGCGATATCGATCCTGATGCGAAAACGTCTATCGCTAGCCCCCATCTTCCATGATCGCTTTGCTTAGCGTTTTTGTGAGGCGCGCAATGGCGGCATCACTCTCGATTTTGGCGCCTTCTTCGTCCGTCACGTAAAAACTGTCGAAAGCCGCGCCTTTTTCGGTCGAGATCCGCGAGGTCACGATCGTGATGTCCAGTTTTGAAAAGGCTCCCAGCAAGTCGTGCAGGAGCGCGAGCCGGTCCGGGCACCGGATTTCCACCACTGTGCACGCTGGACTTGTGTCATTGGAGACGACGATCCGCGTCGGGAACTCGACTTCCGTGACCAGACTTCCCAGACGGGTCTTTTTCGCCTTGGCAAGTAACGGTTTGAAGTCGTAGCTGGAGTCATGCAGTGACAGGTTGAGCGCTTTTTGTATGCGCGCGATGTCGTTTGGATGAGTGAGAGCGCCAAACTGCGTGTCGCACACCCGGAAGATGTCGATGACGAGGTTGTCCAGTCGGGTAAAAATGTCCGCACTGAGTATATTCACCTGCGCCACCGCGAACGCCGCGGCGATCCGGGATAGCAAATCGTGGCGATCCCACGTGCAAATCCAGACTTCCGTGTGGCCCTGATCCGGGCGAGCGATCCATTTAAACACTGGCTCGCTGGGGTTCTCATCGGGATCGTCCAATTTCTCGAACAAACTCCGGAAAAGCCGCAAGTGGCCGACGATTTCCGGGGCATCGCAGGCTTGGAAATACCGCTGGGGCATGAACTGAAAGTGGGCCGCGATTTCTTCTCGATAATCGCGCGCAAGTTTCCTGGTGACTGCCACTTGCAGCTCTTCGCGTTCTTTCTTGCGCTGTTCGAAAAACGTGTGCCCCTCGGCCAGGTAACTCTTCGCCGAGTGGTACACACGCCAGACCAGCGTTTCCTTCCAGTCGGACCAACTCTGGTCGCTAGTCCCCTGTCCATCGGCGAGCGTCAGGAGCATTAACGCATCCAGATTCTCCTGATTTTTCACCATGGCGGCAAAGCTCGCGATCGTGGCCTCCTCCTCGATGTTGCGCCGCTGCGCGACTTCGGATAGCAGCATGTGATTATCGATCAGGAAGACAAGCTGTTTGCGGCGATCCGGAGAAAGCTGAAGCCGTGCGGCAACTTTCGCTCCGTTAAACGCTCCCATTTCGGCATGGCCACGCTTCGGATTTGCTTTGCCGGTGTCGTGCAAAAGCAGGGCGAGATAGAGTACAAAGGGATCTTCGAGGCTCTGGAAAAGCGTCTGATAGCTGCGGAATTTCTCTTCATCGGTGTCGATCAGCTGGTCCAGCTTTTCGATACAAACAAGCGTGTGCTCGTCGGCGGTATAGCGATGGAAAAACTCGTGTTGCACCAGGCAAGTCAGCGCGCCGAACTCCGGGATATAACGCCCGAGAAAATCGTTCTCGTGCATGAGCCGCAGAATTCGGCCGACCTGCCCTTTACGCGAAAGGATGGCAAAAAATGTCTCCCGTGCCGCCCTTGCATACTGAAAAGTCCGGTCCACAAGCCGCACACGACGGCGGATGAGCTGTTGCAGTTCAACGCTCAAATCTAAATGCCGCTGCTGCGCTGCCTGGAAAACGCGCATCAGACGGAATGGGTCTTCATTAAAAACGCTGCGTTCCTCGAAGAAAATCTTGCCGTCCTTCACATAAAATCCGTCAAAGCGTTCCAGGCGGACCGGTTTCCTCTTAAAAAGTGCCAGCAACCCCGGCGCCTGCGCTTTTTTCGCCGCTTCGAGCCCAAGAAACTTATCCAGCACAAATTCGCTCGTGCGGTAGATCGCGCGGGTGTGCTGGTAATAATCCCGCATAAAGGCTTCGCTGCGTTCGATAAGCGTTTTCTGAGGATAGCGTAATCTCTTGGCGATCTGCCCCTGCAAATGAAGCGTCAGAGAATCCGATGACCGATCCGCAAAGTAATGCAATTCGGTCCGGACCCGCAGGAGGAAATCGTATGCCCGATCCAACTCCCGTTTATCGGATTCCGGGATGATTTTTCTGGCGACAAGCTCAGCGGTCGAGCGGATCCCTTCCTTGAAATAGCTCACCCACAGGAGATTGTGATAATCGCGGAGCCCGCCGCAGCCATTCTTAATGTTCGGCTCCTGCATAAAAACGCTGCCGCCAAATTTCGCGTGACGCTCCCTTTGATTTTCGAGGCGCCATTGCAGGTATTGTTCGCGAAATGGCGCGACGCACTCCGTGATGAAATCCGCTTTGAATTTCTTGGCCAGTTCCCTGTCGCCGGCGACATAACGCGCTTCAAGCATTGACGTCTTGGAAATCATGTCCGCGTTCGCGTGCGTAAGCGCTTCCTGAATGGTACGGGTGGCGTGCCCCACTCGAAAACCGACGTCCCACAGCAAATAAAGGACCTGCTCGATGACCGCATTCACATAGGCTGGAGCGTTGCCTTTGCCGCGCAGGAACAGGATGTCCACATCACTGAAGGGGTTCAGCTCCCCACGGCCGTATCCGCCTACAGCAATGATCGCCAGGGGAAACATCCGCATGCCGTCCGATTTCTCCGCATCGACGGCATACTCGTAAATATGGCGCAGGATCACATCGAGAAGATCGACACGAAGCCTGCAGATTTCACGTCCGCCCCCGCCTGCATGGTGGCGCAACCGCAGACGATGTCCCTCAATCTTAAGGAACCGCTTGTAAAGCGCGAGCAATTCCTGCCGGCCGTTCCTTCCTTTCGCAACCAGATTATTTTCCGCACGGGCAAGGACCTGCGTGAGATAACGCGTTCCGCGAGGAGTATTTATGGCGGTCGGTGAGGGTTCGGCTTCTGCGAGAGGCGGCTGCATGAAAAAAAGTGACATATGGTATCACTTCACACTTCCCTCAGAAAGGGTTTTACCGCGTTTGCTGAAAATGAGAACGCAGGTGAACCGAAAACGAGAAAAGGCGCCGGCAGTTGCCAAAATCTGCCGGCGGTCTCCGCCCATTCAACGGAACAGCACGACTCCTAAACTCCCGTAACCTGGATACTGAAGTCGCCCTTACTCCGGTTCTGAGAAAAACCTGTCGGTCGTCGGGCCGGTGCCAGGCAGTAAGGAAATTTCCGGGTCGTTGGCAGCGAGATGGGTCAGGACGTGGAACGTGTCTTCCGGATCAGCGCCGAGTTTGTCGGCCAGAGCCGGAGCTGTGAACTCAACGCCCTGGGCAACTTTTAATGCCTTTTTCGCATTCAGCTGAAGAGTCAACACTTTGCCCGCGGCCTTCTTGCCGGCTTCCACACCGGGTTGATGGTAAGCGTTGATGTTCACCAAAGTCGCGTAGAAACCGACTGCGCGTTCGTAGAGGCCGATGAGCAGCCCAACGTAGAACGGCGTCACCTCCGGAATACTGAGAGTAATCGATTCCCGGCCTTTTTCGCTGAGCGCAGTTCGCGTCCCGCGAAGAAAACCCTGCAAATAATCGCCCGTTTTCACGTCCGGCTCGACTTCGATGCCTTCGGTGGAGCGTGCCTTGCGCACCTCAATGAACGTCGCGAAAAAGTTGTTCACGCCGTCGCGAAGCTGCTGGACGTACGCGTGCTGATCCGTTGAGCCTTTGTTGCCATAAACCGCGATACCTTGGTTCACGACGTTGCCGTCGAGGTCGAACTCTTTACCGAGCGACTCCATCAGAAGCTGCTGCAGATACTTCGAGAAAAGCATGAGCCGGTCTTTGTAAGGAAGCACGACCATGTCTTTTGCGCCCTTGCCTTTGCCGGCGGAATACCACGCGACCGCCAGGAGCATCGAGGCATTCGAACCGACTTCCGCTTTACGGGTCTTGCGGTCGATCGCGGCCGCACCCGCAAGGAAATCCGTAATATCAATTCCCTGGAGAGCAGCGGGAAGCAAGCCGACAGCGCTCATGACTGATGTCCGACCACCGACCCAGTCCCACATTGGAAAGCGCTTCAGCCAGCCGCCTTTCTCCGCGTATTTATCGAGTTCACTGCCCTCGCCCGTTACTGCCACGGCATTGGGTGCGAACGGCACATTTTTTGACGCAAAGAAGGCTTCCGCCTCGAGCATGCCGTTGCGGGTTTCTTTGGTGCCACCTGATTTGGAAATGACGACAACGAGCGTGGAAGCGAGAGAATCACTGAGCGCGGCCAGTACGCGGTCGATGCCATCCGGGTCGGTATTGTCGAAGAACCAGACCTTCAGCGGATCGTTGGTTTTGCCCAAAGCGTCTGCGACAAATTGTGGCCCCAACGCCGAACCACCGATGCCTACGACGAGCACGTTCTTGAATTTTCCCGCCGCATGAACTTCCGCCGCGAAAGCTTTGATGCTGTTGAGTGTGGTGAGGATTTCCTGCCGCAAGGTGGCATCCGGGGCGATATCGACGTCGCGCAGCCAGTAGTGCCCCACCATTCGCTGCTCATCAGGATTTGCGATTTCGCCGGCTTCCAGTTTCACCATGTTGGCAAACGCGGCATCTGTTTTTGGTTTCAGCGATTCAAAAAAACCGTCCGGAAAATCCATCCGGCTGATATCAATGGAAAATCCGAGGTCGTCGTAACGAAGGAAATAGCGATTGAAACGTTCCCAGCTCATAGTGTTGTGAAAGGAACTTGAGCATGATTGTTCCGAGGATGGAAGCGCGGAAAGTCGGATTATGCGAAACAGCGACAATATATGAACGGGAGCTCAACGTAGCAGCCAATTCCGCCCAGCCGTTGGCAGGGGAACGCTCGCAAAAGAAGACGCGGCGCCTAACGTAAAATGCGGGTCGCGCAAAATTTATTCATGGCTGGCAGGGCCAGCACCGCAAAGCCGAACCCGTCCTCCGAGAGTCATCCGCAGCGCTGCAGTTGTAGTAGCAGCGACGCGACTGGTGAGACCCGGAGTGGCACGATGGAGCGAAAAACGCCCGATCATCGTCGAAGGTTGGCAAGCTGAATGGGAACAGACGCCTTTGTGTTTGAAACATCCTTCGGAATCTGGGCGAAACAGAGTACTTTTCCATAAGCTCGAGCATTTTCTAGGATCAGCACTCGAGAGCGGTGACCGATTCGTTTATCTCAGGATCGATCGCCGTGCCGAGTACCCTCCAACTTCGGCAGTTCGTTCGGGATTCACGCGATTATAAACGCTGAGTCCCTCTCGACTTCGGTCGGCTGCGTCAACCAAGCTCAAGCTTTTTCACCGCGATATCGATCTGATAAAGACGCGTGGCATTTTCATCCAGAATCTTCCGTTTCGTCTCCGGTGTTAACCGCTGACCAATTTCGATAACGTACAGATCTTTTTTGAATTCCGGCGCGAGGGTTTCCTCCCAAGGAGCAAAATCAGGATTCGTGAGCGCAGTCTCGTGTTTGTGAAGAACAGCTGCTTTCATGAGGATAGGTTAAGAATGAACGGCAATTGCGGCATTAGCATTGCCCGTGCCAGGGGTTCCTCCCAAGGCAGTCGGGGGGAGACGGCGGCAATTGCTCCATTTTGGAGCATTTTTCGATGTGCCAAATCGGAACAAGTTTTCGCTTCTTCTTTTATTTCCTGGAATGCAGCGGTAGGCTCCCGGCGTTCGACCGTTTCACCGCTTTAATCTTACAGAACGGAGTTGAATCATGCTGATACCTGAAGGGCGGAAATTTCCAAATGCCCGAGCCTATTTGAAGGAACGTCGGCTCCCCGAGATGCCGTCGGGCTGTATTCGCGAGGAAATCCACAGATCCTGGCAACGATGTCTCATTACTGGTTTGGATCCTGCAGACGCGCCCTATTTGGAGGTGATGAAGCCGCCGGAATTGCGCGAGCGCCAGGAGCAAAATGCACGGCTCCATGACATCGTGCGAGCCGAAGTGCGGAATCTCTATTCGCAAATTGCCGGTTCGAACTTCATGGTAGCCTTCGCAAACCATGATTCGCTGATACTGGATGCGATCACGGACGAGTCGTTCCGGAGTCGGGCTCGTGCCGGTGGAATTTTGCCGGGAGTTTGCTGGGATGAAAACGTGCGCGGGACGAACGGGCTGGGCTCTTCCGTGGCGACGCGGTTGCCGTTTGTCGTCCATGGCGCAGAGCATTTTTTCCAGGAAAGCTGCCGTTTCACCTGCGTGGCGCACCCGGTTTTCGATCATGCCGATCAGTTGCTCGGTGTGATTGATGCGTCTTCGGATTGCCACACGCGGCAGCTTCACACCATGGCGCTAATGCGGATGGCGGCGCTGCAAATTGAAGCGGAGTATTTTCGCAGCGCCTTTCGGCAGAACATCCTGTTGCAGTTTCACAATCGCACGGAGTTCGTCCACACGCTGGAAGCGGGATTGCTCGCGCTCGACGGGGATGGTCGCATTATCGCAACAAACCGGCAGGCCCGTTTCTTTCTGAACGATCTGCCAGTGGCGCCGGGACAGAATTTTGAGACGATTTTTAACGTGTCGTTCGACCGATTTTTTCATCAAGCGGCGGCTTCCGGATCTGCTGAATTGACCGATGGTCACGGGAGCACGTTCAAGGTGCTGGCGTCAAATCTTCGCCGGCAGACGCGTGTTCAGGCAGGAATAGCGCTTGCGCCTGGGAAGCCGCGGCAGGCGGCATTTGTTTGCGAAGATCTTGCGGTTCAAAACGCCATCCACCTCATCGAGAATGCGGTCGCGTGGAAAGTGCCGATTCTGATCCGGGGCGAAACGGGCTGCGGCAAAGAGTTGTTGGCGCGTCACGCACACGCCGCGAGCAAACGCACCGGCAAGTTCGTTGCCGTAAATTGCACCGCGCTGCCCGAGACACTCGTCGAATCGGAGTTTTTCGGATACCGCGATGGCGCTTTCACGGGAAGCCGGCGCGGCGGCGCACAGGGGCTGATCCGCGACGCTGATAAAGGCACTTTTTTCCTCGACGAGATCGGCGACATGCCCGTCGCTTTGCAAGCACGATTGCTACGGTTTTTGGATCAATGGACCGTGCGTGCCGTTGGATCCTCCGAGGAAACGGACGTGGATGTCCAGGTGATCGCCGCAACAAATAGCCCCCTGGAGAAGGCGGTTGCCGAAGGGAAATTCCGGGCGGATCTACTCTATCGCTTGCAAGGAATCGAAGTGTTTTTGCCACCACTGCGAGAACGATCCGATTTTGACAAAATTGTGCGGTCGCTCCTGGCCGATCTGGTTCCTGACGGCTCAATCTCCGATGATGCGCTCGAGTTTTTACGCCGACACACATGGCCCGGTAATTTCCGGGAACTCAAAAACGCTTTGCTACGGATGGTGATTTCTTCGGATTCCGTGTGTTTGGACGGTGGCCACGTCGCTTCGATTTTGAGAGCCAGTCTCGAAATGCCGGTAACGGCCACCTCGGCAACCCCGACTCCGCTCCGCGATAATCGTAGTCGAATTATTATCGACGCCTACCACCGTTGCGATGGCAACATCGTCAAGACCGCGCATGAACTCGCTGTTTCCCGCAATACCATTTATCGCGAATTGAAACGACAGGGCGTTCTCTGAAACGACAACTCGGGCTGGGTCACTTCCCGAAAGCTTTCGGCGGGACCTGCGGATTCTCACTAAACAAAAAAGCCACGGCGCGTGGCCGTGGCTTCTGTTTCCTTAAGTCTTACGGGAAGCTATTCTGCAGTGGCAGCTGACGTTTCACCGGCCTTTACGGTTTTCGCCTTGGCAGGTTTAGTTTCAGCGACTGGTGCTAGATCGGTAGCGACAGGTGCGTCCACCCATTCCAGGAATGCCATCGGAGCGGCGTCACTCTTGCGCTCACCGAGCTTGATGATGCGTGTGTAACCACCAGCCCGTCCCGCGGCGCGAGGAGCGATTTCATCAAACAACTTCTTCACAGCGTCTTCCTGGCGGATGACTGCAATGGCCGTGCGACGGGCATGCAGCGTGGCTTTCTTCCCGAGCGTCACCATTTTCTCTGCGAGCGGGCGAACCGCCTTGGCCTTGGCGAGCGTGGTCTTGATGCGACTGTGAGTGATGAGGCTCACAACCTGGTTGGCGAGCAAGGCTTCGCGGTGCTCGGCTTTACGGCCGAGTTTAATGGTTTTTTTCTGGTGGCGCATGGTGCTGTCCTCCTCGTTGGGAGTCTTCGAAGTGTGGTGTTAAAAATTGCGGATCAATCCGCGTTAGAATCAACAGAGGTTTCGATGAGACCGCTCTCGAACTTCACCCCGAGGCCGAGGCCAAGCTGGGTGAGTTTGTCCTTGATCTCGTTGAGGGATTTCTTACCGAAGTTGCGGTATTTGAGCATTTCCGCTTCGGTCTTTTGCGCGAGCTGACCAACCGTGGTGATGTTGGCGTTGTTGAGGCAGTTCGCCGCACGCACGGACAATTCGATCTCGTTGACGCTCATGTTAAGAAGCTTCTTGAGGCGGCTGTTCTCCTGGCTGACCGCTTCCGGCGTCTCGTCGAATTCGACGGCATTTTCATCGTAATTGACGAATACATCGAGGTGTTTGCGGAGGATGGCAGACGCCTGAAGCAATGCATCGTCGGGAGCGATGCGGCCGTCGGTCCAAATCTCAATGATGAGCTTGTCGTAGTCCGTGCGCTGGCCGACGCGGGTGTTTTCGACAGAATACTTGACGCGCGTGACCGGCGAAAAAATGGAATCGATCGCGATGACGCCGATTGGCTGATCCGGATGCTTATTTTCGTCGCCCGTGGCGAAGCCGCGGCCGACTTTGATTTCGAGTTCCGCTTCGAATTTCTGCTTCTTATCGAGCGTTGCGATGACCAGTTCGGGGTTTAGGACTTCGCACTGGTTGCTCTGCTGGATGTCGCCCGCGGTGACGGCACCTTCCTTGGTAACGGAAAGACTCAGGTTGCGGACTTCGTGATCGTTGGCCTTGAATTTGATCCTTTTAAGGTTGAGAACGATGTCTGTGACATCTTCAACCACGCCCGGCAGAGTGCCAAATTCGTGTTCTGCACCCGCGATGCGGACGGACGTAATGGCCGCGCCTTCCAGCGAGGAAAGGAGCACGCGGCGGAGGGAGTTGCCGACCGTGTGACCGTAGCCGGCTTCGAACGGCTCGGCGACGAAACGGGCATACGTGGCAGTGGCGGTCGCTTCGTCTTTAACGAGCGACTTGGGCATTTCAAAACGACCTAAACGGACGGGCATATTTCAATAGTGGTTCACCGGGTTCCCCCTGGCGCGGTTTGGCTGACCGGCACAACTGCCGGAGCCCAGGGACCAACGGTGCAAAAGTTTCGCGCTGGGGTCGGGAAGAAAGACGATGTCCAGCCATTTGGCAACTGGAAATTTTCGGAACTTTCACCTTGACCGTGCCACACATTAGCGGCATTTTCCCGGCCCTTCAAACCTTTGACCGAAAGAACGTTTTATGCCGAGAACTTGCAGCATTACCGGAGCCAAAGCTTCACGTGGAAGCATCATCCATCGCCGTGGTATGGCGAAGAAAAAAGGCGGCGTGGGTCGTCACGTCACCAAGAATGTGCCGCGCACGTTTTCGCCAAACCTTCAAAACAAGCGCATCTGGGTGCCTGAATTGAACAAATTCGTTGCCGTCCGCGTTACGGCCCGCGCATTGAAAACGATTTCCAAGAACGGCGCGTTTGCGACGCTCAAGGAAGCGGGTTTGGTCTAATCGGCGAAAATAAAACCTTTCCAAGCGGCAATTGCGTGCAAGCGCATTTGCCGCTTTTTCATTCATACAATCGTTCTCACTGACGAACGCGATAACTTTCTCGTCGTCCAGGTTGATCTTGTTCTCCTCAAACAAATGCAAGTTGCGCGCAATAACATTTGCCGCCATTTTTGATTCCCCGCCAAAGCCAGCCATGAGCCAAACTGTCATCCCAGCCACCATTCTTACCGGATTCCTTGGAGCCGGAAAAACGACTCTGCTCAATTACATCCTGAAGGAACAGAGCGACTACAAGTTCGGCATTATCGTCAATGAGATCGGCAAAATCGGCATCGACGGTCAACTCGTTGAAAATCAAAAGGAGGAAATCCTTGAGATGAACAATGGCTGCATCTGCTGCACGGTGCGCAAGGATTTGGTCCGAGGCATCCAGAAGCTCATCCAGCGTGGCGGCTTCGATTATCTCCTTATCGAAACGACCGGCATTGCCGACCCCGGCCCGGTCGCACAGACTTTTGTGAATATCCCCGCGTTGCAACGGTTCGTCCGGCTCGACTCCATCATTACCGTCGTAGACGCCGAGCAGATCTTTAAACAATTAAAAGCGGAACGCACCGTTCGCGACCAGATAGTGATGGCAGACTTTGTGCTCATCAACAAAACGGACCTCGTTGATGCCGAGCACGTTGCGGAAGTTGAATCCCACATCGCCGAGATGAATCCCGATGCCCGCATTTTCCGGACGGATCACTCGAATGCAAACCTGAAGGACCTGCTCGATATGCACGCTTTTGACGTGGATCGAAAGCTTGCCGTCGATCCGGAATTCCTTAACGAGCTGAACAACCGCCACAACCACGATATCACGTCGTTTTCCTTCGTGTTCGATCAGCCATTCAGCGTGGAGCGAATCGAGGCCTTCGTGAAAAATTTGTCCGAAAAGGAACGCGTCTATCGTTCGAAAGGCTTCCTGAGCTTGGAAGGCAACCCACGCAGGGCGGTTTTCCATGGCGTCAACAACCGGTTCAGCATTTTCTGGGATCGGCTGTGGGACAAAGGCGAGGTGCGTTCGAGCCAGTTGGTCTTCATCGGCCGCGAACTCAACGAGGAAAAGCTGCGGCAACAGCTCGCCGAGTGTCTGGCCTAACGGTCTTCGCTGGACGGTTTTCCCTAGACGAACGCTCCAGCTACCGTATCGGCCACCATTTTTCCCTGGCGGGTCAAAAAGAACCTCCCGTCCGCCTCCTGGATTAAGCCGAGGCTCGCAAACTCTTCAGTTTCATTCCGCCAATCTGCCAGCTTGTCCGTCGCCACGCCGCGATTGGTCCTGAGGCCGAAGGCGATCGTTTCCGACTCACGCACTTGAGGCGTTACGGTTTCGCGAAAACTCGTTGCATCGAGTCCGGCCAGTATTCGGTCGTAATAGGTCTTTGTATCCGCGATATTTTGCCAGCGCTGCAAGCCCCACGTTGAAAAAGCGCTCGGCCCCAGCCCGACGTAATTTTTTCCCAGCCAATAGGCCAGATTGTGGCGGCATTCCTGGTCTCGTTTGGCGTAATTGGACAGCTCGTATTGCTCATATCCCGCGCTATCGAGCAAATCCATCGTCCGCTCGAAGAGTTCGGCGTCGGCGTCGTTATCTTGCAGCATTTCACCGCGCTGAAAGCGCCGAAAAAACTCCGTATCCTCCTCATACGTAAGGCAATATGCCGAAATATGTTCCGGGCCAAGGTCAATGGTCCGGTAGAGCGATTCCAACCATTTTTCCTGGCTTTGCCCCGGCACACCGAAGATCAAATCGAGATTTACATTTTCAAAGCCGGCCTCACGCAAGATCCTAAACGAATTCAGCGCTTGCTGTGACGAATGCACACGGCCCAGCGCCTTGAGGGTCGGGTCATCCCACGCTTGCACGCCCATGCTGACTCGGTTTACGCCGAGCTCACGCAATCGCGTTCCTTTTTCCATCGAGACCGTTGCCGGGTTCATCTCAAGCGTCCATTCGGTAACACGCGACAGATCCAGGCGCTCCCGAAGACCAGTCAGCAAATACGTCAATTGCGGCGTACTTAACGCTGTCGGGGTGCCTCCTCCGAAAAAGATCGTCTCCGGCTGAATTTCGGAGCTCCAGTTCCGCATTTCCGCCTCGGCGAGCACGGCGTCGAGAAACTGCTGCGTCTTGTTCCGGTCCGACGCCTCTTTATAAAACGAACAATACGGACACACTTTCGGACAGAACGGAATGTGAACATACAAGTGACGAACCGGAGTCATTTCCTCCAATTATAGCGCGCCTCCGGGAAGTTTCAGGTTTCGGATTCGCCATTTCGGGTTATCTATGTGCCGACGTGAGCACATCTTCCCTCGAACCCCCCGTGCGGGTTGTCCCTCCCCGAAAGCGCATTTCCGAACGCTTCAATCAAATCCTCGACCACGCCGCCGGCAGGGACCTGACCATTGAAAATTTGGAGCAATTACTTGCCCGGGAGGGATTTGCCGTGTTCGTGCTGCTGCTTTCCCTCCCGTTTATTCTACCTATTCCCCTGCCGTTTTCCCTGCCCTTTGGCATTGCCATTTTTCTCATCAGCACCAGCATCGCGCTCGGACGCAAACCCTGGTTGCCCCGACAAATCCGAAGCCGGACGATTTCGTTTCACCGGCTTGAAAAGCTCATTCACGGGGTTGTTCGGGTCACACGCGCACTTGAGAGGATCGCCAGACCGCGGATGCAGTTCATGCATAACTCGTTGGTCTTCAAGGTCATAGGTTGGGGAATGGCTTTCGGCGGATTTCTTCTTTGTCTACCCCTGCCTTTTCCTGGCACAAACTCCGTGCCAGCTATTTCCATTATTCTCCTGGCCGCTGGACTTATTGAACGCGATGGTGTGTTTGTTTGCCTCGGGTTCGTCATGTCGGCCCTTGCGCTCGCATACATCGGACTCGCGTTCTGGCTCGGCAAAAACGGATTGGAATGGCTCTGGCACCATACCTGGTAATCCTCAACACCTCGGGAGTTCTCGAAGAATTGGGTTGCTTTGGCTAGAGGCTTCCTGCTAAAAAAAGTCATGCGTATCCTCTCCTCCCTGCTCCTGCTCGCTGTGGTGGCATCTACAGCATTTGCCGATATCCAGGATCCTCCGGCAAAAAAATACAACGCTACGCGCAAACTCGGCCGCGGAATTTCCAATGTCGCCTTCGGCTATACCGAGATCCCGTCGCAAATGGTTCATTACAATAATCTGGACGGCAATGCTGCAGCGTTTTCGGTCGGAGTCGTTTATGGACTTCGCCGGTTCGGCGAACGTTTCGGCATGGGACTCTACGAGATTTTCACGTTTCCATTCGCAATCAACAACGGCAGCTACAAGCCGTATTACCGGAGCCCTACCCGGTATCATCATAACGTTTACGAAGAATTCCCACCGGAACTCGGGTTTGATACGAGTTCCAAACCGGTGCTGAATTACAACTCCCGATAGTCGTCAGAGCGTCGAGTGTTCGTGCTTTCTCGCAAAAAACCTCTCTGGCCAGGCCAGGGAGGTTTTTGTTTGGGACCATTCACTGGCATTCGTCAGCGCATGATCCCTCAAGACCAGCACCGGAATACCACATTTGAATCGACATGCCAGGACGAGAAGGAGACCGTTTTTTGAATGACGGTTTCCCTGAAAATTCAAGACGTTGCGTTTGGTGGAAAAGGCATCGGCAGGCACGAGGGCAAAGTGGTGTTTGTGCCATTTACGCTAAACGGGGAAGTCGTTGATGTCGAACTGGTTGCACAGAAGAGGAGCTTTTCGGAGGGACGCGTCATACGCGTGCGCGAGGCATCGCCCCGGCGGGTAAAAGCGCCGTGCCCCTTTTTTGGGAAATGCGGCGGGTGTGCTTATCAGCACGCGGACTACTCCTTCCAACTGGAGATGAAGCGAAACCAGGTCAAGCAGGCGCTTGTGCGGATCGGAAAACTGGATGTAGCCGTTGATGCCGTAGTCCCCTCACCCCTCCAGTTTGGGTATCGAAATCGGATCACCGTCCATCGTCGGGATGACATGACAGGATTCGTTGGAATGGATCGACGAAGCGTGATCGACATTGATCGATGCCTCATCGCGTCTGACGCCGTGAACGCGCAACTCGAAGATTTGCGACGCCACCGTGGAAGGGAAGGGCATTTTACGCTTCGCGAACACCGCGAAGAACGGACGTTTCGCCAGACGAATGATGGTGTAGCGGAATTACTGGCGAAAGCCGTGAGCGACGCTTTGCCACCAACAGGTTCACTTCTGGTAGACGCGTATTGCGGTTCCGGCTTTTTCTTGAAACGCCTCTGCGACCAGTTTGAAAGGCTGATCGGTATCGAATGGAGCCGTCACGCCGTTGAGAGAGCCCGCGCAGGTTCGGCCCCTCACGAAACCTATTTGCTTGGCGACGTCGGTTTGCACTTGGGCGACGCCTTATGCGATGCGCCCGATGATGCCGTGCTCATTCTAGACCCTCCGAAGGAAGGGATCGAGCCGGGCGTCGTCCGGGCAATCCTTAGTCATCCGCCGGCACGGATCTGCTACGTCAGCTGCGAGCCCTCCACTTTGGCGCGCGATCTGGGACGCCTCGCCGGAAAATTTGACGCCGAACGCGTGATACCGTTCGATATGTTTCCACAAACGGCAGAGATCGAAACGCTGGCAACTTTGACCCGCAAGAAGGTCTAACTGTGCCGGCGTCGTTTAACATGAAGCTGCGCCAAGGAGCGCTGGATGGCCGCCTCCACGGTTGCGAGTTCTTCGCCTCCAAGGTCCGTTTCTTTCAATCTCGCGCCGGCTCGGTCCAAAGCTTCCTGGACTGCTGCCTCGTCGATACCTTCCTCGCGGACGGCCATATCCGTGATGACTGTTACTGAGGATGCCGTCACCTCGACAAACCCACCGCCCACAGCCAGGTAATCGGTCTTTCCGGCTTTAATTACCGTGAGTTCGCCGGGATTAATCGTCGTCATGAGCGGAATGTGCATCGGCAGGATGCCCATTTCGCCCTCGACCGCCGGGATCACGACCATGTCCACGGCATCTGAGTACACCTTGTGGTCGGGTGTAACGATCTCAAGTTGGAGCATATTTGGGGGATATTTGTCCGTTAATTCTTAATTTGAGCGCCCTCTTCGCCTGAAACCTCATGGGTGATAACGGTCACCGATGACGGTGTCACTTCGACAAATCCACCGGCAACCGGTAGATAATCCGTCTTGCCGTCTTTGATCACGGTAACTTCACCGGGATTAAGCGTCGTCATGAGCGGAATATGCATCGGTAGAATGCCCATTTCGCCTTCGATTGCGGGCACGACAACCATGTCTACAGAACCGGAATAGAGCGTCTTATCGGGCGTGACAATCTCGAGCTGAAGCGGCATAGGAAATTTTCGGATTCTCGATTCTCGATTTTCGATTTTTCTAATCTCGACGGACGAACACTCGTCCACCATTCGAAAATCGAGACTCAAAAATCAAAAATTTTGCTTATTCCTTAATCTGATCGATTCCGCCCTTCATGTAGAAATTTCCTTCAGGCACGCTGTCGTGCTTGCCTTCGAGAATTTCCTTAAAGCCACGGATCGTCTCCGGAAGAGTGACGTATTGCCCAGGTGTTCCGGTAAACACTTCCGCGACACTAAACGGCTGGCTGAGGAAACGCTGAATCTTGCGCGCACGATAAACCGTGAGCTTGTCTTCCGGGCTGAGTTCATCCATGCCGAGAATGGCGATGATATCCTGCAGGTCCTTGTAGCGCTGAAGCACCTTCTGGACGCCACGCGCGACGTTGTAGTGCTCCTCGCCAATAATTTCAGGCGCCAGCGCCTTTGAAGTGGAAGCCAATGGATCCACCGCGGGATAAATGCCGAGTTCGGCAATGGACCGCTCCAAAACAATCGTGGAGTCCAGGTGAGCGAAAGTGTTCGCCGGAGCCGGATCGGTCAAATCGTCCGCAGGAACGTAAACGGCTTGAACCGAGGTAATTGAGCCTTTGTGTGTCGAAGTTATTCGCTCCTGCAGACCGCCCATTTCAGAAGCAAGCGTAGGCTGGTAACCCACTGCGGACGGCGTGCGTCCCAGCAATGCCGAGACTTCTGAACCGGCCTGACTGAAACGAAAGATGTTGTCGATAAAGAGAAGCACGTCCTGGTTTCGTTCATCGCGGAAGTATTCAGCCATTGAAAGGGCCGAAAGAGCGACACGGAGACGGGCTCCAGGAGGTTCGTTCATTTGGCCGTACACCAACGCCACTTTGGATTTGCTGAGGTCTTCCTGATTGATGACTCCCGCTTCGCTCATTTCGTGGTAAAGATCATTCCCTTCGCGAGAACGCTCGCCAACGCCGGCAAACACCGAAAAACCGCCGTGTTGCTTGGCAATATTGTTGATGAGCTCAAGAATAACGACCGTCTTGCCGACGCCCGCACCGCCGAACGCACCCACTTTGCCGCCTTTGGTGAACGGGCAGATCAAATCGATAACCTTGATCCCGGTCTCGAGGATCGACGCGGACGTGTCCTGGTCAACAAGCGGAGGTGAAGGGCGATGGATGGGATAACGCTTCTCAAATTGCACAGGCCCGCGTTCGTCGACCGGATCACCGGTTACGTTGAAGATTCGTCCCAGAATACCGTCGCCAACAGGGACCGTGATGGATTCCCCCGTTGCCGTGACGCTCACCCCGCGCCGGAGGCCTTCGCAACCACTCATGGCAATGGCTCGCACCCAGCCTTCACCCAGGTGCTGTTGGACTTCGAGAACGAGCTTCGTTGATGTGCCGCTGACTTCGAATTCGATTTCGAGGGCTTCGTAAATCTTGGGGATGACTCCGGTCTCGCTGAAATCGACGTCCACGACAGGTCCGATGACCTGGACGATCGTGCCGGTATTGGTGGCGGTAGCTGTGCTCATGATGCGGTTTTGTTGGAAGATATTCGAGCGATGAATCAACCCACTGCGAGCTGCGCAGTAGCGATCTCGTTAATTTCGGTGGTAATACTTGCCTGGCGGATTTTGTTGTATTCCAGGGTAAGGTCTTTGATGAGACCCTTGGCGTTATCGGTGGCGCTTTTCATCGCGACCATTCGGGCGCTGTGCTCGGAAGCGCGTGCTTCGAGGACGGCACCATAAACGGCCATATGGACGGAATACGGCACCAGGGAATCGAGGAAGCTGTACGGATCAGGCTCAAAAGTGATGTTCCTACTCGAAACATCAGCGTCTGGACTTTCCTCTTCAACTTCTTCCTCGGGAAGCGGTTGCACGGGCAAAACGGTAATTGCAATCGGCGTCTGCGTGAGCGTGTTGACGAACTGCGTGGATAGAACCGTTACCCGGTCGACGTCCTTCGCGAGAAATTTTTCAATGACAAACTTGGAAATGGTCTTGGTATCGATGAAAGACGGCGAGTCTGCGAGCTGGAAATCAGCGAGCAATTCGCGCTTCGAACGCGCGACCCACTGGGCTCCTTTGCGGCCCACCGTGATGAAGCTCGTTGTGGCTCGATCGAAACCGGCAGCCTGCCGGAGGAGATTGGTATTCAGAGCACCACACAGGCCCTTGTCAGTGGCAATCAGAATGACGATTTCCTTTTTGATCGGCCGCTCTTCGAGCAGCGGATGAGTCTCGCCGACGGTGAGTCCCCGAACGGCAAGCGTCATTTTTCTGAGCAAGTCGGCATATGGGCGTCCATTGAGAGCCAACTGTTGGGCTTTTCGCATTTTGGACGCAGCGACCATTTGCATCGCTTTCGTGATCTGCGCGGTGTTTTTGACCGATTTGATGCGCCGTCGAATATCGCGTGTGTTTGGCATCTTTCAGGAAGGCTCAAGTGAGGGAGTCACGATGCAGAACCCATAGGGTCCTCCAGAACGTGCTGTCCTCCAAAGGGTTATTTGTAGCGTTTTTTGAACTCCTCGACGGCGGACTTCAGAACCGATTTGACCTCATCGTCGATCGCTTTCTTCTCACGAATTTTGGCGAGAGAGGCATCGCTTCGGGTCGTCAAATAATCCATGAGCTTGAGCTGGAAGTCTTTCACTCGGTCGACCGGAATGTCGTCGAGGTAGCCATTTTGCATGGTCCAAAGAACTGCAACCTGCACTTCGGTGGAAAGCGGGTTGTATTGAGTCTGTTTGAAAAGTTCGACAACGCGCTGACCACGATCAAGAGTCGCTTTCGTCTTTGCGTCCAAATCCGAGCCGAACTGTGAGAATGCAGCCAATTCGCGGTACTGCGCCAGATCGCCTTTAATTTTGCCAGCGACTTGCTTCATGGCTTTGATTTGTGCGGAGGATCCAACACGACTCACGGAAAGGCCGACCGAGATCGCCGGACGGACGCCCTGGTAAAACAAATCTGTTTCCAGGTAGATCTGGCCGTCGGTGATGGAGATCACATTGGTCGGAATATATGCGGAGACGTCGCCCGCCTGTGTTTCAATAATCGGCAACGCCGTAAGCGAACCGTTGCCGTATTTCTCACTGACGCGCGCGCTGCGCTCGAGAAGACGGCTGTGGAGATAGAAAACGTCACCAGGATACGCTTCGCGACCCGACGGCCGCTTGAGCACAAGCGAAACCTGACGGTAGGCCACCGCGTGTTTGGAGAGGTCATCATAGACGATCAAAGCGTCCATGCCGTTGTCCATGAACCATTCGCCGACAGCAGCCCCGGAAAACGGTGCAATATATTGATTGGTAGCACTTTCCGACGCTGGCGCAGCGACAATAATCGTGTATTCGAGGGCTCCGGCAGCTTCCAAAACAGCGACCGTGCGCGCAATGTTCGAGTTTTTCTGACCGACAGCGACGTAGATGGAATAAAGCGGGCGGAAATCGGGATTGTCAGCGTTGGCCTTGTTGATCCGCGACTGATTGATGATCGTGTCGATAGCAATCGTCGTCTTGCCCGTGGCGCGATCACCAATGATGAGTTCACGCTGACCACGGCCAATCGGGATCATGGCGTCCACAGCCATGATTCCAGTCTGGACTGGCTGGGAAACCGATTTACGTCGAATGATGCCCGGAGCCAGTTTCTCGACCGGGTAATAGGTATCGGATTGCACGGGTCCCTTGCCATCGACGGGTTCACCGAGGGCATTGACGACTCGCCCGAGGAGCCCCTTGCCGACAGGAATAGACAAAAGGCGGCCGGTGGTTTTGACCTCCGTTCCTTCGCGGACTTCGGTAAAGTCCCCAAGCAAAATGCAGCCAACCTCTGTTTCTTCGAGGTTGAGGGCGAGGCCGTAGAGGCCGCCAGGGAACTCGATAAGTTCATTGAGCATCACTTCGCTGAGGCCTTCAATCTTGGCGACGCCGTCTCCTGCTTCACGGACAACACCGACGTTGGATTTGGTTACCTGGCTGGTGAGGCCGGCAATCTGGGATTCGAGTTCTTGAAGGATGGTGCTCATGCTGCTGCGATGGTAATGAGTTGTGGAAGAAGGCTTTTTCGGGGGATTTTAGTCGAGTTTACGCGGTCGCCAGACGGTTTTCGAGGAGTTGAAGGCGACCTTTGACGGTGCCATCAAAAACATCACTGCCAATACGGATTCGCAAGCCGCCGAGGAGTTCAGGGTTATGGATGAATTCGGCGGTAAGGTCGTCACCAAACTTTGTTTTCAGCTCGTTTGTCACCGCCTCCATGTCCGACGGCGAAAGCTCGGTCGCGGCTTCGACCTTTGCATGACGCTTGGCTAGTTCGAGGCGGATGAGGCGTTGGAATTCCTTGAGAATCCCGATGTACTGGTGCGGTTTTTCAGCAATAAGCTGAAGAGCCAGGGCACGAACACGTTCGCCATCCACGCGCCCGTCGGCAGTGGCGACGCGGAACAGGGCCTTGGCTACTTTGCGGGCTTCTCTCGTGAGGCTCATGGTTCTTAATTAGAGGCGGAAGGAATATCAAGCGACAGCCTGTCGCGTGGCTTCTTCGGAAAGACGCGCCTGGTCTTCCGGGGTCAGAATTTTGCCGGTAACCCTGCTCGTGGTATCGATCACCAGACGGCCGAGTTCGCGCTTGAGAGAAGAGAACATTTGCGCATGCTCGAGTGCGGTAGCTTCGCGCCCCTTCGCAATAATGTGTTGGGCTTCAGCGATCGCTTCCTGTTTGCCTTTTTCGGCAATGGATGCCGTCACGCTTCGGGCCTCGTCAATAATGCGCTGGGCTTCCTCATTGGCTTTGCTGAGAATTTCCTGGTAACGGACTTCGGCTGCAGCGAGCTCCTTCTTGATCTTCTCGGCGTTCGCCAGCCCGTCGGCGATCCGTTTCTTACGCTCATCAAGGACGGTCAGAATCGGTTTGTAGGCGAAACGATGGAGGAAAAAAGCAACGATGGAGAAGCTGATTAACTGAGCAATGAACAACGGCAGGGTGACGCCAAATTGTTCGCCCGTGTCACGGGCCATCTTCAGCAAACCGCCTTCTTGAGCCAGGATAAGGGAAGCGATCATTTTTTAGTGTCGGAAAATATTTGCAGGATTTGCGGGGACCGGCCTTTAAGACCAAGACCGGCCCCGCGTGGGATGCGTTACTTGACCAGGAAGATCGCAAAGAACACAATACCTTCGGCGAAGGCGGTGCTCAGGATCGCCTGAACGAGGATCTTGGTCGAAGCGCCCGGATTGCGGCCAACCGCTTCAGAGGCTTTCGCGCCGATGAATCCGACGGCTAACGCAGCGCCAATCGCGGCCCCGGCGACGTGAAAGTTACCGGTCACCGTGGAGGCTTGTGCGAGCATTTCTGTCAACATTTCTTTTTTCCTGTTTTTACTACGTTTTCTGGTTGTTTTTCCCGGCGACCCCCGCAGTCCAGCCACGGTCCGGCCACCGAAAGGGATTAAATTTTAGTGGTGTGCGGCATGCCCTTCGGAACCCTCATGGCCTTCCTCGTGCTGACAGATGAGCAGAGTGAAAACGGCCGTGAGCAACATAAAAACAAGCGCCTGGACGAGACCCACAAGAAGTTCCAAAAAGTAAAACGGCAGCGCAATGAGCCAACCCCACGCCGGCGAGACCAGGGCCATGGCTTCCAGCAGGTTCTCACCCGCAAAAATGTTCCCGAAAAGCCGGAAGCTCAGCGTGATCGGACGGAACAAAATTGTCACCAGTTCGATGAACCCAACGGCGAAAAAGACAATGATCATGACCACCTTCATTATCCCGGTCGTATCCCCTTTCGGCCCGAAAATGTGAAGGAAAAATCCGCCGGGACCATTCGCTTGAAGTGCCCAAACAATCCAGCAGACAAAGAAGATCAACGCCATCGCAAGGGTCATGTTCAAGTCAGCATTCGCTCCGCGCAGAATGGGGCGCGTAATGTGGTCGAGACGGCCGTGTTCATTCGGCGTCCCCCATCCGATTGAACCGACACCGGGAATCAGACTGAACCAGTTGGTGAACAGGATGAAAATGAAAATTGTGGCAAAGAACCAAAAGGTCTTCTTTACCAATTCCGGACCAATGATGGACTCGAGGAAATCGTGCAGACTTTCCACGATCCATTCCCAGAAATTTTGCGCGCCACGCGGGATGTCACGCACTTTGCTCATTGCAATCTGGGCGAAAATAATGATGCCGAGAGCAATGGACCAGGTAAGAATCATCGAATTGGTGACTGGCAACGGCCCGATTCGAAAAATGTAGGGCGCAGAGAGGGGAAGACCGGAATCATGATGCACTTCATGAGAAGCGTCAGCGTGTTCAACCGGGGCTGGAGGCTGCGCATCGTGCGGTGTCGATTCCGCGGATGCGCCAACGCACCAGGCGATGGAAAGGAGCAGGAAAACGGCCCAAAGACCGATGCCAGGACGACGGAAGAAATTGGAGGAAGCAAATGCTCTCATGATTCGGGGCGCCGCAGCAAACCGGGGAAACAGAATGGGAGAGACCGACCGGGTGGCTGGCAGGCGCCTATAAGAACTCGGCCCATCTTAAATGACAAGGGCGATTTGTGAAAAATTTCACAAAGTCGCTGGATGAATGAATTCCGGATTTGTTAACAAGGCTAATTATCAATGGCGC
>DATDAW010000033.1:0-42447 GCA_036525185.1 Chthoniobacterales bacterium | reverse complement strand
GCCACGCCGGTCGAGGAAACGACCTCCTCGCCGCGGGCGAACCTATAAGCATCCTCGGGACCGAGGCGATTACCGCCCATAAACGCGTCGCCGGAGTTGGCCGTGTGATGGTGGGTATCGCCAAAGAAAACACGGGTCGGAAAATCGCGTTGCGCGTAAGGCGAGTAAGCGGTCTTATCGCCCGCCGGGTGGTGCACGGGAGGCCCGACTTCGTCCAAGTGAAACACTTCGTTTCGGGACTGCGCAACCAACGCGACGGGTAGCGCCAACGCGGCGATGAGTGTGGGTGTGGTTCTCATAGTCACAGGAAATTGATCACCTATCTCCGTTCCTTCCGTTTGCTTTGAGCGTCTCACTTGCGCTCGATCCAGATCCCCCTTTTTTGAGGAGCCTCCATCGCTTGATCGATGGTGAAACTGGAAGGTTTCTGGCACGGTCTATTTCGAACTCTTGCGCTAATGGGTGTCATGCAACTAACCTTTCACGGAGCCGGATAGCAATCCGCGGATGAAGAAACGGCCCAGAAAGATGTAGACCAGGGCCGTAGGTAAAGCTGCAACGACGGCTCCTGCCATTACGACATTCCAATCCACGGAGAATGATCCGGAAAGATTGTTCAAGGCAACGGTCACCGGTTGGGATCTTGGATTGGGCAGCACGGTCACGCCAAACAAAAAATCGTTCCAGATGTTAGTGAACTGGAAGATGCCTACGACGACAAAACCCGGCGCGGAAAGTGGCAGCATTACCGATACGAACGTGCGAAAAATGCCTGCGCCATCGATGCGTGCGGATTCCACGAGCTCATCCGGGATATCGGCGAAGAAGTTTCTGAAAATGAGCGTCGTGATAGGCAACCCGTAGATCACGTGGACGGTAATCAAGCCCCAGATCGTGCCGTAAAGTTTGACGTGTTGGAGAAATTGAATTAGCGGAATCAGGATGCTCTGGTAGGGGATGAACATTCCGAAAACCAAAATTCCGAAAAGCAGATTGGAATGACGAAATTTCCATTTGGAGAGGACATAACCATTGACTGCCCCCCACATGGCCGAGATGGCCGTGGCGGGCAGGGTTAGTTGCAGGCTATTACCAAGATTCGGGCTCAGACGATTCCACGCTTCCTTGAAGCCACCCATTCCAAAGGTTGTGGGCAAGTGCCACATGGTTGAAAGGCTGACATGGGTGGACTCCTTCAGCCCGGTTATGATCATCACGTAAACCGGCAACAAAAAGAACGCCATGCAGAGCAAAAGAAAGGTTAGGATCAGCCAGTCCCATATGTTCTTCGGAAGGCCTGGGTGGGATCTAGCGTGGATGATTTTTGACGAGAGCATGGTTAACGTCTGCGAAGGTCTCTCCAGAGGTAGGGAACGATGATTGAGCTGACGAGAATCAACATGACGACCGACGCCGCTGCGCCGAGGTTATATTTCGTTGCCTTAAAGGTTTGATCGAAGACGAAGATGCCAGGGACGTCCGTTGCGAAACCCGGTCCGGTACCTGTCATGGCAAAGATCAGGTCGAATATTTTTAGTGAGATATGGCCCATGATGATGGCCGTGCTAACGGTTACGGGACGGAGGAGCGGCACGATCACTGTGGTATAGAGTTGCGCTTCGCTGGCGCCGTCCATTCGGGCGGCCTCGCGCAAGTCACTAGAGATTGTGGACATGCCGGCGATGTACATGGCCATCGCGAATCCTGTGAGTTGCCACATCGCAGCGATCACAACGGGAATGAGAGCCATTGGGATTCCCAGCTGGATGGACATCTCTTTGACGGCAGGAAAAATGGCGCCGAGCCAGTCGTTTAACGAAAGAATCACTGATGGGTCGGTCGTCCAGCCGGGCTTCAGAGGTGGCCCGCCGAAGAAGGTGATCAGATGGTTAATGCCCAAGCCGTCAAACAAGAGGTTGATACCCGTCTCCGGATTGAAAATCCAACGCCATGCGATGCCTGTGACGATGAACGAGAGCGCATAGGGAAACAGGAACACATTGCGAAGGATGGTGTGACCGATGAGCTTCCGGTCCAGCAAGATGGCCAGAATGAGACCAAGGCCCATGGAGCTCGCCAGGAACAGAGTCGTGAAAACAAAGACGTTGCGTAAATTGGCGTGCCAGCGCGGCATGGCAAACATTTGCTGATAAGTGATGCCAAGCGGTTCGCGCAGGTCGAGGTTCATCCGGAGAGTGCCCCATTTCGACAGGGAAATCCAAATCGTTAACCCGATAAAGAAGTAGACGAAGACCATGCTGGCGATCATCGTCGGTGTCAGGATCAATGGTGGAAACGCCCTTTGATCGAATCGCCACCACGGGCGGCCGGCGGGATCGGGGCGCGCGACCGCGGATTTCGTGTTGGACTTTGACTTCATGGCACGGGCAACACTTTGCTTTCCCGTCCGGCAGGACAGCTGTCAGCTTTCGTTTCGCACCGTCCCGCCGGGGATGTCGCCATCCGATGTGTTCTACTATTTTACTGGGAGATTTCAGCGTCCTTTGCTGCCTGGACCATCGCTTTGGTAAATGCGTCGGTTCTCTTATCGATGACGAGACTGGTGATGGCGTCATTGAGGGTTTGCTGAAAGCCGGCAGGAGTCGCTTCGCCATGGACGATACTCGGGACCAGAGCATCCTTTGCGAAGGAATTTATCGACCAATTGTGATAGGGGCTGAACTTGCTTTTGTCAGCGTCTGTTCGTGCCGGAATGGAGCCTTTGAGGGGATTGAATGCTTCCTGCCCTTCCGTGCTGCCAACTGCTTTCAACCAGGCAATGGCATCCGCTTTGTGAGGAGCGCCTTTGGCTAGAGTGAATGCGTCGGCGACGACAATGAACCCTCCGTCGGTCCCTGGATGGTTAACCCAACCGAAGTCTTCGTTGTCTTTCAGTTTGGCTTTGGCAAGTTCGCCATAGGTCCAGTCGCCCATCGAAGTGAAGGCGGCCTTGCCTTCAATGACGAGTTTCACGGCCTGATCCCAGCTTAGAGCGGAGTGGTCGGTGTTTTGATAGCTTAACAATTTGATGTAAGTGTCGACGGCTTGTTTCACTTTTGGATCGTCCCAAGCCAGTTTTCCGGTCCGAAGATCGTTCCAACCTTGTGGTCCGACGGTTCCCAGCAGGGTGTTTTCGAAAAGATGGGCGGACGCCCAGATTCCGGAATCGCCGACCGCGAGGGGTGTGATTCCGGCCGCTTTAAGTTTGTCTGCGATGGCAAAGAACTCGTCAAAGGTCAGCTTATCGCCAACGGTAATGCCGTTTTTCGCAAGAAGTTTTTTGTTGTACCACAGAACATTGCCGCGATGGACGCCTGCCAGCACGCCGTAGATCTTGCCGTCTTTCGTCAACAGATCGATTAGACCTTTGGGAACGACTTTTTCCCAGTTTTCGGTCTGGTAGAGATCATTGATTGGTTCGCAGTAACCTGCTTCGACATATTGACCGATCAATTCCGATCCGGGGTGGCTTTGCCAGCTGTCGGGAGGGTCACCTCCGGCAAGGCGTGCCTGTAGGACGGGACGGGCGGCGGATCCACCGCCACCGGCGACGGTTGCATTGATGATTTCGACTCCCGGATTGGCCTTTTTATAAGTTTGAAACAGGGCTTCGAGCGCGGCGGCTTCACCGCCCGAAGTCCACCAGGAGAATACTTCCAATTTTTTCTCGGCCGCAAGCAACGTGGCTGGGGCAAGACCTGCAACAGCGAGCGCCATGGCAGCAAAGTAAGAACAGATTCGTATTTTCATTGGGGGGTTATTAGGATTCAGTTACGTATGTTAGTGAGGGAGCAGAGGGGGCGCGGCTTCGCTGGCCGGTCCTATTCGGGGCCGCTTTCTGCGTAGCCGCGGGCAATGGGGAAGGTTTTGTTTTGGTAGGAAGAGGCACCGCACGATTCGCGAACCATCAAGCGTGGCTGGAGAATAACGGTCTGTATGGGTGCGTCTGGTTTTTCAATGCGTTTGAGGAGCAGCTCCGCTGCCGTTTCTCCGAGCTGGCGAGGGGCGGTATCGACGGTAGTGAGAGTCAGCACATTCTGAGCGGCCTCCGGTGTGTTGTTGAAACCCACGATACCGAAATCGGCGCCTGGCTTTTTGCCGAGATGCTGGAGTGCCTCGATCGCTCCCAGCGCAACCGCATCGTTGAAGCAGCAAGCTGCCGTCGGCGGACGATCCAGCTGCGACAGCAAAAGGATGCTGTCGTAGCCGCCGCGCCGGCTTGGATTGCAAGGAACGACCAGCAAAGGGTCGAATTCCAGGCCCAGCTGGGTGACCGTCTGCCGGTAGCCATCAAGGCGGTCGCGGCCGCTCGAAACTTCGGGATTGCCAGCAATAAACGCGATCCGCCGATGGCCGAGCCCATACAGATGCTTGACGGCAAGCTCAGTTCCGTGGGCGTTGTTGATGCCCGCATAGTCGAGACCTGGCACAGGTCGGGCGAAAGCGACGGTTGGAATTGAGCTGCTGAGGATGCGCGAATTTTTTGGCGACTCGCCGTCGTGCGATGGGCAAATCAGCATGCCGTCGGTGGGGAACTCGCGCATCGTTCGAATGAGGCGCTCCTCTTTTGCGCGGCTTTCGGAAGAATTGCCCAGCAACGTGACGATTCCAGCGGCTGCGAGCCGTTCGTCAATGGCGATGAGAACTTCGGCAAAGAAGGGTTGGGTGATATCGGAGACGATGAGTCCTACGGCGTGTGATTGCTGCCTGCGGAGACTGGCAGCGCCGCGATGGTAAACGTAGCCGAGTTTGTGAATGGATCGTAATACGCGTTTCCGGGTTTCCTCGGCGACCGTGGGCACGTTGCGAATGACGAGGGAAACCGTTGCGCGGGAAACATCTGCATCCGCCGCAATATCGAGGAGCGTCACACGTGGTTTCTGAATTTCAGCCATGCAGACAAAACGGTCCGGTTGTGGTCCGATGCGACGGCTAATAGCCGACAGCGGACATAGAAATGCCGCCGAAAAATTAGATCGATCTACTAATCTATGATTTGTGCGGTTGTGCCGATTTCTGGGGGACCGGTCGGCGGTGACGACGAATGGAGGAAATAGGCCGGGAAACATGGCGGAACGACGCCAGCTTCAGCATCAGGGGGAGACTATTTGGGAGGTTTAACTTCATAGGATAAGAGACGCTTAGATCGATCTAAAAACAATCGAAAATATTTTTTAGGATCTTTGCGACAGGGGTATGGTGTTTAAGTATGAAGGGCAATTCCCCGAGGAATTGCCCTTCGTGTTTTACTGACAGCTTTCACACACGCCGCCGTTGCGCATCGCTTCGATGGAGCAGGCGATTTGTTCCGCTTCCGAAATAGCGATTTCACGCTTTGCACCGGGCACAGGGGAGGCCACTCGGCGATCGCGATTCGCGCTGTCGATGGAGCTTTTGTTTAGAGTGCGAAGATAATAAGTCGTCTTGAGGCCGCGTTCCCATGCTTCACGATACATGAAACTTGCGGTTCGGGCGTCTGCGTCGGCAAGGAAGAGGTTCGTGCTTTGGGCCTGATCGATCCATTTCTGGCGCGCGGCGGCGGCCTGAAGCACCCAGGTTGGCGCAATTTCGAACGCAGTCTTGTAGAGACGTTTCAAGTCGTCCGGGATGCGTTCCACAGCTTGCACGCTTCCGTCGTAATATTTCAAATCGGCCAGCATTTCGTCATCCCAGAGACCGAGTTCTTGCAAATCGCGGAGGAGATGGTCATTGGTGCGGATGAATTCGCCGCTGAGGTTCGATTTGGTGTGGATGTGTTTGTAAGTCGGCTCAATGCAGGGCGTGCAACCAAGGATGTTCGAAATGGTGGCTGTTGGCGCGATGGCGAGGCAGTTGGAGTTGCGCATCCCGTGGCGGGCGATCTTGTGGCGGAGATCGTCCCAATCGAGTCGCGAGGTGCGATCAACGAGAACTGGGACCCCACGTTCCTGTTCCAGAAGATTTAATGTATCGAGCGGAAGCAATCCGCGGTCCCATTTCGAACCGGAAAAGCTTGGGTAACGACCCCGTTCCGTCGCCAGATCGCTCGACGCGTGGTAGGCGTAAAACGCGATGGCTTCCATCATTTCGTCGTTGAATGCGACGGCTTCGAGTGAATCGAACGGAATTTTTTTATCGTAAAGCGCGTCCTGCAGACCCATCACACCCAAACCGACCGGACGATGCATTTGGTTAGCCCGGGCAGCCGCATCGATAGGGTAGAAATTCGTGTCGATGACGTTGTCGAGCATCCGCATGACTGTGGTAACCGTGTCGCGAAGTTTTTCGTGATCGATCGTTCCGTCTTCACGGAGGTGCGACGAGATGTTAATCGACGCCAGATTGCAGACAGCCACTTCGTCACTGCTGGTGTTAAGTGTGATCTCGGTGCAGAGATTCGAGTTGTGAATGACGCCGGCATGGTCCTGTGGGCTGCGGACGTTGCTCGGGTCTTTGAATGTGATCCAGGGATGACCCGTCTCGAAGAGCATTTCGAGCATGCGCTTCCAAAGAGCCAGGACCCGGATTTTGCGGGTCCAGAGTTTACCATTGGCGGCGAGACGTTCGTATTCCTCATAACGGAGTTCGAAGGCGCGTCCGTGGAGATCCGGCAAATCGGGCACGTCGTTGGTGCGGAAAAGCGACCAGGTCGCGTCCTTGGGCAGAACGCTGTCGGAGATGGCTTTGAGACGTTTCATGAACAAGTCGGGAATCCAGTTTGCCGTGTTCATGTTGTGGGTGCGGCGGCGGTCATCGCCGGTTTCCTTGCGTAAATCCAGGAAGTCCTCGATATCGGCGTGCCAGAGTTCAAGATAGGAGCAGAGGGCGCCTGGCCGTTTGCCGCCCTGGTTGACGGCAATGGCGATGTCGTTGCTCACCTTCAGAAATGGAATGACGCCGGAGCTTTCGCCGTTTGTGCCGGCGATGTGGGCACCTGCGCCGCGGATCGCTGTCCACGAGCAGCCCAGGCCGCCGGCCCATTTCGAGAGATGGGAAAATCGCCGCCAGGTTTCTGTAATCTCCTCGATGCTATCGCCGCAGTAGAGCAGGTAGCAGCTGGAAAGTTGCGGGTGCAGCGTGCCTGAGTTGAACAGCGTCGGGGTGGAACTGCAGGCCCTGCGCGTTTTGTAAATGCCGTAAAACTCGATCGCTCGAGCTTCGGGCTCGTGCTCGTTGAGGCTAAGGCCCATGGCGACGCGCAACCAGAAGATTTGCGGTGCTTCGAGACGGCGCTTGCGGCCGGTGACGCCGTCCTGGTGGTGAATGAGATAGCGATCGTAGAGCGTCTGGATACCGATAAAGTCGAACTGTAAGTCGGCGAACGGATCGAGGGCGACGGCGAGTTTTGGCAGATCAAACTTCGCGAGGCGCGGATCGATCCGTTTCAGTTCGATGCCACGGGGAATGTAGGCGATGAGCGCTTTGCGATGAGCTTCTTTAAGCGCTTGTGGGCCATCAGCGATCTTCCAGGGGAGGGTTTCCTCATAAATATATGAGAGCAAGATCCGCGCGGCGAAAAACCGCGAATCTGCGTCGAGGTCGAGGAGGGATTTGGCGTTGAGAACGATCGTGTCCCGGCGTTCGTCGGCGGAAAGATTGATCGATGTGCTACGAAGCAAACGGGCGAGAATGTCATCGTCGGTGAGCGTGAGGCCCCTGAGCCCGATGCGGGCAAAGGAAATCCGGGCGCGGATGTCGGCGAGTTGCTCGCGTGTGGCGAGTTCGAGTTGAGTCGTGGCGTGATGCTCGGCGGCATCATCGTGTTTTTGAGCGGCGATCTCCCGTTCGGCAGCCCGCTTGGCTCGATACTTGCCGTAGGCGAGGGCGACTCGGGGGTGGCCGAGGTCAATCAACGTCTCTTCGACGAGATCTTGAATGTGCTCAATGTGGATGAAAACGGGCTGCTCCCGGCGCATGCGGACTTCGATTTCTGCCTGGACCCGGTGTCCGATTTCTTCGTCCTGGCCTTCGGCGAAGCAGGCTGCAGCGACCGCCCGGGCGATTTTGTGGCCAAGCCACGGGACGACGCGGGGTTTTCCCGAAGGATCACCCGGCACGTCGCGGCGGATAACTTGCGGAAAATCGACGCCGCCGATGTCGGGGAGCTCGTTGGTGAGCGCAAATGGGGCCGTTGGAAGGGACAAAGACATAGATTGGATTGCGAATGGGTTCTTTTATTTTGCGGCTGCCTGATCCGGAAAGGTAGCTTTGAAGCGGCACGGCTTCGGGGTTCACGATAACCACAATATAGTGTGGTTGGTGATCTTAACCTATACAAAATACGGTGATTTTTTACCGGGACGCAAGCGACGTTTTGCAGAAAATTCACCGGCCGACGGCCACGCGGACGTTGCGTTGCAGCAGGTAAATCAGGCTTAGAATCACGAAGGAAATCACCACCAGCAGCAACGCCGTGCGAGTCGCAGTCTCGTAATCCAGGCTCTCCACGGCATCATAAATCGACACGGAAATCGTCCGCGTTTCACCGGCGATGTTGCCGCCGACCATCAGCACGACCCCGAATTCACCGAGCGTGTGGGCAAAGCTCAGCACGACGCCGCTCAGCAATCCGGGCCAGGCGAGGGGAATCGTCACACGCCGAAACGTGCGCCACGGCGTTGCTCCGGTTGCCCACGCCGCCTGAATCAATTCCGCGTTCACTCCACGAAATGCGGCGACGAAGGGTTGCACGGCGAAGGGGAGGCTGTACAGGACCGACGCGACGACCAGTCCTGCAAACGTAAACGGCAGGGGGTAGTCGAGGACGTTCTCAAAAAATCCTCCCAGCGGGCTACGCGGTCCCAGCGCAACGAGCACGTAAAAGCCGATGACCGTTGGCGGCAGCACAATAGGCAGGGCGACGACGGCCTCTACAAAGAGTCGCCCCTGCCACGGTGTTGTCGCCAGCCACCACGCAAGCGGGACACCAATCACGAGCAAAACCAGCGATGTAACCAACGCGAGTTTAGTCGTGAGCCAAAGTGCGGTCCAATCCATGGGCCGCTATTTTGCAGGGACAGGCTCGGGCAGGTCAAAGCCGTAAGCTTTCAGTACGGCCTGCGCTTTTGCGGTCGAGAGATATTCTTTCAGTGCCGTCGCGCCTTCCGGATTCTTCGCTTTCGAAAGGATGACACCGGCCTGTTCCATTCTGGGAAACGCGTCCAGCGGCACGGACCAATACCGTCCGTGGTCCTTCATCGTCGGTGCCAATGCGAGCGACAATGCGATGATCCCGATGTCTGCCGCGCCGCTTTGAATGAACTGCGCCGTTTGCGAGATGTTTTCGCCGAGCACCAACTTCGGGCTTACTGCGTCGTAAACGCCCAGCTTTCTTAACGCTGCGACTGCCGCTCTGCCATAAGGCGCGACCTCAGGATTCGCGATGGCAATTTTGTGAATACCCGGGTCGAGCAATGCCTGAATGCCGAGTTGTTCCACATTGATCTTCGAATCCTTTGGAACCCACACCACGATGTGACCCACGGCATAGTGAAAAACAGAGTCCTTTTCCGCTTTGCCTTTGTCGATGAGCTGCGTTGCGAATTTCACGTCCGCCGATAGAAAAACATCAAATGGGGCCCCGTTATCGATTTGCGAGAAGAATTTGCCGGAAGAGCCGTAGGTTGGTTTCACGTCGTATTCGGGGTGGTCGGCGCGAAAACCCGTGAGCAGGTCGTCGAGTGCAAACTTCAAATCGGAAGCCGCAGCGACGAGAAGGGTTTTTTTGGCCGTTTCCTCGGCAAACGCAGCCTGTGAAAACGTCAGACAAACCAGCAACGTTAGAATACGTGCGAGTGAATACGGGATCGAAGAAAGCTGCTTCATGACGTTTCGTTCTATCAAAGGGAATATAACGATGAAAACGTTGCTGATGTTTTTCTTTCCAAAGTCCACCGCTTTGGGGCTATTCCTTGAGCCAGCGTTTGAGCCGCCGCCAGGCGGGTTTCGCCGCAGTCTCACTGGCTTGTTGCATTTCGTGATAGACCTCGAGCACCTTCAACCCGGTTTTTGTCACCCGCGCTCCGCCACCCTGCCTACCGCCGCGTGACAACTCGACCAGGGGTTCGGCGAAATGGGTGTTCATTGCCCGGACGAGGGCAAGCGCCTTCATGTAAGACATTCTCATCTCGGCTGCAGAGCGATTCAGGCTGGCGGTTTGCAGAAGAGACTCAAGCAGCTGGGCTTTTCCTGGACCAAACGCGTCCTGTTCTCCAGAAACGACGCGCAAGCGCAGTTTGACCTTGGGAACGACGATTGACACCGCCTCTGACGCCTTTGACAGCACAGTTGCGACTAAAACATAAAACCCGCGGCGTGAAAACTCGAAACAGCACGAAACAACACGAAACAACACTCAAATGTGCGACGGGCTAGTGGTTAACTTCAGAATCCTTCGGCACAGAATGCGACTGCGGTATTTCGCTAGTCAGGTTCTCGGGACGGTAATGCCCCGTTGTCTCTGATATTTTCCGCTCCGGTCGGCGTAGCTAGTTTCGCAGACTTCGGTTGCTGCCAAAAACAACACCTGAGCCAGGCCTTCACCTGCATAAATGCGTGCGGGCAAAGGCGTGGTGTTTGATATCTCCAAGGTGACGTGGCCTTCCCATTCCGGTTCAAAGGGGGTCACGTTCACGATAATTCCGCAGCGGGCGTAGGTGCTTTTGCCAACACACAAAGTGAGGACGTCTCGCGGAATCCGGAAATACTCGACGCTGCGTGCCAGCGCGAACGAATTCGGCGGCACCAGACAGGATTCGCCGCGGATGTCGACAAAGGATTGCGGATCGAACGCCTTGGGATCGACGACGGCGTTGTAAACATTGGTAAACACTTTGAATTCGTCTGCCACGCGCAGGTCGTAGCCGTAGCTTGACAAGCCGTAGCTGATGATCGGTCCGGCGTCGTTTTTTCGCACCAGCGTATCAGCGAAGGGCTCTATCATACCGCGTTCAACGGCCATGCGGCGGATCCAACTGTCAGAGTGAACTCCCATTGTAGGAATTAAGAGTTAAGAATTAAGAATTAAGAGCGTTAAATCAAATCGTCTTCGTTGGCGTTTTGCACGCTCCCTCCGGTCTGGTATTCGGTGACGCGTGTTTCGAAGAAATTTTTCTCCTTGCGCAGGAAAATTACCTCATCCAGCCAGGGGAAGGGGTTCGTCTTGATCTGAGACAACGGGGGAAGGCCCAGCCCGGTGAGGCGGCGATCCGCATTGTATTCCACATAGTCCAGAAAATCGCGCTGCGTCATCCCCACGCCGTCTTCCGGCAAGCAGTCGCGTACGAATTCCTTTTCCAGTTCCACACCCTCTCGCATGAATTCCGTCAGATCCGCGCGGAATTCCGGAGTCCAGACGTCCGGATTTTCCTCGATAAGCTGTGTAAGAAGGTAACGGCCGAGAGCGATGTGGTTGGATTCATCTCGCAGTGTGTATTGGAACATCTGGCCGATGCCGGTCATTTTGTTCTGACGATGCAGCGACAGGATCATCGCGAAAAGCGCATAAAATTGCGTTCCTTCCATGACTTGCGTGATGCCGAAAATGGCTTTCGCGAATTTTTGCTTGTTGGCGGTTTGGGTGAGGTCGATGCCCATTTTCAGTTCCGGCATTTCACGCGTGATAAACGCATTTTTCCGCTGCACGCTTGGGATGTCGCTGAACTTTGCGGTTACCTCGTCGAGGTCGATATTCAGGCTGCCGATGATGTGCAGCAGGGAATCCATGTGAATCGATTCCTCGGCGATATGGCGTAGAGCGGCGTGTTTCAATTCCGCGGCGGTCAGATTGTCTTCGATAACGTGCAGCACCGAGTCGCCGACGATGCCTTCGGCAGCCGAAAAATAGCCGACACCCATTTCGATGATCCAGCGTTCCTTCGCCGAGAGCACATTCGTGTTCCATTGGCTGCAATCCTTCGTCATGTCGATGACGTCCGGCTCCCAATGGTTCGCCTTCATTTGTTTATAAATGCGGTAAGCCTCGTGGTATTTGAGTGGCAAAACGTTCAACTCGGCGGAACGAAAGCCGTTAATGACGCGTTTCCCGGCTAGACGCTCACGCGCTTTGGCCTTGTTGAGGCGGAAGGTTTTGCCGCCGAGCCGATGGACGACGTAATCGCCTTCTTCTGAGGCGGAGAATTCGAGATCGGCAGTCGAGGGTCCGGAAAATGTTGAGACGGGCATGGGATGAGTCAATTGGGTAAGTGGACAACCCTCAATATCGGAACGGCGTGGGAATTTTGAGGCGTCGACATGTAGCGAAGGAAATGGCGGTGTCGAGTTTTCTTCGCGTTTTCTGTCCGCTGGTTGCATTCGCTGGGCCGGCGGTTTCCTATGAGGCAATGTTCTGCTTGACGCCGCTCCCCTGTGTCGTCAAATTGGCCGCGCAAATGCAGTGATGAAACCCGCCGCGACCGTCCATAGCCCGTTTTCCAAGACCGCCCGTCAGGCCGGTGGCATGGTTCTTGTCGTCAGCATGGCCGTTAAACCGTCCTTTATCCGTTGGGGTAGCTGGCAGGGTGAGGTTTCAGAATAGCGAAAGAAAGACGCAATATTTCGATTTTCAGAGAAACCCACCGCCGAAGACAAAGGCAGTGGGTTTTTTGTTGAAGATCGACTGCTGGAGAAGGAAGGCGGCGCAACCCACGCACCCGAACGAAAAGCATGAATACGCCCGCAGAAATATCGACAGACGAGCCTGGCCCTGGGTCAGCTCTGACTCGGTCGCCAGACCTGGAAGGACAACAATTCGAAGAATTGGTCCGGACCTACATGAGCCTTGGCCTCAACCGTGCAAAAGCCAGCGCTGCGGCCCAGGCAGATTGCCTGAACTCCAACATCGTTGCCTTCCGCCGGAGGGACACGATTGAGGGGGAGTGGTTCCTTTTCAAGGCCGCGTAGTCGCTTGCTGAGGTCCCGCGCATCATTGAATGCCGCAGCCGGACTTCATTCGGACGGCTATTCGTTCGTTCTTGCCAAGTTCCGAAGCCCGACGGCTTTGACGAAGATCCAGACGACGACCAAAATGGCCGGACGACGAACTTGACAGCGTTTTGGCGGGTCATATCGTTTGCGTGTAGTCTCAGCCTCTATCGCTGAACAGCCACTATTTAACGATCTGGCCACAATGGTTTGCACTGCGGTCCAGGCCTAAGGAGTCCACTATGAAACGTCTGTTAAGCATTTTCGCCATGGCCGCAATGGCGGCTTTTTCTGCACTAGGCGCGGGCAGCGGCGGTGCTGGAAGCTCGGGTGAGCCGGTGGTCAAACAAGAAAGTCCCGCTGTCGTCGCTTACAACGAAGGGGTCGATCTGATGAAGGACAAACGGTTCGCGCAAGCTCAAAGCAAGTTCGAACAAGCCATCAAGCTGGATCCAGGTTTTGCAGAGGCATACAACAACCTGGCATTTGTACTTCGCAAACAAGGATCGACCAATTTTAAGAAATCCCTTGCCTATTATAACAAAGCGATCCAGCTCAAGCCGAAACTTGCCGAAGCCTATATGTATCGAGGCGTGCTTTATACACAGATGGGTCGCAAGGCCGAAGCTCAGGCGGATCTTGCGTGGCTTAAGAAGAGCAATCGCCGCCTGGCAAAGGAATTAGAGGAGTTCATCGAGACGGGCAAGGAAGAGGATTATCTTTACGGTGCCACAAAGAAAAAGTGAGGTTCGATGGGGCGAATCTTAAATAAACGAAGGAACAAGTTTTTTCCCTTGGACTGCCTGCAGAAGGCGCCTTAGCCGGATCCCAACAGGTATCGCTGGATGAAGGCGACGGTTGCGTAGAACTGGAAATCCGCGTTTGGCTTTTTCTGAAAGCCGTGGCCTTCGTCCTTTGCCATCAGGAACCAGGCTTCGCAGCGTTTTTCCCGAAGAGCTTTGAGCATCTGCTCGGCTTCGTTTCGCGGCACCCGGGGGTCGTTGGCACCCTGCACGATGAAGATGGGCTTGACGATTTTGTCGACGGAGCTCAGCGGAGAGATCCTTTCCAGGAATTCACGCATCTTCGAGTCGCGCTCATCTCCGTATTCGACACGGCGCAAGTCGCGGCGGTAGCTTTCCGTTTTTTCCAGAAATGTGACAAAATTAGAGATGCCCACGACGTCCAGCGAGCAGCGAATGCGATGCGCGAAATGCACGGAGGATGCCAGCGTCATGTAGCCCCCGTAGCTGCCGCCGGTAATCATGATCCGGCTTGCATCGAGGTCCGATTGTGTGGCGATCCAGTCGATCAGGGCGCCGATATCTTTGACGGAATCTTCGCGCAGATAGCCATTATCGAGCTTCACAAATGTTTTTCCATAACCGCTCGATCCGCGAACGTTGGGGAAAATGAGCGCGACGCCGAGCTCATTCAGAAAGTAATTGTTTCTGCCAAGATAACCCGGCCGGTATTGCGACTCCGGTCCGCCGTGGATGTTGATGATCACGGGGCGCTTTCCGGAAAAACCCGGCCCTGGTTTATACAAGAATCCGGTGATTTCCCTGCCGTCGAACGACTTCCAGCGGATCGGATTTGCCTCCGAGAAATTGGCGGGATTCAGTCCGCCTGTCTCGCTGAATGTCCAGCGGGTGATTTCACCGTTGCCCGGTTTCCAGGTGTAGGTATCGGCCGGCGAACGGGCCGATGCCAGGCTGAATGCCAGTTCATTGAGCTTCGGATGCCAGGCGAGTGCTCCGACCACTCCGGGAGGCAGCAAGGGTGAGGGGACCCGCTTGCCACTGACCGTATCGAAGACATGCAGGACGCTGGAGCCGGCTTCGTTCGTCACGAACGCCAGATGTTTTCCGTTCGCCGAGAGGTCAAATTCCTCCACGTCCCACGGGATATCTCCGCTGAGGACCTCGGATTCGCGCGTCTGCAAATCGATGGATGTCAACCGTCGAAACTCCGACCCTTTGTCTGTGGCTGTATAGATTCCCAAGCCATCCGCGCTGAACAACCCGCCGCTGTATGATACCTGTGTGCCATCCCTCGGTTTCGGCGTGAGAAGCGTTTTCTGGCCGGTCGCCGTGTCGATGAGCCACAGATTCGAATCCGTGATCGAAACGTATTCCATGACCAGCACCTGCCGTCCGTCCGGCGACCAGTCGAGCGGGCTCCATCCGCCGCCAGTCGATTCCGTCAGCAATCTGTCGGACTTGGGATCCTTCGGGTCGATGATGTAGAAGTCGGTGTCCCTGCCTGTCCTGCGCGTGGATGTATAGACAAGCCTGCCGTCATTGGAAAAAATCCCGGCGCTATTTTTCGATTTGCCGTCCGTCAGAAGCGTAATATTTCCCGTGTCGAGATCGAGGCGATAGGTTTGTCCGAATTCATTTCCGCCAACGGATTTGTTAATCAAGACATAGCTGCTGTCGTTCTTCGCATACGCCGCTCCGCTCACGGCGTCCGGGAAAAAAGTCAACTGATGCCTGTCCGCGCCAGGTCCCGCCACTTGATGTGCCTGTGCGGTGTCCGCGAACCGCGTCAAAATCAACAGTTTTCGCTCCGTGGGATGCCATCCTGAGAAAACGCCAAGGCGGAAATCCGTGTACCGCCGCGCATTTTCGGCGATCGAGGCAGGGATCGGCGGAATTCCGTCAAGAATGAGGTTCTCGTTGGGGACCATCGCGGTCTCCTCCGCCATGCTGGAAAGCGCAACGACTGTGAGCGCCAGCACGGTGAACAGTTTGTGGACCATGGATGGATTACAACCGTTCCACTTCGCGGCGCTCAACAAAAATTGGCAAGCCCTCACGGCTGAAGTTATCCATCAGCGCCTCGGGATCGAGATGCTCCGGCATCATGACGCCTCGCTCGGATATTTTTCCGGTGACTAACAGACGCGCCGCCAGCGCCGGGGGAATTCCGGTTTGCACTAGAGTCAGCGAATAGCCGTATTTTTCATAGGCATCGCGGTGACTGTCCATCGTATAGACAAAATACTCCATCCGTTTGCGGTCCTTTGTTCCGCGCACCTCACTGCCGACACACGAATAACCTTCGACGGTGGCGCCAAGTTGTGCGGGTTTGGGAAGGCTCGCGCTTGCGACGCGGACCGGAGCGACTTCCACCCCATCAACCCTCACTTTTTTCCACGTATCCAGATTCAGCAATGCGAGCGATTTGGAAACATTCACCACTTTTTCGGAAAGATTGTACTTAAAGACGGAATACCGAACTCCTTTGTCCACAAAAGGCGGATACAAACCCAGGCTGACACCTTCCTCGTGGGCGACGGCGTACGTTTTTTGCAAGCCGATTGGTTCCGGGAAACGTACCCATTCCACCTCGGTCTCCAGCGGTTTCCCCGCGGTGACACGACCATCTTTCACAAAATACGGCGTCGCTCCGAGCTCTTCGAAAAATGTTTCCGGCGAGAACAAAACGGCAAAACGGTACCCGCGGACTTCAGCATTATCTGCGTCAAGCACACGAATGCTGGTTGCCGTGTCCAGGCGATCCATCGCCCAGCGTGCGAAGACATTGACGGCGCCCGGATCGCAACCCATGCACAGGATTGCGGCCAGGTTGTGATCGAGAAATCGCTGATTAAACTTTTCAATTTCAGCTTCATACGAATTTTTTCCGGGCCGCTTGACGCCTGGCGGTGAATAGATATCCGCTGCCATGTCGAGGTAATGCGAACCCCCTTCCACACACGCTTCGAGCACGGAATGGTTGGTTTGGCAGGTACATGCGTTGCAGGTTACGTCGATCTGATGGTCTTTCATCAGCGAGATCAGCCTCGGCGTGTCCATCGCGTTTACCTGACAAACAACGAACCGACTGTTCTTTGTGCGCGCGGCGAGCTGCTGAGCAAAGACTGGATCGAGGTCTCCCAGCACGATACGGTCGAAGCAGTCGTATTCGTGCAATTTTTGGCCGATGACCGATCCGACGCCACCGATGCCAAGTACCATTGCGTTTGCCATAAATTTGTCTCCGCCAGAACGAGGAAACCGTATTTGTCGCCTCCGAATCCTGTGTTCTTGTGGGTTGGACTGTAGCTGGCAGGGCAATGTCTGGCAAGCTACGGGCAAAATACCGTTACGATGTGATTTTGATCGCCATGAGCAAATCCCGACAGCCTCGTCGTCAAATTGTGACATTTGAAGGACTCAACAAGGCCGGGTCCGGGTCAGGAGAAATTTGGATTGAAAGAGCAGGGAGTGGCTGTGCGCCTGCATGATCGGGGCGTTGGAAGGCGGTATTTCGGCCATCAAAGGGGAGGTTTGGTCGGAAAGCATGACCGCCAACGCCCGGCCTGATCGGTGGCGATACGTCGATCAGAGGTCGGATGTAACAATGTCCGTACTGGAAAAAAGAATGGCACTCATATTGCTGTCGCCGTGGCTGCTTGTTCTGACTCCAGACAACGCCTTAACCTAAAAAAATAACAATGCTAGATTCCTTAAAGTCGCTCCTCCCAGGTGTCCGTGTCGCTGCCCTGGGCCTACTAACATTATCCATCGCTCATGCGGGGGAAGCGCCTCCTCCCGTCCAGGAAACGGTCGTTCCGGAAACGAAGCCGAGCGTGGTCTCAGGGACATTATCTTTGGTGGCCGACACGCACTTCATCTCCTACGGTTCGGATGTCTGGGCCACCGGCAACAATTGGGATGATCTCCTTTTCCATCCTTCACTGGAGTTAGGTATTGACCTCGGCTCAGGATTCAAACTGATCGTAGGCACCTGGTGGGATGTTAACGACAACGCGGAATCCAGCATCGGCGATCGAATTCAGGAGGTGGATGTTTGGGCAGGCCTCGGGTATATCGTTGGCAAATGGAGTTTCACGGCGCTTTGGCAGGCGTGGATGTATGGTGAGGAAACCGAGGGGATCGTCGATTTCAAAGTCGCCTACGATACGTTTCTGCATCCCAGTCTGACGATTCACGGGCGCTACGATTCGGGCGCGGCCGCCGGCGACACGGGCATCGTAGGGGTACTGGGTCTCTCGGAGGGTTTTAGCGCCGGACCAGTAACGTTCTCCTTTCCTGTCAATGTTGCTTTCATGACCGATGGCTTTCAGGCGGGTGATGCTGGTTTCGGCTATGTCTCGGCGTCTGCAAACGCCAGCGTGCCGCTGCCCTTTCTACCGGGTAACTGGACATTTAGCGCCGGCGTGACGTACTACTACACCGAGCCCGATGTCATTCCGCTCAATCCCGATGACAGTTTCATCACAGGCAGCACGGGCCTGACGCTGACATTCTAAGCTATTTTCGACCTGCCGGACCCGTGGGCGCGAAACCTGCTACGGGTTCCGGCTTGTCGTCTAGACCTCCAAATTCAAGTTACTTATGAGATTATTCAAAACCCTGGCGGCCCTTCTCCTCACGGCCGTCACTGTCCCAATCCTCTTGCCCTCAGCTGCTCACGCCCAGGAAACGGTTAAAGTCGGCGTCCTGCACTCGCTGAGCGGCACGATGGCCATTAGCGAAACATCCCTGCGCGATGTGCTGTTGTTTGCTTTTGATGAGATAAACGCCAGCGGTGGCGTTCTCGGGAAGAAAATCGAGCCGGTCGTCGTAGATGGTGCTTCGAACTGGCCGCTTTTCGCAGAAAAAGCCAAGCAGCTGCTCGAACAGGACAAGGTGGCCGTGACGTTTGGGTGTTGGACCAGCGTGAGTCGCAAATCCGTCCTCCCTGTTTTTGAAAAGGACAACGGCCTCCTGTTTTACCCCGTGCAATACGAGGGTGAAGAGCTGTCCAAGAACATTTTTTACACCGCCGAAGCGGTCGGCCAGCAAGCCATCCCGGCCGTCGATTACCTCTTGGACCAGGGTAAAAAGAAATTTTACCTCATTGGCACTGACTACGTGTATCCCCAGACTACCAACCTCGTGCTGATGGAATACCTCCTCAGCAAAGGCATTCCGATCGAAAACATCGGGGGCGGCTTGCGCAAGGAAGGCGACAAGGTTGTTTCAGCGGGTAAATACACTCCATTCGGACACACCGACTACCAGCAGATCGTGTCGGAAATTAAGCAGTTCGCGGCCAGCGGCGACGCGTGCGTCATTAATACGATTAATGGCGACTCCAATGTGCCGTTTTTCAAGGAATACGCCGCGTCCGGTCTGACTGCCGACGACTGTCCAGTGGTTAGCTTTAGCCTTTCTGAGGACGAATTCCGCGGTCTTCCCGCCAAGGACCTCGTTGGACAGCTTGGTTGCTGGACCTACTTTATGTCCATCGACGCCCCGGCTAACAAGAAATTCATCGCCGACTTTCAAAAATGGCTCTCCACCACGACCGTTCCCGGCATCGTGAAGGAAAAGCGTGTTACCTGCAGCCCGATGGTTCTCAGCTACGACGGTGTCTACCTCTGGAAAGCAGCCGTTGAAAAGGCCGGAACCTTCGACGTAGATAAAGTTCGTGAGGTCCTTGAATCCGGCAGCATCTCTTTCGATGGCCCGGGCGGCAAAGTGACGATGCAAAAGAATCACCACGTTACCAAAACGGTCTACATCGGCGAAACCAAGGCTGATGGACAGTTCAAGATCATCAAAACATTCCCCGACGTGTATGGAGAGCCTTTCCTGAAGGGCTCTTTCGCCAAGAAATAGTCGGATCTGAAAACACGGCGCTGGGAGAGGAAAAGAACTGCCTCTCCCAGGCCGGACTCGTTTAATCCTGTTGCATGGCAAATAGACCCTCTTTTGTTGCCGCATCGTCGGCTGTTTGGAGAATGCTGGCGGCCATTGTTTTTCTGGTCACTGTCCCATTTACGCAGGCGCAGATGGAGGACGAAAAGCCTGAGATCCGTCAGGCATTGGCCCGAGCTATCACAACAACTGGCGACGAGCAGTCCAAAATCATAGCCGATCTCGCGGAAACAGGATCGCCGTTTGTCCGCCGGATCCTGATGTCCTGGCCTCGCGACGAAATTTCCATCTACACAGATCCGTCTGGGGCGGTCATTCCCGTTATACTTGACTCGGATCGAGATGCATCAGGACGAGCAAAAGCTAAACGCATTGATACAGGCGCGTGGTTGACGGATGCCAGTGGCCAACCTTTCACATTCACCAGCCAGGATCTCAAACCCGCTGAGACAGATAGCAAACTCCGCCGGCAAATTAGAAACACGCTGGATTTGATGGCTCTCGCCGATCCGTCGCCAGCCAACCGGATATCGGCGATAATGAAATTGGGTCTCGCCCAAAAGCCTGCCAATCTTCCCATCCTAGAGGCACGCGTCGACAAAGAAACGGATCGCAAAGTTCAGAAAGCTCTCAGTGAGGCGATCGCATTGATTCAACTCAAGGAGGGTGATCCCAAAGTGCAGGCTGCGGCCATTAAAAGGCTGGCGGAGTTGCATTCCATTCGCAGCCTCGACGTCATTAAAGGTATCGCCGCGGACAAATCTGCCGAGCCGGCCGTGATCGCGGCGGCTACATCAGCCATCGCGTCAATCAATGGCTACATTCAGGGGGTCAACTTTTTCGGAACCATTTTCCGTGGTCTCAGTCTGGGCTCGATCCTGTTGGTAGTCGCACTGGGACTGGCGATTACGTTCGGGTTGATGGGGGTTATCAATATGGCCCACGGCGAGATCATGGCGATCGGCGCATACACCGTTTATGTCGTCGAGAATTTTTTTGGCCCGGGACTCGATGTATCGCCTTTCGGAGTGCGTATTTCGATTCCAGGATTGCATGCGACCGGCGCGTTTTACGAAAGTTACTTTTTGTTTTCGCTTCCGTTGGCCTTTCTCGTTGCCGCTGCGGCAGGCATACTTTTGGAGCGGGGCGTTATCCGATTTCTCTATAAGCGTCCGTTGGAATCGCTCCTCGCCACGTGGGGCGTTTCGCAAGTTTTGCAGCAGCTTTATCGCCTCGTCTTCGGCGCGGCCAATGTTCAGGTCAACTCGCCACGTTGGTTGAGCGGCAATTTTACCATTAGCGATGTAATCTTTGGCTATAACAGGCTTTTTGTTATCGGATTTGCAGTACTCATTGTATTCGGTACGTGGCTGTTGCTGACGAAAACGCCCTTGGGCCTGCTTATCCGGGCGGTTATGCAGAATCGGTCCATGGCATCGTGCATGGGTGTGCGCACGGAACGGGTGAACATGCTAACCTTTGGTTTCGGGAGTGGCCTGGCGGGGCTCGCTGGCGCTTTTCTTTCACAGATCGGCAACGTCGGCCCGTCGCTCGGGCAGAACTACATCGTTGATTGTTTTATGACTGTGGTGCTGGGTGGCGTGGGAAGCATTTTCGGCACGGTCTGCTCGGCCATCGGCATCGGAATCGTGGATCAAAGCTTGCAGCAGATCCTGCTTAATCCGGTCATGGGAAAAATCATCGTGCTGGCGGGAATCATACTGTTTTTGCAATGGCGCCCGGCAGGAATTTTTGTCACCAAGAGCCGGAGCCTTGAAGGATAAATGAATCAAGTTTTCTCCAAGAAAGAAGGAGTCGCGGTCCTTGTCTGCTCGGTGCTTGCCATCGTGGTCATTCCGAGTCTGAACGCCTTCACTCCACCCGGGAGTTTTTTTCACATCAGCGATTTCAGCATTAACCAATGGGGTCAATACCTCACGCTGGCAATCCTTGCGGTGGGCGTCGATTTGCTATGGGGTTACACCGGGTTGCTGAGCCTTGGGCAATGCTTGTTCTTTGCGCTAGGCGGTTACGCTTTTGGAATGCATCTTATGCTCCTGATCGGCAAACTTGGTCAGTACAAGAGCGACTTGCCGGATTTTATGGTTTTTTTGGGCTACCAAAAACTCCCTTTGCACTGGGAGCCATTCCATAGCTTTTGGTTTGCGGCGGCCATGACGATGCTTGTGCCTGGGATTGTCGCCTTTGTATTGGGCTTTCTCACGTTTCGATCACGAATCAAAGGCGTGTATTTTTCCATTCTGACGCAGGCGGTGACGTATGCCGCATGCCTTTTGTTTTTTCGGAACGAATTTACTTTTGGGGGCAACAACGGGCTTACGGATTATAAATTCATCCTGGGCCATGATATTCGCAGCGCGGCGACACAACGGGGACTTTATATCGCGAGCGCGGTGGTGTTGCTGCTGGTTTTCCTGTTTTGTCGCTGGCTGATTTCGACTAAGTTCGGAAAAATCCAGCGGGCTGTGAGAGACAGCGAGACGCGTGTTTTGTTTTCCGGCTATGCCGCCGCCAACTACAAGCTTTTTGTGTTCGTCATTAGCGCGATGATAGCTGGAGTTGGTGGCGCCCTCTATGTGCCGCAGGTTGGCATTATCAACCCTAGCGCCATGTCCACGGAGAAATCTCTTGAGGTTATCGTCTGGGTGGCAGTAGGCGGCAGGGCGACGTTGGTGGGTCCGATTATCGGCGCGATTAGTGTCAACGCTCTCAAAAGCTGGGCTACCACGAAGTATCCTGATTTTTGGCCGATCATTCTGGGCGGCCTTTTTATTGTCGTCGTACTGTTCCTGCCAAAGGGAATCGCAGGAATTCCCGGTCAGATCATCGCGATGCTGCGTAAAAAACAAGCCGCGCCCGAGGACGTGCCGATTGGTTCCTCAACTGTCACGCCGGAGGTGAAACCATGAGCCCGAAACCTTTCCTGCTGGCAGCGGAGGGAGTTAACAAGAGTTTTTCCGGATTCAAGGCTATTAATGACCTTAACTTTTATCTCGAACCGGGCGAACTTCGGACTGTCATCGGCCCGAATGGAGCCGGGAAAACCAGTTTCCTAGACCTCATCACCGGCCGGACGAAACCCGACACGGGTACGATCGAATTCGAAGGAAAACACGACGTCACCCGGATGAACGAATACGAGATCTACCGCCTCGGCATCGGACGCAAATTTCAAACTCCCACCGTATACACCGACCACACGGTCTGGGAAAACTTATTGCTATCGCTGGAGGGGCAGCGGGGCGTTTTTTCCTCGCTCTTTTTCAAATTGAACGGCGCCGAATCAGATCGTATCAACGAGATCCTGGGTATCATCAACCTGAAAAACCAGCGTGAATGGAAGGCCGGATCGCTCGCGCACGGTCAGAAACAGTGGTTGGAGATTGGGATGTTGCTCGCGCAAAACGCCAAGCTTCTGCTGGTGGACGAACCCGCCGCGGGGATGACCGATGAGGAAACCCATCGCACCGGTGAACTTCTTATTTCACTGGCCGGAAAGCACAGCATTATCGTGATCGAACATGACATGGTCTTCGTCCGGCAAATTTCGCAGGGGCGGAAGGTGACGGTGCTTCATCAAGGACATGTCCTTTGTGAAGGCCCGGTCGATGAAGTGCAGGCGAATGAGAAAGTGAAAGAAGTCTACCTGGGACGCGGTAAACACTAAGGGCATGGAAGCGGACACAAATATCACAACGAAACTGACCGTGAGCGGACTTGAAGCGTCCATTGGCGGCAGTCGCATCCTGCGCGGTGTTAACTTCGAGGTGCCGCCCCATTCGGTATTTTGCCTCATGGGCCGCAACGGAGTGGGGAAGACCAGCACATTGAAAAGCATTGTCGGCCTTTTGAAGGCAGACGGTGGCACGATCAAACTCGGCAGTAATGAATTGGGCAGGCTTTCCCCGGAACGAAGAGCAAGGACTGGAATTGGCTATGTGCCGCAGGGACGGGAGATTTTTCCGCACCTCACCGTCGAGGAAAATCTCGAGATCGGCATGGCTGCGCAGGGGCTGAAGGCGAATAAGAAGGCAAAACTCGAACGCGTTTTCTCGCTGTTTCCGATCTTGAAGGAATTTCTGCCTCGTAAAGGTGGAATGCTCTCGGGAGGACAGCAGCAGCAACTGGCGATTGCTCGCGCTTTATTGACGGACCCAAAGATTTTGCTCCTCGACGAGCCGACCGAAGGTATTCAGCCGAACATCATCGAGCAAATCGGCGATACGATCAAAATGCTTCGTTCGGAAGGACAAATGAGCATCCTTCTCGTTGAGCAGTATCTGGACTTTTGCAAAGCGTTGGCGGACACATTTGCCATCATGGATCGGGGCGCCGTGGTCGCCGCGGGTCCAGTCAGCGCACTGACGGACGACGTGGTGCATGCGCATTTGACGGTTTAAACGGCGTTGGCGCAGTCGCTTACGCGGCAGAAGGCGCGCACGCTAAACCGGCCAAATGGCGTGCGAGCGATAAAGCGCACGCCTTGTGCGGTCCTATCGAAGCGCTAAGATGGGGGCCCTGTGAAATTCCTTGCGATGCTCGTGCCAGCGGCCAGCGAGGAGCAGATGGACGCATACAATGGGCTTTTCTGTATCATCTCACACATGCCCCGAGCATCATCCTCGGAGCCGGCCGCGTCGGACGGGCCCGGCGCGTAATTTCGACGAGATGGAACTCGACTACCGCATCGTTGAACAAAATGCGGCAGCGTCTCGCGGCTGCACGCGGCTGGGGCCGATGTCGTGATGTCTCGAACGCCGGCCATGGGTGCGTTGGGACGCTCCGATCAGCTCAAGGAAATCGCCTTTGCTTTTCACTGTTGGCGCCGCCGGACTCGGCCGGGAAAACCAGCGGATCGCCCTTTTCTCGGTGCTGTTTTGCAGCCTTCTTGCGGGATGCTGAAATTTTGAATTTGGGCGCAAAAAGCGGGTTGACCACAGCGCAGTAACGCCTTAAAGGTCAGGCGTTTCTGACAGCCGGGTGACTGCCCATCGCACGGCTTAAATTCTCGGGCACCACCACAAACCCTAGTTAAAAAAAACAACATGGCCAAAGTAACGCTCAAAAACGTCTATAAGATCTACAAAGGCGACAAAGGTAAGGACGTAAAAGCCGTCCGCGACTTCAACCTCGAAATTGCTGACCGTGAGTTTGTCGTCTTCGTCGGACCCTCCGGTTGCGGCAAATCGACCACCCTGCGAATGGTCGCTGGACTCGAGGAAATCTCCAAAGGGGAGGTCTATATCGACGACAAACTCGTCAACGACGTTCCTCCCAAGGATCGCGATATCGCGATGGTCTTCCAAAACTATGCGCTCTACCCGCACATGAGCGTGTATGAAAACATGGCGTTCGGTCTCAAGTTGCGGAAATATCCGAAAGCCGAAATCGACAAACGCGTCCGCGAAGCGGCTGCGGTCCTCGGCATCACTGAATATCTCGACCGCAAACCGAAAGCCCTTTCCGGCGGTCAGCGCCAGCGCGTTGCTGTCGGCCGCGCGATTGTCCGCCAGCCAAAAGTCTTCCTTTTCGACGAACCCCTTTCCAACCTCGACGCCAAGATGCGCGTCCAGATGCGCACGGAAATCACCAAACTGCATCAACGGCTGCAGGCGACGATGATTTACGTGACCCACGATCAGATCGAAGCCATGACCATGGGCGATCGCATCGTCGTGATGGCCGCCATCGTCGACGAAGAATCAGGTGACAAAGAAGGTGTCGTCCAACAAATCGACGAGCCCCTGAAAATTTACAACGAGCCTACCAACCTGTTTGTCGCGGGATTCCTTGGCAGCCCACCCATGAATTTCATGCATGGCACTGTCAAGAGCGGCGGTGATTCCGCAGTCGTGTTCGAGGAAAACAATGGCGGCGTGGTCAAGGTGAAATTCACCGATCGACCGGCGGCCCGGGCTTTCGTGGGCAAGGAGGTCATTCTTGGCGTTCGCCCCGAAGACCTCGAACTGGTCACGGGCAGCGTCCAGCCAGGACCGAACTCATTCCAGGCGCTGGTGGATCTAGTCGAGCCTATGGGCGCGGAGACGAACATCTATATACAGACGGGAGCGCATACAGCGATTTGCCGCACGGCGGTGCAGCAGGATCACGAAGAAACGGGGCATCGTCTCCATTTCAATATTAGCTCCGCGAAGGCCCATCTGTTCGACAAAGACAGTACGAACCGAATCATCTAGAGCTGTTCGGGATCATTCGAAATCAATCGCGGCGGCGGATGCTGATGTTTTTCAGCGTCGCCGCCGCCTTGGTTTTGCTATTCTGTGGTGCCACATTTCTGGAGTATTTACTTGAACGGCATCCGGGATGGTTTGTCGCCTATTGGAGTGTCTGCTTTAGCCTGACGCTGCTGTCAATCTTGCTTGCATGCTACGACATGGCGTCCTCACGACGCCGGCGAGATCACGAAGAGCGATAAGTCCAGCGCTTGAAAACGCTCTGCTCCCCGCCTATAACAATCGCACATGAAGAGTTTTATAGCGGTCGCATTGGCGGTCGCGATCGGCGTGGGCATGTTTTACGTTCGGCGCGAGGCTCCGGGATCGAGTATTCCTCCGGGTCTGTTTGCCTCCGTAACACGTGAGACCATTGTCGAGAAAGTGGAGGTGGCAGGCGAGGTTAAGCCGGAGGTGTTGATCGACGTAAAACCCGAAATTAGCGCCCGCATTCTCAAGATACACGTCACGGAGGGAGAAGTGGTTCAGGCAGGTGCGCCGGTGGTGGACTTGGATAATACGGAGCTGTTGACGGAAAAATCGGCGGCCGAGACGGAGATTTCGATCGCTGAACTCGAGCTGGAGCGCGCTGAACGGGTCTTCAAACGTCAGCAACGATTGCTCAACCGCGCAATTGCCAGCACGTCCGACTTTGAGGATGCTGAGACAGTGCGTGACGTGGCGAAACAGACGCTCATGAAGGCCCGACAGCAGCTTGACACGATCGAAAGCCGGATTGTTAAGTCGAAAATCGTCGCTCCGCTAACAGGAACGGTTCTGGCGCTTCCCGTGGTGGAAAATCAGGTTGTCGTGGAAGCGGCCAGTGTGAATTCGGGAACGTTACTGATGAGTGTGGCGGATTTGTCGAAGTTGCTCATCGAATGCCATGTCAATCAGGTGGATGTAGCCCGGTTGGAGGTGGGAATGCCATTCGAGTTCAAGGTGGATTCGCTGGGTGAACTGCTTATGAGGGGAACGATTCAGTCCGTTGCGCCCATGGCCACGGTTGTTAACAACATTAAGGGCTACACCGTGGATTTGAAGATCGACAAGCCTGACCCACGACTCCGGCCGGGAATGACCGCCCAGGTGACGATTCCGATTTCGGAGTCGGTAGGAGTGCTTGCCGTTCCCGTGTCGGCGGTCTTCGACGGGAGGGGCGACCAGCACGTCGCCTATGTCACCCACCCGGGGGCGAAAGTCGAGGAGCGAAGAATAGTGGTCGGAGTCTCCAATACTGAGTTTGCGGAAATTCGAAGCGGATTGGAGATCGGGGAAATCGTATCGCTGACCAGACCTGAAAGTCCGGGTAGCTAGTCCTGCACGTTGTGGATCGTCCCCCCCGCTTTGCATTCAGGCACGCGCGATTCCAGATCGCGATTGCGCTTTCGCAGGGTTTGGGTGAGATGGCTGGCCACCGTTTGAGATCCGCGATTGCCATGCTGGCGATTGTGCTGGGTGTGGCTGCGGTTCTGACAACGTTTGCCCTTACGGAAGGTGTGGCCCGCATGGAGTGGCGGACTTTGCAGGAACTGGGAGGTGTCGAGCGCTTCAGTATCGAGCCGGCACCTGTCCCGGTCGAACAGGAGAAACTGGCGGATATCAGCCCAGGGTTAACCGTTGATGATGTCGAGGCGATCCGCCGTGAGTGTCCGTCGGTGAAGTGGGTGGTGCCGACGCACCGAATCAGTCCCGGGCCGATTGTGGAATTTGGTGGAAAACAGTCGTTCGAAGCGAGGGTTTACGGCAGTGGACCCGACTTGTTTTTCGTAAATCGTTATCAGATGGCTGACGGGAGATTTTTGTCGGACCTGGACGTGGCCAAAAAAAGGCCCGTTTGTGTCCTGGGCAACGCGATTGCAGAACGGTTGGGCCTGCGTGGAGAGCAGGCCATTGGCAAAAGGCTAATGCTGAACGGCGTGGAATTTCGAGTGGTGGGAATTCACAAGCCTGCTGTCGAGTTCTGGAAGAACCGGGACGTCGTGATTCCGTATCCCGCGATGCAGAGCATTTTTGAGGAAGGTCGGATGAGTGAATCCGGCGAACGCGCTCCCAACCGGCGAATTCGCGAGATCAAAGGCAGCGCAACGAGCCCTGAGGCCATGCAAGAGGCGATCCGACAGATGAAACTCGTCCTCGGTCGGACGCATCGGGGAATCGAAGATTTTGGATTCAACACAGATCAGGATTGGGCGGATGCAATCGGCGGGCGGATTCGAGCTATCAAGATCAGTGGTCTTTTGATAGCAGGAGTGAGTCTTTTGGTGGGTGGTATTGGTGTAACGAATGTGATGCTTGCGGCCATCAAGCAAAGGGTGCGCGAGATTGGTGTGCGGAGAGCGATTGGCGCGCGGCGAGGTGATGTCTTTGTGCAAATTTTGCTTGAAACGATGCTACTGGCTGCGGCCGGAGGTATGTTAGGCATTGTTGTCGGGTATGGGCTCGTTTGGCTCCTGGGTATGGTTGCAGAAGGAGAAATCGAGCCTGTCATTCTGCCGAACGCGATAGGAATCAGCCTGGCTGCAGCTGCTGTCACGGGTGTGCTTTCGGGTTGCTTTCCGGCATGGAAGGGATCGAGGCTTTCTCCGATGGAAGCCCTGCGTTATGAATAGGGAGTCGCGATGGTGGATGGCGCTTCGGGAAGGGCTTGCGGAAATCCACGTCCACTGGCTGCGGAGTTTGTTGACGATGATAGGTGTGGTGATGAGTGTGGCGGCATTGGTTAGCATGATCGCACTGAATGAGGGAATCATTCGGGGACTGCGTGAGTTCAACAAGCAGACAGGCGCGAGCACCAAAGCAACGATCAGGGACAGGCAGTCCTGGATGTCTGGACCGGTTAAAGCGCAATTCAGCCCGGGATTGACCTATGCGGACGCGGCCGTTCTGAAGAAAGGCGCGCCGGTTTTGACATGGGTTTCGCCGGTTATTGTCTATCAGCAGGAACGCATCTATCGCGCGGGGCAGCAAGTGAATGCGAGGATGCTGGCAGGGACATCCGCTATCGCAATCATGGATCGGTATGAGGTATCAGCTGGCCGGTTTATCTCAGACATGGACGTCGATCGGCGCAGTCGTGTGTGTGTTCTTGGTGCAGAGATCGCTTCGAAGCTTTTTAACAATCCCTCGGCAGAGGCATTGGGCGCTGACGTGATCATCCGCGGGATGAGTTTTCGGGTCGTTGGGTTATTGCCGAGGTATCTTTCCGAAAGCGACGAGAGACGGCAACAACAGGGGCTGACCGAGCTCCAGGATAAACGCCGGCGTGACAATCGGACGACCCGCGGCAAATGGGATGCCTATTCCTGGAAAAACTCGTTCGTTGGTATTCCGATCACGACGGCTCTCTCCACGATTAACTCGACAAAAATCGGTCCGGACGGAAAGGATGTCGGGCCGTTGATCAACATTTCAGAGATCCAATGCGGATTTGATGACCCCGCGCAGATGTCTGCTGCCGTCGCTCAGATTCGAGGCGCGTTGTTGAAAGCCCGAAATGGGGTGGATGATTTTGAAGTTAGCACCGCCGATTCGCGGATGGCAGAGACAGAACGACAGATCCGTTTGAATCGGCTGACTGGGTGGATGATTGCCGGGATCAGTTTGACGGTCGGCGGTCTGGGTATTGTTAACATCATGCTCGCCAGTATCGCGGATCGAACTCGTGAAATCGGTGTTCGCCGCGCGCTGGGCGCATCGGCCGCGGACATGTTCCGGCAGGTGCTGGTGGAATCGGTGATCCTGTCAATAGCTGGTGGTGTCGCTGGCATTGCGGTGGCGCTGCTGTTATTGAGGGGTTTGGAGGTGTTTTCTCCGCCAACCAACGCGCCCGTCGTCGCCTGGTGGACAGCCGTGGTTGGTGTGGCTGCTGCATCAGTTGTTGGGATTGGATCGGGCCTGTATCCGGCATTGAAAGCCTCGCGGCTGAGGCCGATTGAGGCATTGACGGCTGAGTAGTCGATTGCTCCGCACGCGGCCGGCAGGCGATTTTGTGCGTGTCATGCTGCTGCCAGCCGTGATTGTCTGAAACGATTAGCCCTTATGTTACTCAAACCCAACGATCACATTTTGTTTTATGGCGATAGTATTACTGATTGCGGACGGAATCGGACATCGGTTCCTGATGCGGATGACGGACTCGGAAATGGCTACGTGCGCCTTGCCCATGCGCGGTTGCAGACGCATTTCCCGTCGCTGAATCTACGGACGACGAATCGGGGTATCTCGGGGAATCGGATTTATGATCTGGAAGGGCGATTGCGGTCGGATGTGCTCGATTTGAAGCCGACTGTGGTGTCGATTTTGATTGGAATCAACGACACATGGCGGCGTTACGATTCGGCGAATCTGATTTCGTCGCCAGATGAGTTTGGCGCATCCTATCGTCGGATTTTGGAAAAACTCACGGAGGTTCTTGGCGCGAGGATCATTATTTTGGAGCCATTTCTGCTGTCGGTACCTGAGGATCGACGGGCCTGGCGGCAAGATCTCGATCCACGCATTCAGGTGGTGCGGGAGGTGGCGGTGGAGTTTGGGGCGCATTTTCTACCGCTGGATGGGTTGTTTGCGCAAGCATCGGCGCGACGTCCGGCAGCGTTCTGGCTGCCGGATGGCGTTCATCCCAGTGCCGCGGGTCACGGACTCATTGCGGACGCGTGGGTGAAATTGGTCAGTTGAAGTACGGAACAGGATGATCGTGGCCCTGGTGAATGCGATGGCCACGGATGATTTCATCCGGCGAAACCCGATGCAGATCGAGGTCCGGCAGAGCTTTCAATGGGAAAAAATCGACTTCGCTGGTCTCGGTGCTCGGCGTGGGTGAACCGCCGAGCAGGTCGCAGAGAAAGTAGAGTTTGTAAATCGAAAGCGTGTCTGGCAGATAGCCGGCGCGCTCCTTGTCCACGACGGAAGTCAGCTGGCGAGCCTTGACCAGGTAGCCGCTCTCTTCGCGAACCTCTTTTTCCACATTTTCTGCGGGACTGACGTTCACTTCGGCGAATCCGCCCGGCGCCGTCCATTTGCCGCTGGCAGTTTCTTTCACGAGCAGGATTTGGTCATCCCTGAAAACGAGGCCGCGAACGTCCACTTTCGGCGTGGGATACCCGCGTTCGAGCGGCCACCGAAAATCCGGCAGGGGTTTGGCGATCTGAAGGATTTCGCTCGCGATTGCGTGGATCCGTGCGTAGCGGTCCGTGTTGTAGTGGTCGGCTGCGTAGGTAAGGCCGGCCTGTGCGAGGGCGGCAAGTTCGCGCGAAAGATGAAGGAGTGTAGGCATGGCGGAAGAGTTATCGGTTATCGGTTATCATTTGTCAGGTCCCGGAATTCCGGTGCAGCATTTTGGACGCCTTATATGCCTGGACTCGATATCGCAATGGCCATTCCCGATTTGTGGCAGCAGGAGGCTGTGCGCCTGCTGCGTGAGGGGACGGACGTGGTCGTGCACGCGCCGACGGGGGCGGGGAAGACGTTTATTTTTGAAATGCTCGTGTCGTCTTTACGCGGGCAGGCCGTTTTTACGGTGCCAACCCGGGCTCTGGCGAATGATAAATTGGCCGAATGGCGAGCGCGGGGCTGGGACGTGGGCATTTCGACCGGCGATATTGCAGAAAATCTGAATGCCAAAGTGGTTGTGGCGACGCTGGAGACGCAAAAAGGCGCCTTTTTGCGGCGGACCGGCCCGCGATTGCTGGTAATTGATGAATACCAGCTTCTGTCCGACGAACGGCGTGGGGTGAATTACGAGCTCTGCATCGCCCTGGCTCCTCCCGGGACGCAACTTTTGCTGCTGAGCGGCAGTGTGGAAAACCCGCAGAGTGTCACGGATTGGCTCACCCGTCTCGGTCGTTCGGCGGCTCTTGTCCGGCACGTGGAGCGTCCGGTGCCGCTGGAGGAAGTGTTGGCGCATGACCTGCGGGCACCGATTCCGTCGTCGGTTGTGGGATTCTGGCCAAAACTGGTCGCTCGCGCACTCGCCGCGGGGCTTGGACCGTTGCTCATTTTTGCTCCGCGACGCAAGGCTGCGGAGGAAATGGCGGCAGCGCTGGCTTCGAATTTGCCGTCATTTGGCAATCCGTTGATGCTGTCGTCGGAGCAGACATCGCTCGCTGGGGAGAAACTGGCGCGGGCTTTGGCGAGCCGTGTGGCGTGGCATCACAGTGGATTGAGCTACGCGTTGCGGGCGGGATTGATCGAGCCACTTGCGAAACGGGGGCATCTCCGGGTCGTTGTGGCCACGATGGGACTCGCAGCGGGCATCAATTTTTCCATGCGCACCGTCCTCGTTGCCGGGACGTCCTATCAATCGGGGTATCGTCTTTGCGAATTGCGGCCCGACGAATTGCTGCAAATGTTCGGCCGCGCAGGGCGCCGAGGACTGGATGAGACCGGGTATGTGCTTACGACGACGGATCTGCCTCGTTTGTTCGATGCACATCCGCAGCGACTCCGTCGCGCGTCGCCTGTGGATTGGCCATCGTTCATTGCCGTGATGCAGGCAGCCCTCGAGAAAGGCGAAAATCCTTGCCTCGCTGCGGTCGAGCTTACGGAGCGCCTTTTCAGCAATCACCGTGTTGTCGTGGGATTTGAAGACGCGCTGGCAAAAAAAGGACAGCCAATGTTTCCATGTGGACTGGTGGTGGACGCCGAGCGGGCGCGTTTGGTGCGGCGTTTCGATGTGGAAATGCTCAACAGCCGTGGCGAATGGGAAGTGCAACCCAAACAATCCGTACGTGTTGCGCTTGGCGATGCGTTGATTTTTGAGAACGATCGCTGGCGGCCGGCGCTGAGTTTGGCGGCGACTCTGACCGGAATTGGCTCGGGAAACTTATGCAGGCTGCCAGCCGAGCAGGGGCGGAAAATCTATGGACGCGAATGGATTGTCGCGATTGTCCGTGAGGGACGCATCAAGCCCACTCAACCGGTTCGCAAACAACTTCGTGAAGCCGGTTTTCGCGAAACGCGACACTTTTCTGAAACGGAGTTCTTCGAAAAAGTCCGCCCGATTCTGGAGGCCGGCGTCAAAATAGGAAAACTGGCAAAACTCGCGATCCGGGGCCACCAAATGGTTGCCTGGATTTCATTTGCCGACGAATCAACGGAGGCGTTTCGCGATCGATTCGGTGCAGGCCTGATCCGGCCCCCGACGCGGCGCGAATTGCCTGAAGTCTGTCGGGATTGTCCTTACCGTCCTGAATGCGAAGCCCGAAAGCCGACTATGACACCTGCGATGGCATGGCGAAGTCTCGGATTGCTCGAACCAGACGGCAGACCGACGCTGCGCGGGCGGATCTTCAGTTTCTTCAATCACGGCGAAGGTCTGGCAGTCGCTGCAGCATTGGAGCGTGACGACTATCCCGTCGAAGACATCGTCTATGACCTGGCTGACATTCGTGCCGGACACCGCTTTGCCGGCGATGATTCCCCCTATGGCGGACGGTTCGGATTTGTCTGCCAGCAAACCTACAGTCGCGCCGATTTTCCGGGATATTTGGAAATGGGCGTGCCCGTGGGTTTTGGCAACGGCGCCGGAGAGGTCATGCGGGAATTGTCGCTTTCCGGTGGCAACCGCAGCCGGCTTTTGACGGAGGAATTGCGCCTTGGAGATATCGAACGCGCTCAGCTTGAATGGCGCAGTCTGCTTCGGCAGCTCGTCGCCGCGCCTGCTCTCGAATGGCCTCGCTGGATTGACCTACAAACAGCTGCACGAATTGTCCTTGAAAGCGCCGCTGCGAAAACTCCTCGTCCGCCTTTCCCAGCGCTTTCTGGTGATCAAACCCAGCGATACGGGAAGGGCGGCAGTTTCGTTCAATTGTAGGGGCGGTCAGTGACCGCCTTACAAACCATCAACGAATGGCAAACTCCGCGGGATTGGATTTCCAGACACCGTGCGTGGTTAGAAATTTCACCAGCTCACGGGCGTACTTGCCGGCTGTCGTCCCGCCGGAAGCCATGCAGGCTATGTGCCCCTCCAAAAACCTGTTGAGCCAGCGCAACGGGGCGACATTGTATCTGGCAATGATGTCATAACCCGTATGATAGGCTGCAAACATGCGTCCATCGTAATAATACGCGATGAACTCCATCCAGGCTTCCAGCATTTCAGAGATGTGCTTGGCATACCCTTCGAGATCATCGAGATGATCGGCCAGCCATTCTGCAGAGTGCAAAGCCATGAACATGCCTGGCGACAACATAGGATCCACGAATCCAAACGCGTCACCGCTCATCGTCCAGTTCGGACCGTGACCGCGCTCGGAGATCAGTTGGTAATTGGTGTACGTGGCGATTTCCGAAACACGTCTGGCGTTCTTGGTGACAGTGGCGAGCCGCGGGTCGGTGCGCATGGCAGTTAGCAGACGTTCTTCGGGAGTGGATCCCAGCTTTGCAGCGTCATCGCGATTAACCACGATTCCAATGGACAGCCGGTTGCGCAGAGGAATGCGCCAACACCAGCCGGCCTCCATGCGGCCGATCAATACCTGGCCGGCCGGCCCTTCCTGTTCGCAATCCTCAAAATGAGCAAAATGGGCGACGTCCTTGCGTGAGCCGGCGCGTGCAGGGATGCCCAATGTCTTGGCAAAAAGCCGCGTGCGCCCAGTGGCATCAACGAGCAAATCAGGCTGTTTCCCGTCGAGCCATGGGGCTGCGGCCAGCGATTCGTTTGCTAGAAACAGCCGATCGCCATCCACCTCCAGTCTGGCACGAACGGAAACGCGTCTCGCCCCAACTTCGAGGGCACGATGGGCGATGACGCGATCAAATTCCGGCCTCGGCGTGTTATAAGCATACGTGGGAAGTTTGCAGCGCCTAACCGCGGAGAAATTGAAATGGATGGGACTGTCGTGATGGAGGATGAACGTGACGCCCGGCTTATAAACGCTGATTTCCGCGACGCGTTCCTCAACCCCCAGCTTTCGCAAGAGCGGAATCAATGCGGGTATTAGTGATTCGCCAACGATGAGATCGGGCCGTTTCCCATCGTCGAAGATGGTTGCTTCAATCCCTCGCAAGGCCAGGAAAGTCGCCAACGCAGATCCGCTGGGGCCGCCGCCAATGATTGCAATCCTCTTCATATGATACTAACCACGCTTGATCTTTCCGTTGGCTGTTTTGGGAATGCTATCTACGAATTTGAACTCGATCGGGACTTTGTAGCGAGCGAGTGATGCACGGCAAAGGGCGGCAACGGAAGCGATTTTTGGCGGTTCAGCGGGATCTTTCGGGACGATTTCTGCGCTAGGGATAGCGCCGGTCTTTGGGTGCGGGCGACCGAAGACGCGGGCGGCTCGGATATCAGGATGGGTGCACAAAACCGCTTCGACTTCTTCGGGAAAACACTTCATTCCGGCGATGTTGATCACTGAATGGGCGCGTCCTTCCAGGAAAAAATCTCCGTCTGCGTCCTGCCGGGCCATGTCGCCAGTGCGGAACCAGCCGTCTTCCAGAACCGCCGCGCGTGCACGCCATGGATTTAAGTACGCGTCAAGCATTCCGGGGCCGCGAAGAAAAAGCTGTCCTTCACGGATGTCCGCTTCGAAATCTGGCAACGGCCGTCCAATCGCTTCCGGTTTTTTACGGTGAGCACGAAGATTTAAGATGGTAAGTCCGCACTCGATGATGCCGAGTCCTTGAGAGAGCGGCAACCCGTAGCGTTCGTGAAAGGCTTGTGCAGTTGTGAGCGGAAGCGCAGCAGCGGTCGAGACAGCGAGGCGCAAGCCTGGCCAGTCGCGGTCGGAAGTTTCGGCGGAGAGAAGGCCGTGGTGGAATGGCGCGCCGTAAAGGATTGTGCCGCCGTAACGACGTCCGGCAGAAAGAACATCTTCGGCGAGATGCGAATTTTCGATAATCGTCGTCGCGCCGTGCACGAGGTAGAGCATGATGGAAACGGCGAAATGATGAGCCATGGGCAGGATCCAGACGATCTTGTCCGAGGGCGTTACATGTAGTCCGCGATTGGCGGCGGTGACGCGTTCCAGCAGCCGTTCGTGAGAGAGAACGATGCCTTTGCTTTTGCCGGTCGTTCCTGAGCTGAAACGGATGAACGCTGGATTGAGCGAGGCAAGTTTTTCTTCGTCAAATTCTGGGTGTGTGTCCTGCTTGACCTCGCGCACCGAGCCGTCGGGCGAAACGATGGCGCCAAGGTGGGACTGACGGATTAACTCATCGCGTTCGCGGGCAACCAATTCGGTTGCGAGCGGAACGAGGCATTTCCCGGCACGGACGATCGCCAAGGCGAGAACAACATGGTCAATACCATTCGGACAATCGAGCCCAACCCGCATAGCGGAAGTTGCGGCGATGGCAACGGCTGCCGCGTCGACTTTTTCCGCAAGTTTGCCATAAGTGACTTGCTGTCCCTCACCGACGAGGGCAACGGCATTGCGATCGGCAATGCGGAAAATGTGTTCAACGATGTTCATGGGAGAAGGGTCTTGGGCGTCGGGAACGTCAAAATGTGGGATGTTACACGGAGACACGGAGGACACGGAGAACTCATAGAATCAAACACTCATATTTTTCTCCGTGTCCTCCGCACTCCCGTGTGACACAAGGGATCTAATTTGTTCGGCGTCGCATTCGCCGTTCTTTGCAACAAGGGCAGCCGCGATGCCTGCTGCCTCACCCGTCGCGAGACAGGTGCCAATGACGCGGATGGATGCCTGCGCTCCATGGCTGCACGAGATGCAACGCCCGGCCATGAAAAAACGGTCGCTGTCCCTGGCACGAAGAGATCGGAGCGGGATGTCGCAGGGGCGGTTGTCGCGCGGATACCGTAGACGCGGGCCCGTGGCCGCTTCGCGGAGTTCGATCGGCCAGGTCGCGGAAGCCACCGCATCGGGGAAAGACACGCCATTTTCGATGTCGACCGTTTCGAGCCGGTATTGCCCAAGGATTCTCCGGCTTTCACGAATGCCTACCCGGGCGGGGAACGCTGAAATATACGCGTTTTCGAAACCTGGAACGTATTTTCGGAGAAAACGGGTGAGATCGTCCGCTATCGCGCGCCCTTCGATTTCCAGGGCAGTGAGGCATTCGGGAGCCGTGGGATCATACTCAATCGTTCCTGAAAGATCGATACTAACAAACGACCCGCGAAAGCTGGCGCCGAGCGCGCCGTGAGAGAGTTGCTTATTTCGAACTCCTTCCGTGATCCGTCGTGCGATTTTCAGGCGTCTGTCTCGGGCTGTCGCCGCTGGAGCAAGTCCCCCCAGACCAAAGATAAATGCCGGTCTCTGAAGCAACAGGGGCGATTCCATTTCAAATGGCAGACCCGCGAGATCGGCAAGCGAGCCATCACCTGTAGCGTCGATGACGGTTTTCGGGGCAACAGCCTCGCGACAACCGCGACAGTTCAGTTCGAACAGTTCCCAGTCGTCTGTCGCACGGCCAACTTCAGTATGGAAACGCACGGTTAGGTTTGGCGTTTCCGCCACCAAGATATCCGCCAGCCGGGCGAATGCCGGTGGCGACGTGAGCAGAACGTCGACGCGTCCCATTCGCTCGGGCCCATGCGCGCCGCCGGCGCCGATCAATCGGCGGGCAAATTCTCTTGGGAAACCCGTGTTTGCCCAGATGGGCTCGCCGGCTTCGATGCGATATAATCCGCAGATGGAGTGAACCAGCGATGCCGTCGCCATGCCGCCGAGCGATCCATGGCGTTCGACGAGAAGAGTTTGCGCGCCGGTTCGCGCAGCCGCCACCGCCGCTGCGAGCCCCGCAGCACCACCGCCCGCCACGAAAACATCCGGTGTCAGTCTTTTACCCAGCATTTTCCTGGTTTCCGAGAAGGTCGTCCATCAAGCGGGCGACCATCGTCCTGCGTTCGTCGTCGGTCAGACAACCGTCGCGCCAACTGAGCACGATGTTCAGCTTGCCGTTGCGTTCGTTAAAAAAAATTCCCGTGCCTGGGGGGGAACCCAGGCAGGGCAGATGCCATGCGTTGATGATGTGTGCTCCGGCAAACGTGGTCATTTCCGGTGCAAACGCCCCGGTGTGGGAATGGTAAAATGAGTTCAATTCCCCTTTGAATTGCCAGCGAACGATTTTCATGAAGATCCGGCCGGGCACGCGCCTCATCAGCTCAAGAACAGCCGTGAACGATTCATCGAGACGGTCGCGAGTCATTTCGGCGAATTGTTTCTTGAGTGCAGCGGCCGTGGCTGCAAGGGACGGCAGGTCTTCTCGCAGCGTGCAGAAAAACAGGATCGTGACCTGGTTAAAAAAAAGCGGTCCGCGCGCGCCACGTTTGCGGAGTTGGATCGGGACGGAGGCAATCTGCGCCACCGGTTCTTTGCCGCGCATTCTAAAAACTTCGCCATGTGCCCGGGCGGCGCAGGCCAGATAATAGGGGAGGGGAAAGAGCGGTCCTGTTGTTTCGGCCGCCCGCCTGTTTACACGGGCTGACTCGGTCTCACTGAGAGTAATGACATGATATCTACATTTCCCGGGTCTAGGCCGGGGTCCACCGAGTGAGTGGACGCCAAGTTTTGCGAATTCGTCAAATCGGATGATGGCAGGCTTGGTCTTCGCAATCGTTTCCTTGATGGTCTTTTCCGGGTGATCCGGCTGTTTGCCGGACCATGACGTGTCATCCCCTGTGCATAGGCGTCCGATTTCGGCGAGTAACAGTTCGGCACCTTTGCCGTCAAACAGACGATGGGACCAAGTGAACGCGATGAGGGCGGAGCCGTCGTTTCGAGCCACGATATCCATCCGGGCATGAAAAGGATGGCTCTTATGATATACAAACTCTTTATAAACAGTTTGTTGTAGATGTTCTTCCGTGTTCTTTATGAGATGGCAGTCATCGCGATCGACATCGGATTCCCGCCATAAGCCCAACGAAAGAGGCGGCAAGTTTTCGCAGGAAGGCACCTCCCAATACGGAAGCCATGTCTTCCAATCGCGCTTCAATTTCCCGGCAAGAATGGGATGCCGTTGGGTGAGTTGCGAGAGTGCTCTGCGGAGATGCGTGACTTCCGGCATGCGATCGAGTTCCAGAAAAGATTGGCTGACATGTGCGCCTTGTTCCGTGCGTCGCATAAAGGCATCATTTGCCAGCACAAAGCAATCCGTCACGCTCACCGGGACGCGTTTGAATTTACGTGCCGCCGAATCCAATTTCATTTCCCCTAATCAACCCGCGGAGATCCGGCGCTGCACCAGCTGAGCGAGATGGCGGACATCGCTGAAGTTCTTACGCGTGAGATCGGCATCGATGAGGACAACCCCGAAATTTTCCTCGAGCAGCAGCAGAAGTTGCATGATGGCCATCGAGTCAAGCCCTGAGTCGTAGAGATTGGTTTCCGCGTTGAAATTCGGTGGCGTTTCGAGCAGTCGTTCCTGAATGAGGGCAAGGAGCTGGGCTTCCAATGAAACAAGGTGGGGGACGTTGGACGAAGGCATCGATTCAAAAAAAGGTTTCGTTAGTCGTTTGATGGCGACACGTCAAGCGAGTCGTTGAGCTCGAAGGCTGTTGCGCGTCCGAGCTCGACGAGTTTCGGACCGAGTTTCTGACGCCAAAGGCCGGCGCGTGGGGTAACGGTGCGCAAAACCGTGACGCGCTTTCCGCAATGGCGGGCGAGCTCTATCTGTATGCGCAGGATTTCGTCGCCGATGATTTGGTGAGAAACCCCGACGGCGTTGAAAATAGTAGGCGTCTTTCCCGATTCGTGGGCTCTGATTTCACCGCAGTTAAGGACCTGATGGATGAGAATCGTGTGGATTTCGGGGTCACGAATCCAGGGCTCGACAGGCGCGGGAATCGCGATACCGCCATCCCAATAGTGTTGTCCGTCGATGGTGTGCGCGGCGAAGAGTCCGGGATAGGCGCAACTGGCCACCATGAAATCGGCGAGGGGGCCAGCCGTGACGTTCTCGGCGCGGGCGGTTGTGAGATTGGTGACACCGATGGCGAGACGCGGGTTGACGCAGTCCTCAATTTTTCGGTCGCCGACGTATTTGCGGAGAAGACTGAGAGCGCGACCGGGTCGCAGTGCTCCTGTGATTCCCGGCCAGTTGAGCATGAGCTTGGTTGCGCGGACGGGGACGGACCATTCCTGAAGGATCTGGTTGAGATCAACGCGGGTGAGCAGAGTCACAATATCCGGGGCCGGAATGCCTGAGGCGAAAAGTCCGGCGGCAAGCGCGCCGGCAGACGAGCCGCTGATGGCTTTTGGGCGGATGCCCTGCGCGACGAGTCCGTCAAGAAAACCGGCATGCGCGTAAAATCCAAAATAGGAGGAGTTTAGACAAAGAGCGAGCACCGTGATTTTTGAAAGCTGCACGAGCTTTACTCCCAACACGCGGACGCTTCGAGTCTCGTGTGTAGGATTTTGGTTTGGTTTGAGACTGTTACTCCACGATTTTGGCCGTCTCGCCGGTGACGAGATTTACCAGGCCATCGGGATTGCCCTGGTAAGGAACGACCAGACGCCAACTGAACGGGCTGCACGTGATTAGGCTGAACATCAATTTCCGGGGAAAACCAGGGTCGCCGATCCAGTTCATCGTGTCGGCGGCCGCGTAAAGTTTTTCGAGATCGGCGCTCACGGCATCGGGTGGACGCGACGTCATCAGTCCACCGATTTCGAACCGGGTCGTGCCGATGACCTGTCCGTTTTTGACGATGACCCAGCCGCCTTGCATATCGGCGACCGTATTTACGGCGAGCGCCATGGCGGCATCGCTTGTGCCCGTGACAATGATGTTGTGGAGATCGTGCGAAACGGAGACTGCGACTGCGGAATCCGGATCTTTGGGACCGATGCCGGTCCAGAACATTTTGCCGATGGCGCCCTTGCCGGAGTAGCGGTCAATGGTGGCGACTTTGGAAATATCGTGGGCGAGGTCACGCTGGACGATGCCGTTTTCGACGGGAAGAACGGCGCGCTTCTGCTCTGCCCCAGTGTAAAACGGCGCTTGGATGGCTGCGGAAACGGTCGCTTTCCCGGCGGGCGCGCGGATGATGAAATCTTCGGCGACGAGTTTTCGCGGAAGATTGACCGTATGGGTTGCCCATTTGGGCCAGTCGATTTTCGGCACGGGCAGCAGGTATTTTTTGCCTTCGAAAGCGAGCTGGCCGTCTGCAAAGACGCGTTTGATCGAGACGGTCGCCGGGTTATCGAGAAGGACGATATCGGCGAAACGTCCGGGCGCGATCGAGCCGACCCAATGCTCGACATGCGAATGCCGCGCCGGGTTGATGGTGGCCATTGCGTATGCGGCTTCGACGGGCGCGCCGGCTTGGATGGCCTGCCGAATGTTATAATTCATCGTGCCAATTTCGAGCGTGTGATGGACGTCCCGGTCATCGGTGACCACGGCGACGTTGGACCAGTCCTTGATACCGTGCCGGAGCAGGCCACGAATGCCGACGGCGATATGATTCTGTTTGAGCTGAAGAAAAACGCCGCGCTGGAGTTTGTTCCATGCCTCGTCCTCGGCGTGCATGGCGGATTGCGCGAGAATGCCGACTTCGTGGTCACTGCAAAGGCCAGCGGCGGCGAAGGCGTTGATGGTGTTCAATTCCTCCAAACCCGCGCCGTGTCCCTCGACTACGCCGCGCTTGTCCATGGTGGCCTGGATGTTTTCCCAGATGCGGCGGTAACCGGGATTCTTTGGGTCCCAGACTGCCGGCCAGTCCATCACTTCGTCGAGCCCGGGCACCATGGGGTTGTTTTCGATGAAATCGGCGATTTCGTTATATCCGTAATAACCGCCGCCGGATTCGTAACTGGTGGGTGGTGTGGCGGAGCCGAGCGAGGGGAAAATCTTGAGCGGACTGCCGTGCTTACGCGGTTCGAGCCAGAACGCGACGTTTTTCGCGCCATTGACGTTGGAAAATTCATGCGACGCCTCGATGGTCCACGTGTTGCCGAGGGGAATGACGAGCGCGGCTTCCCATTCGGGCGACAGATGGGTGCTTTCGATGTGCTTGTGCGATTCGCCGAAGCCTGGGACGGCGGAAAGTCCGGCGGCGTCATACTCCGCAACGGCGGTGCCCTGCCAGGTCTGTGTCGGGCCCACCCAGGCGATGCGTTTGTCCGCAATGACGATGTCTTGGGCGGGCATCCACGTTAGTGTGAAAACATTGAGAACATTGACGTTGCGGATGACGAGAGCGGCCGGCTGTTTGCCCAGCGCGACGAGGACCACATGCTGACGGGTTTTGGTTTCTTCGTTGAACTCGACTTCCTTCCCGGCCTTCGGCTTTTCGACCACGGCACTGTTGGGTTTGCATCCGGAGAGCCAACAAATCGACAGAAACACCATGCAAATGGTCCTCTTTTTCATCCGGCGAAGATGAGCAATCGGTGTGCCGTTCAACGGTTGGATACTACGTCGAAGGTGTCACACGGAGACACGGAGAACACGGAGCAAAAGCATTGTTTGTGAGTGAAATTCCATCTTCTCTCCGCAGCCTCCGCGTCTCCGTGTGACATAGAAAGAAGAACCAGGGAGCGTTCTTCCCCGGCTTTTTTACACACCCGGCAAATGCATGGCAAAGAAGGTGACGCGTTGGATGGCCCAGACGAAGCCGATGGCGGCGATGAACCAGCAGCAGGGCACAGCGATCCGTGTGAAGTACCATGCCTTTTTACGGAACCAGCCGACGC
>DATDAW010000032.1:0-19612 GCA_036525185.1 Chthoniobacterales bacterium | reverse complement strand
GTCAGCGGAGTCCATCGGTGATGAGGATGCCGAAGGACGAACGGTTAGCGAAAAACTCATCGAGGCGCGCGTTGGGGAAGCCGAATATGATCAAATGCTCCAAGCCGCCCGAACCCGACGGGAGGAGGAGGAATGGTAAAGACACGAGCAACCAGGAAAGCACCCAAAAAATATGGAGGAAACACCCGGGAACCTAAAACACCATTCTCAATTGCCGCGCGCCTGGTTTCCACGCTTCTAACCGGTGTTCCGTTCGCAGAGACTCGATCAAAAAGACCAATAGAATAATACAAGAAGGACATATTTATGTTGCGAAGCATTAAGCAACTATACGGAAAAAAACTCGGCGCGTCAGATGGCGAAATCTGCCATGTGGAGGACTTCTATTTTAACGACCAACAATGGGCTATCCGATATGTTGTCGCGGCCACAGGTACATGGCTGTCGGAGCGTTTGGTGCTAATCTCTCCCTACGCCTTCGGGACTTTTATCAAGACGGCGACTGCCTGCTCCTGAATCTGACCCGGCAAAAGATTAAAAATGGCCCCGCGATTGAGTGGCACAAGCCGGTGTCGCGGCAATACGAGGAGGAGTATTAGCTATTATGGATGGCCGTCGTACTGGGTCGGAGGCGGAATGTGGGGCCTGGGTGGCTTTCCCGTGGCTCCTCCGGCGTATCTTATGCCAGGTAAGGAAGAAAACACGGGTGGCCACTCCTCCAATGGTGACGATCCTCATCTGCGAAGCACGCGGGATCTAGGCGGCTATCACATCCAAACCGGCGAAGGAGCGATCGGCCACGTTACGGATTTTATGATCGACGGCAGGAGTTGGGAGATTCGTCACCTGGTCGTCGAGACGGGCCATTGGTTTTCCGGAAAGGAAATCGTGATTTCACCGAAGCATATCGACCGCATCAGTTACGAGGAATCCAAGGTGTTCGTGAACGTGACCAGGGACGCCATCCGCCGGGCACCTGAATACCATGTGCCCCAGTCGGACGCTGCATATCATGATACGCGTAATTTTGACTAATGAACAGCGTGGGCAATCCCGAAAACAGCATGTTGCGGTACAAGACGGCGCTGAAGACCGGCAAGCGCGTCCTGATTGCCCATGGCTCCATGGATGACACAGTCCATGCTAACGGAATCGAAGCGCTCAATATTTCGGTCACTGAGGAGAACCGCCGCGCCTATCGCGAGATGTTGTTCACGACTCCCGGCTTGAGCAAATTCATCAACGGCGCGATCCTGTTCGACGAAACCATTCGCCAGCGGACGAACGACGGTGTCCCCATGCCGGAGGTCCTCACGAGGCAAGGCATCATTCCAGGCATCAAGGTGGACAAAGGAACGATCGCCCTTGCACATTTTCCTGGCGAAAAAATCACGCAGGGACTGGATGGCCTTCGCGAACGGCTCATTCAGTATCGTGAACGCGGAGCGCGTTTCACCAAATGGCGCGCGGTGATTGCGATTGGCGACCGCAGTCCAACCCGCACCTGCGCCTTTCCACAGTCGGGTTTCGGCGCTCGCAGAGCGCCGCTGCACCTCTCGCATTTATTCAGCGATTCCTAGCCGGACGCCATGAACGAGACTCCGTATGTATTCCGAGTTTCGGGATGGCGAGATCGGCAAAGTCAAAGAAACCGGGACGCACCGACGACGCGATTTTGACCGTCACGTCGTCAGGGTTTGCATCGCTCCGCAAGACGCTCCCGTTTCCCCCCGCTTAGATACGTTCACCCAGCCCGTCACGCACGAAAATGTTCAGGCAAACCATGATCCCGCAAGCAACCTCTCACCTCTCCTACCCCGGCAACGCTTCGACTCCCTCGGTCACAATGTTGCTCCGGTGTCGGCGAGAGCTCGTTCTGAAAAGAAAGTTCGATGTGCGGAACGATTTGGGGAAAGGACTCAGGACAATGAAAGTCACCGCGGGAAGGGCGTTGTAAGCGGGAAGCGTCGAAATATTATGAGCTGGTTGCGGATCATTCACGAGACGACCTACAGCTACAAAACGGCTGTCCGTTTCGGGCCTCATCGGCTCATTCTCAGACCGCGCGAAGGTCACGACGTGCGGGTCGAGGAAATGCGTCTGGAAATTGCGCCGGAATTTGAACTGGCATGGAGCCGGGATCTCTTCGGCAATTCCGTCGCGACCGTCCATTTCCTAAATCCGGCGGATCACCTCCGTATCCGCAGCGAGGTTCTCCTCCAACAGACCGCCCCATTTCCGCTGCGGTCCGCGAGACCGTCCACGCAGGTGCCGTTTCCGGTCGAATTTTCCGGATTGGAATCCGCGGTCGCCACCGCCTATTTGGCAACAACGTTCCCCGAGGACGTCGCAAGAGTGAGGCAATGGGTTCACGACACCATCGACATCCATGCCGTGCACGGCGCGGAGGATGTCGTAGCCGCGATTGCTCGCGCGATTCGGAAGAACATCAAGTATCGCCGGCGCCACGCCAAGGGTGTACAGACGCCGACGATGACGCTGGCCGAAGGCTCAGGTTCCTGCCGTGATGTGGCGACGCTGATGCTGGAAGCCCTTCGCGCTCTTGGTCTACCGGCTCGATTCGCCAGCGGATATCTGGATTGCATGGCGTCTGAGGCGGGCCGCGCTTCGACCCACGCTTGGGCCGAAGCGTATTTGCCCGAAATCGGCTGGACTGGCTACGATCCAACGCTCGGCGAAGCGACATCCGGCAAACACGTGGTGACAGGAGTCAGCAACCACCCGCGTGGCGTCATGCCGATCAGCGGTACGTTCTTCGCCAGCGGGAATTCCTATCTCGGGATGAAAGTTGCCGTCCGAACCGAGCGTCTCATCGATGGAAACGGACACAAGCGCCCGGACTGAGTCTCAACGGATTACTCGGATTACCTTCGGCCTTGGAAAGGCGTCGTGTGTTCGTTAGGAAACGACGCCTGAGCCTCATGATCCCTCCCGAGAAAGCCTTGGTGCAACGGCGGTCTATAACTTTCTATGACCGCCGGCGATGCGACGAAAACTGCAAGGGGAAGAAACTTCGAAGAACAGCCGACAAATTGCCTCAACACATCCCGAATTCTGCATGAAGATTGCACCGATTTGAATGCCGACCCCCTTGACCCCGCCCGACCCGCTGACCCGCATCTTGGCATCGCGGGCAGCACATCTCCTGGATCTTTTTCCCAAGCGCTTCGTTGCTCGGCACTTCCGTATCTCCGTCCCGATATGCGCGTGCCTCGTCCCCCTCACTTCGAAAAAATCTGCTGCGCGGCTGCGTCGCGACCAACGGCATGGATACGGCTTGGCATCCTCGCCGCCGGTGTGATCTCACTCAGCCTCTGGCTGATCGCATCCGGTTTTACCAAATCCTCGCTGGCGTCTGCCGCAGCCTGTCAAGCCATGGCCCGTCCTTCACAGACCGCCTGCCTGGGCGTGCCTGGCACAGTCCTGCTTGCGGGCGTCGTCGTTTTTCTCGTGCTGATCTTTCGGAGGCAGTAGGCGCAAAATGGAGATCATCCTCGTCCTCAGCTTGCTCGTTCTCGCGATCATCCTCCTCGCTACGGAAATGCTCTCCATTGAGGTCATCACGCTGCTTCTGCTCTCCACTCTGGTGTTGACCGGCGTACTCTCTCCATCGGAAGCGTTCGCGGGGTTTAGTAGTGAGATTATTATTATCCTCGGCTCGATCTTCGTCATCAGCGGCGGACTACGTGAAACTGGAGTGCTCGATGTCGCGGGGCGGATGGTTTTCCAGCTCGCGGGCGGCAGATCACGCAGGCTGCTCGTGTTGATCATGGGCGCGGCGAGCGCGCTCTCGGCGTTCATGAACAACACCACCGTCACTGCCATGCTGCTGCCCGCGGTGAGCGGCGTTGCGCGCCGGGCGCAGGTCAGCCCGTCGAAGCTGCTCATGCCCCTGGCCTACGCTTCAATGCTCGGCGGCACCTGCACACTCATCGGCACCTCGACCAATGTCGCGGTTAGCGGCTACATCACGCACTCTGGCCTCAAGCCTTTGGGCCTGTTCGAGATCACGCCCATCGGCCTGATCATCTGCACCATTGGCATCGCCTACATGTTTTTAATCGGCCAACGGCTGCTGCCCGATCACCGGGAGGAAAGCCTCTCCACCGATTACGGCATCCGTGAATATCTCTGCGAAGTCACCGTGCTGCCGCACTCGCCGCTCGTTGGCGAGAAGAGCGTCGAATGGGATCTCTCGCCACTCGATTTCCGCATCCTTAAAATCCTGCGTGGCGAGAAAGAATATCTGCCCGCTTCTGACGTGCGCCTCCAGTCCGGCGACACGCTCCTGATCGAGGGCAAAGTCGAGAACCTCATAAAGATCAAAACCATCGAAGGCCTGGCGATCAAGTCAGAGAGCCCGCCCGACGACCGCGAGCTGCAAAGCGGCGCCTTCCGGTTGGCTGAGGTGCTTATTACCCCGCAATCGCACCTTGCCGGCTGGACGCTGGGGCGGGCCGGTTTTCAGCAGCGCTACGGGATGACGGTAATCGCCATTCACCACCACGGCCGGGCTTTGCGCGAACAGCTCGCCGAGGTCGCGCTGCGCGTGGGCGACCTACTGCTCGTGGGCGGCCCCGAGGAGCGCTTGCAAGCGCTGCGACACCACCCGGGCCTCGCCGTCATAGGCGAGCATCGGCCGCCTGTGCATCGCGAGCGGCAAGGGCTCTACACCGTCTTGTGCTTTGGAGCCGCGATCATCGGCGGCGGATTCGGCTGGCTGCCGCTCTCCATCGCCTTCCTGCTCGCCGCACTCGCTACCGTGCTTCTCCGCGGCATCACCATCGAGCGCGCTTACGAATTCATCGAATGGCGGCTGCTGATCCTCATCGCAGGCATGACCGCTTTCGGCGCCGCGATGGAAAAAACCGGTGCCGCCACGCTCCTCGGCCAGTGGGCCGTCGCCGCCCTCGGACCGCTGGGCACGTTCGGGATCCTGGCGGGTTTTTTTATCCTCACGATCCTGCTCACACAGCCGCTGTCGAATGCCGCCGCCGCCCTGGTCGTGCTCCCTGTCGCGCTGAGCGCCGCGCGCGCGCTGGGCGTGAACGAACGCACCTTCGCGATCGCCATCATGCTCGCCGCGTCGATCTCCTTCATTGCGCCCTTCGAGCCCGCCTGCATCCTCGTCTATGGGCCCGGCAAGTATCGCTTTTTCGACTTCGTGAAGACTGGCCTCGGCCTGACGCTGATCCTTTCGGTGGTAGTGCTCCTTCTCATCCCTCTCTTTTGGCCGCTGCGATGAGGGGTCGAACTTGCTGCCAGCAACAGCGACATCGTTGCGACCACGGGTGTGGATTAAATGTAAAAAACGGGAATACGAATCAACGACAAGAACACACAGTGATTCCTTGCAGAGGGAATGCACATGAACCTGACTCTTCTGCACGCTAAAGCCGGGGCTCGTCGCTCATCTCAAACCGTGGCGCCATTTGTGGTTCCGCCTTTTCACTCGCCCCGATCAAGCCATTGTTCCACGCGAGCACGGATCTACTTTTCGGTCCCTACTGCGGCGAAGGCCACGAGACCAACCGTGAAGAACACGAACACAATCGCAGCGCTCCGACTGAGTCGCAGAATCAAACTCCCCTGCCGTATTTCAAGCCTTGGGACTTCCCGTGGCCAAAAATCGGGTGAGGTTCTCCACAGCACACGTTCCCTGGCGCTGCACACTTTCGAAGGTCCGGGAACCGATGTGCGGAGTGATGACGACATTAGGCAGGCCAAGCAGCGGATGATCAGGCGGCGGAGGTTCCACGTCGAGGACATCCGCTGCGTAAGCGGCAATGCGACCGCTTTTCAAGGCTTCGACGAGGGCGGCGACCTCCACAACTTCGCCCCGGGCGCAGTTGATGAGGATCGAGCCCGGTTTGAGGCAGGGGATGTTGCTGGCGTTGATCAAGTGACGTGTTCTGGCGGTCAACTTGGTGTGTAATGTTAGGATATCCGCCTCCCGCAGCAGTTGTTCGAAATCCGTTCGGCGCTCAATGCCGAGTTCGGTCGTAAATCGGTCCTCCCAATAGGTCCCGAACCCTAGCAATCTCATTCCAAATGCCCTGGCCCGGATGGCCACTTCCTGCCCGATGCGCCCGAGACCGACTATGGCCAGGGTTTTGCCAAGAAGCTCGTGACCGGTCAGCCGTTTCCAATTGCCTTGAGCGACATGGTTGGCTTCCGGCACGATGTTGCGGGTCGCGGCCAGCATGAGGGCAAAAGTATGCTCGGCAACGGTGGTGTGATTGACGCCCGGCGTGGAAAAAACGGGGACGCCGAGCTCGTCGGCGGCCGCGAGATCGATTTTGTCGAGGCCGACTCCATATTTGCTGATGACGCGGAGGCGCGGGAGCGATTTCTGGAGGACGGACCGGGTGATGTCGTCATCGCCGCAAATGAAAGCGTCGAAATTTCCTGACAACGCGAGCATGCGTTCTTCAGTGAGTGGGCCGCGTTGGTGGACGAGGTCGAACCCGGCCTGGTCCAGAAGGGCTTGGTGGGCGCCTGGAGTATCCTGGAACGAAGTGGTGGTGAGGAGGACACGAAGTTTTTGTGAGGGAACCACGGAGGCTGAAACCGGTTTCATGGGCGCCAATCTGCACGAATTTCATCCAGAATCCAGTGTTCGTATCCGCAAAGTCGCAGGTTCCAACAAAGCTCGCTGTTTGCCCTCCCCCACCGCGTCCGGAAACGCTCGCTTAAAACCGTCCCTCCATACAGTCCAGCCGTATCGTTACGTTTAAAAACTCCCTCGCCAGCTTCCGTCTACTTCGATACACTCCCTTCGACTCAAGAAAGGCCATTTTGTCATGAAAAAAAGCTGTCTCGGTTTTGCTGTTTGCTCCGTAATTTTCTTTCTCGTTTCCCTCTATTCGGCCGATGCTGCCGACAAAACGCTCCGTATCATCGGGTGGGAGGGGTACATGGATGCCTCCGTGACGGAGGAATTTACCAAGCGCACCGGTTACAACGTCGTCGCCACCTATTGTGGCACGAGCGACGAGATGTACGCCAAGATCAAGGCCGGAGGCGGGCAGACCTACGATCTCGTCACTGCTTCGGGCGACCTCACCAGGCGGCTTTTCGACGCCGGCCTTATCGCTCCGATCGACCTAACAAAAGTCCCCAATTACAAAAACCTTTTTCCGCTTTTTCAGAATGCTCCTTACAATACGTTCGACGGTAAGAACTACGGCGTTTCCATCGCGTGGGGCCCGGACTTGCTGATTTACGATCCCGAACAGGTCACGGACACCGAGGCATCCACCTGGATGACGTTCTTCGACCCGAAATTCAAAGGACTGGTTAGCGTTAACGATTACTCCATTTTTCTAGCGGACATCAAGCTCTGGTTCAAGGGGCCCAAGGACCTCTTCAAGATCGACAAGGCTGAGTTGCAGAACGACATCAAGCCCAAGCTGTTTCCGTTGAAACAGCAAATTCGTAAATTCTGGACGAGCCAGGGCGAGCTCGCCCAGCTTTTCGAAGGCAAGGAGATCGCTCTTGCCTGGGGCTGGCCTGTTACCCTGACGACGTTGGAAAAAGACGGCTTCAAAGTCAAAGCAACCGTCCCGAAAGAGGGAACCACGGGGTGGTCAGACAGCTGGATGCTGATCAAAGGCAGCCCGAACAGTGCAATCGCGTTGGAATGGATGAACTACATGCTCGAGGGCGAGGCGCAGAAAAAAATGGCGGCCGTTAGCGGGTACTGGCCGGTGAGCAAAGAAATCGTCCCGCTGCTGAACGAGCAGGAGAAAACGGCGTATCACATCGGGGATCTGGACGCTTATTTCAAAACGATCCACTTCTGGGAAACCGTGCCGAATCTGGACCAGTGGGATGCCCTCTGGAATGAGTTTAAATCGCAATAGTTAGCATTGAAATGGCGTCCGGTGTTTGGGGAAACAAGCAGCCTGGAAGCTCTTCACATGGGAAAATTCGCGGACGCTATCTGAACCTAAATGTCAGCCGCCCTTTCCTTTACAGCCGTCGAACACCAACGTCGGGGCAAAGGTTTCTGGGCGACATTTCTCCCGCCCTTTCTGTGGATGGCAGGGTTTTATCTGGTCCCTTTGGCCGTCTTGCTGAGCCTGGCGTTTCAAAAACACGAATACGTCCATATCATTCAGGAATTCACGTGGGAGAATTTTGCGACCGCCTTGTCTCCGGCATACCGCCCGGCGCTCATTCGGACGTTGTATGTCGCTTCTGCGGTGACTCTTGTGGACATGGTCATTGCGCTACCGGCTGCGTATTTTCTCGCGTTTCATGCGGGGCGCTGGAAGACGCTGCTCACGGTGCTCATTCTGCTGCCGCTCTGGAGCAGCTATCTCGTGCGTGTTTTCGCGTGGCGGATCATTCTCGGGAAGGCCGGAATTTTGAACTGGGTCCTCATCAAGGCCGGCATCCTCGACGCCCCGTCGCCAATGTTCGTCTACAACCTGTTCTCGATGGGGCTCACGCTGTGTTATATCTGGCTGCCGTTCATGATCCTGCCGCTGGTCACCGCATTTGAACGGCTCCCCCGCAACCTTCTCGAAGCGTCGTCCGATCTCGGCGCCGATGGTTTTGCCACATTCCGCCGGGTGACCTTGCCGTTGGTGATGCCGGGGCTGCTTGCTGGTTCATTGAGTGTTTTCAGCCTGACAAGCGGTGATTACCTCACTCCTGCGCTCATCGGTGGCCCGGGCGACAGTCTCGTGGGAAACATCATCGCTGGACAGTTTGGAGTCGCGTCCAACTATCCGCTGGGCTCGGCAATTTCCGCACTGGTGCTGGCCGTTTTGTTTGTGTTGATGGCAATCCTGGCCAAAAAACGGGTCCTGGAAAGTTTCTAAGACATGAGACAGAGCCGCACAACGAAGTGGATTCTCGGCTTTTACACGCTCGGCGTATTCCTGTTCATGCACATCCCGCTCGCAGTCATTGTTTTGTTCAGCTTCAGCGACAAACGCGTCCTCGCGTTGCCTATTCGTGGCTGGACGTTGGATTGGTATCGCCAGATGCTTGAAGACGAGCGCCTTTACACCGGACTCTTCAATAGCCTCAAAGTCGCCTCCACGGCGACATTGCTGGCCACGTTCCTCGGAACGCTGGGGGCATTCGCTGTGATGCGGTGGAAATTTTTTGGCCGCAACGTCTTCCGCAGCGCAGTCGTGATTCCGATCCTCCTGCCTGGCATCGTCACTGGCGTCGCCATGCTCAGTTTCTTCGGCACAGCGGGTATTCCGCTTGGTCTAGCGACGGTCATCATCGGCCATGCGACGTTTGGCTTCCCCGTCGTTTTTAACATGGTCAACGCGCGGCTGGCGCGGCTGCCGCGGAGCCTCGAGGAAGCTTCCGCTGATCTCGGAGCAACACCTGCACAGACATTCCGCCGGGTGATCTTTCCGTCGATCCGGTCTGCGATCATTGCAGGGGCATTGCTGGCGTTTACGCTCAGCTTTGACGAAATCGTTGTCACCATTTTTCTTACAGGCAAGGATAACACGCTTCCGATGGAAATTTACTCGCGTCTTCGCTTTGGCATGACCCCAGAGATCAACGCCGCCGTCACCGCCATTCTTACAGCCTCGGCCGTACTCGTCTTGCTGAGCACCTGGTTTTCACGGAAAGCATGACCGTGCTTCCCATGCCCACAACCCAGTTCTCTGTTCAGTTGCGTGGCGCCACAAAACGCTATGGCATCACCGCTGCCGCCGACGCCGTGACGCTCGACATCCGACGCGGCGAATTTTTCACTCTTCTGGGCTCCTCTGGCTCGGGAAAAACGACGACCTTGCGGCTCATTGGCGGTTTTGAGTTCCCCGACGAAGGCCGCATTCTCATCAATGGCAGGGACGTCACTTCGCAGCCTGCGCATGAGCGAAACGTGCACACGGTTTTTCAGGATTACGCGCTGTTTCCCCACATGAACGTCTTTACCAACGTGGCCTACGCCTGCGAACTCAAGCGCCTGCCGCGCGAAGAAATCCGCAAACGCGTCAACCGTGCTATTTCGCTCGTTCAACTCGAGGGTCTCGACCGCCGCAAACCTTCGCAGCTCTCTGGAGGTCAGCAACAGCGTGTCGCCCTCGCCCGCGCCCTCGTAGACGAACCGGCCGTGCTGCTCCTGGACGAACCACTTAGCGCGCTGGACGCCAAAATCCGCACGGAAGTCCGCGAAGAACTCAAGGCGCTTCAGCGAAATACCGGCATCACGTTCATCTACGTGACCCACGATCAGGAGGAAGCACTCACCCTCTCCGACCGGGTCGCTGTCATGCGCAACGGCCGAGTCGTCCAGGTCGATACGCCTATCCAGCTCTACGAATATCCAGCCAACCTGTTCGTCGCCTCGTTCATCGGCAAAGCCAATTTCCTTCCCGGCCTGCTTTTAAGTCTGGACGGCAAGAAAGCCCAGGTGCGCGTGAGTGAGGGCGTTGTCGAGGGTCGGATCACATCCGAGATTCCTGTCGGGGCGCGGGTTCGCGTTATGATCCGTCCGGAAAATATTCGTCTCATGCCTGGAAACAGTCGCGTTACGGTCAAACAGACTACCTACCTGGGTCACAGCACGGAGTACATTCTTTCCAGCGGCAAACAAACGCTTCGCGCGTTGGAAATTCGCCGGCTCGGTTCGACTCCCCACCCCGTTGGCACCGAATTGCCATGCGGCTGGAATTGGGAGGATGCGCTGGTTTACGAAGATGACGGCTCAGTATTGACGTTTTAAGGCTTGTTTCAGCCTGAAATCGACGGGTCGAAATTAACCCCTCAAGGCGCCAAGAACACCAAGGCTAAGACTATCCGCAGCTCCCTCCTAGGTCACGCTATTCCGCTTAGTTAGACCCTTTAACGGCTGGCCTGCGCGGGTTACTCTCTCTCCTCAAACGCGCAGTGCGCGTCAAAGTGCCGCCAGCCTCTCTCCATGGATCTAGGCACTTTTAAAAAAGCACTTTTAGTTATTGCGCATGCTTCAGCTCCGTGTGAAAGATGTTTGCAACCGAGGATGCCTGGCAGTGCCGTACTAGTTCCCTGAAAGACATTCGTAACGATTCCAACGCGCAAAAAACCGAGGTAAAAGATCGATCTGACTTATCGTGCGTATCACGCATGACACTAGGCTCATTGAGACGTCATTGCAGCGACCACCGCTTGAGAAGATCTACCAGCCCTATTGATGAGCGCTACTGCTGCAGAAGCGACGGCACTCACAACTGGATGCTGCTAACTCTCCGGGCGTAAATGGATTAACTGTCTCTGGCGTGACTTGAGGCCATTGACGGGACGGCTTCCCTCGTCATCCGCATTCTACAACACACCGGCACCGACGCACCGGATCCCTGAAGGAGCTTTTCCAGGATCAAGGATGGCCTTTAACCAGACAGTCTCACGGATCCGTAACACGAGTGGTGAGGCGCCAGCCTGCCGGCTTGATAGAGCGCCTTGGCTCAGAATGGAGGACCGGGATCGAATGTGACTACCATGCGTAAGCTACCAAAACAGTATTGACGCCAAGAGAAGACTGATCACGCTTCTTCCTTCTGCCTGCAACGGACGACATTCCTCATAACACATAAAAAACAGCAAAACAACTTCCATGCTACCATCATAACCCTCTCGCATTGTCCTATATCTCCTATCTCTTTGGCTCCGGCCCTCAGAGAAGGCCCGCGATTTTTGCGATTTTGCCTGTCGGACTTGGGTGTGGAAAATATTTTGGAATGTTTTGAACAAATCGAAGCCGGGGAAGGTCAGACCAACATGCCTGCACGTTTCGTCAATGTGCCCGGTCCCAAGGCGCAATACAACTTCACCGATCCGGACAGCCGGATCATGAAAGCGGGAAGCGGGCAGCACTTCGAGCAGGCCTACAACGCGCTGGGGGCGGTGCATGAGCAGATGTTGATCGTAGGCCAACAGATCAGCGTTGCAGTCAACGATAACCAGGAATTGGAGCCAACGGTGGCGGCGATTAGTCCGGTGGCAGCGACCGTTCTCAACGGAGATTCTGATGAACCAGCCTGACAAAATCCCAATGCCCTCCAGCAACGTGAGTTCGCCCAGCGACGTGATGTACTGGAAAAATGCGACCAAAAAAACGATCACAATCTACAACAATACCGAAGAAACCGTTTACCCGATACTAGAAGGAGAGAATTCAGGCCGCGACAACAACGGTAAGATGTACGATCCCCATGAGACCTCGCTTACGCCAGGCCACAAGGGGGGAATGAACGAAGAGTACAGGGCTTACGTGGGCTACAAGGGGGAAGATAAAAAGAACTATTTGGGCCTACGGCACCACACGAGCATAACCATCCCCGTTCCCATGGCGATCTGGGATTCCGGAAGACTGAATCTCGTGACGAATGTTTCACCCGTTACGACGAATAATAATCTTCCATTTACTTACCATGGTGCTGCAAAAGATTCACCGCCTCAGAACCTTTATCCCCTCCAGGATCATCTCCCGGACCCGCGTCGTTTCGTTGAGCCGATTGATGCTAACGGCGGACTGTTGCTACTGTATCATGCCCCGCTGGCGGAGGGGATGGTTAATGATGCTCCATCGCAGTTCATCGAATTTTCGATCAGAGATAAGGATGAACAACCTGGCCAAGAAACAAGTTTTGATTATGATTTATCGTATCTTGATCACATGTTTATTCCGGTTGCCTTGGAAGCCGTTGGAGGAGACGACCCCTTTAACCCCAAAAACAAAGGGTATCAAGCCGGCTACGTAGGGACGACCATGTCCGTCCGGGACTTGCGGCAGGCCATGGGGGACTTTTCACAGCAAACCAATAACAGCGTCCTGGGGGGATATTTTGGCGGTAAAGGTTGGCCGCAGATTTATCTCTCGAAACCGCTCGACGGTATTGTGCCAAACCCAAGCGATCCTATAAAATTGCCGGGATGTTACAACGTCTTTGCTTTGAGCGGCGCTTCGTCTAGCTATGATGTTTTACAAAACATGCTGACGTCTAGCGCGCAGCACAATCCTGTCCCAGCCAGCCCCGCCGACGCTCCTAACTATGCGGTTAAGGCGATTACCAACCTCTGGTTCTCGTGGGCGAAGTATTGGTTAGCCCTTTCAGAGAACAGTTCTCTGGGAGATTGGCCATCAGCACTCAGTAAACTTCTCCCGGGCGTGACGTTTCGTGCAATTATACCTGCAGATGCGGGTCGAGCCAAGGCGTTTGCAGAAAAAGTGTATAACGTGCTTCGCGGGGTTAGCACCAGCTTCAGTAATCAGAATCTCGCGGCGCGCACTGCGCAGGAGTTGATCGGATATATTCTTGGGTGGACTGTCCCTGATGGCTTTAAGAACCGCACAAGAGAGATTGACGATCTCTACCAGCATGACTTTAAGTCAGTAATCCGTGGTGTTGCTGACTATGAAGATCCGAATACCAATGGCAACTGGTATCCGAGTCCGAATGATGTGAGTGATGCTATCTATAACCTAAACCCCTGGGTATGGTTTGTGCACAAATATCTTCCTGGCAAGATTTATGCCTATGCGTTCTCGGTGGACGATGATTATGGCAATATTCTGATCCCTGGAGCGGAGAGTCTTGTGGTTGCTATCGGAGGGAGCAAGGGCCTCCCCAACCAATCTGCTTTTCAACCAGCAGGAAAGAAATCGACGTAGTCTTATCAGTTATCAGTAATTGAAAAGATGAAGGAAGAGAGATTCATGAACAAGTTTGCCTTCAAAGTCGTGAACAACAGGGGCGACGAAACGCAACTTAATCTGATGCTGACCGCGACAAGCAACTCTGCGCTTGAGGGCATCCAACTCGGGAAATCAACGTTGATCAAAGATTTCTTTACTGAAAATCCGTCCCATTCGTTTTCTGCGGAGACACTTGTGGGCAGCCGGTTGTATGTCGGGTACGGGTCGATGCCACCGGCTCCCGACCCAAACAGTAATCAGTACTATGGCTGGGTCGAATTCAGCAGGAATCATGTCGACAAGGGAGTGTGGCTGAACCTGTCGAACGTCGATATCGTCGGACTGCCGCTGACGCTGAAAGGTAAGTTGGCCGACGATGGCAAACCATTCTCGTTGGGATACAAGAAGTCGGTGAAGGATATCATCTCCGACATGAAGACTCGCGCCCTGACAAGACAAGATCCTGCGGTCGTGAAGGACTGTGGCGGCGGCAGAACCAAGATCATCGCCCCCAACATCCAGTTTCCGTTTTACCGTGGATACGACGATTATCTGAACACATTGACCATGTCGGGCGCCAAACTGACGATTCAAACCGATACGCCGAAAAACGGACCGTCCAAGACGTTCACGGGAAGCTTTTCCAAGGGTAGGTACCAGGACTTGGCCAATGCGGGCCCTATCATCACCATCACGTGTGGTTCCGACACTTTCCAGATCTTGAAGAACCAATTTACAACGGAATACCTTTATCGCTGTGACGGTGGAAACATCATTCTTAATGGAGAGTCATTACCGCAGAACCGCCCCGATAACGCTGGGCGGGACGCCTCGGCCGTCTACACGAACTCGCTCTTCCGAAATCTCTGCATCGGCATCAATGAGGGTTACTTTACCGCAGAAGGCCCCAACGATAGCTCGAAGTTTTGTTCGGACCAGCCGTTCCGGAACAGCCAAGGGAACGTGTATGCCCAGATCATGCATGAGACCAGCAATTCCTACGGCTTCCCTTATGCGGACGCGAATCTGAAGACCCTGCTTGTCGCGGCGATTGACAGTCCCATCACCCTCACCATCTTGAAGGATGAGGAGACCGGGGATTATCAGGGTTAGGGTGGCTAGTGCATCAAGCGTGAAAAACCCGCCTCCGCTGCGTGCGAGGAGATGGGATTAATGACGGCCGTTCTACCGTTTTACCCGCGATCCGGTCCGTGGCATTGGGCCAAAAAACTGGCTGCACGTCGGCAGCGAAGAAGCCGATCCGGGGGTGGCCTGCCATCGCCTCGGTTATGGAACCTGCAGGCGATTGGGCATCAACGTTCGCGACCACCTGCCTCGACGTGTTGCCCGCCTTGCCGACTGGCCCGCCTCGAAAGCCAGTGATCTGACCCCGACTGCCTGGTTCGCCAGCCACTTTCAAGGCTACGTCCACCCTGCAACTGGCGTTACGGATACGGTCAAAGTGCCGCCAGCCTCTCCATGGATCTAGGCACTTTAAAAAAGCAATTTTAGTTATTGCGCCTGCTTCAGCTCCGTGTGAAAGATGTTTTGCAACCAAGGAGATCCGGGTACAGCTTTGCTAGTGTCCGGAAAGACAATTCGTAACGATTCTATCGCGCAAAAAACCGACCCCTCACGAGGCAAAAAGATCAACCTGACTTATCATGCGTATCACGCATGACACTGGGCTCATTGGGACTTGTTCACAGCGTCCATCGCTCAAGAAGAACATAACTTACAGCCCTCTTAATGAGCGCTACTGCTGCAGAGCGAGCACTCATACTGGATTATGCTAACTCTCCCCCCGGAGATGGGTTAACTGTCTCTGGCATGACTTTCAGCTGCTCAAGCCGCGGCTTCCCGTCCTTTTTCGCGTTCTACAAAGAAACCGACGCCGACGCTGCGGATCCCTGAAAAGCGATTTTTCACGAGTAAGGATGGCCTTTAACGAAACAGTCTTACGGGTACCGATTCGAGTAGATGGTCTCTACATCTCAAAGCCGCTCGAGCTAGCGCTGCCAATGGCGGATTTCTCGAAGCTCCCGTATAACTTATCTAATAACTCGACCATTAATACGGATCCGCCCACGCCAAACTTGGCGGAGGCCGCTTTTCATGCTGCGCTCGGGCGCGCCGATGGAGTCTCTGGGAACGCCCTCGTATTCCCGCCAGGACTCCACCTTCATTGGGCGCTGCCGGATGCCCTCACGACAGGGAAGCACCATCGCGGGAGCACACAATTTCCCTCCGTCCCAAACCGTTGGCTCGTGCGGCGGTTGGACAATGGGGGGCAAATGCAGAAATCCTGGATCGTGGAAAGTGATTTCTTGCACCCCTGCGACGGAACGGGGATGCCGACCTATCAGCGACCACCTGACGATAGCCATGGGAAGCCAATTACGGCTTGGCCGGGAGACAAGCCGATCACCTTTCCCACCAAGCGCCTCCAGCTCTCCAACCACAAGCCGGGAGCGGCGTTCCGATACATGGGGCGGAGCCTGTTGCTGCAGGACTGGCTACAGCGAACAGTGGACAACGCCGACGCCTACCTAAACCAGGACGCCAACTCGGACTACAAGCTCACGGCGCTTGGTTATGGGGAGCCTGCTTTTGCCGCGTACTATCCAAATTGTTATAGCGTATTCGGCTTTTGCGATGTCGACCCAGACCTCCATGCGGACACCCGTTACGAGTATCAGGTAATTGGGTGGTTCCATGAGGCGGGCCTCGATCCTCTCCAGGCGGCCGAGTTTGCCGGTCTCCCCAACGATGCTGACCGCTACGCCGCGTTGCAGCGGGAATACCGGTGGTGTCTTGCAGAGGCTGACACGAAAAAAACCTTCCCGACCCAAACTGTCTGCTACGCTTCCCTTACTCTCACGCCAAACCAGGTGACATCGTGGCAGTCGAAGGACGCGGTCAAGCTCGCGATCGGTAACACGGGTGGTGAGGCACTGTCCGCCTTGCTGGCAGACGAGGTCGCCGCCCAACAGCCCGCCGATAAGGCAGTGATCGAGGACCAACTCGAAGCGATGAACCTGGCGCCGGCGCTCCAGGGGGTCGAGGTCGATTACCCGGCACATTTTGCTCAAACTCGGCATCAGCATGGCTTTCGGGGCATAGCCGGCGGAAACCGCTGGGCGGTGCTCCCGAAAAGCCTGCAACCAGATTCGGCGGCGGACGCGAACCGAGATGCGGTCCCGCAACCACCCCTGCCCGATGCCGTGGCCCATGCGCTTGACGCTCTCAACACCGCCCAGGAGGCGTATAACTTGGCGCACCAGGAAATCGTTGAGCTACGCTATCAGACCTTCTGCGACTGGCATAAATTCCTCAGCGCCTACTACAGCGATGCGGTAGACCTGGAGCCCTTCCGGAGCCAGTCTGGCGATCTGGGGAATTTCATTGCGCAGCAACCGCTGGCCCTCCTTAACGGAAAAATCGTCCTGGCAGGGACCCTCGTCGTGAAAAAAGATTCGGCTGAGGCACATGGATCGACAACGGCGACGCTGGATCTGCGCTCCAATGCGTTGACACCGGCGCAACCCGCTAATCAGACCCTGGCAGTGCAGGTGATTCTCCGCCTCAAGGCGCTGGTTGATACCCTGGTCGTGGCCAAACTCACCGAGCAATTCGAGATTGCGCACCGCCCTGCAGAGCATTTCTGGCGCCCGCGCGAACCGGTCGTGCTCCTCTCTGGCCCGGTCGCAGTCTCCACGCCGCGGCATGGCGAAGACGGCAACCTCGCCTGTGCCGTGCTCACCATGCCGGACGCCCCAGGCACCGCTGCGTTCATCACTGCCGTAGATAGCTTGAAACCCGCAGCCGGCGACGATCCATCCCTGCAGACCCAGTCAAAATCTCCCTGGCACCCAATCATCCTTGAGTGGAGCGTCTCGGTGCAACCGGTGAGCGCCGGTCGCCAGGCCAACCCTGCCATCAACAACACGCTGGACTACACATCGACCTTTGTCACCGGCAGTTTCCAGCTCCAGGACAACGCGCCCGACGTTTGGCCACCCAACGCTTTGCCTGTCGGCGATCGGGACACCTATGAGGGTCGCTGCATAATGACCCCTACCGCAAGCACGCAGCTCGACACCAATCTGCGCACCTTTCTCTTAAAGGCCACGCTCGACGATTGTCGCGACCGCACCGCCAACGAGGAGGCCGACTACGTGAATCGTCTCATCGCGTGGTATCAGACGAAGCCGAAGAACGGCGTCACGCCGCCCACGCAGGATGCCGAAAAGGGTCCTTGGTTAAAGCAGCAGAAGCCCTTCGTTGACCCGGACAAAAAGGACGATCAAGGCAACCCCCTTCTCCTGCCGATACCCGACTTGTTAACCTGGTACGCTCAAAAGCCCGTCGCAGGGGCCAATAACACCATCGGCAACGCTACTGCCGCGCAGCAGGCGCAAGACCCGATCTACAGCGCAATCCGCGCCCTGTCCCACCTCGGGGAGATGACGGTTCTGTCGCAGGCGCTCGGCGGATTCAACGCGGCGCTCCTGACCCGCAAACAAGTTCTCCAGATCCCTATTGAGAATCCCATGGAAGACGAGCTTCCGCAGCCGCTCCACGACCTCCGCCTCACGGCCTCTGTCGCGAACGCTGTGGGCCGGCACCACCCGATGGCGCCACTTGCCGCCAAGGTGTTCAGTCCGGTCCGCTCCGGCGAGCTGACCCTTGGCGGGTTGCGCCTGCTCGATACTTTTGGGCAGCAGTGGAATGCGCCACTGGATGGAGCGCGCCTGGTCACCAGTAACGGTCTTTGCGATCCGCACAAGAGTGGCAACATCACCTACCTACCGCCGCGTTTCTCCCCGCCGACGCGGCTCAATTTGCGCTGGCTTGCGGCACTCTCTGGCCAGGAAGGCGTCGATGAGGTGGAGATGAATAGCGCCCCAGCGACGACGCCGATTTGCGGTTGGCTGCTTCCCAATCATTTCGACAACAGTCTCATGGTGTATGACAACACGGGGCAGGCACTCGGGTCGATCAACACCCTGGCCGAGTGGATGCCTGCACCCGGCGGCCGCAATCGCATCGCCGCCGCCGAGATCCCCAATCCCCATCTGCGTCGGCTCGTCCGCCGCTTGGTCGTTGATGTGGGCACGCCGGATGGGGAAACCACCATTCGGCAGGACTTCCTGCAAAGCTTTCTCTCCACGCTGGATAGTGCGTTTGAGGCCATCGAACCGGCCAGCTTTGCCCAACACGAAGCGCTCGCCCTGCTCATGGGCCGCCCCGTCGCGGTGGTTCGGGCAAGGGTCGACCTCCAGCTCATGGGACAACCCATGGTTTCAGAAATGATTGACGATCCGACCATCGCCGGCGGCAAGGCGATCCGGCTGAAGAAATCCCGCCACTGGAGGGCTTGTGCGGATCAGGACTGGGAGGTCTTCGCCTACGATTGGGGACAATTCTACGGCTGCACCCACGATCAGGTAAAAGACGGCACATGCCCTTTTCTCAATACGCCGCCTCCTAACTACGCGCGCACGACCCATGGTTTCGAGAAGGTCGTCATCCCGATACGTCTTGGCGAGCACCAGCTCCTCAATGATGGACTCGTTGGGTTCTGGAAAGAGACAGTCGAGGGCGAGCTGGATAACGTCTTCCACGCACCGCAGACGCTTGAGGACCTCAACATCGTGCCGGATGTGACCTATCAGGAAGGACGCACCACGCCGTGCATCCGAGCCTATACCGTAGGGGTGACGGATAACCTCAGTGTGACCCTGCAGGACGACCCGCTGGCGCTCACCATGCTCATGGACCCCCGGGGTATTGTCCACGCCACTAGCGGGCTTCTCCCGGTCTATAAATTGGAAATCCCCGCGGCTTATTATGCCGACGCCCTCAAGCGTATGGGCGTCACCTTCCGTGTCAGCCCGCTCCTCACCGATGCCGAGCAGCTCCACGCCGCCC
>DATDAW010000031.1:0-5020 GCA_036525185.1 Chthoniobacterales bacterium | reverse complement strand
GAAAGGGACGGATATTTGATCCAGACTTCCTCGCTCGGCAAGTGATTTCTATCGCGCACCTGCCGCAATCTTTCGGGCGATGTCCGCGGAGATGACACTCTGTCCCGGCGCAAGCTCCGTCAACAAGGGAATCCGGGTGATGTCTTCCAGAATGGAACGATTGGTGACAATCGCGGGGTCTTCAGCGGATGCGGTGAGCGTGTTCAAGACGATGCCGACAATTGGCAAATGGGTGGCTTGAATGGATTCGAGAGTGAGCAAAATGTGGTTAATGGCGCCGAGTTGGTTGACGGCGACGAGCAGAATGGGTTGACCCACGTCACGCGCCAAATCGGACATGAAGTAATCGCGCCGGATCGGGACGCGCCAACCACCCGCACCTTCGACGATGACGGCTTCGAAGCGCTTTTTCAGAACCGCATATCGATCGAAGACAAGATCGAGATCGACGTGACGGTTCTCGATCAGGCTGGCCCCATAGGGCGAAAGCGGCGGACGCAACCAGACAGGGTTGCATTCGTTAAGGGTAAGCGCGTTGTCGCTGGCATTGACGAGGATCTCAGCATCGGAGCGGTCGCCTGAGCAGATGGGCTTAAAACCCACGGCATTGATGCCGGACTTGCGAAGAGCACGGAGGAACAGCGCGGTGAAAAACGTTTTCCCTACTCCGGTATTGGTGCCGGTGATGAAAAACATGAAGCGTGCAAAGTGAGAGGTAAAAAAGTGAAGGTGGGAAGTGTTCCGTGCAAAAGCCGCGTGCTCTACGCTGGGCGACCTTTCACTTCTCAGGTTTTTGGATTCACGCCCCTATTTCTTTGTTGATTTCCGCAGCGATTTCGTCGGCGCGGGCGTTGATCCAGGCGCTGTCGCGGCCTTCGATCAAAAGGCGAATCTTGGGTTCGGTGCCGGAGTAACGAAGCAAAACGCGGCCCTTGCCGGTGAGGAATTGCTCCGTTTCGGCGACGAGAGCCTGGACTTTGGTAAGAAGTTCCAACGGGCGTTTTTCGCGGACGCGCAGGTTACGCTGGGCTTGCGGGTATTTTTTGAGGACGCTTTTCAATTCGCTCAATGGTTTTCCTGTTTCGGCCATGATCCGGAGAACTTGCAAAGCGCTGACGATGCCGTCGCCTGTCGTTGCAAAATCCCGAAAAATCATGTGCCCGCTCTGTTCGCCGCCGACGTTGTAGCCATGACGCAGCATCTCTTCGATGACGTAACGATCGCCCACCTTCGTCCGGACAACACGGCCGTCGTGCGCGGCAACGGTTTCATCGAGGCCAAAATTGCTCATGACGGTGGCTACGAGCGTGTTGTCCACGAGTTTGCCAGATTGGAGGTAATCAACAGCCGCGATGGCCAGGATGTCATCACCGTCGACGACTTCGCCCGTTTCGTCGGCTAAAAGAACGCGGTCGGCGTCGCCGTCGTGCGAGATGCCGATGTAGGCGCCGGTCTCACGGACGCGGCGGGCGATTTCTTCAGGAAATGTGCTGCCGCAATCGGCATTGATATTGATGCCGTCAGGGGCGTTGTGGAAAAGGACGGTCTCGGCGCCGAGCTCGCGCAGGACGCAGGGAGTGGATTTGTAACCGGCGCCATTTGCGCAATCAACGGCGATGCGCATCCCTTCGAGCGTGAGTCCACGCGGGAAACTCGTCTTGGCGAATTCAACGTAACGTCCGAGAGCGTCGTCGATACGCGTGGCACGTCCGATTTTTCCCGCAATTGGCCGGATGGCGTCGATTTCGCCACTGAAGACAAGGTTTTCGATCTCGGCTTCGATAGTATCGTCGAGTTTACACCCGTCGTGACGGAAAAATTTGATGCCGTTGTCTGCGTAGGGATTGTGTGAGGCGGAAAGGACAATTCCGGCGTCGGCGCGGAGCGAGCGGGTGATGTACGCGACGCCAGGTGTGGGGAGCGGTCCGATGAAGAGGACATCGACGCCAAGAGACATGATCCCCGCAGCGAGGGCGTTTTCGAGCATGTAACCCGAGAGGCGCGTGTCTTTTCCGAGCACGATCTTCGGGCGGACGGACGCAGGGTGACGTCCGGAACTGAACCGCGTGATGACGTGAGCGGCGGCACGTCCGAGCTTGAGGGCGGTCTCGGCGGTGACGGGTTCCACATTGGCGACTCCACGGACACCGTCGGTGCCAAAAATTTTACGGGGCTGACTCATCGGCTATTTCGAACACCAAGGACGCATAGGACGCAAAGGTTTTATGGCCGCCACGCTTCCAATGCAGTTGGAAGTCACCGCCAAGATAGCAAGAAAAACGAGAAACGGGATTCGTGAAAGGTCAATGGTAAAGCATCTGCATTAAATCTTCCATCTTCGGCCCGTTCGTTTCCTTGATGTCTTGGTCGTGAAACTGCATGTACCCTACGAGGTCGCTCGAGCAGAATTGTGTATGTTCCCCCCAGCATGATCGATGTCCAGTTTCAACGCGGCGTCTGGCTCCCAGAACACGATTTCTGGCTCGACCCGCAGGATGGCAAGGATTTCGCCTTCATTTCCCATGCGCATTTCGATCACATCGCGCCCCATCGTGAAGTTATTTTCACGCCCGGCACCGCGCGGCTGATCCGGGAACGTCTGCCTGGCGACCGGATCGAACATCCCCTGCCCTTCGGCGAGACCACACGGCTGCGCGGTTGTGAAGTAACTCTCCTCCCGGCGGGTCACATTTACGGCTCGGCGCAAATTCATCTCGCCAGCGAAAAAGGCACCCTGCTCTACACCGGCGACTTCAAACTGCGCCCGGGACACTCTGCGGAACCTGCCGAGTGGCGATCTGCAGACACGCTGATCATCGAAACCACGTTCGGTCTGCCGCGCTATGTTTTTCCACCGACAGACGAGGTCCTGGAACAAGTCCGTAAATTTTGTTACGAGGCGCTGGAGGAAGACTGCGTACCCGTGTTGCTGGGCTATTCGCTGGGCAAAGCTCAGGAAATACTCGCTTCGCTGGCGGGCGCCGGGCTTCCTGTCATGCTCCATGGTGCGGTTCATCGCATGACACAGCTCTATGGTGAGACGCAGGCTGCTTTTCCGGAATTTCAGCGTTACCAGGCCGATGCTGTTTCCGGGAAAGTCCTGATTTGTCCGCCGAATGCCAATCGGTCGCTCATGCTGCGGAAGATCAAGAACCGGCGCGTCGCCATGCTTTCCGGTTGGGCGATGGATCCCGGCGCGATTTTTCGCTACCAGTGCGACGCCGTCTTTCCCCTCTCCGATCACGCCGACTACGCCGATCTCCTCCGCTACGTGGATCTCGTCAATCCGCAACGCGTCTTGACCCTTCACGGATTTGCCGCCGAGTTTGCCCGTGACTTGCGCCAGCGTGGCCGAGATGCCTGGGCTCTGAGCGCAGAGAATCAACTCGAGCTACCCATTACCGTCGCCGTCCCCGGAGCCCTCCCCACGTCATCGGAGATCGGTGACGCGTCGGTGCCTCTTCCCGAGGAACCTGAAGGATCATTCGCGCGATTCGCCGCCGTCGGAGAGCAAATCGCCACGATCACAGGAAAGAAGGAGAAAATCCGCCGGCTCACAGAGTTTCTGTGCAGTTTGGACGTGATCGAGGCTCCGCTGGCAGCCGTCTTTCTCACCGGCCGTCCGTTTGCGCAAAGTGATCCGCGAACGTTGCAGGCTGGCTGGGCAGTTATCCGCCGTGCGCTCCTCCTGGTGTCGGGCCTGGACGAGGCGACGTTTCGGGCGCGTACTAGTGGCCTCGGTGACATCGGAAAAGCCGCGCTGGTGACCTTGAGTGATCGCCAGCAAGGATCAGCATTTTCTCTCAAGGATGCCGCTGATTTTTTCGATCGACTTCAGCTGGCGCGCGGTCCCGACGCCAAGACCGCGGTTTTGCGGGCGGGGCTGGAGCGCATTTCTGCGCTGGAGGCTGCCTATTTGCTGCGCATCCTAACCGGTGACCTGCGCGTCGGCCTCAAGGAAGGTCTGGTCGAGGAGAGTCTCGCCGCAGCCTTCGAAATTCCAGCTTCCGACGTTCGGGAAGCCAACATGCTCACAGGCGACATTGGACAAGTGACGCGCCTGGCTGGCGCCGGACAGCTTGCCGAGGCTGACCTTCATTTGTTTCACCCGGTCAAAGTGATGCTTGCCACCCCGGAACCCACCGCAGAAGCAATCTGGGAACGCATCGCCGCTTTAGCCGGAACCGGGGAGACGGTGGACGGGCACGGTCCACACCCGTTTCTAATTGAGGACAAATACGATGGCATTCGGGCACAAGTGCATATCGCTCCGGAACGCGTGGAGATCTTTTCCCGTGATCTACGTCGCGTCACCGAGCAATTTCCGGAGATCGCCGTGGCTGGGCGATCGCTGGGTCGAACGGCTATTCTTGATGGGGAAATCCTCGCTTGGGCCCATGGCAAAAGACTCTCGTTTTTCGATCTGCAACGGCGCCTTGGCCGGAAGGATCACCCGGATCTCTTTGTTGGCTCCGATGTGCCCGTGGTTTTCACCGCCTTTGACCTCCTGTATCTGGACGGACACTCTCTGTTGCGCACGCCATTGGATGAGCGTCGGGCACAGTTGCGGGCATTACCAATGCCGCCGGTTTTTCGTCTCGCCGAAGCCACTTTGGTCTCCTCCGCCCAGGGCGTGGACGCGGTTTTCGAGGCGGCGCGACAACGCGGGAACGAAGGCTTAATGGTAAAGGATCCGGCCAGCATTTACTTGCCCGGACGGCGCGGCCTGGCCTGGTTTAAGCTGAAGAAAGAACTAGCCACGCTCGACGTAGTGGTGGTCGGCGCGGAGCTGGGTCACGGTAAACGCAGCCACGTCTTGAGCGATTACACTTTTGCCGTGCGACAAGACCAGACCGGTGAGTTGTTAACCATCGGAAAAGCCTACAGCGGGCTGACCGATGCCGAAATCGAGGAGCTTACCGCCCATTTCGAAGCGACGACCCTCGAGCATCACGGCCACTACCGCTCAGTCATTCCCCAGATCGTGCTCGAAATCGCCTTCGACAGCGTGCAGCCAAGC
>DATDAW010000030.1:0-89717 GCA_036525185.1 Chthoniobacterales bacterium | reverse complement strand
GAATCGTTCTCCGAGAAGTCGTTCAATGGACGAAGCAGGCGTTTTTGTATGCCTAACTGGACGCCCTCGGTTGCGATGTGAATGGCGTCCGGCGCCTTCCCGGAAATGCTAAGTGTGATTAGTTTGTCGAGATAGTCCGACCAGGAGGTGATGGGGTTGAACTGATCGACAACTTTAACCTTGGGATAGCGTTTGTTGAAGCGTGCAATAGCCGCATCGCGGATTTTTTTATCATTCGCATCGCCAAAATCGAACAGGATCAGGTTGGCTTTCGTGTCTGGCGGAGGCGGCGCGGCGTGCACCATGGCGGCAGACGTTAAAGCGACACCCGCTACCAGCAGGGATCTAAAAAGCGAGTGGAGGAAGGGAATCCGGACGGAAGTCATGACTGCGGAATGAGCAGCGAAGAAGGGCAAGTCGAGCATGGTTCAAATGGGGGTGAATGGTGGGTGACAAGACGCTGATGGGCGAAAGATTAGGGAGAATGACAACGTTGTCAATCGCGATTTTTCGCGGCCTTCCAGATTCCCGTTTGAGGAATCGCTTGACGGAGGTCGCCCCAGAAAGAGACTGCGCTGATGCGCTGGCAGACAATATTTGAAGCACGATGGATTTTGGCGATTCTGGTCTCGCTGGCAATCGCGTCGTCCTGGTTAAGCGCTTGGCTCGTCTCATTTTGGGTGTTGCTCGTCATTTATGTTTTCTACTTTTTTCGCGACCCCGTCCGCAGCATTCCACCAGGGGAACTGCTCGTGGTCGCGGCGGCGGACGGAGTTGTGGCAGACATCGTCCCGGAAATTCTGGAAGACGAAGTTCTCAAACAGCCCATGCAACGGGTTGGGATTTTCCTTTCCGTTTTCGACGTCCACACCAACCGCGCGCCGGTTGAAGGCAGGGTCATTCATCGCGAACGTCACGTCGGGCAATATCTTGACGCCCGGCATCCGGACGCCACCCGGCTCAACGAATACGTTACGTGGGCTTTTGAAAATCCGCGTGCCACGCTTGTTGTCCGGCAGATTACCGGCGCGATTGCCCGGCGCATTGTGCCGTGGAGCCAGGTAGGCGATGTCGTCAAGAAAGGTGAACATTTTGGAATGATCCGCTTCGGCTCACGCACGGAGGTGTATCTTCCACTGAATGCCTCGCTGTTGGTGAAAGTTGGCGACCGCGTGAAATGTGGTTCGACTCCCATCGCAGAACTGGCGGAGCCATGAAAAACGGGAGTTACGAACCAAAGATTTATCTCCTGCCGAATCTGATGACGGCGGGAAACCTTTTCTGCGGTTTTGCGGCGATTTTGCGCATCCTGGAAGGCGCCCTGTTGCAGGTGCAGGAGCGAAATCCGTATCCGCATTATCACGAAGCGATCGTATTCATCCTTGCTGCCTGTGTCTTCGATTTGCTCGACGGCCGTGTCGCGCGGCTGGGGGGGAGCGATAGTCCGTTTGGCCGGGAATTCGACTCGCTGGCGGACGTCGTCTCCTTCGGTGTCGCGCCGGCATTGTTAGTCTATCGAATCGTTCTGCAGGAATTTCGCCTTGGGTGGCTTGTTGCCGTTGTTTATTTAACCTGCGGCACGCTTCGGCTTGCGCGATTTAACTGCGTCGCTGCCGCGAAACAGCCCGGCGCCGGTGCGGACGCCGATTTTTCCGGTTTTCCGATACCCGCCGCTGCGGGGGTGACGGCATCGATCACGCTGTTCATGTTGGGCTTGCAGGAAAGTGAGCGCGAGATCGGGAGGTGGAAATATGCGCTTCCACCGCTGCTCTTGTTTCTGTCGTTCATGATGTTCAGCCGATTCAAGTATCCCAGCTTCAAAGCGATCAATTGGAAAACGCATAAGTCGCCCAAGAAATTTCTGGCGATTGTAGTAATCCTGGTTCTAACCATTTACTATTATCGCTGGCTTCCCGCGATTCTGTTCATCACGTATCTTTTGTATGGGTTTTTCCGGCCGTTCGTTTCGCTGCGATTGCGCAAGGAAATTGAAGAGGATAACGACGAGGAAGAGACGCTGGAGGAGCCTGCCGGCGAGCCGATTCGCGGGGTGGGAAATCCCGAGGAATCAGATAAACGGGAATCATGAGCGACTTCCATCAGCGCGGCCTCATCAGCACGCTGCATTCTCTGAAGCCACGTGATCTGAAGGAACTTGAATGGGAATTGGCCGGATTCGCAGCGGATCGCCCTGTGGGATTGGTTCTGCCGTGCACACTGGATGATTTGCGACAGCCAGCAATGGCGGAAATCTTGCGGGAGCTTCGCAAAGCCCAGTATCTGACCACGATCGTTATCTCGGTGAACCGGATGAGGCCCGCTGACCTGGGTGATGCGCGGCGAATTGTGGACGGGGCCGGCGACCAGCGGCTGCGGCTCTTGTGGGGCGATGCTCCACGGGTGGAGGAGCTTTTGCGCGAAATCGATGTTCCTATAGATGCCGGCGGCAAGGGTTTGAATCTATGGCTAGCGACCGGTTTTTTGCTGTTGGCTGGCAAATGCAAAATCTTGATCAGCCATGACGCGGACATTGTTAACTATCACCGACGGATCCCGGCTCTGCTAACATTGCCGCTGGCCCATCCGGCAATGGATTATCATTTTGCAAAAGGCTATTATCCGCGCGTTTCGGAACGGCTTTATGGGCGGGTCACGCGGCTGTTTGTGGGGCCGCTTTTACGTGCACTCGTCCGTCTGAACGGGCACCACCCGTTGCTCGATTTTCTGGAGGCCTTTCGATATCCATTGGCGGGGGAATTCGGCGTGGATTCCAATCTGGCTTCCCAGCTGAAATTCTCCCCAGGTTGGGACCTCGAAATGGGGATGCTTTGCGAGATACACCGGTTGCTGCCTCCGGGGCAGGTGGCTCAGATCGATCTCGACATGAACTACGAGCACAAGCATCAGGAACTGATTTCCGGTCCGCGGAAGTCGAGTGGACTCGAGCGGTTGGTGGCGGAGATTGGAACGTGTTTGCTTGAGAATCTACGAAGTGAAGGCGTTGGACTGCATCCGGGAGTCGTTTCCGGTTTGCCGACGGCGTATTCGGCCGCCGTTCGAGAAATGGTGCGGCGCTATCATCATACGGCGTTAGTGAATGGCCTGGAGTTTGATCGTGAGGGCGAACTCAGGCTCGGAGAAGCGTTTGCCGCGGCTTTGGACCGACCCAGAGCCATTTCCCTGCAGCGTCTGCCCGGGTGGGATGATCTTCGACGTACTCGACCGGATTGGTGCGCGCGTTTTTTTGCGGTGGCGGCAGGGTGATTGGAACGGTTTACGCTGGCGCCAATGGAGAATGCATTGAGCGAGGGTGCTTTCGTCGAGAGAACGTGACGCGTTCGCCATGTTTCTGCCATTGATCGCGAACACGCTCCGCAACATGAAACGCGTCCTTCCCCTGAGCGGCGTTGTGTCCCCTGGTAGTTCTGCATTTGCCATGGCGATTGTCTGTGCCGTGTTTGGTCTCACAGGATTCCGCACTTGCGCGGCTGACAAACTCGAAGCCCGCGCTGTTCTTCCGGCGGCAACATTTGCTTATGGACCGACCTCCGGGCAGTTTCTCGGTGGCATGCCGGTTAACGGTCAGGCCGTTCCATTCGACAAAAAGCAGCCCGTGCAAGGCTTCTCCGCCGTCCTAAACATGGGTGACGAAACGTTCTCCGTAATGTCGGACAATGGCTTCGGAAGCATTGAGAATTCTGCCGATTACCACTTGCGGGTCCACCGTATCCGGCCGCATTTCGAGACGAAAGCTGGCGGACGCGGAAACATCGAAGTGCTCGGGTTCATCGAACTGCGTGATCCGGATCATAAAGTGCCATTCGCCATCGTGAACCATTTCTCCCGCGAACGCGTCCTCACGGGCGCCGATTTTGATCCGGAATCCATGCAAAAGGCCACGGATGGAACCCTTTGGTTTGGAGACGAGTTCGGGCCGTTCCTACTTCACACGGACGCTACGGGCAGAGTGCTCGAAGCTCCGATACCGCTGCCGGACTTTGACAATCCCGGCAGGGAAATCCGTTCTCCGCAAAATCCTTACAACGAAGAATCGGCCACGTTGCGGGTCATGAACGCCGTCCGCGCGCATGCCCGCGCGTGTGGCAGCACAAAGACGCCTGTTTTCTCGCCATGGGAGGTGATGCTGGACGACAAGGATCCAGCCACGTTTGTTGAGAATCGTCATACCGTTCCTGCCGGCTCGGGCCTCGAAGTGGCCTCGAGTGAAATCCACAACGTCGCATCCTTGAAGATTGCCGGTTTTGCCACCGTGCCTTATACCGTCAATAGCAAGCCGCGGATGTTGGAGCTGATGAAGCTCGGCGTGTCGGGCATTATTTCGGATCGGCCCGATTTGCTGCGTGAAGCCGTGCAGGAATTCGACGCCAATAACGACGGCACGCCCGGCGATTTCATCAGCGCCGAAGGACTCATCGACCGCGCGAAATTCGATGCCCAGGGACACCGCGGGGGGCGAAATTTGCGGCCGGAGAATACAATTCCGGCCTTCGAAGTCGCGCTCGACAACCTGATGACGACCCTGGAAATGGATTCTGGCATTTCGAAGGATGGCTTACCGATCATCAGTCACGATTCCTATATCCTTTCTGAAAAAGCACGCCGACGAGACGGAGCACCTTACGCCGCCGCGAACGAAGTTCTTATCAGGGACCTGACTGCCGCGGAAATTCAAGCGACCTATATCAATGACAAACTCTTCCGCGGGCCCACCCAACAGCACGATCCGTCGCTTTCGCCGGTGAGTGTCGCATTTTTTGGCGGCGACACCTCGCAGATTTACATCCTGCCGACGCTGCAACAGGTGTTTGATTTTGTTAAATTTTACGTCGCTTACTACAAAACTGGGCCAGGGACGGGCCATCCTGATGCTGCGCGACGGTGGAAAAACGCCGTGGCAATCCGTTACAACATCGAGACCAAACTCAACCCGCGCACTGATCGTAATCCGAAAGGCGTTCCCTACGCGGATGAGACCTATGGACCCCCCGTTTTCGTCGCCAAAATCGCCGGGATCATTCTTGCAAAAGGGCTCGTGGATGCCGCCGATATCCAGAGCTTCGACTTCCGCACATTACTGTTGTCGCAGCGCTGGTTTCCGAAAATCCGCACCGTCTGTCTATTTGGTGACTTCCCCAAATACACTGACCCGGCGATTGACGGTTCGGATGATGGCACGAACATGCAGCCCCAGGATGGGCCGGGTTCGTCGTCGCTCGCAGATTCAGGCTGGAGCGCGCTCGACGATTTTGGCGGTGGATGGGGACCGGGGCCGGGCTCGCATGAGCCGAACACGCCGTGGATGGCGGGCCTTCAGTGGCCCTATCGCAGGACCGCTCTGACCCATCCGTTCCGGGCATCGACCAGTGGCGGCTTTGAGGGAATGGCAATGACCCTCAATCGGGAAAAACTGCTGCCCCTGCTCGAAAAACCGCTGGCCGAAAGCGATGCCAACACCTTGCTCATTCACGAGTTTGACATTGCAAAGCGTGAGTTCACCGGCGTCCGCTACAAATACCCGCTTGATACTCGCGGCACAAATATCGGTGACTTCATCATGTTCAGCCGGACAAAGGGCCTTGTTATTGAACGTGATGGGTCGCAGGGCGACTTGAATGGTTTTAAAGCTATTTTCGAAGTCTCAATGCCCGCGACTCCGAGAGAACCCATTCAGAAGCGACTCGCGGTCGATTTGCTAAAAATCGACGATCCGCACGGCATCTCCGCCCCTTCCGAACCCGGCGACGTCGGTCTGGGGAAAGATTTTTCCTTTCCGTTTGTGACGATAGAAGACGTGCTGTTTTTCGATGAGAAACACATCGGGGTGCTGAATGATAATAACTATCCCTTCAGCATCGGCCGCCATGCTGGCTCCAGGCAGCCCGACGACAATGAATTTATCATTCTTAAACTCGATCAGCCGCTTGGAAAATAATCGGGTTGGTTAGAGCAATAGACTTCGCACGGCATCCGGTCCCGCGGCGCTGACCAGGACGTATTGATGCTCCGCATCGCCCCAGGACACGGAGCCCCATTTCCCGTGGGACCTCATTTGCAGCGTTGCCGCGAGATCAGGGAAATCCGAGTGGCGCGCAATGAAGAGGTGGTATTCCGTTCCGTTCCTGTCGAAGCAGACAAGGGAGATTTTTTTACCCTGATATTTGAGCGTTTTGCAGCCAATACCCTTGAGGCGGGCGAGTTCGCCGGGAAGATTGACAGGCTCCGGCGCGTTGTGAGATACCAACCAGGCTTTCAACTGGCTTATGTCCTGGCTATGTTCCATCAACACGAACGGACGGCTAGCGTAATTCATCGCATATTCCGACAACGTATTCCCTTCGACAGATACAGCCGCCCGCCAGATGAGCGGCGAGACGGCGGAAAGAATGGCGATGCAAGCAGCGATGGCCAACGCTCGAGGTTGTCGCCACCAGACTTTTCGGATGCCAATGCGTGCACCCGCGAGGATGGACTCGCGCAGCCCGGATGGCGGTGTGAACCTGGCCACTTTTTCGGAGACGACGGCGTCAAAGGCCTGTTGCTGTTGGAGCCAGCGTCCCAAATTCGGATCGGCATCAGCGAGTTCCAGGGCTTCGGAAAACGCGGGATCACCGGCGTCCCGGCCCTGGGCGCGATAGGCACTGAGAATGAATTTGGCTTCATCCGGATTCATGGCTGCTGTTTTCTCCGGGTATGTGAAGCGTCGAATGGAACGATGTTAGGTTTGGCTTCGGCGACTGCCAGCAGATTGCGGAGCTGGGTTTTTCCGCGAGAAAGGCGGGACATGACCGTTCCAGGTGGTATTCCAAGGGTCTCGGCAATCTCGAGATAGGAAAAATTCTCCAGATAAAACAATGTTAGCGGCGCTCTGAAAATTTCATCCACCGATGCTAACGCACTCATGACCGCCGCCCCGTCCAGCTGACGCAGTTGATCGATTTCCTCCGCAGGAATCTCCGTCTGCGCGACCGGCAGATCCTCGATGAACGTCCAGCGTTGGTCACGGCGCCGCGTGCGCAGAAATTCGCGGTGGAGCGTCGTGAAAAGCCAGGATTTTGCCTTGGCGACGTCGTGCAGCGTGTGGCCCTTGGTCGCCCAGATATAAAATGTCTGCTGGGTGAGATCTCCCGCGTCGGTTTCGCTCCGGGAAAGGCTGTATGCGAACCGGTAGAGCGACGCGTAGTAGGCGTCGACCAGCCCCGTAAAAGCATCTTTAGCCACTGCCATTCGGCGACAAAGTCAGGGAGAAGTTTTTCCATCGGCTGGCGATGGGCGATTGGTTTTGGCCTCCTTGTCTGCCCAGTGCGCCAGCCACTGATCGACGGAAACCGCCCCAGGACCGAAGGCCAGAATGATGAGTGACGCGAAAAGGAACAGGAAAGGCGCGGCTGAGACGAACTTGTCAGGGTCTCTGGAAATGGCTGCGAGCGCTTCGCGCTCGCCTGTGGCATAAGCGACAATCATGGTAAAAACAAGTGGCAACGCTGCGAGGCGCGACAGGAGACCGATGAGCAGGAGGGCCCCGCCGAAACACTCGGCGCTTCCTGCGAGGAAGGCGCTTACGTATGGCAAAGGAAGATGCAGATCGCCGAAGAACCCGGCCGTTCTCTCGAGATTGGTCAGTTTTCCCCAGCCGGTAATCATGAATTGCCAGCCCCAAAACAGCCGGATGGCTAGTAACAACGGCGTTTGGAGCAAATTGCCGAGCGAACTGATGCGGCGAGTGAGGCTGGCTAACTTCATGGACGTGACGGTTAACTCATTTCTTTTCTGCAGCGGACGCTGGTTTGGCGAATAACGGCAGGAAGTCGCCGTAGCCTTCTTCGGTGAGTTTTTCCACCGGGATAAAGCGTAGCGATGCAGAGTTGATGCAGTAGCGCTGGCCGCCTGGTCCGGGGCCATCATCGAAAACGTGGCCGAGGTGGGCGTTGTCGCTCTTTGAAACCACTTCGGTGCGAATCATTCCATAGCTGCGGTCTGTTTTTTCGATGATGTTTTTGGGATCAATGGGTTTCGTGAAGCTTGGCCAACCTGTGCCGGAGTCGAATTTGTCGTGCGAACTGAAAAGCGGCTTGCCGCTGATGATCGAGACGTAGAGGCCTTCGCGGTGGTTGTTCCAATACTCGTTGCGGAAGGCGGGTTCAGTCCCGCATTCGACGGCGACGCGATACTGGAGCGGGGTAAGTTTCGATTTCAAATCCTGGTCGGAAGTTTGCTCAGTGGACATGGTTTTTTCGGTCTTTTTTGTAGTTTCAGGGTCCGCCCGGAGGGAAACGGCGACCACCATGGCAACTGCAAGGGCAGTCACAATGCCAATGTTTGGCATAAGCGGCTTCATATCCCATGTGAGACCCGGGGAGTGGAATTTATTCCCGGGCCGGGCGCTGCGCAATCCAGCCTAATTGGATCCAGAGGGAACACCAGGCTTGAACTTTGGCAGCCTGCTCTTGGGGCGTCTCACGAGAGCGCGCGAATGCGGTCGCGCAGGCGTCTGCGAGGGGTTTGCCTGAGCGAAGAGCTCTGAGCAAACGAATCGCGTCCGGTGCGAGGCGTTTGTAGTAAAGATCGTTGTCGAGCCGATGCACGGCCAGGTGGATGCGTTCACGTTTCGGCGGTGGCAGGCGTTTTATTTTTGGCCTGCCTACGGCATGCGTGACCGCGTTGCTGGCCTCGGAACGGAGTGCATCGTCGCGTTTGACGGCGACAATGTAGTCATCCACGGCGTGATCCACAGAGAGAAGGGAAAGATAGGGTTGCAGGCCGACGCGGAGGCTCATGGGGTCGGCGGCTGCGAGGTGCTCGGCGGTCAGCTTCGGTAACGCGGGTCCGTCAAAGGCAACGATTTGTGCCCACTCGAACCGGGCGATATCCAACGCGGCTCCGGTGTGCGGAGCTGCGAGGTCTGGTTCCTCGCCAATGAAGCGCGCCATGCGGCTGCACAGGTTTCGAAGCGTAAAGGACCGGGACGGGTACTTGTGAAGATAGGCGTGGGCGAGCGCCCAGAACTTGCGTTCTCCCAAGAGTGCCCGCAGACCGGGATGATCGTCAGCGACGCAATCCAGGAGGCGATACCAATACATCCGGTTGTAGATATCCACGCGTTCGCCTGGACGCAGCGTTGCGCTGGGTTTGACGTAGGCACCCGCAGGAACGGGCGAGCGGGCGCCGAGCGGACGCGTGATCGCCCGGTGCATTGTTCGCTGCCAGTCACTGAGTTTTGAAGACATGAAAAGTCAGGAATGAAGGGCAACTTTCGCCTCACCAATAAATTCGTTGGCTTTCAAGGCTTCGGCGTGAACTTCTTCGAAGCTGGGAATGCTATCATCCCATTCCAGCAGTGTAGCAGTGACTCCGCATAGTCTGGTCGCGTGCGCGTACAGCTTCCATACCGGATCGAGCACGGGATGATCGTGAGTGTCGAGGATGTATTTCTCGAATTTCGTGTGCCCGGCGATATGCATCTGGCCAACGCGATGATGCGGGATGTTATCCAGATAGGTGTAGGGATTAAAACCATGGTTCCTGGATGAGACGTAGATATTATTAACATCGAGAAGAATGCCGCAATCTGCTCGTTCGACGACTTCGCTCAGAAATTCCCATTCCGTCATTTCAGAGATGTGAAATTCCATGTAGGAGCTCACGTTTTCCACACAGATGGGCACTTCAACGAAGTCACGTACCTGTCGGATTTTTTCCGCCGTGCGTTTCGCAGCTTCGAAGGTATAGGGCATTGGGAGCAGGTCGTGCGTGTAGGTGCCATCCACGCTTCCCCAACAGAGATGATCCGACAGCCATGGCGTGTTGGTGCGTTTTACGAGGTCTTTCAACCGTTTGAGATGCATACGATTGACCTTTTCCGCCGAACCGAAATACATGGAGACGCCGTGTTGGATGACCTGATATTGCTCCAGAATTTTGTCGAGAACCTCCAACGGACGTCCGCCGTCGACCATGAAGTTCTCCGAGATGATTTCAAACCAGTCGACAGTCGGTTTGTTCGAAAGAATATGCCGGTAATGTGGAACCCGTAGGCCGATTCCGATACCGAGGTTGGTGAAGTTGTTGAAGGGATTGGCAGGCATCGAGAGGAAGTGGAAGGATGAAGGCGAAAGGTAGAACGAACGACGCGTCCAGTTGCAGCGACGACCGAATGGCCGCCGCCACACGTACGAAACGACGGTCAAAAGACCGGCGCTTCAACAACCGAGGTAAGTATTAGGGCGTCGGCGTAGGCGTCGGAGTTTCCTTGGATGCGCAGCCGCCTTTGCCTTTGCAGCTGTTCTTGCCTTTGCAGCCATTGTCGCCGGACTGGCATCCGCCCTGGCCTTTGCACGCGTTTTTGCCTTTGCAGTCGTGCGTGGCTTTGCAGCCTTCCTTGCCGCTACAGGACGCCTTCTCGCCCATGGTGAGGGCGTTGATCACTTTCATGCCGCCATCCGAAGCGGTGGTTGTTGCTGCGTTTGCGCTCGTGATGGCGCCTGCGTAGAGCCCGGCCAATGCGGCGCAGGCGATCATCGTTTTCCGGGATTGGATCATAGGGTCTTGGTTTTCAACTGGTTTGACTGCGGATGCTGCTTCCGGTGTGGAAGCGAGATAAACATCCGCAGTGGTTGTGAGAACCGTTCCCGGAACTTATTCCCGGAAAACTTCTTCTGAGCTTCCGGTCAGGCAGTGACCGGTTCGCCGTTTGTTTCGGCAAAAACCGTTCTTGGCCGGCCATCGAGTTCCACGAAGGCATGTTCGACCGTCCGTCGGTATTCCATCGGCGTTTTTAACGTAACCTCCCGGAAAACGTGGCTGAAATACGACTGGCTCTCGAATCCGACCGCGTAAGCGACCTCCGAAATCGTTAGCGACGAGCCTCGCAGGAGAATCATCGCGGCGTTGATCCGCTCCTGGTTAATATAGGCTACGAGCCGCTGGCCGGTTTCCTTGTGGAAGAGATGCGAAAGATAGTCGGCGGAACAATGCTGCAGATCGGCAAGGAACTTCACGCTTAACTCTGGCACGCAGAGGTTGTCGAGAACGTGACGCTTGGTTTGGGTGATCTTGAGCTTTTCCACGGGAGGCGCGACGTCCGCATGTTTCACGGCGCCGAGCAAGGTGCTGAGGTAAGCCATCAGCAGCCCTTTAATCCCGAGCCGGTCGTAGTGTTCGGGACTGTGATAGGTCTCCGCCATTTCTTCGAGATAACGGTTGAGAACCTGGTCTTTCGTGGAGTCAAAGAACTGGCTTCGGACCTGCAACATGCCGTCCTCAGACTCCAATTTTTGATGCTGCACGCTGATGGTCTGATTATAAATGCTAATAACGAGGCTTTCGAAAGGCTCGCGTTTGGTCGGCATCGGCACTTCTCGATGTGGAATGCCACTTGGGATGACTGCCATCTCGTAGGGCTCAAGCACAAAGTTTTCGTGGATGAACTCCAGCCGGCAGCGGCCGCTGAGGGCGATGACAAAATCCGGCGAGAAGTGGAAGTGCATACCGGGATACTCGACAACGTGATCGCGCAGCTGAGGAATGCGCAACATGAATTGTGAACAATCGACTGTATTCAACAGGTGTCCGACTGCGCGCCGGCACACGCTGCCGGTAGCGTTTGTAAGGGGGTGGATCATAGTTTTACGACCGCAGAGTTGTGGGGGGACTGCATAAGGGGAACAAACACACCAATTTAAGAATTTTGCACAGGATACAAGGATTTTGGCGGAATTTCAAATTGTCCGTGAGCCCTTGTCGCTCATAATTTTCCTGTCGCTCGGAGACTCGACCGCAGAAATCGGCAGGCGTGTGCCTGATGCCACGGTTTTGTCGAAAGCAGCGACGTTCTCAATCCGTAACCAAACCAATATCAACCCCCTTCCCTCCGGGAAATTTGGAGGTTCTTCCTCACCATATGTCTCCGTTCCTAGGCGAATTACTCGGCACCATGATGTTGGTGCTCTTCGGCGATGGCGTGGTTGCCAACGTCGTTCTCAGTAAAACCAAAGGCCAAAACTCAGGCTGGATTGTCATCACGTCCGGGTGGGCCTTTGCTGTTGTCGTTGGCGTGTTTACTGCCATTGCGTTCGGGAGTCCGGGCGCACATTTGAATCCTGCAGTAACCGTTTTCTTTGCAACCGTCAGTGGCGACTGGTCGAACGCAGGCACTCTGATCGCCGGGCAATTTGTCGGTGCCTTTATCGGTGCGGTCCTCGTGTATCTTGCGTATTTGCTCCATTGGAAGGAAACCGAAAATCCTGCCCTGAAACTCGCGACTTTCTGCACGGCTCCGGCAGTCCGGTCCACTGGTGCAAATCTCGTGACGGAAATTATCGGTACCTTTGCGCTGGTCGTGGGTGTGGCGGCTATTTTTTCCAAAGGCGTGTCGCCAACGGGCCCGGTCGCCGCGTTGGGACCGTACCTGGTGGGTGTTCTCGTCTGGGGCATCGGTCTCTCGCTCGGAGGTCCGACCGGATACGCGATCAATCCCGCTCGTGACCTCGGACCGCGGATCGCCCACGCTGTCTTGCCGATTCCAGGCAAGGGGGATTCGGACTGGGGTTATTCCTGGATTCCCGTCGTCGGGCCGATCGTTGGCGCAGTCCTCGGAGCGCTGCTCGTCAAACCGTTGCTTGGCTAGATCGATATCATGAAAAAACTGATTAATTCCCCCGAAAATGTCGTTCTCGAAGCTCTCCAGGGGATGGAAGCCGCCCATCCCTCGCTGGTGAAGGTCCATTACAACCCGAACTTCGTCACTCGTGCAGATGCGCCGGTCACAGGCAAAGTTGCCCTCGTTTCCGGGGGCGGCAGCGGACACGAGCCGATGCATGGCGGTCTTGTCGGCAAAGGAATGCTCGATGCCGCGTGTCCCGGCGCCGTTTTTACCAGCCCGACCCCTGATCAGATGTCTGAAGCCGCGAAAGCGGTCAACGGCGGCAAAGGCGTCCTGTTTATTGTCAAGAACTACACCGGTGATGTCATGAATTTCGACATGGCCGCTGAACTCGCCCGCGCCGATGGAATCGATGTGGAAATTGTGGTAATTGACGATGACGTTGCTGTTCAGGATAGCACTTGGACAGCCGGACGCCGCGGAGTGGGCACGACCGTTCTTGCCGAAAAAATCTGCGGTGCCGCGGCTGAATCCGGCGCTTCCCTATTAGAGGTCGCCGAAATCTGTCGAAAGGTAAACGCCAATGGCCGAAGCATGGGGGTGGCGTTGACGTCCTGCACCGTTCCTCACGTCGGCAAACCGTCTTTCGATCTCCCCGACGACGAAATCGAAGTCGGGATCGGTATTCATGGTGAACCGGGCCGCCGTCGGGCCAAGTTTGCATCCGCGGACACCATCGTCGAACAGCTTCTGGCGCCGATATTAAGCGATCTGCCATTCGTCTCCGGGGACGAAGTGTTGCTGTTTGTGAATGGAATGGGCGGAACGCCTCTCATTGAGCTTTACATTGTCTATCGTAAGGCGGCGGAAATCCTTGCGAGCAAAGGGATTACGATCAGCCGAAGCCTGGTGGGTTCCTACATAACCAGCTTGGAAATGGCGGGAACGTCAATCACGTTGCTAAAACTGGATTCTCAGCTTGCCGCTTTGTGGGATGCTCCGGTAAAAACTCCGGCATTAACATGGCAGTAATCCATTCACACACGATCGTCGCGTGGCTCCACCGCGCGGCTGTCCTTTACAATGACCATAAGGACGAGCTGACCGACCTCGATCGGGCTATTGGAGACGCGGACCACGGTGCCAATATGGCGCGTGGTTTCAACGCAATTCCTGCAAAAATTGAGGCGCTCAAGACGAAGGATATTGAGTCCATCCTCAAAACGGCGTCGATGGCCCTCATCACAACCGTGGGTGGAGCGAGCGGACCACTTTACGGGACGTTTTTTCTGCATGCGGCGCGTCTCGCCAACCGAAAGGCCGAGCTGACCTTGGCCGAATTGTGTGCCTGCCTTGACGCTGGACTGGCTGGAGTGGTCAGCCTCGGCAAAGCAGTGCCCGGTGACAAAACCATGGTGGATGCCCTGAAACCGGCACTCGCAGCGCTGCGCCCGAAAAACGGCGACACACTAGCGGCTGCGCTTGAACGAGCGGTGGCGGCCGCGCAGGAGGGTGCAGAAGCCACCATTCCGCTCGTCGCCCGCAAAGGCCGGGCAAGCTATCTCGGAGAACGCAGCGCCGGTCACAAGGATCCCGGCGCAGCATCGAGCGCCCTGCTGCTTCAGGCACTTGCGGAATCGGTGGCAACGGATACGCCAGGCTAGGTTACCTTGAACGCTGCAGCGTGAAATCCGGATCCGTTGGTGCTCATGTTGGCGAAGGCCGCTGTCTTGTACCTGCGCGCAATGTCCCAGCTGCCGCGCGAGTTGTGCTGGGTGCGTTCGCACAGTTTGGATAATACTTATAGCTACCCGAAAAATATGGTCGGCCTCGTTCTGGTCTCTCACAGTCACGCGCTGGCGCTGGCTGTCCAGGAACTCGTCCGCGCGATGACAGGACCGGATTTGCCGCTCGCGATCGCAGCCGGAGCAGGGGACGACCATTCCGATCTGGGCACAAATGCCGTCGAAATCATGGAAGCGGTGAGCGCCGTAATGAGCGATGCCGGCGTGCTCGTTCTCATGGATATGGGAAGCGCGCTGCTCAGCACCGATACCGCGCTCGAGTTTTTGGATGAGCAGGACCGTAACAGAGTCCGTTGCTGCGCTGCGCCTTTTGTCGAAGGCGCCATCGCTGCCGGAGTCGTGGCCGTCGCAGGGGGGGAAATCGACGAGGTTGCGCGTGAAGCCAAAAACTCTCTTTACCAAAAGGCGCAACACCTCGGTGAGGAAAGTGAGTCTGCGGCTTCCAGCTCTACGGCCGCTGCAATTGCCGATCATTCCGTTCGTGTGATCATCCGCGAACCTCACGGACTCCATGCGCGACCGGCAGCGCGTTTTGTCCGCGACGCCGCTTCCCACAAAGCAGATGTTACGGTCCGTAATCTTACCCGCGAGCGGGGCCCGGCATCGGCTAAAAGCATTACGGGGCTCGCTTCGCTAGAAATTCTCGATGGTGACGAAATGGAAATTTCCGCCACCGGCCCCGACGCGGAAAAAGCTTTAGGATCCCTCGTAGCGCTGGTGGAAAGTTTCAATGCCGGCGACGCTTCTGCCTCTGAAAAAGGCCCGGGCGGCGCTGCCGAGCTCGCTGCCGCCGCACCGGGTGACCGCGCAATCCCCGTTTCTCCCGGCATCGCTATTGGCCGCATTTTTGAGCCTGTTCACGTGGAGATTCGCATACCCGACAGCGACGCGACCAACCCTTTCACGGAACAAAGTCGCCTCCGGGCAGCCATTCAAACCGCGCAAGCCGCGCTGACACAGGATGCGGCCGTCGTCCCGGCCGCCGAGGCGGAAATTTTCGACGCCCAAAAACTCGTCCTCGAGGATCCCGCGCTTACCGGCACGGCAGAAAATTTCATCCAGCTGGAGAATCTGAACGCCGCAGCCGCGTTCTATCGCGCTGTCGCCGCCGTGGCCGACAACTACCGCCATCTCGCCGATGAATACCAACGCCAGCGTGCCGCCGATATCGAGGACGCCGGACTACGCGTCCTGCAAGCGCTCGGTGTCGATGCCGGCTCGCGTGTCCACATTCCCGACCCCGGTATTCTGCTCGTCCACGACCTCAAACCCGGGGAGGTTTCGCAAATTGACAAGAATCGCATCCTTGGCGTCATCACCCGCGCTGGAGGAAGAACTTCCCACGCAGCCATCCTGCTTCGCGCCTTGGGAGTTCCTTCCATCGCCGGAGCCGACGATCTGCTCGGTGCCAACCTTCCAAATGGCACCGCCGTCGCGTTCGATGGTGAGACAGGCGAACTGTGGATCCGTCCAGATGCCGAGATGGCAGAAAAACTCCGCGACCGTCTCGCCCAGCAGCGCGCCCGGACGGTCGCGGCGGAGGCATCGCGTCACGCAGCAGCCGTTACACGCGATGGCAAAACGATAGCCGTTCTTGCCAACCTCGGGGACCCCGCAGAAGCTGTGCATGCTGTCGCGCAAGGCGCCGAGGGAGTCGGCCTTTTCCGAACAGAATTTCTGTTTCTCAACCGCCAAACTCCGCCCCAAGAAGAGGAGCAACTCGCCGCCCTGCAGATCGTGGCACGGACCATGGGGCAGCGCCCGGTGACGATCCGAACTCTCGACGCCGGCGGTGATAAAGAGCTACCCTACCTTGGCGCTTCCCGTGAGGATAATCCGTTCCTGGGCGTCCGCGCCATCCGACTCTGTCTGCGACGACCGGAAATTTTTCGTCCACAACTCCGGGCCATCCTGCGGGCAGGCGTTGGAGCCAACTTCCGGATCATGTTCCCCATGGTTGCCGAGCCCTCGGAACTCATCGTCGCCCAGGGGGAACTGACGCGTGTGCACGACGAACTTACCAGCCAGAATATTCCGCATATCTGGCCGATTCCGACGGGCATCATGATAGAAGTCCCGTCCACTGTCACCTTGATCGACCAGTTCCTTCCGCTTGCGGACTTTTTCAGTATTGGCACCAATGACCTGACCCAGTATGTTTTGGCCGCTGATCGCGGGAATCCTGCTTTGCCGCAATTTCAGGATGCGGTGCACCCGGCCGTCCTGCGGATGATTGACGAAATCACAGTCGCAGCGGCCAGCAAGGGCAAACACGTTTGTGTTTGCGGAGAAGCCGCGGGCGACCCTGTCGCCGCCAAACTTCTAATTGGTCTTGGTGTGAACGAATTGAGTATGACTTCGCCGTTGATCCCCACAATCAAGGCAACCATCCGCGGCGTGTCGTACCTGAACTGTCAAACCCTGGCGGAGCGGTCTCTTGATTTTGGCTCCGCTGGCGAAGTTCGCCGCGCGGCGAATTGATCATCGCCATCCTGCTGCGATGATCCGCGCCAAGCACGAATGGGATGGCTTCTCGGGCCCAGTAAAGCCGCCTGACTCGGACCCACTTTCAACTACAGCCAGGCAAGCGCCGAAAGTATTTTCCGTTTGACTCCACGGCCGCCTTGATTACCTTCCCGATCCCTTGACGCACCCATAGCTCAATTGGATAGAGCATCTGACTACGGATCAGAAGGTTTGAGGTTCGACTCCTCATGGGTGCACTTGTTAAGTGCCGCCAGGATCTGGGTTGGTCAGCCCGCTGGAAATGCATAGGAACTCAGGGAGAGCTTTTCTGGGACCGCGAGAAAAAGGCTCGTTTTTCGTCAGAAAATCGACTCAGTACGCGGACTTGGGCGGCCAGATGACCTGCCAGCCGGTTTTGCAAATGATCAACCAATCCAGCAGGATCGACCAATGTTCGAGGTAAAATACGTCCGAGCGTACTCGATCCACGACGTCGTTGATGCCCTTTACTTCACCACGGTATCCCATCACCTGCGCGAGCCCGGTAATGCCAGGCTTCACAAAACTCCGGACGCGGTACATTTCGGCGACTTTTGAAAAGGTGCCGTCATGCTCCACCATATGTGGCCGCGGACCGACTACGCTCATTTCGCCGTTCAGCACGTTGATGAACTGAGGCAACTCGTCGATGCTCAATTTGCGCATCCATTTTCCCAGCGGGAAAACTCGTGTGTCGCCCTTGGTAGCCTGCATTGTGGGGTCCGGATTTTCGACGTGCATGGTCCGGAATTTCAAGATATCGAAGGGCTCAAACTGAATCCCGGTGCGCCGCTGCCGGAAGAGAAGTGGACCGGGCGACTGGAAGCGATGAATGAGGCACACCGTCAAGCAGGCTACCGGCAACACAAACACGACAATTGGCAACGCAATCGCAACGTCAATCAGGCGCTTGATACTGCGATTGAGAGGGCACTCCAGCGGTTCGTCCCGCATACTTACAAAACTGACACCATCATCGAGAAAGAAGTGAACCGGCCGTTGGAGCCGCCGATGAAGGTCGTTGACCATCAAAAGCCGGACGCCCAATTGCTCGCATTTCGCTCCAAGCCGTGCAGCACGGGTAATGGAGTTAGGCACCTCCAAAGCGATCACCTGTGTTGCGCCGGTGCTTTTGACGACATTTTCCAAATCCCGGGTCCGTCCTAATAATTTGTATCTTGTGAACGTTTCCCTCCATGCTTCATCGGTTACCATCCCGATGATATCCAAGCCGTAGTGGGACTTCTTTCTCAGCCAATCCGCGATTCGGTCTGCCTGCGCCGGTGAACCGAGCAAGATGGCCGAACGCCGTCGGCGTGCGGAAAACAAGGTGGTTGCAAGAAATTTTGGAAGATTGAAGTTCAGTATAAGCAGGACGACGTGGAGAAGCGGTATAAATGAGATAAGGAAAAGCCGGGACATCGCCAGGTCCCGGGTGCCCACTACGCAAAGCAAAATCGATCCAAATACGGTCAAGGTCTGACGTGTTGCGAGTCGAAACGCGCCAATAAGATCCATCTCCACTAAACCGACTCGCTTTAACTTCGTAACGAACCAATCCGCCGCGAACGCTGCGATCAGCGCGAGGAAGGGAGAAATATAGCTGGAATAGGATGTCGGCTCTGAAAAGCGAAGCGCCGAAAAATACACTCCAAACCAGATCCAGAATAAAAGCGCTGCGGCTGTTGCGAGCAGAATGCTGTGAATTGCTGCTAGTCCCCTCGTACGATGGCTAAACATTGTAACCGTGCCTCCATGAGCCCTGACGCTGGATTAGTGATACACCTCAAATTCGAATCAGTGTTACCTTCTCAAGGCGTCTCATTCTGCATTTTTGAACGGTCGCCAACAACTTCAGTAAACCTGATTGTGTTGTAGGTTCATATTGGAATGTGATGTAAGGCTAAAACCTACACTCCCTCGTCAAAAGTATACATGTGGCAAGGTTTCCGGAACCCTCCGAATCTTGCTGCTTGATTTGCTGATCCGCGATCATAACCATATAGGCATGGAGGGTGGTCATTCACCCGGTTAATACCAAGCAAGTTGAAAACATGGGGAGATAGATGACGTATATAAATCAGCCGTATCGAAGCGACGCTAATCACTGGTTTTGCTTGAAGAGTCAGCCCAAACACGAGCACATTGCAGCGGCGCACTTGCGGCAGTTGGACGGTGTGGAGGTGTTTTGCCCACGGCTGCGCTTCCAGCGGCCTACGGTTCGCGGCATAAAGTGGTTTCATGAAGCAATGTTTCCAGGCTATCTGTTTGCCCGGTTCGATTTCTGCCGTCAGCTCAAGGAAGTGCGTTATACCAGTGGAGTTAGTGCCATCCTGCAGTTTGGAGGATGCTATGCAACGCTGGATGACGAAACGATCGAGAGTCTGCGAAGCCGAACGGATAAACAGCAGGTCGCATTGATAGAATCCCGCATCAAGCAGGGCGATGTCGTGGAGATCGTGGAAGGCGCGTTGCGCGGTCTCGAGGCGGTGGTTACCGAGGTGCTGTCGGGCTCAGAGCGTGTCAGGATTTTGCTGAATTTTCTGGGGAGAGAAATCCATGCGGAAACTCGGACTCCAAGACTTCTGCCGCCCAAGAGGCACCCGATGGCGACTTAATCGTATCCATTCAGCCATTCGACAAGTGCTCGTGGAGGAGCTGGTTGTGACGACCGCGGAGGCGCTCGGTCTGTATTCGAACCTTGCTACAGTGGACTCAAGGCGTGGACTCAAGGTGTGGACTCAAGGCGTGTCAAGTGGCGCCCCAGGCAGGCATAACTTACGTTCCTTCGGCATCCACCAGTCCCTGACGGACGGCATAACGCATGATTTGCGAGTTGTTCTTGAGATGCATTTTCTCGAGGACCCGGCTCCGATAGGTGGAGATGGTCTTTCCGCTAAGCGAAATCGCGGATGCTATCTCCTTTACGGTCTTGCCGGAGGCAAGCATGCACATGACTTGGTACTCGCGATCCGAGAGAGCCTCATGCGCCTGACCTTTCCAGTCCTCCTGTAATTGATTTGCCAGTTTTTCGGCGACAGCAGGCGTGATGTGCCGTGCGCCGCTGAGTGCAGCCTCCACCGCCTGCGCGAGTTCGGATCCGGCGCTTTCCTTACGGAGGTAGGCGAATGCTCCCAGTTTGAGCACACGGACGGCGAACTGATCCTCGGGATGAATGCTTAGTACGATAACAGGCAGTTTCGGTTTTGACTGGCGGATATCCTTGAGCGCGTCGAGTCCACCGCGGTTCGGCATGCTAATATCGAGCAAGACCAGGTTCCATGGCTGGGTTCGGACTAGATCCACTCCCTCCTGGCCGTTCGACGCCTCGCCAAAAGCCGCCTCCGGAAAGTGCTCCAGCAGAATCGCTTTCAAGCCCTGCCTGACTACGTAGTGATCGTCAACAATCAGTATTCGAACGTTTCTTGCCATGAATCCCAAAATTCTTCCTCTGAATTCGATTGTGCGGTGGTAGCTGTTTTAAGATCCAATGTCAACGGAGAAAAGCAGCACCACAATGCTAATTGTGTCCCAAAAAAGCTCTGGAGCGCCGGCCGAGTGGCAGGGATACGGTAATAGCAACGCCGCGGGGGGAATTGGGGGTGATTTGGATTGAGCCGCCAAGCGCAGATGCCCGCTCGCGAATGCCACGGAGGCCACAATGGTCCGGAGCAGGCGTCCCCGTCGGCAACCCGCGCCCATTGTCAGAGACTGCCAGAACCACTGAATGATCTTCGCGCGCGAGCCGGACGTGCACGTTCGAAGCGCCCGAGTGGCGCGCGACGTTGGTTAACAGTTCCTGGAAAATTCGAAAGAGATTGGTTGAAATCTCGAGAGGGAGGGCTTGGACGGGCTCCGCCTCAATCTCGCAAACAATCCCGGCGCGGTGCGAGAAATCCTCTGTCTGCCATTGAATGGCTGCATCAAGGCCAAACTCTTCGAGAAGTGGAGGACGCATTCCTGTGAGAACATGCCGGAGTGATTCGAGCGATTGGGTGGCGAGTGCTCGCATGTCGTCGAGTTTTCCTGCGAGCGCGGATGTTTCAGCACTTGCAGGAAGTCTTGCCAGGTGCTTTTCGAGCGTGTCGATATTGATGCGCAGTAGGGTCAGGGACTGACCCAGTTCATCGTGAAGCTCGCGTGCGATGCGGGCACGTTCCTTTTCGATGGCTCGGAGCGTGGATCGGGAAACGACTGACTGGGAGGTGAGGGGGGAGCGTCGCATTTCGCGCGCGCTTACAGTGCAGGTGCAGCATCGGAAATGCAAGTTGGAGTGCGAAAATTTTTGAGCGGCTCCCCGCGTTTTTTAGATGGGTGAAAAGCCACGCTTGTCTTTTTTGGAAGGCCGCCTACTGTAATCCTCCTCCTACACGGCGCATTCGTCTAGAGGCCCAGGACACAGCCCTCTCAAGGCTGGTACACGGGTTCGAATCCCGTATGCGCTGCCAGCCCGCCGTTTTGGGCTCGTGTTAATTCAGCTCAAACGACGCGGTTAGTTTTCTGCATGGGGGGTGGCCTCGGGCAGGTTTATTAACTTATGTGGCCCGGCGGTGTATACGTACATACCTGTCGTCAGAACCGGCTCGGGATCAGCACGATAACCCCTATGCGATTATTGGCGCGAAACACTGCTGGGTCTACGCCGGTCATCGCTATGCACCCGGCCACAAAATCGCCCCATTGGCTGCGGCGGCCGGGTCGATAATCCCTTCGGTTAAAAAGCATGTCGTGAAGACGTTGTCACGGAGCTCCGAAAAATTCGTCTTCGAGCATGAGGCTGAGGCAGTGGTAGATGGGGAGGTGGAGTTCCTGGATGAGATAAACGGTTTTGGCGGGCGCCATGATGGAATGTTCGGCGATTTTCGCCAGACGACCGCCTGTGTTGCCGGTTAGGGCGATCGTGCGGAGTCCGAGAGCGTTGGCGGTTTCGGTGGCGCGACAGATATTCGGAGAGTTGCCTGAGGTGCTGATGCCGATCAAAACATCGCCGGGCCGACCCAACGCCAGCACCAGCTGGGCGTAGGCAAATTCGTTGTCGCAGTCGTTGGCAAAGGCGGATTGGAATGCCAGAAATCCGCTAAGTGGGATGGCGGGGAGACCGCCCTGGAGCTTGTCAGCGAGGGGGCCGCCCAGCTTTTCGCGGAGTTCGCCGGTGATGCTGCGGGGGGAGAGGAATCCTTTGAGGAGTTCGCCGGCCCAATGCTCTGCGTCCGCTGCACTGCCGCCGTTGCCGCAAAGGATCAGCTTGTTTCCGGAGCGGAAGGCCGCGGACAAGATCCCAAAGGCGTTCTCGATGGCTGGAGTGCAGGCCGCGAGCGAAGGAAAACGCGAAAGAAGGTGATCGAGATGAGGATTCATTGAAAAAAAGCCGGACGATAAACAACAGCGTGATGATCGAACGCGAGCGAACTTTTTTTGAAAAAACGCTTGCGACTCCCGACTTGTCCGGTAGGGATAAGGGTAATCCATACCGCTCCGATATGGTTTAAATGTTCGGAGGTTTTGGACCTAAAACTGGAGACTCCCACATGAGCGCTGCGACAATATCAAACAATAATCATCCTACGGCCGCCGAACCCGCCCGCTTTCCGACGGACGTTTTTTCGTCGTCATCCTCCTCGAAATCTGCCCGCGACCCAGCGCCGTGGCTAGCCATCGTTGAAGAAAAAGTGAACCAGATTCGGTTTGGTGTGATCCAGATCGTTGTTCATGAGTCGCGTGTGGTGCAAATCGAAAAGACCGAAAAGATCCGGCTGCATTAGTTTTCATTACCTTCCAAGCGGAGACCGGCGACGGGAGCGAACCTGAGCCTGCCAACCTTCCGTGATGCATGAACCCGATCGATCCAATGCCGACGAAGACCGGGGAGGTGATCCGATGACGGACCCCTCCACACTGTCGTTCCGTTTTGACTGGGCGGGCGTTCTTGATCGCCAGCAAGATCGCCGGACGGGCGCGGGGTCACGCGAAATGAGAGCTTCAATCAAAGAAGCGCTTTTGCCGTTGTTCGTGCAGGTAGGGCAATCGGATTATCTACGGGCGGATTCGCTGGGATTCTGGCATGAAGGGGAAGATCGGTTCTGGCTACCTCGTTTCATGTTCCAGCGAACGCGCGTCGTGAAAACGCGAATCAAGGTCGGTATCTTTGCGACAATCCATGGTGACGAGCCGGCGGGGTTGTATGGATTGATTGATTTTGTGCGGCTCCTGGATGACGACCCGATGTTGGGGAAGGATTACCAGCTTTGGATTTACCCGTTGTGCAATCCCAGTGGGTTTGTAGATGGGACACGCTATGCCCGAAGCGGCACGGATTTGAATCGTGAATTCTGGCGCGGATCGAGCGAGCCGGAGGTGCGATTGTTGGAGGAAGAGATCCGGCGCCGGGAATTTGATGGGATCATTTCTTTGCACTCTGACGATACCAGTGAAGGGGTGTATGGCTTTGTGGGCGGCGCAACTCTCACGGAGCATCTCCTAAAACCGGCCCTGGCGGCTGCGTCGCATGCGATTCCGACGAATGTGGACAAACATATCGACGGGTTTCACGCGATTGAAGGCGTTATCAGGTCGGGGTACCAGGGGATTTTGTCGGCTCCGCCCGATACGCATCCGGAGCCATTTGAAATCGTGCTTGAGACCCCTGCGCTGGCGGAAATGGAGCTTCAACGCCGGGCTTTTGTTCATGGGTTGGCCGAGATTTTGGGGCAATACCGGCAAATGATTTCCTACGCCAACGACATCTGAGATTTCACCTTCCTCTTTCCTCCTTTCATTATGGCAACGAATCGCACCGCCCGCGTTCTCCCCGGCTTTGGCCTGTCTTTGGGGTACACGTTGGTTTACTTGAGTCTCATTGTTCTGATACCGCTGTCGGCGACGTTTTTGAAAACGGCAGGGTTTACTTGGGAACAGTTCTGGCATGCGGTGACTTCGCCCCGGGTGATGGCGTCATATCGCATCACATTCGGAGCATCGTTTGTTGGCGCGGCGATCAACGCGGTTTTCGGGCTGCTCGTGGCTTGGGTGCTGGTCCGCTACCGGTTCCCGGGGCGCAGGATCATTGACGCGATTGTAGATTTGCCATTCGCACTGCCGACGGCGGTGGCGGGCATTGCGTTGACGGCCATCTACTCCCAGAACGGCTGGGTAGGGCAATACATCGCGCCGCTCAGTACGGAGGTAAAAAAGTTCTTCTCCTCGCCGGAGCCCCATTCAGGACCGTTTGGGTGGTTCATGAACTATTTTGCCGAAAATGGTCTGGACGTCGCTTTTACGCCCGTGGGTGTCACTCTGGCGCTGACATTTATCGGGTTGCCCTTCGTTGTCCGCACGGTACAGCCGGTTCTTGAGGAACTTCAACCCGAGGTCGAGCAGGCTGCCGCGACGCTCGGGGCGAATCGCTGGCAAACGATCACCCGCATCGTTCTGCCGGAGATTTGGCCCGCGCTCTTGACGGGATTCGCGCTGGCATTTGCGCGGGCGGTCGGCGAGTACGGCTCGGTCGTTTTCATCTCCGGAAACAAACCGCTCAGGACCGAGATCACGCCGTTGCTCATCATTACGAAACTGGAGCAGTTCGACTATCGCGGTGCTACGGCTCTGGCCGTCGTGATGCTCGTCGTTTCCTTTGTGTTGCTACTTGTCATCAACCTTTTGCAACGCTGGCTGCAGCAGCGGACGGCATAACGCCCGAAAATTTCACGGCTCAACTTTTTTTTGACTATGGCAGGCGCAGTTACCCATCTTTCCCACAAGAACCATGGACCGAGTCCACAGGATCACGAAGCGACGCGTGAACCGTGGTTCGTCAAATGGCTGCTCATCGTGACAGCAATCGTGTTCCTGGCGTTTTTCCTGCTGTTGCCTCTGGCGGCCGTGTTCGCGGAAGCGCTTCGAAAGGGATGGGACGCGTATTTCTCTGCGTTACACGACCCGGACACGCTGTCGGCGATCCGACTTACGCTGATTACGGCGGCGATTGCTGTCCCGATGAATCTGGTGTTTGGAGTTGCTGCGGCTTGGGCTATTTCGAAGTTTGATTTTCCTGGACGCGCCGTGCTGATCACGCACATCGACCTGCCGTTCGCGGTATCGCCGGTGATTTCCGGTCTGATTTATGTGCTTCTTTTCGGAGCGCAGGGGTGGTTGCCGCCGGATACATTGCAGGCCTGGCTTGCGCCGGTGGCATCCGTGATGCAATGGGGGGCGGGATGGCCAATCCTGGGCGGTTTTGTCGATTGGTTAAACAATCCCCGCATTGTCTTTGCTGTGCCTGGAATCATTTTGGCAACGGTGTTTGTGACCTTTCCTTTTGTGGCCCGCGAATTGATTCCACTCATGCAATCGCAGGGCACCGAGGAGGAACAGGCCGCCATTAGTCTGGGCGCCAGCGGCTGGCAGACGTTCTTCCGGGTCACACTGCCAAATATTAAATGGGGACTGCTCTACGGCGTTATTCTGTGCAATGCCCGCGCCATGGGTGAATTCGGCGCGGTATCGGTCGTTTCCGGGCATATTCGTGGCCTCACGAACACGATTCCGCTTCAGGTCGAAATTCTTTACAACGAATACAATTACGTTGGTGCGTTCGCCACGGCTTCCATCCTGACATTGCTTGCATTCTTGACCCTAATCCTGAAGACCGTCATCGAAGCGCGAGCAGGGCATGCAGCGGCTCCGGAACAAGAAAACCCCATACCTGTTCCACCGGCTGGTTTGCCGGCTCCGCGTCGCGTTTGAGATGAAAAATTTGACTAAATCCGACTGATTTGATGTCCCAATTTAAGAGAGTAGCTTTTCCATATCCGGCCACGCCATGAGTATCGAGATCCAGCATATCAACAAGACCTTCGCCAATTACACCGCGCTGAAGGACATCAACCTGTCGATCGGGACTGGCGAACTCGTCGCGCTCCTCGGTCCTTCCGGTTCCGGGAAAACCACACTGTTGCGCATTATCGCCGGGCTGGAAAACGCGGATTCCGGCCAGATTTTACTCAATGACGTCGACACAACGAACATCCCTGTGCGGCGGCGCCAGGTCGGGTTTGTTTTTCAGCATTACGCATTGTTCAGGCATCTGACCGTTTTCGATAACATCGCTTTTGGGCTTTCGGTGCGAGATCGCGGTCGGCGTCCCAGCAAGGCTGAGATCGCTGAGAAAGTGCACAACTTGCTGAGTTTGGTCCAGTTGCCGGATTTCGCGAAACGTTATCCCGGCCAGCTTTCGGGTGGACAACGTCAGCGAGTCGCTCTTGCCCGTGCACTCGCCATCGACCCGCGCGTGTTGCTGCTCGACGAGCCTTTTGGGGCACTCGATGCAAAAGTCCGCAAAGATTTGCGCAGGTGGGTGAGGAACTTGCACGACGAACTGCACATCACCACCGTGTTCGTGACGCATGACCAGGAGGAGGCGCTTGAGATTTCTGACCGCGTGGTTGTGATGAACAACGCGGTCATCGAACAAATCGGCACCCCGCAGGAGGTTTACGATCATCCTGCGACACCCTTCGTATGCCAGTTTTTGGGGAATGTTAACGCGGTTCCCAGCGAGTATTTACGGGGCGAGGGAGTCGGGTATGTTCGTCCGCACGACATCGAAATTTCCCGCGCCCCCAATGGCGCGACCATTGAGTCGATCATCAAATACCAAAACGCCGCCGGTCCTATCGCGCGGCTGGAATTGGGCCTCAATGGCAGCGGACAGACGATTGCCGTAGAGCTTCCGCGCGACCGTTTCGATGCCCTCGCACTGCGCCAGGGCGAGAAGGTTTTCGTGAAATTCCGCGAAGTGAAGGAATTCTTTGAGCCAGAGTCGTAAAGACGTAGCGGCGCTGTGATCTTGATCGCGCTGCCGCAACAAATGACGCGAATCGCCGCTGGAACGCGGGCGGAGGGCAGGTATAGAATGCGTCAATGAACGTCCCTATCCTCCGCCTTGTTGCCGTCGGCACGACTGCTGCGTTTTTGATTTCGTGCACCTCCATGAACAAAGCGTGGGATTCCACTACTGGTTTTGTCGGAGGCATTTTCAAGCGGGACACCCCCGGAGAACAACCGACCCCAAGCCCAGGTGGCACCGTCGCGGGCACTCAGCAAGGAACTGTTCCTCCCCCTACAAAACCCTTCCGTGCTGCGGAACCATCAACGTCACAGACGACAGCGTCGTCGAGCGCGTCGGCACAGCCTGCTTGGATGAAAAAAGCCCAGGAACAGGTCAAAGCTAGGAGCGCGGCGGCCGCACCCTCGCCTACTCCGAAGAAACCGGCCAAAAAGGAGGTTCCGCCGGTTGAACAGGAAACCGCCGCGTCAACGCCCACTCCACGACCGTCACCGACTCCCAAAAAATCCGTCGCCGATACCACTCCCAAACCCACTCTCAAAACCACCCCTGAACCTACTCCGGAACCGCCCAGTGAAGACGTTGCCACAGCGCTTCCGGTTCCCGGAAGACCCGGCATGGTCAAGAGCCCTTACAGTCCGAATGCGGGTATCATTGACGTAACCGGGTTGCCCTCGGGTTCCGAGGCACGGGACCCTTACACGAACAAAGTCTTCAGAGTTCCGTAAGCAACGAACGGCTTTTCGGCGTAGAAAAGGCTTTTTGAGGCGCTGTCCTCGAAAGAAAAACGGTAAAACGTCGCTTCTGCTTTCCGTTCTTGCGCAGCAGGGTTATACGGAAGTCGTGAAAGCCTTGTTCCTCACTAACGAATACCCCCCTAACATTTACGGCGGTGCAGGAGTCCATGTCGATTACCTCAGCCGCGAACTGGCAAAATTGATGCCCGTCGAAGTGCGTTGCTTCGGCTCGCAAGACATTGTAGGAAAGTCACTTACGGTTAAGGGCTTTGGCCTGGATACGTCCGGATTCTCTTGCCCCGCGAACCTCAAATCTGCTCTGGGCGCAATTCGGCGCTGCACCGATTTCAACACTACTGCCATCGATGCACAGATCGTTCATTGCCACACGTGGTACACCCATTTCGGTGGGATTTTGGCAAAGCTGAACTATGGGACTCCCCTCGTCATTACCATCCACTCGCTGGAACCCCTTCGCCCATGGAAACGGGAACAGCTCGGACGCGGCTACGATTTTTCCTCCTGGATCGAGAAAACAGCGATCGAACTGGCCGATGCAATCATTGCCGTTTCCGAGGAAACCAAGCGCGATGTCCTGCAACTTTTCGACGTCGATCCCGCCAGAATTCGGATTATTTACAATGGCATTGAGCCTGCGGAATATTGCAAGACCGATTCGACCCAGGCGCTCGTTAAATATGGCATCGATCCTTCCGTGCCGTATGTGCTTTTCGTCGGGCGCATCGCGCGGCAAAAAGGCATCGTCCACCTTGTTAACGCCATAAAATATTTCGACCCCGGTTTCCAAGTGGTCTTGTGTGCGGGAGCGCCCGATACGCCGGAGATCGCCGAGGAGATGAAGACCGCGGTGGAAGCGGCACGGCTGCATCGCGACGGGATTTTCTGGGTGGAGCAGATGGTGCCGAAGTCGGAAGCCATCGAATTTTATTCCAACGCTGCCGTGTTTTGTTGTCCGTCGATTTACGAGCCGTTCGGGATCATTAACCTTGAAGCCATGGCATGTGAGACCGCCGTCGTTGCCAGTGCCGTCGGAGGCATCAAGGAGGTCGTCGTTGATGGTGAAACGGGCTACCTTGTCGCGCTCGAGCAAATGACCGAAAGTCCGTATGAACCGATCGATTCGGATAAATTTGCCCGCGATCTCGCAGCCCCAATCAACGTCCTGATGGCCGACCCGGCCAAGCGCGAAGCCTTTGGCCGGGCGGGTCGTAAGCGTGCCATCGAAAAATTCAGCTGGTCCGCCATTGCAGCGGGGACGAAAACGCTCTACGAGGAGCTGCTGAAATAACAGATTTCCCTTCGACAACGGCTAAATTATTTGCTAACATCCCAGAGCAGTATGAGGATGTTTACTTTTAGCGGAATCAAAGGGCAGTTCCACGGGGTAAACGTTGGTGAAGAAATTGTTAATCTCGCGTGGTCCGTCATTGCCGGGCTGCCCGCCACGGCTTACCAGGGAAAAGCTGGAACCGACCATTTCGCCAGCGGTGTTAATCTGGGTAAACTTGCGGACAATCCCTGGGATCTCGTCACACTGGACGGTTCCAGGGATTTGAACGGGGAGGCTGACCTGTTTGCGCCTGTTTGTGGAGCACAGCTCGGCAGGGTCGAGGACTCGGAGATTCTAATTTTGGCGCATAGCCAGGGCTGCAACAATTGCGTCACCGCGCTGAACTGGCTTTTCGAGAACCAGGCAGCGTGGTATCGGCGTCGAACTCTGCGGGTGGTTCTTTTTGATCCAAAAGTGGGGACGGACCGCGTCATAACCTTGTTCAATCGCGATCCTGACCGGAAATTTCTAACCGTTCTTTTTTTTCAAAGCGAGAAAGACATCCTGCAAAACCAGAAACTCGTCTCAGGCGGCAAATTTGTGGATCAATTTCGCCTGGGAAACCATCTCTGGGTCAAGAAGCTCGACCATGGAAGCATTGTCGAATGGGCGTCGCTCGATACCGTCCAGCAGATGTTAACCCGGGAAGCCTACTACGTGTTCACCCATGAATATCAAAAGGCGAAGGCGAAAATTCCCATGAGCCCGCGAAATCCGCATCGCGAGGCGGATCGTCGCGCCAAACTGGAAAAATTCGTCCGGGACTACAGCGATGGCGTAATCACCACCAGGCCGAGTCTCGCGATTCACGGTTTTCTCAAGGGGCGCCTCGCCGCGAGATTTGTATCGTGATCCGGGCGGGTACATGGGTCGTTTTTGAAACGGTGCCAGCGTGGGTTGTAACTCTTCCTGAAGAGAGTCAGCGAGTGTTTCGATTTTGCCTTGGACGAACGTATCGAGTTGACGAGATCGATAAGAACGGGCTGATGATCCTCGACGTCAGCGGTGATATCGACCATCGTTTTGGTGGGTTCATGAATGACATCCGTCTGGAGCCGCAAAATCTGCGGGAGGTTTTGTGAATCAGATCAACGTTATCATTCCCTATAAATGGGAAAACATGTGGGTTTTCGACGATGCCAGGGTCGGGCTGGAGAAGGAGCCATTCGTGTGTGGTGCAGATGACGTGATCGACCTGCTCACGGCGAATATTCCGAATGCTGACGAGGGGTTTCGGCTGACGTTTTCAGGAAAGCCATTTCCGGGCTTTCAAGTGTTCGCCGAGTGGCGTCGCGAGGAGCACGAAGGGAATTGGTATTTTCTCCAGGACTACGAAATTGAAGGCTGGCTGTGCCCGGCGTTGATGAGGTATTTCGACTATGTCCCGGCCAAAATCTTCGTGAAAGCGGAGCCGAAGGGGGGTTCGTAACCAATTCAACGAAGGCTCTGGCAAGATTTACCAGATTTCGGCTCTCTCAGACGCTGAGCCCTCCACAAGGCTCTTGTCGTCACAGCCAAATGCTTTGAAAAACTCGGGCATGTTGTTCACGACACCGTTGACTCGAAATTTGGCGGGGCTGTGCGGGTCTGTCAGAACTCGAGTTCGCAGGGCTTCATCGCGAATGTTCGAACGCCAGACCTGCGCCCACCCAAGGAAGAAACGTTGCTCAGGAGTGAAGCCATCGATTAGACCGGGTTTTCCAGCTTTGGCCCACTGCTGCTGCAGCGCAGTCCAGGCGACGCGGACACCGCCATTGTCGGCAATGTTTTCGCCCTGCGTCAGCTCGCCGTTGAGCTTGAGGCCATCGATGGCCGCATAGGCGCCGTATTGGTCGATGATTTTCCGCGCGCGTGCGTTGAAGTTTTTCAGATCAACGGGCGTCCACCATTCTTTTAAATTGCCACTGGCATCGTATTGCCGGCCCTCATCGTCAAATCCATGCGTCATTTCGTGGCCGATAACTGCGCCAATGCCCCCAAAGTTAATCGCGTCATCCGCATTCGGACTAAAAAATGGCGGCTGCAGGATGCCGGCGGGAAAGACGATTTCGTTCATCGATGGATTATAGTAGGCGTTGACCGTCTGTGGCGTCATCAGCCATTCCGTTCGATCGACGGGCTTGCCGATTTTTGCAAGGGTGCGGCGGACTTCGAATGCATTGCCGCGCAATACATTGCCCACGTAGGATTGGCGGTCGATTTGCAGGCTCGAATAGTCGCGCCATTTGTCGGGATAACCCATTTTGACAGTGAAATGATCGAGCTTGGCGAAAGCGGCCTTTTTCGTCGTCTCACTCATCCATGTGGCGGCTGCGATGCGTTCGCGCAGTGCGTGACGAAGGGCGGCGACGAGATCGAGGACGCGGCTCTTGGCTTCAGGTGGAAAATACTTTGCGACGTAAAGCTGGCCAAGCGCTTCTCCGAGCGCGTTGTTGGTTGCGGCAAGGACCCGTTTCCACCGAGGCTTCAGCTCTTTGGCTCCGGTAAGGACCTGACCGTAAAAGCGGAAGTTTTCGTTGACAAAGGGATCGCTGAGTTCATCGGCCGTTTCTGTGATGAGATGCCATCGGAAATAGGTTTTCCAATCGTCGATGGATGTAGTTTTCAGCAGGTCATTGACCTTTTTTAGGAAACCGGGCTGGCCGACATTGATGTCGCCGGGATCACTGAGGCCGAAACGGTCTAGGTAGAGGTTCCAGTTGAAATCTGGCGTGAGGGCCTGCACTTCGGCGAGGGTTAACTTGTGATAGATGGCATTTGGATCGCGCAGCTGAACATTGGTCATCGATGCCTCGGCGAGGGTGGTCTCGATTTTCAAAACGATTCTGGCGTTGGCGGCTGCGTCTTCCGCCTTGTCGCCCAGCAGGCCGAACATTTTTGCGACATGCTCAAGGTATTGATCGCGCTGCTTTTGTGAAGCGGCGTCGGTGCGGGTGTAGTAATCGCGATCGGGCAAGCCAAGTCCGCCTTGGAAAAGCTGCGCGATGACGCGTGTGCTATCCTTAGCGTCCTGGTCGGCGAAAAAGTTAAAGCCTGCGGCTATGCCTGCGAGGTGAAAGTGCGCAAGGAGAGCCGGAATGTCTGCGGAAGTTTTGAGAGCGGCGATGCGGTCAAATTCCGGCTGAAGCGGGGCGACTCCGGCTTTGTTGACGGCTTCGATGTCCATGCCAGAAGCGTAGAAGTCGCCAATCTTCCGGCGGATGCTCCCTTCGGCCGCAGATTTGTCGGAGGTAGCTTCCTCGAGGATCGCTTTGAGATGCTGGTTGTTGCTTTCGGCAAGCTGAATGAAGCTGCCCCAGATGGAGTATTCAGCAGGGATCGGGTTGCTTTTGATCCAGTTGCCGTTGGCGTAATCGAAAAAGTCGGCGCACGGTTTGACGCTGGGATCGATGGTCTTGGGATCGAACGCGGGTGGTTCCTGAGCGAAAAGAGGGGTTAGAGTGAGCAGAAGGATGGCGAATCGTTTGATGTGCGGCATGTGGGTAAAATGGACAAACAGGGAACGGCAACCGTTCAAGGTCAGGGCGAGAGGCGGTCCATCTGCCACGAGCCAGCGTCCGTTAAGACGTATTGAAATCGGTCGTGAAGGCGGTTGGGGCGCCCTTGCCAGAATTCGAAACGGACCGGCTTCAGCCGGAAACCGCCCCAGAAATCGGGGAGCGGAATTTCGTTAAAGCCGGCGTATTGGGCTTCGAGTTCAGCGAGGCGCTGCTCGAGGAAGGCGCGATTCGGGATGATCTCGCTCTGTGTTGAGACGAGGGCTCCAAGTTGGCTGCCGCGCGGGCGTGAGTGGAAATACTTGGCTGATTCTTCGCTAGACGTGCGTTCGACCGATCCGGCAATAGAGACCTGGCGCTCCAAGTTGTACCAGAAGAACGTGAGGCTGGCGCGTGGATTTTCAGCCAGCTCACGAGCTTTCCGACTGCCGTAATTGGTGAAAAAGCAGAAGCCGCGAGCGTCGAAGACCTTCAGCAGCACGGTGCGTGACGAAGGAAAACCGTCGATGTTTGTGGTGGAAAGAGTCATGGCATTCGGCTCGGCGTTGCCCGATGCCACCGCAGCGTCAAACCATTTGGCGAATTCACGGAAAGGATCGGGGTCCATTTCGGAACGACGCAGCCCTGCCCGGGCGTATTCTCGACGGAGTTCAGCGGGATCGATCATGCAATAAGTATGAGGTATTAAGCCTTAAGTTTCTAAGTTTTTAAGAAGGACAGCAAACATGGCGCGTATGAAATTAGAGCAAAGTCATCGAAGCCGCCCACAAGTCCAAACCGTACCGAGCTACGGATGGGAAAAGTTTCGACTCTTCGACGTCGATCTCAGCGATCGTTTTTCCTTGCAATAGAATGGCACTGTCGCAACGACGGGCCAGCCAATGAATTTTATGAAAATTCACTCCTTGCTCTGCCATCGCGATTGTAAAAATGGCGATTCATTGCTTCCGCAGTCTTCAGCGCGTTTGGAGTGAATCTTGGACACTTGCCTGTTTTTCTACAGGATCATGATTTTTGCTATAGTTTTGATCTTACTCAGTATGTGCTTGCGGTGCGACATCCCGTCGCAGCGTTGATAAACGTCGGCACGCATAGATGCCCAAGGGAATTCCATGACCTTGATAAAATCGGATGGTTCCTTCGGCGCAGCCGAGGGCATCCATTTCAAATCCTTGCTGAGCAAAGCTGTTGGGCTTTCCTCGCTGGCGGTCGAAAAGCATTGGCGGTTCTCTCCCTCAACGCCTCAACGATCCTTTACATTTTAGTCTCTTGGGCTCGCCTTTCACAAACCAAACCGTTAAATCAACGCTTCTCCAATCGACGACCGGATTCCACGAGTCCCATGATGTATTTTGAATGATCCATTTCACAGCGAAGTTCTTTGATCATTGCGCAGCCTGGCTGCTCGTTGTGATTGCCGGGACTGCTCCGTGGTTTGCAGGTGCCCAGCCCGCGATTTCCCTTACGGGATGGTGGTATGTTGCTGGACTCGCCGGTTCGTTAGTGTTGGTGCTCGCTTCCTGCATCCTAAAGCGGGAGCTTCTCCGTGTGCCGCGCACCGTTCTTTGGCCCGTGGGTTTTCTATTGGGATGCGTAGCCTGGTGGGCCACACAACCGGATCCGGCCTTTGCAACGATATTTTCGGCTGAGCAGTGGGCCGCGCTGAAGATCCTGTTGCCAGGCGGTTTCATCGACACGCCGAGAGGACTGCGGCTGGCAATGGCTGCGGCCGTGCTCTTGGGGTTGGTGTCTGCCGCTCATCTTGGCGCCGATCGGCGATTTCGCTTAATACTGATGTTGATTGTTGGCTGGTCTGGAGTTGCCGTTGGAGGATACTCTTTGTGCGAGCGACTTCTGCAGTGGGATCCCCCGACGTGGATCATTAAGTCCGACGGTCCGGAACGTTACAACGCAGCCTTTTTTCACTACAGTTGCGTTGCGGCTTGTGTGAACCTGGCGTGGCCGCTTCTTGTGTTTCCATGTCGGCGGCCGATCGAGCGAACGACGGGCAGGTTGGGTTTTTGGGCGGGCGTCGTTGCGGTCGCAGGGACGGCGCCGCTGGCGATCGCCCTTTGGCCGACGGAAGCTGCGAAGTGGATTGCTGCGGGTCTGGCACTCTTTGGCGGAGCCTGGTATCTGATGGACCGGTTCACGTATGTTAGCCCGAAAATTATCGGCGGGACGGTGATTGTGGGATTTATTGTGCTGCTTTTCGTTCAAGCGCTGTATATCCAGGTTCAACGAAAGCGCTACAACGATGGCTGGCGCAGTGCGGCTGCGACTTTGGTTCAGTCTCCGATGCGAGACGCCCAGATGAGCGCCCTGGCTGCGAAACGGGGTGACAGGCTAATCCCTGCGCAAGGAGGCGATCGCCCAGCGGGCTGGTTGGCCACCCTCCGGATGATCGCGGACCGGCCGTTTTTTGGTGATGGCCCAGGCACTCGTGCCAGGCTGTTGGGCCTTTATACCAATCAGATGTTTGTTAACTCCTTCAATCTGCATCTCCAGTTTGCTCACCATGACCTCCTCCAGACCGCCGCGGAGTGGGGATTGTTACCACTCGTGTGCTGGCTTGCGGTTTGGCTAACCGCCTTGTGCGCATGTATCGTGGATGCTGCGAATTCGCGTGCCGTATTTTTGGCCTTACTGGGGGTGGCCCTGCACGGTCTGGTGGACTTCCCTTTACAGGTGCCCGGGTTGCAAATGTGGACGGCTCTGCTCCTGGGGCTGGCTGTGGCCTCGCGCGAAACACTCCCGAGGCCGAAACGGGTGCGGGCACTCCAGGTGACGAACTAACTCTTGAATTCCTGCCGCAACTCCGGAAAGCGTGTGCCGTATTTCCAAATAACCCAGAAAATCGTGCGCGCCTGCCAGTAGCGCGGGACAAATTTCGCGGGCGCCGACAGGCTGCGCATTAGCCATCCCAGGTAAGCGCGATCCGCCCAATCCGGTATGTTTGCCTGGCGCCCGGAAAGGAATGCGATAGCGGCGCCGGTACATAGAATAGCGGGCTTGTAGTTTAGCTGTTGGCTCAGCCACAACCCCAATGGTTCCTGTTTTCCACCTCCGACGCTGAGGATCACAAAGCGCGGCTGTCTTTGCCGGAGAATATCCGCCAGCTTCGGATCGGCTATCGCGCCGGTAGCAGCCCTCGAGTAAAGGGGAGCAAGATAACAATCGTCACGTGAGAGATGTGGAAAGCCATGGTTGCGAAGCCAACTCAAATTGTCGACCAGATCGTTCTCCGAGGGCATTACCCAGAAAGTGGCGTCCTGCCGTTGAAACTGTGGATTGCCGACCAAGGCTCGCAAATAGCGTAAACCGGAGAGCCTGGGGAGCCGGTACGTGGGCTGCCAGGCATGCAATGCATTCCACGCCAGCACCATTGCTCCGCTGTCAGGAAGCACCAGTGTCGCGGCTTCAAGCGCGCTTCGGTAATACGGATCGGTTAACAAGTCGCACGCAATACCCGGGCCGGACGGTGCAACGACCAGCCCACCGGACATGGTTAACGCGATGGCATCCTCCTCAGTTCCCGCGAAGAAATCGATTCCAGCCACCTTCATAGTCCGGGACTCGTTCGTTTGAGTTCTTCAGTTTTTGCGACGCATAAAAATTCGTAGGTCGCGTGCAACCGAGCGAAGTAATAACCCTCGATCCCGTCCAGAAATCCACGCTGCCACCCGTAGATAAACAGAAACCGGAGAAACGGCCGGAATGGCAGCTTTTGTGAGACTTTCTTCAATGTCCTCCGCAACCCAACAGCGCCGCTTTGCAGCAGGTGACTGCTTCCGCCGAGGTAGCGATCCATTGCAACACGCGCCTCCCAGTTTGAGTAGCGGTTGTGTTTTTCGACGAACACATCGACGCTGGGAAATGCATAGTGATCCATTTCTGACTTCAGATATCCTGTGCTGCCATTAACAATGACATGCTCATGGACTTCGTTGTCACCGCTGGCGGTTTCGATATCCGTCAGTTTTTCATAACGACCGAGTTTGTGACGGAAGAGACGGAGATTCCAGTTGGGATAATAAGAATGTTTTAACCACTTTCCCATAAACATGAACCTGCGATTGATCCAGTATCCGTCGGTCGCGTGTTTGGGGTCGTTGACGATAAGTGCAAATTCATCCCGCGCTTCCGGCGGCAGGACTTCATCGGCGTCCAGGATAAAAACCCAGTCGTTGCGAAATGGCAGATTCTCAAGCGCCCAATTCTTCTTCTTGGGCCATCCGCCTTTGAGTTGAAATTGGACAACTCTGGCCCCATGGCGTTCGGCGATGTCCTGTGAGCCATCGGTGCTGTTGGAGTCTACAACGAAAACTTCGTCCGCCCAGGATACAGACGCTAGGCATCGAGGGAGATTGGCGGCCTCGTTTTTAATTGGAATCAGAACAGATACGGAAACGGACTGGATCATGTCGGGAGAAAGCGTGTTAAAATTGGAGGGTTAGGAAGGAAATGATCAAGAGGACGACGGTGAATGCATGGCCGCAGACACGGGGGCAAATTGAGGTCGCGAAGTCCGGCGCAGATCGGCCCGTTGTTTTGGGGGACGTAAACGGGCAATCGGGACGACCCGCTATGACGCTGGATTTCCCTTGACGATTGTGTTTGCAGGCACGTCGCGGGTAACAACTGAGCAAGCGCCAACAACAGCGTTTTGACCGACCGTCAGGCCTGGCATGATGAATGCGCGCGCTCCGACAAACGCCCGAGATTCAATGCGAATCGGAGATGTTTGCAGTGGAAGGGTCTGGTCACCAAAATCGTGCGTTCCTGTACAGAGGTAAGCTTCCTGCGCCACGACGCTTCCTTCACAGACGACAATGCGGTCGAGACTGTAAAGGTTTGCGCGGTCTCCAATGCACGCACGGTGGCGAAGTTCTATGTTCCACGGAATCTGTATCCTCGCGCGTTGATGAATAAAGGGTGTCCCGTAAATGGCCGCTCCAAAGAGCTGCAATATGAGCAACCTCCATCGATTGGCCGGTTTCGGCGTCCAGGAGCAGAGGAGGGACCACGCATATTCCCAGGCGACGAGACGAACTCTTTGACTCATTGTCCACGGCGACGCTCCCTGGAAACGGCCCGAGGCGGCATGTGTGTGAAATGCGCGATTCATGAGGGTGTGGGCGCGGAAATAGCAGGGAGTCCGTCAACAACCCGTTCGAAGTCGGTTAGGAACGCCTCTGCGATATGTGTCAGGGAGTGGGTCGAGCGAACATTGGTAGCGTTAGCTCGCAGCTCTTTCAAATCTGTTTGGGTCGCCCGGGAAAACACGTCGGCCAGGACGTTCGTCGCATTCTGGGCACGATGATGGAATGTAAAACCATTAATGCCGGCTCTAACAAAGTCTTTGAAGCAGGCGAGGTCGGATACAATGGGAACCGCACCCCACGCCATCGCCTCCAATGGCGCGAGGCCGAATGTTTCACCGCGCTCCGCAAGGGACGGATAAACGAAGAGCGTTGCTTTACGGTAGTGTTCGTTCAAGCGCTGCGAATCGAATATGGGTCCAAGCCAGCTAACATCGGGATGCGGATGGTTTTTCAACAATTCTGCAAACCAACCGGCTCCACCACCACCGTAACTAATCTCGGCAGGACCGACAATTTCCAGCTTCCATCCTGCCATATGTCCCCGCGCTTTCGCGGTTAAAAAAGCATCCAGAAGAAGTGAGATTCCTTTTTCCGGATGAACCCTTCCGGCATAAAGGATGCGCTTTTCCTTGAGGGACCAGTCCACTGGTTCCGGTGTGGAGAATGGCAGGGGATTTGGAATTAAAGACGTCCGACTTTCAGCCAAAGGCTCTTCTTTGAGAATCGCCGCTCGGAGCGGCGAGGAATTGGCGCGGAGCCGCGCTGCCCGTCGGTAAAGCCGGATCTGTCCCTTTGGCATTCGTGCGACATCAACATAAATACCCGAGTGCTTTGCCAGAACGATCGGCGCAAAAAACGTGTTCGTGACAAGGACGTCGGTTTCCGGAAGGACGCGCCGGGCACGGAAGGTGTACAGAAAATCGAGCAACTTTAACAGGACTACGGATTTGGGTGCTGATGCTCCACGGATGCGCAGATGACTAACCCCGGCGATTGTGTCCGTAGGCGGCAGGTCCTTGTGGGTGGACGAAATGTGAAAGACACGATGACCGCGTGCAGCAAATTCCTGGCCCAGTAAGAACCACATTTTTTCCACCGCCCCTCCGGCAATGGGCGGCACGGGGAGAAAAGCCCCTTGTAGGATTCCGATACGCATCAGGCGCGAACAGCTGGAAATTGAGAGCAGAGACCTCGAGGACGGCGGCAGACGACGCTTGCTTCTATCGCGTTCCCGAGATCCTCAGCGCTGCCGGCGGATGTATAGCGTTGCTCAAATGTCTGCCGTGCTTGTTGTCGCATGCGAAGCTTTGTTGTGGGGTCCAAACCGATCCATTGTTCGAGCAACCGGATGCACCCGGAGATCGTATCCATTTCCACCAAACCGGCCCTGTCCGCCTCAATCTCTGGCGAGATGTTAATGGAGTGCGTAATCAAGACCGGCACGCCTGCGGACAGGCATTCCGCAACGGCGACACCAAAGTTTTCCTGATGCGAAGGAAGGACGAAGGCCTCGGCTGCCTGCACGGCTCCCCATTTTTCATTGCCTTCGAGCATGCCCGTCCAATACACCGATTCCTGAACATTCTTGCTGACGGCCAGATTCCTGAGACGTTTCGCGTAGTCACCATCCGACGGCCCAGCAATAACCAGGCGCATGGAAGTGGGGTCCCATTTTGACGATTTTTGTAGCTCGTGAATGGCGTGGAGTAGCAGGTCGGGCCCTTTCTTGGGATGGACTCGCCCCAGGAAGAGGAAGATTCGTTTTCCAGCCAGGGAGGGATTTCGGGCGAGAAATTGACCGGCATAGTTGTGTGTTGGGTCGGGAATTCCAAATGTTCCGAAACGTATTACGACCTCGTTGCACCGATACGGAGTGAAGGATTTTCTTGCCAGAACACGTTCGACGTCGCAGGTGAAAACGACGCCCGCCGCGTCCCGGAGGACCGGACCAACGCAAAAAAGATAGTATAGCCATTTTTTTACGTGTTTGAGGGGGTAGGCATGTTTGAACCAGGGGTCCAGCATTCCGTGTGGGACGACCATATAAGGGGTCTCGGAGTTGCGCAACGCCAGCCACGTTCCGAATGTCGGAAAACCCCATATGCCATGGACAATCACACAATCATAGGCATTTGCGTTGGCCTTCAGCCACTTAACGAGCGAGGGGCTGTATCCGTAACCAGTACGTCCGGGTCCTATCGCATGGACCCGTGCAGCATCGGACGCGAGAAATGGAGCATTCGGCGGATCCAGAGAGACCACGTCGATGCTCCATCCGCGTTCAAGAAAATGAACCAGGCTCTGCTTAAAGGCTTCGACCGGTCCGCCGGTCGCAGGATTGAGTGTTTGAAAGACGTGGAGTAGCCGCATGACTTGACGGGTTACGGATTGGCAATGATTTGTGCGTATAGAGCTTCCAAGCGATCCAGGATTGTCCTGGAATCAAATCGTGCGGCATTGGCGAGTCCGGCAGAGATCTTGTCCAGTCTTGCAGACGGCGGCATGGAAAGAACGTTTTCGAGCGTCTGGGCACATTCAGCGGCCCATGTCTTGCAGGTGGTGGACGACCCCGCCGGTCTGCGAGGCAGATAGAAAGCCGCGTTACCACCAACCTCTGTCATAGGCGCATGGCCGGTGGTTAAAACAAGGCAGCCACAAGCTTGGGCTTCGACGATCGGCCAGCCAAATCCTTCCTCGAGGGACGGAAAAAGGAGGACATCGGCTGCGCAATAGGCAGCGTGGAGCATCGCGTCTGAGATGCCCGGCAGGAAATGGATTGTGCCATTCCCGTTGCATTCGGCTGCTAGCTTCTGCAGGGTCGGGCTTGGTTTGGAGCCAACCATGAGGAGTGGAAGCGGGTCCGCGAAACGTCTTGCATATTCGCAATAGATGGCCATTACGCCTGTCCGGTTCTTGTACCATTGGTCACCTCCGACGTGCAGAACGTATCCGCGTTGTGCATCGTCGGGGAGTACGTTCTCCAAGCGCCTCAGCGCGCTTTTCCGTTCCAAGGGCGAAAAGGGATAGTTCAGCCCGTTGTGCAACACTTCACTTCGTTGTGGTGGCATCGCCAGGAACCTGCGCAAATCCTCCATGGTCTTGTGCGAAACACAAATAAAATTCCTCGCCTGCTGGTATCCTCTGCGAATGAGCTTTTGATAGCAGCGGCCGGTCAGGCGTGTTGGGTTTTCTACGAACTCACCGCGGCCGGAACGCTCAGCTAAAAAATCGTGGCAATGAACCGCGTGCGGGAGGCTTTTCACAAACGGAACCCACATCCCCAGGGCTTGATCAGTGACCACTATCAGCCAGTCGCGCTGCGCTTTGCGAAGTCGTTTGCGAAGAATAGGTGGGAACAGCAGATACTGATCCACATAGCCCAGCCATTTTCGAATGTTTCCCTGCAGTTTAGGGAACGCACTGCATTTCGCCGGCGAAGTCCAGTATTCGACCGTATGCCCGCGTTCCGCCATGCCCTCACCTATAAAACGAGCGAATCGCGGCATGCTTGCTGATCCAAGCGCAGGTGGATGGCATAACAGAACCAGATGCATTAGCTATTGACTGCGGGGGATGCAGTACCAGTCTCCGGAATCAAAGCAACGCGCCGCCTGCGTTTGGCAGTGGACAGTGATTTCATCGGTTTTGGGGAGGATTTTTTCGTTGGCGCGGTTTTTGGAAGATTGCATGCTGCCAATACAAGTCCAGCACTGAGAGTGGCAAATCCTTGTGCGGTCGGCTGGCCCCATTGTCCCTGGACCAGTACGTGTGCGGAACCAAACCAGAGAATGAGAGCCGCGACGTTGTTCCTGAGTTTTGCAGTTATACAGGATCGATAGAATAGCATGATGGCGAGACCTGCTCGCAATGCGATAAACAGGAATCCAAATATGGGGCCCAACTCTCCTACGCAACGTGCCCATTCGCCTTCGGCTATCAAATAACCGCGATCGCCGGTAAGCATACTCGAGGCCACGTTTGTACCAAAACCCAGGCCACTGCCGAAAATGTCCGTTTCGAACAATCCCGAAAGCTGCATGGCAGTTCCCTTGATGGTTCTTCCCCAGATGGCGCCGCCGCCCGCCTGTTCATCTTGCGCTGCGACCTCCCAGCGGTGCATGAACACTTTCCGAGGCGTCTCGAGTCCCGGTATGGTGAATAACGCCGCGATTACAATTCCTAAGACAATGGCCCCACGGACCAGCCACAGTATTCTGCGATGCGCAATCACCACAGAGAAGGCGGTTCCAACTGCGACTATTGCGATGCCAAAGAACAGCAACCGGCTGATGGAGAATGGAATGGAAGCGAGGATTGCCACGCTGGAGAGCATCAGCAGCCACCACGGTACGCCTATTTTCTGCAGCAAAGCCAAAAAAAGGAAACTCGCAGCGAGAGTATAGAATTGTGCGGACCCGTTTACAAAGCTGAACATCGCGGACGGCCGCCGATAACCCATGGTTCCATCAAACGTGGACGTTCCTATCCCTCCCACGCCCACGTTAACCACTGCATCTGGTGGTGAATTGAACTGCATACAGAGCACGATAGTCATCGGGATGCTTGCCCAAAGAATATACCGCCCCATACGGCATACTTCCTGATAGTCAAATGCCCGCCCGATAATGAAAATCATCGGTATGTGAAGGTAATTACTGCGAATCCCGAAGATAGTAATCATCACGTTTCCGTGCCCAAACGTCATAGCAAGAGCAGCTGTGACTACCGCGAGAAGTGCCGTAAGTGTGAGCCATCCGTTCCACCGGAAAAGACCAATTTTCAAAGCCTGGAAAATGCACAGGACGACTACGGGGTCCCGCACAATAAGGAGAGGCGTGGCCAGCCCTGGCAAAAACCATTTTCTAAATCCACCTTCAAAGATGAGAAAAAAGGCATAAAGATAAATGAGCCGACGGAGCATTTTTAGACCCGGTGAAATCCGAGGCACTTGCGAAGCGGCACGGGTTGTCTTTTCGGTATGAGAGGGAGTCGCCATCTGAGAAATGAGTGCTAGCTTGTTAGGGAACAGCCAACGGCGGTTGCCAGGTTTTTTTGATAGGACTCCCATCGGAATTGCGTGGCACGTATTCGTGCAGCGCTGGACATTGCATCCAGCCGGTCCCGGTCGCGGTGCAACATGAGTAGACGCTCGGCAATGGCTTCGCTGGAACGAATCGGGACAATAAAACCTTCGACTCCGTCCTGGATAATATCCGGCGCAGCAGTATGCGCAGTCGCAATGATTGGCAAACCCATCGCGAGTGCTTCAAGCAGAACCAGCCCAAACCCTTCGAATAGCGATGGAAAGACAAACACATCGTGCCTGGTCATTTCGGTGAGTACTTCGTCATGCGCGCATGTGCTGATCCAGCGCGCCGTTTCGAGTGCTCGCGTTAAAGCGGGGCACTCGACGGCCGGGGGTGTTCCAATAACGGTTAATGTCGCTGAATTCCCGAGTTCCTTTATCGCTCGAAACAAATAACTGAGGCCTTTGCGTTGTTGCAAGGAGCCCACGAACAGGACTTTTAGTGCGCCGCCATCTCGCCGCGGAGCGCGGTGATCGATATTCTGCGGACACGGCGCCCCGTAAGGGATCACAACCACTTTCCCACGAAATGGAGAAGCCGTTTCCAGCGTTTTTTTTGTGAAAGAACTGGCGACCAGGATCACATCCGCCAGCTCGAGTTCGGCATCTTTGCGTGCGGTCTTTTCCGCACTATCTCGATTGCCGATGAGCGTCATGGCCCAGTCCGGTTCCGATGCCGCTTCTTCCAGTAGGAGCTTGCGAGCGGCCTTCCAGTAGCCAATTGGAAGATCGTAAAAACGGCGCACGTTACGTTTTGCAGCCTCACGGAACGTAAATTCGGCACCGTCTTCATAGCTGTAAACTGCGCTAAACTCGGTGGTTCGAAGTCTTCTGCTCACCCGATGGTCCAGTGATCGATAGACCGCATCAACACTGAACGGACCTGTTTCATGCCGGACGGCAAATGAAAGACCGGCGCGTGAGGACAGGAGGCGACCGATTTCCCGGAACGGTTGGGTACGGATAAGCGGTTCCAGTTCAGCAGGATATTTGCGGCGGCGCAACTGACGCGACAGACTGGGGGGCAATAGACGGTCCAGCCGGGAATCACTGCGGTTGCAAACACAGGTCCAGAATTCGCCTAACAAGCCGGACCGCTGCAGCCCAAGAGCGGCGTTCCGGACATTGGCATTTCCCGTGGGGTGTGAGAACAGAATCATATGGGCGGATTGTGCTGGCCGTTGCGTCCAAGAACCGATAAAAATAGTTTCAAATAGTCGCTGGCAATAACTTTTGAACTGTGTCTCTGAAGATGCTCCTGCCGGGGTTTCTGCAATGCTCCAATTCGGTCAGGATTGGTTACGAGCTCTTCAATGGCGCGAGCCATGGCCGATGAGTCGTTGTTTTCAAACGTAATACCGCAGGGGCCGATAGCGTCTGGAAGGCCACCACCGTTAGAGCCAATCACGGCGCAGCCACAGGCAATTCCTTCCAAGGCAACGACGCCGAAGGGCTCTTGCCAGCGGGACGGGACGACCAGAATTCTGTGGCGGCTCAATATAGTGGCAAGTGGTTTGCCGCCGAGTTTTCCTGCGAATTCCACCTGATCCTCCAAGCTATTTGCAATGGCCATTTCCTTTAGATGATCCAGTTCGGGTCCGGCGCCGACAATGGTCGTAGTGGGACGCAGCCCTTTGAGGCGCAGTGCGCTTAGCGCTTCAAGGAGAAGGTCGACGCCTTTCGAGCTTACCAGGCGACCCACAAAGATCAGATCGCGATCCCTCCGTATGATCGGATCGATCGTGAAAACAGATTCGTCATACGGATTAGGGATGACGAGAGAAGGGACCGGCAACTGTGAGGCAATGGCCGGACTGATCGCAACCGATGTTCCGAAGGGTAACAAAGATCGCTTCAATTGATCTCTCCAGTTCCGCGTACCGTCGTCCCGCGCTATCCATGTCTGATGAGTAACTATCCAGGGTTTTCTTTTCAACGCCAAAGGCCAGATTCCTTGCAAGCTGATATTATTCTGAAAGAAGACATCACACCATGCCGTGATGGTCATCAGTTGTTGGGGAGACGGCTGGCGCAGGACCTGGTAGTTGCGGCTCGGCTCGGACGCCGTGGCGGCTGGTGTTTGAGTCACCACAGCAACTTCGTGCCCCTTTGAAACGAAAGCCTGCGCTAGAAGGGCGGACACGGTTTCGATTCCGCCGACAAGGGGAGCGAAAACGTAACTGTTTAACAATATTCTGATGGGAGTCGTGCGGTAGAGGTTAGTGCGGAGTGCCGAACAAATACGGCATGAGGATTTGTCTCATCGAGCCTTTTCCAGTTGACCAAGGAAATCGTCGACGACAGGCGAGAGCCTGGACCGTGGTGCCTGCCGCAGCGCGAGCCAACGCAGGGTCGCTTCCGGGGTGGCGAGATCAGCCAGGCGAGCGAGCAATGAATCCCGTGGAGGGCCCGAAATGGGACCTTTCTGAAGCCGCCAGTCATCGCGGGGAACGACCACGGGCAGACCGTGATCACGCATCGCGGAAGCCGCGCCGCTTTTGCCGACGAGCGCCCATGGACTGGACACGATGCCGATATCCGCACCCTGAAGAATCGTGGAGATAGTATTGGCGTCCTGTTCCCCGGTTTCGACGGTGGCGATGCCTGCGTTTGAAAAAACGGTTTTAACAATTACAGCGTTGGCTCCGGCACGCCCGGAGATGAGTAATGCTGGTTGCCGGCCGAGTTCGGCAGCCGTCTTACGCATCCACGCGGCTGTCGCTTCTGATTTCCATTGAGGATGCAAGGTGCCGAATGTCACGCCAATGAAAAATGGGTCGCCGCCCCGATCCTCCAGAGGTTGCGGGGCGGGCAGAAAGCTAAGTGTTTTTGCCCGGCACACGGGAGAGGGTGCAGCGGCGATGGGCACATTTCCAAACAGCGGCAGAACGCGTGCATGATAATTCTCTCGAGTGAGAACAGCAGCGTAAGCTTCGTTGGACGTATGCACGAGGACAGGGGCCAGGTGTTTGAGAAATTTAAGAATACCGCGCCGTTGCATCCACCCAATGAGTTTTAGACGAGTGGATTCACCGATAGCGAGGTCATTCCAAAGCTCATGAAACATAATGTGACCGCGTGCGCGGCCAAGAGCGCTGGCGAGATCGAGTAAGGCCGGCTGCGACAGTCCCTTTGGATGATATCCGTATGGTACAAATTGCCAGCTCGTCCAATCTGGGCCGACGTCGGTGACTCGCGCGATGGTTCTCGAAATCCGCTCTTTCCATGACAAATCCCGCGACAGCCGCAGGATGCGGACGCCGTCGTCGTTCTCGTCGGACGCTCCAGCGCTGTGCTCGTCGTTAAGGGCGACAATAGCGGCTTCGTGGTTGCGAGCAGCGCACTCGGTCGCGACGCGGCGCGTGTAGTCGCCGACACCGTCACGGCCGGGCTCAACGGATGCGCATAAAAACAGGAGTTTCAAAGTGTTAAGCGTTCGACCATTCGATGGGGGAGGAGGGTAGTAAGCCGGCAAAGCACACTCCTCAGCCACCATTCGGCCCGCCATTGGACCCCGCAGGCCTTTGTGAAATGATCTGCCGCACGCAGAGGGTCGCGTCGCTGCCGCAATTTTCCCGCCGCAGCCCAGGCTTCCGATGCTCGCGTGCGCCTAATCGAATCGGGAATGGCTTCCCAATCAAGGTGGCGATCGAAAACTTGTGCAGACGCTTCTGCCATTTCTGCGCTATGCGTCGAAAGGGCCGATGCGTGTTTGCGATAGAGGCAACTGTTGCTACCGGTGAACGCGAAAGTGGCCCCGGAGCGGGCGCAACGCACCCACATTTCCCGGTCCTCGACATAGCGAAACGCTGGGTCAAATCCGCCGACGCGTTCCCAAAGCGATTTCTTTATCATGACGGACGACGGTTGAATGATGTAGTCGGCAACGAAAAGGGATCGGGGAAATGACGAGAGATGCTCCAGCTTTGGAGCGCGGGTCTCCAGCTCGGCGCCGGAATCACTTTCGAAAAGAATGGAGCCGGAATGGACGAGCAAGGCCCCGGGGTGCCGGTCGGCGGCTGCTACGAGGCCGGAAAGATGCCCGGGAGTCCAGAGATCGTCACTGTCGAGCAGGGCAATCCACTCAGCCCGGGCGTTTTCGATCCCCGTGTTCCGCGTGGCTGGCAGTCCTTTGTTTTTTTCATGGCGAACATACCGGACGGATTGATTCACCGTTGTCGCGAAAGCGCACACCAGCGCTTCCGTCTCATCGCGGGAGCCGTCTTCAACGACGATCAGCTCCCAATCGGCGAACGTCTGTGAACGAATGGAGTCGAGTGTCGCCCCGAGATAGCGTCCGGCGTTGAACGCCGGAATGGAGATGCTAATCATTGGCATAATTCCCTCACTTTCCTGGCAAAGCGCCAGATGATCTCCAATCTCCAATCCGGCTTCGCCGCCTTCGCGGCGCAGGCCTTGCGCATCGCGCCGAGGCATTGGTTATAGCGCAGCGCGTGCTCGGCAGGGCTGAGACCTAGCAGAAACTCGATGAGCGCTTCATTCGACTCGTATTCGCTGCCATCGATGAAGCTTCCGCGCGGGAATGTGTCGTAAATCCGCGTGCCCTTCCCATAGTAAATCGGCAGGCATCCGGCGGCGATGGCGTGCCAGATCTTCTCGGTGCAGTAATGCGGCGCCACGGTATTCTCATAGCAGAGGTTGAAGCGGTATTGTTGCAGTAGCTCAAGCTTGCGCGTCCACCAATGGCCGCTACCCGAGAATCCCCAGCCCGAATTCTCGATAATCTCGACTTCCGAGGGCCAGTCTTTGCCCGAGATATCGGCCAGTCCCCTCCGGTAGAGTTCGAGCGCGAGCGACTGGCGCCTCGCGTTCAGATCCACGTCTTGCCCGTCGATATAAAGCGCGCTCTCCCCGGGGTCGCGGTAGCTGAACACCGCCGCACAAAAACGCGGCCGGCTCTCAACTTCGTGGGCGGAGAGTTCGCGGCCCGGAAACGCGCCGATATCGATGCCAAGGTTGACGTGGTAGGAATTGTGGTACGCGCCCAGGAAATGTAGATTGTGCCAAAAGACGTCGCCCGAATAGACGTTCATCACGCGCACGTTCCGAGCTTTGACGGCGGGCGGCGTGGTGTCGAAGCGCGGTTCGTTCGTCCAAACGAGAAACTTTTTCCAAAAGAAAATGTGTCGCAACAGTCTCAAACGCGCGCTGGCCAGGGAATGGGACAAAAGGACATCCGAAGAAAAGACACTTTTCCCGTAGGTAATCCCACTTCGATCGAGAAATGCGGAGTCTTCTTCCGAGGAGAACGGTTGCATGGAATGATGCCTGATCCAACGGATGGTCAGACGGCGTTCGTTTTTGTCCGGTCGGACTTCGTTTTTCATGCCAATACGGGCATGGATGTCTTGTTGCTGCGGCAAACCTGCAACATCTACCGCGGCAGAGTGAGCGTCCGATCCATGGCGTCTATTTGTGGACACAGCAATATCTTAGGACTTCACCTGGGGTTGAATTCGCCCTGCTCAAATTCGTCGCCTTCGGTGGCTTTCACGGGGACGAAACCGTCTTCGGATGGCAGGCCTTGCTGCGAATTTCAGCAAGAGTTTGCGTTATTCGATATCGGCACCATTTCGCTGCGAAACGCAATCGGTTCGGCTTCCATGTTCCCCAATTTGTTGTCCGAACTTCCTCGAAGAATCGATTTGCTGCCGCGCCCTGGTGGTATCCGAGAAGCCAAGGCTTATTTGGACCGACGAAATGGAGGACTTCGCCGTTGAGGTGGCACGGTTGTTTGTTTTGCTCGGCCCACCACGCTGGCATGTTCCATGTGTCGGGAAGTGCCTTCCAGCGCCCGTACAAAATAACATTCAATGCACTCTGATCCCAGAACTGAGCGTTGTCGGGCCATGTCCGGAGGTATTTTAGGACGCGTTCACTCACATTTTCACGTCTCCAGCGCGGCAGGTCGATTACGAGCAGCCCTGCTTGAAGGTAAGCTGCGTCAGCACGGAGGTTAAACTCGTCCATGGGGAGATTTTCATTGCCTAGTGTTTCAGTAATGACATCCCTGGCAGCCGCGACCACATTTCCTTCGAGATCAAGCGTCGCCAGTTTTGTCACATCTGTTTGCACCACCAGATCGGCGTCCAAATAGATCAATCGCTCCTCGTCCACCAACTCGGGTAGTGCAAGCCTCGCATAGGTCATCACGCTTGATCCCCAGTCCTGCGGAAGCCCTGCAAAACGAGCCATTTCGGGTTTGAGGCGTACCAGTTGGCAGCGGCGTCCAATCCGGAGAATCGAGGCTGACAATTTTTTCCAGGTACGCTTGCGCATTCCGCCGTCGAGGACATAGATGGTCGCTTCTGGAGAAGTTTCAGGTATTCTTCGCAGTGCGGAACAAATCGCCACGGCGGCTCCAAGGGCATAGGTTTCATTGCAGGCGGTGCAGAGTTTTGGAGAGCTCATTGTTGTAAACTAAAATCATGCCAACTGTCGCCGGGAGGGTTGAAGACGGGATTCCAGCGCGTCCAGAATCGCGGCGTCGGCGGCGATATCAAATTTCCGAGCAAAGAACGCGGGACTCGCCAGCAGCCGTGGAAGATCGGCCATGGTGAAAACACGCGGATTGATAGCGCCTTTCGGGAAATCTATTTCGTGAAAATTCTCGTTCTGGCACGCGCCATCCCAAGTTCCGCCCCGCAATGCGGTAGCAAGAAAAATCTCATCACTATTGCAGGCATTGCGGCACCAACGCAGCAAGCGCTGACAGGCTGGATCACTCACAAGATGCTCACCAGCGGGGCGGGCGAGCATCGCCCAGTTTGAACCTCCATAGTATCTAAACCCATCTGCGAAGTTCCTCGGCGGATGGCGGCGCATCGGGATTGTCCTCTCACCCCACTTTAGCCTCCTTCGCATCTGGCGACCGAGTCCGGGACGCGTCATGATCCAGTGAACCCAGGTCCACCAATAGTAAGTGTATGCCACCCGCTCTTCCGCATTGCTCCATAGGCGGCTTGCACGTGGATCAAACCAAGTTAGGTATGATATGTCCGCCCGAGTCGCCAGCACTGAGGCGATCTCCTCAATGGGTTTGAGAGGGAAGCACTGACCAGAAAGGTTGATGAAGTGAGTCCAGGCTTGCTTCGAACGAAGGGCCAGCGAAATCGCCTCGACGGGTAGACGGGCCACCTCGGATCCCCCCCAAAGGACTACGCGGGGACGTTGTAGGACCACATTTGGGTGGGTCGATGCTAGACGCTGGCCAAGCGTATGCAACGAACGAGGCGCTCGGCGATCGATGTGAAGAATCAGCGTATTTTCGGGCCGCAAAATGGCGCGTACGAGTCGCTCGACCTGCGTGGGGTCTTTATGCGCAAGAATGTGGAATGCCAGAGCCATGAGAAATCAGCGAAGCCGCGAAACAGTCAACGAGGCGAAATACGGCGCAGCTACCACGATAGTCGGAATTCTCGATTGCCCGCTCGATCGTAGAAAACCCGAGCTTCGCGTGGTGAATTCCGCCCGGAAGTCTTAATACGAATTACTATCGGAAGCAAGCAAAGAGAGCTATCAACGAATCCGCAACCCCGTTTGATGGCAAGTTCCTTAAGGCGTATGCAAATGGGCTGCTCATTTTACGCGCTTCCTGAAGACAGCCACATTACTCAAATAATAGGGACCGCGAAGCTCCACGCGACTGGGGAGCCAACCCGATTGCAGCACACGCAGCAACGCACGGCGTGCCTGACGCCCCAACCAGGCCAGGCAGCGATCGGAGAACCGTCGGGTGGAGGGATAAGCATGCGCCTCCCCAAGCAACGTTCCCAGCACTTCCCAAGGCCCACCGCCTTGCTCGAGAACCTCCACTTCCAAATCATTCTTTGCAGCGAAATGTCGCAGGGCGAAAGGCGTTGGCCGCCAAAAATCGTAGGGCACCTCATGCAAAGGATAAAAATGAGGACACGTCGCGAGCAATCGCCCATCAGGAGTAAGCAGACGAGTTAGGTTGGCAAAGGCGATGGGCCAATCGACCACGTGTTCGAGGACTTCCGTGCACAGTAAAAAATCATAAGGTGCTTCGCTGGCCAGGGCTATGGGCAACGGCTCATCAATCGCTCCAATGAAATCCACATTCCCATTCGCGTTCTGAACCACGTCCACGGAGGCATAGCTATATCCCGCCGCCTCAATCATAGAACGAAACGGTTGCGCTCCGCAGCCCACATCAAGCGCCCGCGCGGCCGAAGCCGGACGACCACCATACCGGGAGAACAATTCCCGAATCCGCCCGTCCAGCAACGGCACAATAAATTGCTCTGGGCCCCACGCAGGGACGTAGCGTTCACGATGTTGGGTAGTTCGGGTTGAATCAATCATGACGGGCTTCCAAGAACGAGTTCCGATGTGGGAAGATTGCTGTCATTTTCAGCAGGAACGCCTAAAGCGATCATCTCTTCGACAACAGGAGCGGAGGCTTCTGCGTGATTCACGCTCGAAGTAAACGCTTAAGCGAATCGACGGGTGAATCGCCGATCAAGTGTCGGGTCCACCCGGCGAAAGATCGTCGGTGCATAATCCAATGCCGTTTCAACGAATCGGCGATTTTCCACCATAGCCGAGCGGGCCGGCGGAGCCACCTTGGAAGGTGGAGATAACGATAACGGAGAAACCAGGCGAGATTAGGCCTTTGTTTGCGCTCGTCCTTGCATGCTCCCGCCCAATGGAGCATAGGAATGACGCGGCACTCGTAATTAACCTCTCCGGTCTCGACCCGGTAACCGGAAGGGGTGCGAGTGTAACTGAAAGCAGCCCAATTGTCCTTCGCCAAAGAGTGATCAAGCTGCCAAAGTGGCGCCATATGCCAGCCTCGAAGCGCTGCGTAGAGATTCATATAACCTTGATCCAACCATTCCAGACAGTGGCTTAGACGGCGTGCTTCGGGAGCGAGTTCCCAGAGTCGGGGAAGGTCCAGCAACCCGCCGCGGCACATAAAGAATCCGGAGTTAAAACCCGCAAAGCCATGCTCCTTGACAAGCGTATCCCGTTCGGGTCCCGGATAACAGGCCATCAGTAGATTGATTTCTTGGAAAATGAAATCGTAACCGCCGGCGAACATCTGCTCGGCATAGGTTTTAAGCGGAACATTTATTACGATATCAGTATCGATATAAACGATGGTATCCGTTGGCAAAAGGAATGCTGCGAATTTGCGATAGTATGAAGGATGGCAGCGTCCGGCACCCAGGTGTTCGCCGAGTCCGTCTAGTTCGGAAAGTTCGGGTGGAAACCAAAAATGAAGCGGAAAGTCTTTGGTCAGAACCTCGAGATCTCGTGCCTTGTCGTCGAAAGGAATAACCGTGAGGCTTGCGTCGGGCTGATGTACGGTAAGGCTGTTGACAAGGGCGATGAGCCAATCATGGGACTTACTGTCGGCCATCGTAACGTAACTTGTTTTCATGCGCAGTGCTGAGTTTTCGATATGCCGATTGCTGCTTTCGGGCAGCAAGTCCGAGATCGTCCAATGAGGATTTGCCAGAATCGCACGGATCGCGAATCGGACTGTGATGGTGTGACTGTCCCTTCGTCACTGACCAAGGGTTGCACTGTAGCAGTTGCCGACCGGTGGTGTTCTATTCGGATGGCCGTTGCGGTCCCGAAGAGGCCTCTTGTGCCCCGCCATGTGGCACAGGCGAGACCGACTACGACAGGCCAAAAAGCGAACTTGGCATAATTGTTTAGGTAAGAGCTCTAGAGCGTTCGGGAGCCGGCGCATGATCATGGTTTGCCTGCGCCACGCGGCGATAGAACGCGTCGAATTTTTTGGCAATGACGTTCCAATCCAGCTCGCGCAAGGCAAAAGCGCGAGCTTGGTCGGAGAGGACCGCGCGCCATGACGCATCGTCGAGGCACCGCATCACATTTGCATGGGCCTCGCGGTCGGCATTATTCTCCGTCAACACCATGCCGCCTTCGGCATAATCCTCCATGCCGCCAACTCGGGTTGTAAAAAAGGGAAGGCCACAAGCGAGCGCTTCGCAGATAGCATTGCTTGCTGTGACATTGTCGTAGGGCATAAACATCATCCACGCTGACTGGAAGAAGCCCCGCATCTCCTCCGCGGAGAAGGGGCCCACCGTGCGAAATCCCGGCGGCAGTGGAAGTAAATCGGGAGGAAAGTGGAAGTCCGGATTGACGAGGATTTCGACAGTAACATCTTTTCGGATTTCCATCACGCTCGACATGACGCGGAAGAACATCGGCAGGTTTCGCATGTAGCGTCCGGCGAAGACGACGCGCTTTTTCGGTGAATCGAGGCCGTTCGCTGAGGGTCTCCAGAAATTAACGTCGATCCCATGCGGGATGCTCTGAACTTCCAAACCGGGAGCTTTTGCACGCAGATAGGCGGCCTCGCGCGTTGTCAACACGTGCACTCCACCCAGTTGCCTGCACCATTCTAGCGTTCCGGGCTCCCAGCGTTCAAACGGCTGGTGAAGCGTTGTGATAAATTGCCGGCAGGGTTCATATCTTTCCCGGACCAAATCGCCCCATAAGAAATGAAAGAGCGCCGATGGTTGGAGTGTTCGTGCCGCGCGGACCCAGAAACGTTCGGTCTCCGGAAACAAGCGCCGAGCGGCCTTCGAAGCAGGTCCGCAACCCGTCGGTATTTGGAATCCGATCTGGTGGAACGTCCCTAGCCTCTGCAAGGCTGGCACGAGTTGATTCCATCCTTGGGCGTGTGCAATGTTCCTGTCGCAAATCAAATGGACCCGCTGCTGGGAATTGTTAATCTGCTTGGTCATGTGAGAATGTTTGGAAAACCTTGAATTGGAAATGGCCGGGGGATTACAGGCGTGTCGTCAGGGCCCGCAGCGGAAGGTCGAGATCCAAAGGGCATTCCTTCCACGCATGTAGAAACGCGCGACGGGCAGCTACGGGATTTTCGGACCGGGTCAACCGGCCCAGGCTGCGGAGTGCATCGGCCAGGCATCGCCGGGCGAGTCCCTGGCTAATGTCGGCTGCCGACCGATGTTTTCTGAAAAAAAGCACCGCGTCCTCCGCGACGCGTTGAGGACGGCTCATACTGCTGCCGGAGTGCTTCGTGTATCGGCAGCTGGGGGACGACGTGCAACCGAGGGTGCCCCCACCGTCGAGAACCCTAAACCAATAGTCGCGATCTTCGCCAATGCGCAGCGTCTCATCAAAAAGCCCGGCACGTTCGATCGATTCCCGAGGCAGCATGACGCATGAAGACGTTTGGATAAATGAAATTTCGAACAAGTGACGACGAGGCTCGGAAAGCTGGGCTGGCGTCGGCCTATGAACGCCCATCGCCCGACCGGCATCCATGTCCCAGAGGGTGATCGGCGTGCACACTAGGGCGTGGCGGCCCGACAGGAGACACGATGCAAGCGATGCTAGGTGGTTCGCGTCCCAGACATCGTCGGCGTCGAGAAAGGCAACTGTCTCTCCTTGGGCCAGCGCTAGGAGGCGATTGCGCGCGGCAGCAACACCGCGGTTTTCGTTAAATCGTTCGTAGATGACGTGAGCGTCAGGATGCGCGGCAGCAAACGCCCCGATAATCGCTTCGGTATCATCATGCGAACCATCTTCGACGACCACAAGTTCCCACTCGGCGTGCGTCTGAGCGGCAACGCCCGCAAGGGCGGTGGGCAAATATTTGCCCGCATGATAGGCGGCGATCAGGATGCTGATTTTCATGGCCGACTAAAAGGTTCGCCGAGTTGGCACCAAAGCCGATTGTTTGTTCCCATTCAGCGAGAACCGGCCTTCGGCAAAGTCCAACCAGGCGAGACTGCGGGCCATGCCCTCGATAAAAGAAATCGGAGGTTGGTAACCCAACAGTTGCGAGGCCCGCGAATGCGGAAGTTTCCACGTGCATTGCTGGAGAAGCGCAAGTTCATGGGTAAGTCTCGGGGATTCACCCGTCGCCCGAAGCGTCCATACACTTGGAGGAGTCGCTGGTTGTGGCCAGGCGCCGAGGATACCTTTGGCCAGGCGCTTGAAACGGCCCGGCAACAACCCAGCGAGACGGCCGTACGCTGGGGTTAGGGTCAAAGCCTGCAATCGACTTTCGCGTTCCGCTGAAAATGAAGGGATTGGCAGGTTAGTAAACCCTGATCTGCCAACACCAAAGTGTTCTGCGATCGTTTCGAGGAACTCGCTCCAAGTGACTGTTTCGGCGTCTCCGACCAGAAATGCCTGGCCAGCAATACCGGGGACAATGGCGGCGAGCCGGATCGCTTCGACGAGGTTGTCGATGTAGATCGTATTGCATATGCCACGACCGCCGTTGAGCCATGCAGCATGGCCAGCGCGGATTTCCGCTGCAGCGTCCGTGATCCAGCGCGAGCGTGGACCGAAAACGACGGAGGGACGGAGATGCACGACCTCGACTTTGCCATTGCGTGCGAGTCGATCGAGGACCCACTCGGCGCGGACTTTAGCATTATTATAAACCAGGGGCTGGTCGTCACGCAGTGGCGTCTCGTCCGTTGTGCCGGGTGCGGCGTTTTGCCCATGCACAGACGCGCTACTGAGCCAGACGAGACGGCGCACGCCAGCCAGCGCACAAGCGCGATACGTTTCCCTGGCCATGCGTACAATCTGACTGGCGTCGCCGATGGCGGCATGCACGCATACGGCGCTGCCGCGCAAGGCTTCGGCTAACGGCTTGGCCTGGAGCAGATCACTGATTCGCCAGTCAAGGCGCTGGCGAGCGATGACAGCGAGACTCGACGCCGAGCGGACAATGGGCCGGACCGTCCAGTCCGGCATAGACGACAGAATTTCCGTGGCTCGGAGTCCGACAAAGCCGCTGGCGCCAATGATGGATACTGAGTGAAAGTTAGATGTTTTCACACTTTTAGATAGAAAGTGCGAGATGTCTAAGTCGTTACACGTTGCTTGCATACCAAAAAAACAGGTGCGGCTTCATCGAACGGAGTGGCGCCGTTTTTGAACGGTCAAGCCCGATTGCGCAGCCCAGCAACTCGGGCTTTGAATGCACATCCTACGATGTTCCACGGGAGGATTAAACAAGAGAGTTAAATACAACTAGCTATCGGAGCGAGCCAGGGTTGCTGAATGGATTTTCGAGTGGCGTAGCACCTCTCGATCCAGCGGATCACACGAGCACCGTCTTCTCCAGTGATAAGCGGGGCGCGGTGTTCGCGAATAGCGGCGCAGACATCCACGAGTTGAGCGATGAAAGCCTGCGCGTTTGTCTCCAAAGCCGACGTCGACGGAGCCGGCTGTGGAGGGAGCGGGTCACGCAATTCCGCCGCGAAGGTCATCGGGAGTCCATCGAGAGTAAGTTCGAGTTGGTTGCTTGCATTCACCCGGCAGTGAACCGTCGCGCGCTCAAAACGAAAAACATAGCAATTGGGCGTGGCCCAATCCCGGCTTAGCTGCACACGAATACTGACGGGCGACATGTCGGTGAGTCCTCGTTGCGGAAACTCGGCCGTGAGTAGACAATTGGCCTCCAATCCATCGCGGGCGTCATCCGCGTAAGTGAACGTGGTTGGCTCTCCCAGCCACCAGAGCAACAGATCAAGCACGTGCACGCCAATATCCAGCAACACGCCTCCTGAAGTCTGTTCCTTGCGAAAAAAGGAATCACTGGTGGCGGGCCACCCAAATTTACCTCCTTCGGCAATCTCTATCTCCCACAAACTACCGAAAGTTTGATGAACAATGAAGTGTTTCACCGCCCGATGCGCTGGCATGAATCGTTTGTAGTGACCGATAGCAAGGAACTGGCCGGTGCGAACGGTGGCGTCGAGCATCGATTGCGTTTCAGCGCTCGTGGCGGCCATCGGTTTCTCGCAGAGAACCGTCGCGCCTCGCTCCAAAGCATGGATGCTTTGCGCTGCATGAAGCCCCGGCGGTGAGGCAATGATCACCAGCGTTCCTTTGCCCAGTGGCGCATGGTCGAGTTTGGCCACACCAATAGCCTCATGAAAGTGGCTTTGGATCGTCCGACGGTTGGAGTCGTGTGGATCAACCAGCGCTGCCACTTTTACTAAACCGCAGTCTTCGAGATGCGCCAGTGCGGGAGCATAAAACAGCTTGGTAACTGCACCGCACCCAGCGATAACAACTGATACTGGCTCCAAAGCAACACCTGTCATGAATCTGCTCCTATCAAATTGACCTCCAACTTGCGTTGAATTTCCGCGCAATCGAACTCCCGGCGTGCGAGTTCACGCATGATGCCGGCCAGTTCGCGCCACCGGTTGGCGTCTCGGAGCGAAGCGGCCCATCGGCCAAACGCGTCGAGCCGGTCGGGTGGGAAAAAAGCGGGAAACGTGTTCCGCTCCGCCCAGCGGCCGAAAGCGCTGCCGGTTGGCGCGACCACGGCGCAGGGTAGACCGAGGTGTGAGTACTCGATGAACTTGCTAGGGAAACTCGTCGCGATCCACGGCATCTCTGCGACCGTGGCGGTGTAGGCTACAAGCAGGCCGGCAGCGTCGCGTACGAGGTGGGCGAGAGCATCACGGTTGCCCGGAAATGGATTTAACCCGTCGGCGGGCTCGCTGGCGAGAAAAGCGCGTAGCTCGGGCGTTTCGCGCGAAAGGATTACAAGCCGCGTGCCAGCCGCATGCAGCGTGCGTGCGATTTGGGCGAGCAGCGGAAACTGTGGCGGCCAGAGCGCGCCGGCGTAGTAGACCCGCGGGGATAGCGCGCGTGCCGGCGACCAGTCGGCGGGCTGCTCCCAACCCTCGGGTATCGGCAAGAGCACGCGTCGAGCCTCCTCATCCACGTCATATTCGCGCGCTAGCTCCGGGGACACGAACCAGCAGCGATGCGCCTGCCGCAGAATCCAGGCGTGTCGGCGGCGTAGAACTTTTTTTTCCGCGGCATCCTTACCGAAAGCCGCGGCGTCGTCGTGGACGAGCAGCGTGAGTGGGCGGCCGGTCTGCCGAGCGAAATGCGCGGCGATCTCCGACGAGAAATCCGCGTGTGCCGCGAGATAGCCGAAGATCGCATCGGGCGGCGCGGCTACCGTGGCGCGCCGACACTCGCGCGCCAGCAGCGTCGTGCGGAGTTTGCGCAGTAGCGGTTTGTCCGGATGGAACGGCGGCCACCAGCGGCGGCGTAGCGGCAAGTGTTGCACCGTCCAGCCGGCGCGTTCGCAGGCGGACGTGTCCTGCCCATGTTCGCCGATGATGGTGATTTCCCAGCCGCGCGCTGCCAGGTGCCGCAGGTGGCGCAGGACGATGACCGGGCTGCCGGTACCCTCCGTGGGTGTCTGGCCGATGTAGGTGAGGTTCGGCATCAGGTGAATCAGTGTCGCAGGCGGTTGTAGACTCCGATGGCCAGCGACCGGAAACGGCCGAGGCGGTGATGGGTGAGGATCGAGGCCTTGCTGTTTCCCTGCATATGAAGGGTATGGAAGCGGACGGGTTTTGGCCGGGCGAGATGCGTTACGAAAGGGGTGTTCTTTCTCCAGATCACGGCTTTTTGGCCGTCCCTTGTTTCGTAGCCGTTAGACTCGTGGATGACGGTGTCGAACGTGGCATCGTTGACGATCTCGGATGTATCCATCACCTGGATGCCGCGTTCGCGGATGAAGTGTTTGAGAGCGTGCATGTCGCTGATGCCACCATGGAGCCCGGCCTGCTGCCATTGCCGATAGTCTGCCTGCATCGCCGCCGTGTGCGTGCGAAAGAGGAGGTTGATGTAGTCACAGAAATCGCGGAGGGTGGCAGCCCGGTTGATGAAGCAGCTATATGGCCCCTGCTCGAAGTTCACAGTCATGTCGACGGCCCGGTACGATTGATCGACCTCGGTCAAATCGCTGTAGAGCAGCACGTCCGAATCGAGAAAAAAACAGCGGTCGAGCGCGAGTTGCACCATGACGGAGTTCAGCACGAACCAGCGCTGAAAGCAGAACAGTTCGAAGTCGTAGGAATTGGGGCTGAGGTGCGTGTAGATTCTGGCAAAGTCCTCGGCCTCTTGCCAGTGGTCGCGGAGGGGCACGATTTCCGCAAAGCGGCGCGGGAGTGGGGGCCTCTGGTCGGTGATCAACAGCACGCGCGCGCGGGGGTTGCTGGCCCGCGCTTGGCACAGGCTGTAGGGGAGGTACCAGCTGTAACCGCGGTGCGTCAGGACGATGGGTATGGAGTCGTTCTTTGCGGCGGGCATAGGAGACGTTCAGACGGAGCCGGGACGCGGGACGAGACCGAGCGTGGCCTTGGCGACGAAGGCGAGTGTTTGCCATGAGCGGCGGTCGCAGGGCGCGAGGCTAACGGCGCGACCGGCGTAACGCCACGGTGTGCGCAGACTTGGGAAACGAAGGGAGCTGAGCGCAAAATCGCGGGCGTCGGTTAGGGCGGCCGAGGGATTGAAGGACGGTGCGGGCCAGCGGGCTGGATCGAACGCTAGGCCGCGCTCGGCATATGCGTGCTGCATGACCCAGAGCTTGCACTGGTGACGGCCCTCATTGCGTGTAAAATTCACGCTTTGCGCGTGATAGCGATAGTGGAGCAGAACCTCCGGCAGGTTGGCGAGGTAGCCGAGGCGAGCGAGACGCAGATAGAGATCGAGATCTTCAACCCATTGCGCTTCGATCCGATAGCGGCCGGCGCGCTCAACGGCGTCGCGCCGCAAGAGGATCGAAGGATGGATGAGAGCGCCGCCGTCGCCTGCAAGCAGGGCGGCCTCGATTCCGGCGTGGGTGGTGTCGCGGGCATTCCACTTCACGCGCTTACCCTCCGCATCGATGTAGTTGAAAAAGGAGCCGACGCACACGCACTCCGGCTGGGCGCGCAAGTAGGCGACTTGTTTTTCAAAGCGCTGCGGCAGCGCGATGTCGTCGGCGTCCATACGGGCGATAAACTCGCCGCGTGCAGCAGCGACGCCGTCGTTGAGTGCGCCGACGATACCGGTGTTGGGCCTGCTGAGCACGCACACCCGGGCGTCCGCGGCGGCAAACTGCTCCAGGATGGCTCTGGAGTCGTCGGTCGAGCCGTCGTCAATCGCGATCAATTCGAAGTCGCGAAACGTCTGGGCGAGCACACTCTCCACCGCGGCGCGAAGATAACGACTGGCGTTGAAGACCGGCATGACGACACTAATGGATGGGTTGGTAGAGGCCATATGTTCAGCTTCCCCGGTAGCGATCAAGATGGGCGAGCACACCATCCGCATACGACTCGTCGGCAAATTGCGTTTGTGCCAGTTTCGCGCCTTGTGCGCCGAGCTTTGCCGCTCGTGCCGGATCACTGGCGAGTTCCAGCATAGCCGTCGCCAATGTGTCTGCGGCTCCGTCGAACAGTAAGCCGGTTTCTCCGTGCCGAACCAGTTCAGGTGTCCCGCCAGCCTTCACACCGATGACCGGAAGACCCATGGCCATCGCCTCGGCTGTCGAGCGACCAAAGGCCTCATGGGGTGAGCACATCAACGCCACGTGTGCCGAACGCAATTCCGGCAACGGATCATCGAGATGGCCGGTAAAACGAACCGCTTGGGTGACCCCCCTTTCGGCCGCCAGGGTCTGCAACTCAGATTTCTCCCCGCCTCCCACGAGGGTGAGTGATGCGTTCACGCCAGCCATTCTTACCTTACTGAGCGCCTCGACAGCAAGATGCTGGCCTTTGTTGCGTTGAAGCATGCCGACAAGCACAAAACGGCAAACCGCCGACGCGAACCGCCCATGGTAGCAATGACTCATCGCTTCGAGACGATGCCGGGGCCCCACGCCTTCGTACACGACGGCATGTCTCGCCGTGGGATTTCCGGGAAAAAAATGGCGGTGAACGGCCCGCGAAACCGAAATACTCACTGTGGACGACTGTATGGCGCGCCGAAACAGGGGCCAGCCGATTTGAGGATTGAGTCCGAAATCGAGATCCACAAATTCTCTCAGATGCCAAAGATGAGGGATTTTCAATCGGCGGGAGAGCAGCCACCCGAGCGGGGTGACTCCTGTGTTTGAGTAGAGCCAATCGGGAGTGAACTTTCGCAACTCGGAAATCAGCGCGTTACGACCGATAAAGCGGCTGGTGAGCCAGCGCAACGCGTGGAAGCGCCAGAACCGATTAGCAGTCGAAACGTTGTCAACGGTCCACCAGGGCAGTTGGTAATCGACATAATCAAGGCCCATGTCGCGGCAAGCGGACGCAATGGGTCCGGATGGTCCCACCACGAGAGAAGCGTGCCCCCTATTGCAAAGCTGCGCGATCAGTGCCAGCATCGAGCGATTGGCCCCGTACAGAAGCGGTGAATGGGTAAAAAATGCAAGGCGCATTATACAAGATTGGCTTGAAATCGGCGCGGTGCGGAACTCATCGGAAAATGCTCGGTCCTATTTCCGGAACAAACGCCGTGCGAGGGGCCGGTACGACCGGCACAATGTCCGGAGAGCGGCGATCTTCGGAATCGACGCAGTCTGCGCTATTAGAGGCGCGACATGATCGTAAACAGGATCCGGATCAAGGGACGCTGGCCCCTCGATTTTGCCAGGGAGCGGATAGGAACGCAGCGTGCGCAGGTGCGAGGGTTTGTCATGTGTCGTATGCGTCGCGTCCGGAAGAAAGCCAAGGTTAGTTATCAGATTCACCGGGGAAACAAGAGCAACCCGACGGTCCACAAAAAGAGTGTAAGTCCACTGATAGTCCCAAGTGTCGAGCTGTCCGCTAAAAACCTTGTCGAAGCCCAGAGCCTCGTTCTGAAAGTGAAGGTCATTACAGATGAATGCGCGCAGTGCTTCCCGCGTAGAGGGATCGTCCCATCCTGCAAAATCGGAGCGATAGCTTTGCCAAGCGCGCTGCCAGGATGCCCATCCCCAGATACTGTTGACACGACTGGGGATGCATTGCCTTTCGTCGGGAAAGAATTTCCCCACCGGGTTGAAACCGCAGATCGAATGCACCTCAGGTTGATTGCGATAACGCGCGAGAAACCCAGCGCAAAATGGAAAAAAATCTGGGTGCGGCAAGATGTCATCTTCGATGACGATCGCTTCGCCGAGCAGAGCAAAGGCGGCGGTGAGGCCTGAACGGATGCGGCGACCGCAGCCAAGATTGACCTCGGAGTAGTCACGGGTAACCTCGCACGGCCAGTCGAGCTGGCTTTCGATATAGGCACGAGCCGCGGCGCAACGCTCGGCATCAGCCGGATTGAGAGGTCGGGGTCCGTCGGCGATCAGATACAGACGCGCAGGCCGCGCAGCACGGATCGCGGCAAAGGACTGCCGCATTAGCTCCGGGCGATTAAAGAAAATGTAAATGATGGGAGGGCAGGGCATGGAAGAGAATGCCATTTCGGAGCTAGCGACCCAGGTTTGACCATAGCCAAGCCGTCGCTACGCGAGCGGCGAAAAGAGCGCGGTCGCCTTCGAACCCGAGACGCGAATGAAAGGCGTATCGCGGAGCAAGCGGGCCCGTTACTGGCCAGTGAAGGATGTTCATCGGTAAACACGGCGGCGGATGCCGTGGAAGAGCCGTTTCCAGCGTGGAGTTTGGAGATAATAGCCAGCCAGGTCCGTGTGGCTGCGCAGGAGGTGTGGTTTTGCGTGTGACGAAAGGGAGGTTGTAGCGGCTGCGTGGGTGCAGATGGCGCGGCTCATCCAGGCAAAAAAGTTGTGCTCATCCAGTACGCGGCGGCGTGCTTCGAGCAAAGCATCGCGGTACCGCGTGGCACGATCGCTGGCAATGATCCCTGCAACTTCACGAGGTGCGGACGGGTCGCTAATATCGATTCGGGCGAAGGATTCGGCTGGGAAGTATTCTTCGAGGTTGGGGCACCCCCAATAGATCGGAAAGGCACCGGCAAGGAAGCAGTCGGCGATCTTCTCCGTCCAATAATCCAGACACGCGTGGTTTTCGATCGCAAGCCCGTAATGGGCTGGAGCGAGCGCGTCCCACTTGTCGGCGACCGGTTCGAAGCCGCGACCCCGCAGAGCGAGCGGCACGCTAGCATGCTGCATGCGATCGAGGAACCTCATGCGCAAGCGATGTCCGCGGAGGGCGTGTTGATTGCTGGTCACCCAAGCCAATGGGATGGACTTGGCCGCGAAATCGGGGCTTGCGGCAGAGAGTTCATCGTAAGTGCGGCCCACATGCCAGGGGAGGCCACCATGGTGACGCATCAGGCCGGGGACACCTTCGGCATCATCTCCCGTATAGATGCGGCCGTAGTCGGAATAAATGCTGTGAATCCAGCGGTAGGCCCGTACGGGCGGCTCTTGCACAACGAGCCAGGCGCGTTCCCGTGGTACTGGCACCAGCACGTCGCGCTGCGTGTGGTTGCAGACCAACACGTAGTCCGCCGCAGAATCATTCTCGCGAAAATGGCATTCACCCCAGATCCCCCGCCCGCCGGGTGTCTGACGGAGCCAGTCGGGCGAAGTCCATGGACGGAGTATTCGAACATTGATCATCGAGTGACCGATAAGTTGGCCGATGGATCTGCGCCAAAACAGGGGTCGCCGAGGTCAGAGACGCATTTCCGTTGGGACAGCGATTCCAAAGCGGTCAGAAAAGGGGCAAGGGCTATTTCGGGAGCGAGTGCGATATGCATGCGGGCCTCGGCCGCTTTCACCAATGCGGCTGCACGATCTGGCGCATTCAGCAGTGCGATCACAGCGTCTGCAAAATCCCCGGCCGTTGCAGCGACGGGCAGTGCGTCTCCAAGAAACTCGAGCCCGTCAGCTGCGACAGGCGTCGCAACCACGGCGCGGTGATGTTGGAGGGCTTCGATGACTTTGATCTTCACGCCAGAACCACGACGAATTGGTGCCACGACCAACGAAGCAGTGGCATACGTCGAGGCCAGATCAGGAACGCGGCCCAGAAACTCCACCCCTTCCGCTGGAGACAACTCATCAACCACAGCACCGGCCAGCCGGAGTCGCGCGTCCGGACGGAGTGCGCGGATTAGAGGCCACACAGAGCCAATCAGCCAGCGGGCGCCTTCCCGATTTGCAGAGTGCCAACTGCCGACAAAAAGGATGATGGGACGACCGGGCGGTGGCGGCGAAGAGGGAGAGGGTGGTCTTCCAGGCGAAAGTACGACGACTTCAGCCGCCGGAACAAGGCTCCGGAGCAGAGCGGCTTCGCGTGGCTGAATCGCTACGACCAATTGCGCGGCGGCCAGATGTTCAGCCTCCGTGGTCCGGGTAGCCACATCGATTTCATCGACGAGGCGATCATCAGCATCGAGGATCAGCTGGCAATGCCGCGCATCATGGGCAAGGACAGCGAACGGACGACCAGCGGCTGTCCACGCTGGTGCAGCAGTCGTCATCCAAGAAAAATTGGCGAGCAGAACGTCGGGCTGGAACTGTTCGATGGCGCGAGCGACGATGGCTTGTTCGTCTGCGTTGCAAGCATCATCCCACGAACGCCCTGCGTGAGACCATGGCATGGCAGAAGGCAGACTTCGGCCGAGTAAGCGGAGTCGCCATGCTTTGAGAACCCGGACCTGGATTTGCCACCAGTGCCGAAACTGCCACGCTTGGCCATCATGAAAACGAATGCCGGGAGCGAAAAAGTCGCGCACTCCAGCCGGCAGATCGGCCACCACACGAAGCCCGTGGCTCCAATGCGGCGCCCGCTCCGTCCATACACAGCCGACGGTATGACCGCGGGCTGCGAGAGCCGCTGTGACCTGTCCCAGATACGTCGCGGCGCCGTCAGTCCCAGGCAGCGGATTGTGACGGGTGATGACAAGGATACGCATACTTCAGAAGCAATAAAAAAATCCCAATCCGGAGTGCCCCTTCAGACAAGATGAATGCCCAATCCACTGTGGCGAAAACAGCCAGGCAAAAGCGGAACATACGCCCTGGAGAATTCCAATGGCACTTTTCAAGCCACGGGTTCACCCGTGACTGCCAGGGGCCATGCCAGACGAGAATCAGCGTGGGGCGTGGGGCGTGGGACGCTTGGCATTTGATCTTACGAAAAGGACTGGTCCACGTTTAGACCTACAATACGGCCAGGGCTCGATGCGGCTCCACGGTCGGAAAAAGCTCTACAGTTGGTTTGGGGCGGCATCCACCGAAACCGCGGTCGGATACATTGTCGAACTTGCTGGTTTGGACCTCCCAAACCGCCGCGTTGCCGACGGTATCGAAATAGTTGTGACCGCAAATCAAGGCGGCGCTGACCGTGTAGTTGCCTGGATGGGTGGACCAAAAAGCGAGGCCGATGCGTACAGTGTGGTTCCCGGCCGAGAGGCTCCAGGTATGGCCGGCGGTGTCCGTGTCGAGGGTCAGGGCGCGTTGCCCATCGGGCGTATCGAAGCCAAGGCCAACGGCAATTTCCTTCACGGCCTCCTTCAAGTGAAACGTCACATCGACCGTGCCGGGCTCGCCGTAGCGAAGCTCTCCGGAAGGGCTCGTGACTTCGATTCGAAGAATCCGGCCGACCCGACCTTGTTTGCTGTGGCGCGCGCGTTCAGCGAGCTCTACCGAGAGAGCCGAAACCTTTTGATCCTGCGTGTAAATTTCGACGGCTTTTTCCACAGGCAGCACTTCACTGGACTTGCCCTTGACCATGACAATGCACTTCGAACACAGACGGCGAACCGCTGTGATATTATGAGAAACGAATAGGATCGTGCGCTGATCCCGCGTGGAAATCGTTTCCATCCGGCTGATGCATTTTTTTTGAAATTCGGCGTCTCCGACCGCCAGCACTTCATCGACGATCAAGATCTCGGGTTCGAGATGGGCGGCCACGGCAAATGCCAGCCGCACATACATGCCGCTTGAGTAGCGTTTCACCGGTGTGTCGATGAAATTTTCGATTTCCGCAAAATCGACGATCTCATCGAATTTACGAGCGATCTCCTTGCGCGTCATGCCCAATATCGCTCCGTTCAGAAACACATTTTCCCGTCCGCTCAACTCGGGATGAAAACCTGTGCCCACTTCGAGAAGACTTGCGAGCCGGCCGCGCAGGATTGCTTCTCCTGACGTCGGTTCGGTAATTCGACTCAGAATCTTCAAAAGCGTGCTCTTGCCTGCACCGTTCTTTCCAATCAATCCGATTACTTCACCGGGCTGTACGTCGAACGTCACGCCATTGAGAGCCCAGAATTCTCCCCGTCGTGGTTGCCCATCGCCCCTCCCGATAAGCCGCCTAAATCCGTGTTCGACGGCATCCCGCAGCGACAGGGCGCCAAGTTCTCCTAATTGGTATCGCTTCGTAATCCCGTGCACCTCGATAATTGGCTTTCCCATGGTTGATCCGTGATGTGTTGTGCAGTGATCGGCTTAGGCGCGGTCCACGAAGCTTCGTTCGATCTTGTTAAACCAAAGAAATCCAGCAATGAAGAGCGCGAGGGAGATTCCCCACGACTGCGCGACTGTTACTGGCGAGAGCGTTCCCGTTCCCAGAAGGGCCCATCGTGTACCCTCCACGGGCGCTGTCATCGGATTCAACAGAACGAGCCATCTCCATTTTGTTGGAAACTGGCTAACTGGCATGATAATCGGTGTCAGATACATCCAAATTTGGACGAGGAAGCCGAGGACATACTGAAGGTCGCGATAGACCGCGGTCATCGACGAAAAGATCAGTGCTGATCCGAGCCCAACTAGGGCTGCCTGGAGCACGAACAACGGAAGCAATAATAATTGGGGTCCGATGCTGGGGCGGAATCCACCTGGAGACGTCCAGCTTATGAGAATATAAATCGCCAGGAAGAGAGCCAGTTGAATGGCAAATGGGATCAACGCTGATATTCCGTTTGCCAGAGGGATAATGATGCGCGGGAAGTACACTTTCCCGAACATACCCGCATTCGCCTGGAGCACGTTCCCGGATCCGCCGAGATTCTGCGAAAACAGATTCCACGTCAGGAGTCCTCCCATATAAAAGAGGACCGGCGGCGTAGAGTCAGTCGATATTTTAGCGACGTTGGAAAATATTATTGTAAAAACAACCGTCGTGGCAAGCGGCTGAATCAACATCCAGGCCGGGCCCAGAACGGTTTGTTTATACTTCGATATGAAATCCCTCCTAACGAGCAGGAACAGGAGGTCCCGATAATCGAAAATTCCCCTCCAGTCCACCTCCCAAAGCGAGCGGCGCGGACGGATGCGAATGTTAAAATTCTCGGATAAAGCGTTCATATAACAAAGAAACGTGCGAAACGAGTAAGTTAGGCTTTCTGGTCGGGCGCTGCGCCATAGACGGCGGGCCCGCCGTATGCGCCAGAGTAGTAGTAAGCGCGGCCGGCAGGCAAGCGATTCAGGACGATGCCGACGGGTTGTGTGTCGGTGTGCACGATCGTCCTGATGGCGCGCTTTACGGCGCTGCGGGGTGTGGAAAGAGCGCCGACAACAAAGCAGCAGGCATCAGCGTACGGTAGCAAAAGCCGGGTGTCGCTTACGGCGAGGCACGGAGCCGAGTCAATGACGATCCGATCAAAGTCGACCAAAAGTTCTTCGATGAGCTTTCCAAACGCCCGGGACGCTAGTAATTCTGAGGGATTGACGACCTGCTCGCCAGCGGTCAATACGGTAAGGCATGGAATATTGGTAGCGGTTGGCGCTTCCCTCCACGGAGTTTTGCCAGACAGGACATCGGTCAGACCGGGACTCCTGTGTTCCTTAAAAAACAACTTCGATACCGCTGGTTCCCGTAGATCCGCATCGATGATAAGCGTTCGCAGTTCCCGTTGCGCCAGCGTAATGGCAAAGTTGGTGCCGCAGAACGTTTTCCCTTCACCGGGAAGAGCGCTGGTGAAAATGAAGACGCGCCGCTCCTCGTCCTCATGGCTCGAAACCGTCAGAGCCGTACGCAACGTGCGGAATGATTCTGCGACCACTCCGTTTCTGTTCTTGGCGACCGCCAAGTCAACGGGGTGCTTGCGCTCGTCAACCACCGGGATGGTGCCAATGACTTCGAGTCCGGTTATCGCTTCGGCTTCGTCAACAGTCTTAATAGATTGATCGATCGCGTGGAATGCAATGATGATTGCGACTCCAGCGAAAGCTCCGCCAAAAATGCCGAGAATAAGAAACTTGAGGGTGGGGGGAGGAGCGGTACTAGCAGTCGTCGCCAACTCATAGACTTCCATCGGGATCGTGCTCATGTTTTTCGCGATGTCGACCTGCCGGAGGCTTTCCAGGATTGCGTTATAAAAGGTCTGATTAGTTTGCACCTGACGGGTGAGGTCCCTGTATTCGATGGCCTTTCCTGTTACTGCGACCATGCGTTTCTCCGCTTCAACTCGGGTCATTTCCGCCTGGTCGAGCTGAGCCTTTGTCTGTTTTTCAGTGGCTTCGAGCGCAGGAATTACGTCCTTCAAAGCCCGAGTGCGCTCGGCGATGGTCAGGTCCAAAGCAGTCCGTGCTGCGATATAGTTGGGGTGCTTGGCGCGGTAGCGCAGTGCCAGGACACCGAGTTCCCGTTCGCGTTCTGAGATGAGAGCGTTTAATGAGGCTATTTTCGGCTGATTGACAACGCTGGGCAGACGGAGCATTTCATCTGTTGCGCCAGGGTTCTCCCTTGCGGCAACGATGTCCGTTTGAAGCTGCTGGAGCGATTGTTCTAGGCTCGTGATCCGCTGGGAGACGAAATCGAGGCGCGTCTGCGCTTCAGCCTGGAGGGCTTCCAGGGACGACGTCCGTTCCCGTTCTCGAAATTGCTGAAGTTTTAACTCTGCTGCGTGGAGATTCTTGCTAAGGTTTTCAGCTTCGTTTTTAAGAAACTCACCGGCTTTCCTGGTCTGATTCACGCGCTTGTCCATGACGTAGTGGAGGTACTCGTTGGACGTCGCATTGGCGATGAGCTTGGCTAAATCGGGATTCCTGTTGGTAACTGTTACGTCAAGGAGGCGCGTGCCGCCGCGATACGAGGCCCTAACCATGCTCTTAAGCTGGAGCGCTGCGCTTTCTGGGGCGATCTTATTCTCGGTACTCTGGAGCGACTGCAGGAAATCGGGATTGGAGTCCAGGTGAAGCCTTTCAACGACACGAAGCGCGAACGGCGTGCTTTCGAGGACGCTGACGACCGTGTTGATCATCTCCACGCTGCTGAGCTCGTCGGCGCTCACCGATTCAACGTTGTTCAGGACACGCATTTGTTGATCGGAGAAAAGAAGGACAGACTGGGCCTGGTAGAACGTTTCCGAACGCCTCAGGAGCAGGATCGCGATGACTGTGCCGATTGCGGCGGCAACCAACACGATCCAAATGCGGTCGCGCACAGCATGATAGTAGGACTGCAAATCGATAGTAGGGCCTTTTTCTGAATCCGAATCTGATTCCATGGCTTTAGTTATGCTGGTGGTTCTTACCTGGTTCTGAAGAATGGTGGAAATCCCGTAGCGAATGGGAGTTAAAACCAACTTTCTCCAATGTTAATGACATCCCCAGCCATCACTTTGAACTGAGCTCGAGGATCTTTGGTGTTAATGGTGAAGGTCTGTTCGCCAGATGGGCTTCGGCGCTTGACGATGACCTTGCCGCGATTGGCTATACGAGTGAAGCCGCCGGCCATGGCGATGGCTTGAAGAACATCGATGCTTTCGTCTCCTTTGATCAGGTAGTTGCCAGGCCGTGTGATCTGACCCACGATCGTAAATTTCTTTTCAGCAAATGTCACGAGGGCAAGCGTGACCTGAGGTTCGACGAGGTAGTCGGCGTTGTACAGACGGCGGACTTTCTCACGTGCATCGCGAATGGTAAGTCCTCCAACTTTCACTTCATTGAGAAGGGGTAGTTGAACGAACCCATCGCGTGAAATGGTTGCCTGGAACGTTAGATCAGGTTCGCGAAAAACATTGAGTTCGATTGTGTCACTAGGTTTCAAGATATAGTCGGCATCCGCCGCAACGGGTGGAGTGACGTTTGCCTCACGGGTATCCAAGCCGGAAGGCGCGCTCGCGTCAGTGGTCTTTACCTGTGAGAAAGTTTCCGGCAGAATCAGTAAGAAAAAAACGCTCGCTGCGAGAGTTTTGGCAATCATAAATGGAACAGTGATGGTTGGATGACACTTGTTAACGCGCTTGTCGTCTGAGTAGCGGACACGATGGGCGGAAGTTTCGGTCCATGCTGCCGCCCTTGGTTAATTTTTCGCTTATGCGAATTAACCTTCATATGCTGATTTCAATAATCTAGCGTCGCACTCAATCTGTGCGACGGATAACCGACCTGATACTATGCTTCCCGCGAGCCCAGGGCGCAGGCTTTTGATTCCCTTTCAACCTTAGCCTTATTCGCGGTCAGGCAGACAGTGCGACTTCCGTAAAATAAGCGTATGACCACGGATTGAAGCATTTGAGGGAGAATTGCGGGAGCTATGTAAAACGTTAAAAGACGGCGGTTAGGGCGACAGATGCAGTATTTTGCAGGCCATTGTCGTCCCCTTCACCGCCGTCATCCGTTTGCTCACGGAGCGTGAGATATGTTTGGAGACTCAGCCAATGGCGGATCTGCCAACGGATTTGCAGAGAGCCGAAGAAATAGTCGCTGGGCTGTGCCGAGTTATCGAATTCGTCTGAAGTCTTGTCGTAGTCCTGTTGCTCGTAACCACCCAGCAATGTGCATGTTACAGTCGTCAAAAAGGTCTGCGTGACTGAAGCGGAAACCCCGCGCGTGATCAGGATTTGTGAACTGAATGTTCCCGAGTAGTCTTGAGTCTGATAGAGGGAAAGCTGCAGCGAAGTCGTGAGCCTAGGCAGCCAAAGTGCGCTTAAATGGTAATCGGGTTTGACGTCTGTGCCTTCCAAGGAGGAACTTAAGGTCAGCGACGTTTTGTCTGAGGGACGGTAGGAGACGGATGCATCATACGCTGGAAGGAAGCCTTCGTCACGTGACACGATACCCTGTGGCTCTTCAACGTAACGGGCTCCTGCAGCCAGGAAAAAACTGACCTTTTCATTGGGGGTGTGGGTAACGCCTATGAGGGCCTGGATATATTGCCGGGAAGCGTTGGGGTCGTCCTGCACCGACTGTGCCTCGCGTCCGAGGGCTATCTCATATCGAAACGCGGTTTTTCCCGTCCACGAGTGGTTTAGCGCCGCATCAGCATGGATGTCATAGAGATCGGAGTCCGGGGCTGTATTCGCGCTGGATTGGGATTGCTGACTGTAATGGATACCGCCATCAAGGGAAAATCGCTCGCTTAATTGATACAAACCCGTCAGCCCGGCGCTGTAATTGATTTGATTGTTATTTTGACCAGATTCCGTATCGAATCCAGTGCCTGTGGAGCCTGAGACGGCTCCGGTTATGGAATAACGGCTGCCTTGGACGGTGGCGGAAAGGGAGAGAGTCTGCTGAATTAAGTCGCTGTTGCCATCCCCGCCGTTGCCGTTGAAATCATCATCTAAATAATAAACGTATGCCGCTGCATAGTTCGCAGCAACGGACCACGCGCCGACTTCGCGCTCGTATTTGAGAGCAAGTCCAGGCGCAATGAAGAAACTGTTGTTGGAGCCGCCGTCATCAAATCCACTGTTGTTTTCGTCGGAGTATTCCCACCCAACGGTGAGCATGGGTGTAATGTTTATGGCTCCAAGGTAGAAACCGTCGCCGAGTGAAGCGTCCCATCCCTGTGGGGCGGGGGGAGGTTCAGGAGTTGGGACCGGTTCGACTGTGGGTGTTTCAGCGGCTACGGGTGGAGGCGTGGGCGATGGGGTGGGTGTGGGTTGATCGTATTGTGGTCCGACCCAACGCGAGCGGAAAATCGATTGGTCCAGAGTAGGAAGCGGTGTGGGAGGTTGATTGGTTTGCGCGCAAACGGCCGGGATAAACGCAATGACTAGAGGGAACAGAGGCAATAGAAGCGACTGCTTGCTGCGTGTTTTTCTGACTGTGCCACAGTCAATATTCCTACCGTCGTCCCCGCTCATTGATTAGCCTTGGTTTCCTGAAATGCGTCAGATTTGTCCGTGTTGGTCTGATTGGCGTCGAGATTATTCGTGGAATAGTGGGTTGCAAGACTATTTTTTAACCTGAACCAGACCGATTAAAATCTAAAGACGGCACCGGAGTGGTGCGGAGTAGGAGGAGGGCTCCAACTAACGAAGGCAGATAGGAAGTCATGATGTAGGAAAAAGGCTTACATGCGAGCGATCGCCGCTTATCATAACGGTAAAACAGATTTGGCGTTGGCCCGTCCGAGACGAACCAACGCCAAATCTGTTTTTTTCCCGTTTGACCTAAATGCAGCGCGTCTGAGCCTGTCAGAAAAACCGTTGCGGGACGTAAATGACGTCGCCGTCTTTGAGATAAAGCGCCTGCGTCGTTTGACCGTCCAGGGTTAAACTCAGATCAACAATCTGTGTGAATTGCCGGCCGCCATGGAGGCGAACGAGATGAACTTTCCGGATGTCTCCGAATTCGTTGGCTCCGCCGGCTTGCATGAGAGCTTGAAGGGCCGTCGTGGGTTTCCCGAATTCGAGGCGCCCCGGGTTGACGACATTCCCGGAGACGACCACGGAAATGCCGCCGCTTTCGAGGGTGACAATCACTTCACTGTTCTGTAATTGGGATTTGTAAAGGCCAGTCAACTCATTCTGAAAGTTGCTTAGGGTCTTTCCGCGTGCGGTGATTTCTCCTATCATGGGCAGGGTTATCGTTCCATCGGAGCGTATTCGTTGGACCTGGTTAAGCTCGGGCGACCCCGAAAACGAAAGTTTTAAGGTATCGCCGGGGCTCAAGGAAACCGGCGTTTCCGTTGTAAGGTATTGTGGAAACACGGTGGGAGTCTGGCAGCCGTTCTCCATGACAACGAACAGAGCAAGGATTCCGAATATGCAGATGCGGGAGGTGAAGATTGTTTTCATAGGTATTCGAGGATGGAAAGTGCGCGAAACGAATCTTTGACGTTTCGGTGGTCACCGCGTCGATCCATAGTGTTGTGCCGGCGAAAGGAATGTGTCTGCTATCGATGCAGCGAAATGTTTTGGGGAGGGAGATTCGTCGCGCGATCGTCTCGGCTTCTCAACGGGGAAAATGCTGACTCACCGAACATTCGCGGCAGGCAGCATTCGATTACGGCTCGCCGACTCGATCGCGCTATGGACGCGGGCACCGATCAAGTGTTGTTCTTCGCGTGTAAGTTGATGGAAGAGGGGCAGGAGGATGCATTCATCCTGGGCCTGTTCGCTTTGGGAAAGACTCCCCGAGGCCCTCCAGGGCTCCCACATGAAGGCGCGTTCACGATGCGCGCACATGATCCCGCGGCGCGTGGCGATGCCATCATCGAGCAGGGACTGCATCACCGTTTTTTGATCGACGCCTTCAGGCAGCCGGATTGCAAAACTCTGCCAGTTGCTCCGGACGCAGTCGGGCTCTGTCGGGAGGCGCAATCCATCAATATCCGCCAGCAAAGTCATATACACGGCGGCGAGCTGACGTCTCCGCGCGACGATCTCGGGAAGTCGTCTGAGTTGTTGCCGCCCGATCGCCGCCTGGACATCAGTCATGCGGTAATTAAAACCGATCTCCGGGTAACTTTCGAAGATCACCTCGTTGGAGCCGTGGCGCACAGTATCCGGGACGGACATGCTGTGCTGGCGCCACAACCGGAATTTTGCGTCCCAGCCCTTGTGTCTGGTCGTAATCATCCCGCCATCTCCAGTAGTCAAAATTTTCCGTGGATGGAAAGAGAAACACGCAGCGTCGCTGTGCGGTTTTCCGATCCGTTCCCAGGCTCCATCCCATTGAATTTCGCTTCCGATCGCACAGGCCGCGTCTTCGATTAGCGGAAGCGAATGCTTTTGCGCGATCCAGCCGATGCGATGGAGATCGCAGGGCATGCCGATTTGATGAACGCACAGGATGGCTTTGGTTCGCGGGCTGATCGCTGCATCGACCAAAGCGGGATCCATATTGAACGTATCGGCGCTGATATCGACGAAAACGGGTGTTGCGCCACAGTATCGAATACTGTTGGCCGTCGCGATGAACGAATGGCTGACGGTTATCACTTCATCACCTGGCCGAACCCCAGCCGCGAGCAAGGCCAGGTGCAATGCCGCCGTGCAATTGGACACGGCGCAGGCGTACTGTGCTCCAACCCGTTCACCAAACTCCTGCTCGAAAGCGGCAACCTCCGGGCCTTGCGTTATCCAGCCGGATCCAATCACTCGGCGGACGGCGTCCGCTTCGCGTTCATCCAACAGCGGTTTGGCTATGGGAATCATGGAAAACTGCTGCGTTTGGGTTACGGGCTTGTGACCACCATTCCACCAGACGTTTTAAACCTGCTTCCAGGGATACCTGCGCCTGAAATCCGAGGCGACGTTTTGCTTTGCTCACGTCGGCCAGTCGCCGCCACACAGGAGTTGCCTTGCGGGCCGGGCCAAACACGGGAGCCAAACGGACTCCCATTACACGGCCCAATGTTTCGGCTAATTGTGCAAGGCTGGTCTCCGTTCCGCTGGCAATATTAATGACATCGTCTGTGATGGAGGACTTCGCTGCCATCAAATTCGCCCGGGCAACATCGTCCACGAAAACAAAGTCCATCGTCTGGCTGCCATCGCCCAGAATGACGCACGGTTCGCCTCGCGACAGACGCTCCATCCATCGGATCATGACTTCTGTGTAGACCCCAAACGCGTCCATTCGCGGACCGTAGACATTGAAATAACGCAGCGCAACATAGTTCAATCCATACATTTCATAAAAACTGCGGAGGAGACCTTCGCCGTAAAGCTTGACAGCGCCGTAGATGGTTCGATTGCCATAGCCATGATGATCTTCGTTGGTCGGAAACTCTTCGGCCTGACCATAGAGGGAGGCAGAGGATGCATAGACGATCCGCTTGACCGCAGATGATGCGGCTGCCTCGAGAATATTAAACGTTCCGGTCGCCAGGACATCGTGAGCCAGCCGGGGATTTTCGGCGCATTGCGTGATACGGATGGCCGCTTCATGAAAAACAATGTCAATGCCGTCCATGACCTCGCGAACGAGATTCACATCGCAGATATCACCTTCGACCAAGGTGAGCTTTCCCGAAGCGGCGACCGCGTCCAGATTCTTTTGCCATCCTCGTGTGAAATTGTCGAGAACCACGATTTCGTCGTAGTCTTCGCCAACTAATTTATCTGCGATATGGGAGCCTATCAATCCGGCTCCCCCTGTTATTAGGGCTCTTTTATAACCATTCATGATTTAGTAGTTGAAAATATCTCGATGCGGGTTAGTAGATCCGCCACTGAAATTCCAAGCGTGTCGCGTGTGGAGGAAATGAGTGTGGCAGGGTGAAAAGTTCGTCCTGAGGGCTCGGCCATTTCCATTAAACGGAGAATACCGTCTCCGGTTAACACATCCACCCACCCGGATTTCGCTGAACGCCCGACGACCCGACCAGGCACGCGTCCCTCATAAGCGGGCGCGCCAGGCGCTGGTTGGGCTTGCGTGACGATCCAGCGTCGCATGTCAAAAAACGTAAACGCCCCCGGGAACAGTGGAAACGGTGACAGGCCGCGGATCAACCGATCAATACCAACCGTCGATGCTTTCCAATCGATTTCACCGTCGCCTGGCACCCGCGCGCATCCGTATGTTGCCCTTTCATGATCCTGCGGCCGGCCCGGATCGCCCGCCAACATACGTAAAACGGCACCAGCCAGCTCGCGCTCCTGGATGGCGTTCAACTGGGCATAAAGAGTGCCGGCAGTATCATTCAAACGAATTGGAATTTCTTCCTGATAAAGCAGATTGCCGCTATCCAGGCCAGGTGTGATCATGTGGATGCTGATGGCAGCCGACGGTTCACCGTTGATGATTGCCCAATTAACATTGGCCCGGCCGCGGTAGCGGGGCAGCGGCGAGTAATGCACGTTGACAAAGCGGCTCAATGAGAGCGTCTCAGCTGGCAGTATATGATGAAACGATGAAATAACGACCGCGTCCGGCTGGATTGCTTTGACGAGATCGGCGAGTTCAGAAGGTCGACTGACATCATACGTGGGAATTTCTTCTTCGTATGCAAGCACATGCACAGGATCCGTGGCCGCAAATGCCGCCTTACGGACAATGGCGGCGACACGGCAACGCGTTAGAAGCGAGCGCAAGGCAGTCAGGGCCGTGATGCCCTCGCCGATCAAAAGAACAGCCGGTTTTTCGTAAGCGTTCATGGAACGATGGCGTCCAGATCCACCAATTGCGCGAAGCCGTCAGGCATGATCGCGCCCCCCCGAAAAACCCATTCTGCGGCACGGAGACCGCCGGTTTGCAAACGCACGATGGGGTCGGGACCGATGGCTGAAAGCAGGATAGCCATGTGGCCGCGTGGCGGGGATGACGGGGGCCAGACTGGGAGGCCGAAGTCCGCGAGCGCGCGGCGATCCATGTCGCCCCACAACTGAACGATGACTGTTCCGGGACCGCAAATCGATGCCAGATAAGACGCCTCGCGTAGCCCGATCCGGGGTTCGAATCCCGGTTGCAGAGCCACTAGAATCGCATCCCAATCGTCCTTGTGCAGAGCCTCGACGGCAGACACAAGACGAACGTCTGCCCTCAATCCGGTGAGACCCCTTAGAATAGGTTCATCGAAACCGTTATCGCAAAGAACAGCGATTCGGTTGCGATAAACAGACAAGCCGGCGTCCTGTAAAAGTTTGACGCAAAGGGGGCCGAGATAAGAGAAGACGTCGACCGCCGCATGATGCTCGTTGACACCAATGACGGGTATGCCTCTGCGCCGACAAGCAGCCGCATCGATGTCCTGGCTGCGGAATTCCCAAGCCTCAAACATCAATGCAATGACCGACCTCGCGGGCAGATGATGAATAATCGTTGACGTAATCGGCCTGAGATGACCGCTGTTGGTAACCAGATTGACATCTGGAAGAATGTCCGGCGAGACCGATTCAGAGACGGAGATACGGTCCGAGACACCTGCTTTTAGTGCTAGGTCTCTGGTCCACGTCGCGACTTCCTCCGTGGAACCATACCGGCTTGAGCGGGTGACTGCGTGAACGTGCTGCGCCTTGGCCAGCGCGGCGATGACGGGTGTCACGCCGTAAGCGCCGCTCGCGGCTTCTGTGAGTATGGTTATGCCAGTCAGATCGAGATGCATTGAGGCGATAGCCTGACGCATTAGCGCGCAGAGGCGTTCAGGAGAAAACCCTGGAGCAAGGGGGGCGATCATCTGATTTAGTTCGGTCTAAAGACGACGTCGACCCAATAGTTGGTGGCATTCCATGTTTGGTTGGGAAAGCCGCTGTTGGAACCATATCGATACACTCCGTTTCCTCCACTCTCACCGGCGGAAGGGGCATGCAACGGTGTGTTGTCCACACCCGAGGCGGAGAAGTAGTTGCTGTTTATGCTGTAGTGTCCGGTGTTTGTGTGATAGGACGCAATGTAGACCGTGTTGGCGGCAACTGCCACGGGCGTATTGAAGTTCGCCTGCTGCCACCCGGAAGCGGTTTCGCCAGTAAAGGTGACCGTGGCTAGCAGCGTGCCTGTGTTCGACCACAAGTTCCCAACATGGGTGCCCGTATTGCCTGTGGATTTATAGAAGCGGATCGCCGTAATAGTTCCAGCGACGTCAGAGCGAAACTTGATTCCAAGTTCCACGGGATTGTCCGGACCCTGATCAACGACACCGGGGACCGGAGCTGCCGACCAGATACTATAAGAGCTATTGCTGGCGGTATTGAACGACCACGTAAAGTCGTTGGCTAAAGCGTTTCCGTTTGTGTCTGTAACGCCGCCTGAGCCGCCTTTAACGGTTGCTGTGTAACCGGTTGAGGGTGCCAAAGGGTTGTTTGGTGACAAAAAGGCTTGCCGGCTAGTGCTATCATAGGAAACGCTTGCTGGCACGGGACTGCCGGAAGCCGTTTTCAAGAAGAAACTGGTGGTATTGATAGTCGCGGCGAGCATGGGTTCGCTGAAATCTACCTCGAGTTGGGCGAAAGGGCTGATGTTGGTCCCGCCGTTGGCAGGGGAGACACTCGTGATTGTGGGAGGCGTTGCGTCGGAGGCGATGTTTATTTCATAGGCGCCGGTGCTCGCTTCGAAAACGGCGTATTCCATGCCTTTGACAACGCTCGTGGAGAAGGCAAGCGTCGAGCCGTTCCGCTTCACGCTACTTATGCTCGAGCCGGGAGGAATGGGTGCCATGGCAATCAGGCCTTGGGCTTCGGGGTGGGCTGAGATTGAGAACGTCTGGGTATTTCCATTCTTTTCGATGTATTGAATGGTGGAGGCGTTCCGTGCGTCGAGCCACTTGAGCAATTGACGGGCGGAAATGATCGGTACGCCACGGGCCATGGCCGAGGAGACAATCGCATCGGAACCTGCGCTGCCGACCGTATCCGTGTGCATGTTGGCGACAAATGCACCGTAATAGCCTTCCGGTCCAAGGGCTCGATCAAGGAGAGTGTTCGCGGTGAACGGATAACTCTGGCTGGACTCGTCAGTCATTTGGGTCGGAGCCTGGTAGATATCGATGGCCGCGCCCTGAACAGTGGCGAAACGCATCGGTATTCCGGATCCGGTGAAAAGACCGGGGCGATCCGCCACCCACGATGGCGGCCAGTAATAATAGTTGGTGTCCAGCCGAATTCCGTGGCTGAGCTCCCCTTCCGCCAGCGCGGTGTAGTCGTCCCACACGAGGCAATGCATCCGATGCGTTACAGGCGAGGGCAGGCCCGGAAAGGATGAACTCCACTGCGCGAGTTGGTCCGAAAAGAGCGTCGCGAGGGAACCAGGGGTGTAGTTCTGGCAGCCTGAATTTAGATGGAGAGAAATCTCGAATCCGGCAGAGTCATAGGCCTGAGCGTTCGCAATGGGTGTGCTTGGGTAAACATAAGACGTGCTGCGAATCGCTTCCCAATCGTTCACTGATGCGCCAGGGGGGCTGAGCGCAGCGTAATGATCGAATCGGCCTTTGGTGCCGCCATTTGCATGATCGTCGCCGGTCATTACCACCGCCGCCTTGTGGCCATGTGGAAAATACCAGAAACGTGGAAGAACATTTTTGGTAAAATTGATGTATGCGATCAAGTTTGCGAGCAGCCGCTGTTGTTCATCCGCCTGGGGTATGGCAATTCTGTCCGGGTCGACCCAGTCAGGTTGGGGATCCGAAGGCCAGTTGCCGAAGAAAAGGTCGTTGGAGCGGATAGGGGGCTGACCGTCGCGGTCCTGATTGACCCAGGCTGGGTTTCCCTGTCTTGTGTGTACAACAGATCGGGCGAGATCGTACGTGAAAGCCGCTGCGTGCCCGCCGTTGGACCCGACACTTCGCAGCGACACTGCGGGATTGGGGGTGGCCGTTTGCGCATTCGAGTAAAGCGCGGCCAGCCTCGATGCCATGCCCAGAGTGTAGCGGTCGGCGGTTCCGTGGAATTGCATCGTCACACTGACAATACCTGCTCCAGGTGCCGTAGTCGGATCGACTTTAAGATACGCCTCAGAAAGGGTTGAGCCAGCGTCAACGAGTCCAAGCAGTGTGGCCAGCTTTTTGTCGGGACGCATCGCGATTAGATTGCCTCCGGCGTTTACCCAATCGGTTAGCAAGGAAACCTGCGCGGCGGTGAGGGGCGTCTGGCCCAGTATGACCACATCGTAAGGTGCCAGACTTGCGCTGGACATGGATGAAATGTCCAGCAGCGCAAATTCATTCAGTCCTTCCGCTAAAAGAATCTCTGCATAGTAGCTGGAAAACGGATTTGCGGAATTGGTCAAAATCAATATCGGCGAGATCGCACTGGTTGTAACGGTCAGCGAAAGCGGCCACGTCGCCGTCTGACTTGGACTTCCGGAATCGCGTGCGAGCACGGTGAATGTGCTGGTCCCGATGGCCGCTGGTGTTCCAGTGAGCGCTCCGGTGGAGGGATTGAGTGTTATGCCAGGTGGCAGGGAGCCGTTTACGATGGCCCACGTGTAGGGAGGCGTGCCCCCCGTTGCGGTCAAGGTTGTCGAATAGGGAATGTTTAGGATGCCATTGGGCAGCGAGGAAGAGGACACGGCAAGCGGGGGAACTTGCACGGAGAGAGGAGTGCTGCCTGTCACTCCGGATAATGTTGCGGAGATGGTCGTGTTTCCGACGGACACAGCGGTAGCCAGACCGGTGGAATTGATGCCGGCAACGGATGTGTTTGATGAAGTCCAGGTGGCCTGGGTTGTGATGTTCTGATTGGTCCCATCGGAATAGCTTCCCGTTGCAGTAAACTGTTGGGTTCCGCCGACAGATAGAACAGCGTTGGCAGGCGTGACAGTAACGGAGGTAAGGAGAGGAGGTACCGCCGGCTGGAACACGACATCCACCCAATAGTTGGAGGCGTTCCACGTCGAATTGGGAAAGGCACTATTAGAGCCATACCGGTAGACTCCATTGCCCCCGCTGACCCCGTTGGCGAGGGCATGCAAGGGTGGATTGTCCACGCCCGACGTGGAAAAATAGTTGGTGTTAATGCTGTAGTGCCCCGTGTTGGTATGATAGGAAGCTACGTAAACGGTGTTGGGCGTTATCGGAACAGGCGTTGTAAAATTGACCTGTTGCCAGCCCGAAGAAGTTTCGCCAGCGAAGGTGGCTTGCGCCAGCCGTGTGCCATTCGATGACCAAAGACTGCCCGTGTGAGTCCCTGTATTGGCGCCCGCTTTGTAAAAACGGATCCCCGTGATACTGCCGGCTGCATCGGATCGGAACTTGACGCCGAGTTCCACGGAGGAATCTGGGCCGGAATCGACGACAGCCGGCGTCGCGGAGGATGGCCAGATGTTAGGCGAACCCCCATACGTCACCCGTGCAGGCGAGAACAGGAGCATAAATAGAATAAACAGGGAGACAAACTTTACTGACATAATGGTGGCTTTTCTAAATTAGAGTTGTGGGGGATGCTAATTATTTGGCCGGAATACAACATCCACCCAATAGTTAGAGGCGTTCCAGGTTTTGTTCGGAAAAGCGCTGTTCGAACCGTAGCGATAAACGCCGTTTCCGCCGGAAACGCCGTTTGCCAAGGCGTGTAAAGGGGGACGATCCACGCCAGCTGATGCGAAGTAACTGACATCCTTGCTGTAGTGACCGGTGTTGGCGTGGTACGAAGCCACATAGATCGTGTTGGCGGTGATCGCAACGGGTGTGGAAAAGTTAACCTGTTGCCAGCCGGATGCGGTCTCTCCTGAGAAAGTCGCCGTCGCCAGGCGTTGCCCGGCGTTCGACCAGAGATTGGCTACATGGGTGCCGATATTGGCGCTCGACTTATAAAAACGAATTCCCACGACAGTTCCGGCAACGTCCGATCGGAATTTGACGCCCAGTTCGACTGATCTGTCCGGCCCACCGTCCGCGTTGCTTGGAACGGCCGTGTCGGGCCAGATAGTGACCAGACCTGGCGAAGGCTGGACCGTAACGAGTGTGGACGCGGTTTTTCCGGAAAGACTCGCGGAAATCGTCGTTGTGCCTGCTGTTTGGCCGGTGGCCAGGCCACTGGCGGTTATGGCTGCAACTGCGGGGGTCGATGAAAGCCAGGAAACCTGACTGGTGACATTTTGTGTGCTACCGTCGGAATAGGTCCCCGTGGCTGTGAACTGCTGCGTCGCGCCGATCGATATGGTCGGAGTCGTTGGAATGATTGCCAGAGAGGTCAGTTCGGGGGCAGGACCAGGCTGAAACAGGACGTCCACCCAATAGTTGGAAGTGTTCCACGTCTGAGTCGGGAACACGCTGTTGGACCCATAGGCGTAAACACCGTTGCCGCCTGATGCGCCGTCTGCCAAGGCGTGGAGAGGCGGGTTGTCAACGCCCGTTGCAGAAAAGTAGTTGCTGTCTGCGCTGTAATGCCCATTGTTGGCGTGATAGGAAGCGATGTAGACCGTGTTCGCTGTAATGGATACCGGTGCCGCGAAGCGGACTTCCTGCCATCCTGACGCGGTTTCTCCACTGAACGTGGCCGTTGCAAGGCGCGTGCCGGTATTGGACCACAGGTTCCCAACATGGGTGCCTGTATTGGTGGCCGCCTTGTAGAAGCGGATTCCAACCACGCTCCCCGGCACGTCCGCGCGGAATTTTACTCCCAGCTCCACGGGGCTGTCCGGACCTTCATCGATGTTCGTGGGTGTTGCTGTCGCTGGCCAGATGCTCACCGTGGCAGGCTGCTGAGTCACTGTCACACTTAGCGCCTGGGTTGCAGTTTGCTTGGGACTGCTGGTATCACTGGCGCGAATCGTGAAATTATATGTCCCCATGACGCTGGGCATCCCTGTAATAGCACCGCTTGTCGCGTTTAGAGAGAGTCCAGGTGGGAGTGAGCCGTCGACAAATGACCAGGTGTAAGGAGGAACGCCGCCGCTTGCTGTCAGAGTCGCGGCATAGGCTGTATTGAGCGCGCCGGCCGGAAGCGCTGTCGTTGTAACGACGAGTGGCTGCGACGAGCCGGCTTCGGCTGCGATCTGCTGAAAAACGTTTCGCGCAGCCTGGTAACGGGCGCGTGCGGCGTCGCGGCTATTTACAAAATAGGAGCTCCACACACCTCCTGGCGCGGTTTTGGTGAGCAAGTCATCCATCCAGGCCACGTAAAATGAAGCGTCGTCGACGCTGGCGCGGATTGGCGCGCTATTGACGATTACGAACACTGCTCCGGTTTGCAATTCGTGCCCACGACTGCTCATTCGTCGGGCAGCCAACCATCCGCTTCGGGTGAAATTGATTGTAGTGCTAAAGGTTGCTGGCGTGCTTGACGACACGGAGGCCGGTGAGCTGGCAACCACGACTCCGTTTTGAACGATCTCGATCGATCCGGAGAGATTCTGCTTTGCCAGCCATTGGACGTTCACTGAAACATTCGCGGCGCCTGTTAATTGTATCTCATCACCAGGCGTGGCGGAGTTGTTGACTTTCAACTCCAGAAACTCATTATGCCCATTTCGCGACACAACGGTTCTTCCCCTAGCGATGGCATCGATCCATGCGCGATAAGTTAAACCTCCCTGAGGTTGAGTATAGGTTACAACGGATCCGATGCTGGCGTTGCACGGATAGTCAGAACCTCCGGCAAAACCTGGACGGAAACCACAATTAAGCAGCCGATAGTAGGCCCGCATGGCGGTGTCGCTGCCAGCCACATCCTCAGATATAAAGTCGCAGGCGCCAAGCGCTACTTCGACCGGGTACTCAATGGGAATGCAGCAGTTCAGATTCTGCGGAATACCGTCACCGAGGTATTGCAAGTGTGCAAAACCGCCGATGCCGTTACGCTGATGTACCCACTGAAAAATCGGGTATGTGTATTCCTCCCAAACCTGTTGCGCTTGTGTTAGGCCCAAGGCGACGATGTGACCTCCAAGGGCCTGATGGGGGTAATTGAAGTAAGTTGCATCCCAATGCCATTCGGCATCCCAATGGACAATTCGTCCCGCCGTGGAAACGGGATCGTCCTGACCGGTGACCTTCGGAAGGTCAGTGGATGGATTCTGCACCTCGCCATTACCCATATCCGCGAGCACCGATACCACCGCCAGATCCTGGTTCACCATGGCGTTGTAAATACTCGATATCGACACGGGAGAGCCGCCGCAACTACGATGGACGTGGATATCGCCCGCATACCAGCCAGCCGGTTCGGGGCCGGCCGCCTCGGCCGTAAGCGTGCTTAAAACCCCAAGGGTGAGCAGCAGTATTTGAGCAAAACGGTGAATGATACTAATAGTTTTCATATGGGTTTCCTCTTCGGGGAGAACCTTTATCGGATAGCAACAGTTAACAAAACGGTCTGTCGTCAGTAGACTTCCCAGGTTCAGCATTGCCTGAGGAAAACGACAGGCGTGGCGGCGTTACTGCAACGAGATTAACATAGCAAGCTGGCAGGCATTGCTGAGTTGAGGTGGTCTCTTTGTCGGGGGCCGCAGCGATTTTCCAAGGTTAACGAATGGGAGTGCGGGTCGATGCGCGATAAAAATACGTCGCTACGCGGCGAATGGTACGGGGCAGTCTGTCCAGCGGGATCAGCGTCAACAGAGTCCGCATGGAGTAAAAGCTGCTGAATGCGACGGCGGTTGTTCCGAGGGCGATCGCAGGCCAGAACGGAAGATATGTAACACAGTAGAACACGGCTCCAATCAAAGGGAACGTGAGCGCGCCGATACGAATATTAGCCCGGGACCATGTGAAACCGGTAAGCGTGTGGACGACTCCCCGGATGATAAACGTATAAATAAAATACAACCCAAAGAACGCGATGCCTGCCCCCTTCATGCCAAAATAGGCGACGGCAAGGAATGCGAAGCCGACGTGAATTACGGCGATAACAACTTCGAGGCAAATGAATAGTTTCTGCGCGCCTTTCGCCAATACGATGAAACCCAGGGGCCATGCAACGACTCGGAGCATCATTCCGAGGCAGATCCAGCGCAACGGGTCCACGGCGGCAGCAAACTGGTGCGTATAAAAGAGCGCAATTACAAATGGCGAGAAGGTTAGTGTGGCGAGCACCCCCGGTCCCGCGAGAAGCATGCCTACCTCGGCCTGTTCGTTGACGAGGCGGTTGGCCTCGGGATGATTCATTGCAACCGCCGTCAAGCGGGGATAAAAGTCGCTGCCCATCGCCTGAAGAATGAAGCCTACATATTGTCCGCCCAAAGCCCAGGCTGAAAAATACATTCCGGCCGCATCGAGACCGACCTTTTGAGTGACAATGACGCGAATAGCGTAAATCGCTCCAATGGTGAGAAAGGAGCTAATCAAGAACGCCGACGCGAGCTTCGCAAGCGCCAGGCTTTCGGTCCGGATTTGCGACATCGTAATGGGCGCGTCCGGTAGCTGTATTTTGCGCCGATACCACCAGGTGGCGCCCAGCGTTGCGACGGAGACAGAGATCAGGGCTGGCACGACTCCTTTTTCGCGGAGGATAAAGATGAGGATTAGACTCGCCGTGGTTCCGAAGAGAGCAGTTAGGACGCCACATCGGGCGAGATCCGTTATGCGCCGGAGGCCTTGAATTAATGCTTCCTGCCCTGCGGCGATCGATCGGAAGAGTACCGCCAGTGAGAGAAGGGAGACGGGCAGGGCGAAATCCGCGGAATTGAACGTCCAATGAGAAATTGGCGTCGCGAGAATCAGCAGGCAAAGAGCGCTTGCAACGCCAAGGGCGAAGGACATTCTTTGAAGGATTTTCGCAATCCTGGCTGCTCGAACAAGATCGCCCGATCCGGAGGCTTCAGCGATTTGCCGGACGCCGGCGCTTGTGAGACCCGCGCACGACATGCTCTGTGCCAAATCCAGAATGGAACCATAGAGCCCTAACATGCCGACGCCTGCCGGACCTAGCAGGACGGCCATTGCCTTCGCGCGGACGATTCCACAAGCAACGTTCATTGCCGAGGACCCGCCCATGAGGACTGACGATTTGAGAATTTGGCCGTAGGTGCTCTTGAATCCCTTCGGATGCGAGGGGTCCAATGAAGTAGAGGCCGAAAGCTCAGGCGTAGCGGACATGGCAGGTGCTGGCTCTAGGGCGGGGTCAGCCATTGCGTGCGAAGAGAACATTCCGAAGACCAATCCCTAGCGGACGATCCTTAGGATTGAATATCCTCTTCTGAGGCCGGGATTCTCGGCTGTAACGGAATACTTTTGAGTCGCGAGGAGCTGCAATCGACTCTTATGACAAAACAGCGTATTGGTGTCATCGATCGCAATAAAGTGTGCGCCGTTCAGTTCACTGAAGAGCCGGGTCTCATCGCTCAATTCGCCGCTTAACTCGGATGGGTCAAAGACCACGGCTTCGAATTTGTCGAGATGAAAAGCATGTCTGATACTTGCCAGTGATTCCGCGATTCGACCGGAGAGTGCCTCGGGCGATCGGGGGACCAGGCGGCATTGCATTTGTCGAAATCGTGGAGCTCGGCCCTGCAACCTGCGGAATGTTCCTTCGCGATCCGTGATGCAAAAGATCGTCGGACGAGTGCGGTTTCGCGTCAAACCGGCAAGAGAAGCTTCGGTCAGTCCTGTTCCAGGTGCCGCGCCAATGATAACGGCGTTTTTCAAATCTTCGTCCTGAGCCATGGTCTGAACGGTCCTGAAAAATTCATCATTTCTCATCTCGGAAATGGGATAAGGCAGGAAGTAGCCTAATTTCTTTTCCAGACGTCGGGGGAGCAGGCCTAATAGGCGAATCAGCGGAGATCGTTCCCGCGAGAACGTCAGTCCTTCATCATGCGATCTGGAGTTCACTGGTCTATACAACCGGATAGACTGTTTCCGGGCGGGAGAACTGACAAAACCCGCGCTTTGCGTGGGAGGGTTCGGTTGCATCCGTTCTGAAAGGGAGGCTGCAAGTTTGGATTGCCGACAGGCTCGCAGCATTTTGCAGATTTCGTTGACCCACTCCTCGATGCTGCGGGAGGGAAGCTGGTGAATGCTGTAACTGGGTGTTTGGCCCTCTAAAGTATCGGCCTTCGGCATCGTAACCAGCTCGTTGCAAAGCAAACCAACAAGCCATGCCACCCGATCCAGTTCTGGGTGGTGAAGCGCCGGAAAGAACTTGATGTGCTGGGATGCCTTGTTCAATTCGCCAAGGCATAGCATGGCAACGATCAAGTAGGCCCATTCAACGGGATCAGGGCGGGCTGCTTTATAGCTCGAAAGGACGTACTCGACCAAACCGGAGATCCATGTCATCGCCCGCGCCGGCTGTCCTCGATAGAGATATGAGAGAGCCAAGCGTAGTTTCGGCTCTGGCATCCAGTTGGTATGATTCAAGCACTGAAGATATAGTGCCTCGGCCGCATCATGCTTTCCGGCGAGTAGCATTGCGTCGCCGCGTTTAATCAAATGTAGATGCAGTCCGTTGCCATGGACATGATAGGTTGTTAAAGGCGACGATTTAGGGACGATTGCCAGAGAGGCGAATGGGCCGCGTTGAATAATTCGTTCATCGGGTCGAACGAGGGATTGCAATCGGTACCATTGAAGAATTTGATCCCGATGTGCAAAGGTATGGCGTTGATGGACAAGGTCATGTCCTGCACTTGAGATCTGCTCCATCACGTCGCGATTGCCAAACAAATAATCCAGCTTATCTGTAATATCCTTCTCGTCAGCGAAGACGCAGTTTATCATGTCCTCGAATCCTGCAGCGGCGAGTCCAGGGGATTTCTCAGTGACGAGGCATGCATTGCATGCGGGTATCTCAAAATGCTTCCGAACCACCTCCCTTGCGATGGTTCCACAGGTCGGAACGATCATCGAGGCGTTTATCGTGCGCGCATATTGCTCGCCATGCAGGGTCAGGCCACGGCCCCGCTTGGGTGTATAACCGGAGTGTGGGCATATTAGTGATGGATACCGCGCGGAAACAAGTCGCTGGATCCGGGATCGCCATGGATACAGCGCGTTCGTGGCACCGGTAAAAAGAACGGGAATCGACTTCGCCTCGCCATAATTGTGAAACATCGACGGATCGATGCAGTTGGGCCAGACATATAGATTGTTCGCAATGGCCGGTGTGTGCTCGGCGGCGGTGACGCAGATCGCAAAGAATGTGTTGATGCCCCACTCCTCCATATCCGACAAGAACCCCGCCCGTGCGTCGCACCAGGCATCCGCGTTATGGAGACCGGCTTTGGGGACTTGGGGATAGGCGTTTGGATTGGAAATCTTTAGGCGCGGGCAGGTGGCGTGATTTACGCCGCTTTCGAACAGCGCGAGCTCCGGCTGGAATCTTTCGCAGATGGCTCCGTAATCGCAATCGTAGTTGACGACGGTGACGTCGAAGAAGGTGGATAGACATTGAACATGCGCGTCTTTGTGCAGAAGCAGAAAATGAGGCAGGTTTCCGTCGTATTTCCGCTGAAAGAAAACCAGCTTCGGTTTGGTGCTATTAATATTCATAAACTGGCTGGCCACCACTCGGCTTACGACGCATCGGAGCGAGGGCGAGACCTTGGGACAGGAAGGAGAACAAGAACAAGCTATCTGGCGGACGAAAGAGAAAACATTGTTTTGTCCCACGACCGCAAAAAAAACAGCTTAGCCTGGTTGTAATGCATTTGCGCGCGTTTACTAGCGTGCCATCCGCAGAGCTTTTGAATCCAGCAGTATTTCCAGGATAAATGGGGTGGTTGCATCGGCTCCCTGATCGCAGCGGCGAGTTCTTTGACTCCGTCCACGAGGTCTGGATGTTCCGGATAAAAATAGATCAGCGATGTTCGAAGGTACTCCCGGCAGGCGGCTCTGACACGCTGGCTGTCCTCGAGTGACCGAATGTAATCAATATTCAACCGCAGGGAGAGGAGAAGAGCTTCGAGCTGGCGGCGGCAATCGCCGATATAACTCAGGCTTGGGAAACCGCGGCGATAGTACATCCTGGCGTCGGGAACAAACCGAATGCCGTCGCTAGCGAGAATAACACGGCTGAAATACTCGCCGTCGTCATCGGATAACATTCGCGTGTCCCAGCGTCCTGCAACGTCGGTCAGGGTACGGCTGGTAAGCCAGGTGGCTGTTTGCATCCAAAGGTTTTGTCCAAGCTTTCTAAGCAGCCATTCGATTGGAGACAGATCGCACCAGAGCGCCGTTGGAACAAAACGGGCTTTGCAGACGCGATAGATGAATGCACCCCAGGCGCCGGAAAAAAGGGTGCGTTGGCTATTGCAACGAATGGCGACCGCCATTTGATGGGAAATCTTGTGAGGATCCAGTAAATCATCTGCATCCAGCCATTGAATATAGTCCCCCTGCGCGATGGAGTAGGCCGTGTTCCTGGCCGCAGAGGCGCCCTGCTTTTGCTGACTAACGACGGCGACGTCTCTTGATTCAAGAGACCTTGCGATCGTCAGCGTCTCATCGCTCGAACCATCATCGACGATGATGATTTCCTTGGAAGGCCACGTCTGGGCGAGGGCGGACTGGACGGTGCTGCTGATCCATCTCTGCGCGTTGTGCGCCGGAATCAAAATGGAAACCAAGGGGGTGTGGGTTTTCATTTCGTTGCAAAGGAAGCGGACTAATTATTGCGTTCGGTTACGGGGTTCAGATGCGCAAGTGCGAGAAGCCTGCCTGCGTGGTCGAAGAATCGAACTAGATATTTCATGAAGTGATGATGGCCGGCGACCAACAGAAAAGGCAGCGCCAAACCGTACAACGGAACCGCCACGACGGATTTGGCGAGATTCTTGATGCGATTCCTTGGATGTTCAAAGGTGGTGCGACCACGCAACAGGGCGCGTCTTAGAAGGAATTTGCGCTGCCAGCGGTGGGGAGGAACCGTTTCGTATGCAGGAGCTTCGTCGCACCAAATGAAGATGTGGCCGAGATCGATCATGCGGCGGAAAAAATCCTGGTCTTCGCCTCCCGCGCCGAATTGTGGGCGGAAAACCTCGCTCACGCCGTCGATGACGGTGCGTTTGAGCAGAACATTGCCTGTACGTGCTTCCTGCCAGCCCATGACGAATCCGGTCATATGACGTTTGCGATCGTAGAATCCGGCCTTCATCAACCACGCGGGCGGTTGCGATTCGAAGTGGGGAAGAACGGGGCCCAACACACCGCTGACGCGGTAGCATTTGCACGTAGCGAGCATCACCGCCAACCAGTTCTGTTCCGGGAATTCGTCGTCGTCTATGAACGCGAGATAATCCCCAGTCGCGTTAATTACGGCCCTGTTTCTGGCCATCGCGATATTCGCAACCGGCTCTGCCAGGTAGGAGATCTTTACCGACGAGACGGCGGAGAATGTTTCGACGCTGGGCTTGGCGGACTCCTCGCGGTCGTTGTCCACGATGACCACCGAGAAATCGAAAAGATCTGCTGTGTTCTGCTGTTCGAGCTTCTCCAGCAGTCGCAAGAGCAATTGCGGTCGTTTATACGTGCAAATGCAGACGGTGATATGTTCGGGGGTGCCGTTCATGGAATTCTGACTTTGAGGCCAAGGGCGGCATTTCTGGTTAAAGGAATGCCGCGGGGCACTGGATGATACATGCGATTACATCAGCGCTTTATGGGTATTGCGCCGGTGGATTGGTGCCGTACAGAAGTCGATACCCTGCCGGAATTCTTGCCATATCGCTTATCACGCTTCTAGGCGCGAACGGTCCGTAAGGCGGCCATGCCAACTCGCCAAAGAATGTGGGTTTGGCAGGCAGGAACAAGCTGTCCGGCAGATTTCGATCGATAATATTGGCGGCCCAAACAACCCCGTTAGTGGCAGCATCCCAGTTTCCATGTCTGATCGTGTTAGTTTTCACGAAGGTATCATGCACTGCCAGGCCACTGTCGGAGCTATTGTTCCCGATGTAAGGATAA
>DATDAW010000029.1:0-108381 GCA_036525185.1 Chthoniobacterales bacterium | reverse complement strand
CAGGGTGTGCCCATCTATAACGCACGGACGATGAAGGAAATCTACGCCGCCGCATTTTGGGAGCGGCGACTTTTCACGATAGTGATGGGCATGTTTGCTGGGATCGGCCTTTTTCTTGCCGCAGTCGGCATTTACAGTTCGATGGCGTATCATGTCTCGCAACGCCGTCGCGAAATCGGCGTCCGGATCGCCCTCGGCGCTGATCCGCGGCATGTTTTCGCCATGCTCATGAACCACGGCGCGCGGATGATCACCGAGGGCCTCTGCATCGGCCTTGCAGTAGCCTACGCCATCACCTGGCTGCTAACCCGCCACTTGGGAGATCTCATCGCTTTCGATGGCCTCACCTATGCCATCGTTGCCGCAGTGTTAACTTTGACCGCCTTCGCTGCCTGCTGGCTTCCCTCTCGCAAAGCCACCAATATCCAGCCCATGGAAGCACTCCGAGCGGAATAAATCCATGTTTTACTCCTACTCGCCATCGAATCCTTCCGCTGCATTCATCGAGAAGAGCGCGCAAAAGTGATTGCGATTAACAGTAGGAATGGGAGTATGAGTGGCGTTCCTTCCCTCTCCCATGATACACCTGTTGCGTTCTCTGTATTTTGCTGTCTGCGTTTTTGCCTTTATCCCGTCCGTGCATGCCATCGAGAAAGACGGCATCCAGCTTACCGCCCAAAAGACCACCCTCGATAGGAGCAGAGACCCGGACCAATTCTATGAGTGGGACAAGGTTAGCAAGGCTCTTGCACTCAAAGTTTCGGTCCGCAACAATTCCATCAAAGATCTCGAGCCTGCAACCCTCGAATACATCGTCATCGTCCAGCGTTGGGGCTACTCGCCGAAGAAATACAAGTGTATCACTGGAAAAGAGGCGCTCTCGGCTCTTTCTCGCGGCAAAACGCAGGAACTCACCGTCGGACGAATCCAACTCGACGGTTGGGAAAGCAGCTCCAATCGCAAAGACTTCGTGGATAGAATTGACGCCTGGCAGGTTCGCGTCGTCCGCGATGGCAAAGAACTCATCGCGCTAAAAAGCAGCACAAGCTTTGACCGCCTGTATTCTAAAGCAGCTGGGAAATAGTAAAGGGTTGCCGCGGAGCTGGGTGTCACCATTTCACCTGGATCTCTGCCCGCACTTCATCAGCATTTTCTAATGATGCCCCAGCTGGAAGACATAGTGCGCGATAAACAACAATCCCAAAATCCACGCCAGCGGCTTGATTTCCTTCGCTTTCCCGAGCGCGATCTGGAGCACCACATACACCAAAAACCCCAGCGCAATGCCTTCGCTGATGCTGAAGGTTAGTGGCATGGTGACAATCGTCACAAACGCAGGCACGGCTTTGGCGAAATCCGCGAGATCAATCTCCAGAATTCCCTGCGTCATAAAAATCCCCACAATAATCAACGCTGGAGCCGTCGCCACCGCCGGAATTGCCATGATCACCGGCGTCAGAAAGAGCGATAACAGAAACAGGATCGCGACGACAATTGACGATAAGCCGGTGCGCGCGCCCGCCTCCACGCCGGCGGCGGATTCCACATAGCTGGTTACTGTCGACGTTCCAAGAACGGCCCCTGCCATTGCCGCACAGGAGTCAGCGGTAAACGCCTGACCGATCTTCGGCAGGTTGCCGCTTTTGTCCAGCAATCCAGCGCGATTACACACGCCGATCAGCGTGCCCATATTGTCGAACAAGTCTACGAAGAGAAAACCCAGAACAAGCGGAAATGCGTGCCCGAAATTTTTCCACAGATAACCCAGATCCAATTGCGCAAAGGATGGCGCCAGCGAGTTGGGCAACGAAAAGACCCCCTGAAACGAGGTGACCTTCCTCCCGTCCGGACCCGTGATCAACAGACCGAGGATTGTAATCACCAGAATGGAAATAATGACAGCACCCCGCACGTTCTTCACAACCAAGGCCGCCGTCAGGATCACGCCCAAAATGCAAAGCCAGGGCAGAGCAGATCGAAAATCGCCTATCGTCACCAATGTCGCCGGGTTGGCCACGACAATTCCAGCCGATTTCAATCCTATAAAGGCAATAAATATGCCGATCCCGCATGTAATGGCCAGCTTGATATCCATCGGTATCGCTTCCACCAGCTTTTGCCTGACGCCCGTCAACGACAGGATCAGAAACAGCAGACCGCCGTAGAAAACCAGCCCCAGGGCCGCCTGCCACGGGATTTTCATTCCAATACACACACTAAATGCGAAAAAAGCATTCAGTCCCATTCCCGGCGCCAGCGCCAGAGGATAGTTGGTCATCAATGCCATCACAATGGTCATCAACGCCGCTGACAGTGCCGTCGCGGTAATCAGGGCCCCGAAGTCCATCCCCGCATTTTTCAAAATCAACGGGTTGACGGCCAGCACGTAGGCCATTGCAGCAAATGTCGTCAGGCCACCCGTCACCTCCTGCCGGATGCTTGTCCCATTCTCCGAGAGGCGAAAGAATTTATCTATAAAGTTCATGGCATCCTCCTGCGGTTACTTTTTCAATGGGATATCGAACGTTTTCTCCGCGTAGTTTGATACGATCGGCTTGACCAGTTTCAATTGCTCCCGCCAGTTTTCACTGCCGAACTTCTGTTCGAATGCCGTTATGGCTTCGTCGTAGCCTTTCAGCAATTCCTTTTTCACGGGTTCCTCGACAAACGCATATTTCAGACTGTTGCGTCCCATCTGCACGATCTCGGACCATGTTAGATTGAACGCCGTCACGCTTGTGAAATACTCATCCGTCATGTTTGAGTCCCACATGCCGCGGTCGTCCGTATTGAGGCACACCGGGATGCCTGTGCGGAGAAATTCCGGAAAGGGGTGTTTCGCCAGATCAGGATAATATTCGAGAAGCCGGTTGCTGATCAAATTGATCTCCACCAGATATCGCCCGTCCTGCATGAGGAGCATGGTCTCCGGATCTGTGATGAGGTTGAGCCCGTGTCCAATGCGCGTCGCGCCCAGGAGCAGCGTATCGCGCACGTGCGAGTTCGGTTCATCGACTTCGCCGGCGTGGATCGACAGACCGATGCCGCTGTATTTTTTACGCATTTCGCGAAAGGTATCGAGGAACCGCAGCGGGTACCCTTTGTCATTGTCCTCGCGCCCAGCCATGTTGATAGCGACCCAAAGATCGCGATTCGCATTGACGAAGGCGTAGGCGTTTTCCAGTCGTTTTTCGGCATCGGGCGGGAAGCGCAGAATGGTCTTTTGGAACCGGAGGGTGACACCGCTTTTCTTCACGTCCTCCTCCGCGATGCGCTTCTTTACGATCTGAATCACTTCGTCCTCGGAAATCGGGTTACCCGCCGTGTCAGTATAGCCATCGGCGCTGTATTGCGTTTCGAGATAACGCAAACCTTCCGCGCCGAAATGCTTCATATTTTCGGCAATGACCTCCGCCATGACATGCGGGTCGTCGAACATCTCGTTGATGCGAAACCAGATGACGTTAAAAAATTCGTCCCGACCTTCGCGGGATTTGTCGAGGCGCAGGGAGTCCTTCCACTTCTGGACGTCCTCCGGCTTCAGTTCCGCCAGCGGCTCATATTCACTCTTGTCGCAATCCGACAGTTTCTCCCACGTAGTCTTGCGGATGGTTTTGTAAAGAATCAGACCCGCATCGTCACTGAGACTGCAATTGGAAATCCGGACGCGCGTGTAGAAGCTGTTATCGCCCACGACCCGGGGACTCGTGGCGATGGCATACCACCAATCCGGAGGGCAGGCTCCCCCGAGATGGTTGTGCAGGTCGCCACCTTTCGGGAGAGCGAAAAGGAATTGGTAGAGCTCTTCCTTTGAAGCGGACCTTTTGATTTCTTCGAAGCGGCCGGAAAAATCCGCGGCATGCACAAACACCGACGTCGCGAAAAGAGCGGCAATCGCGCGCAACGAGCGGCGGCTTCCAACCGCCCGCGAACGAGAGGCGCATGGGAAAGCGCCTCTCACGGTGCGATTACTTCCGACCGGGAGCATGATCTTCATATTTGGACCAGTTGCCCGTAATTTCACGAACGACTTTGCTGCCGACGAGATATGCTGCCTCGACCGCTTCATCAAAGCCGGAGTACTGATGACTCCCCTCCTGCGCCATATTTTCAGCGGCGGTCAAACCTGGCGGAGGGCTATCAAAATTACTTGCGGTCCGGAGGACTAGTACCCGGCTTGCGTCGACTTTACCGGCGCGGGCGAGGTTCGTTAGAGATTGCATGGTACCGCTTTCCTCCATCGCTGTCGTGACATAGTTGCCTTCGCCGTTGGTCCACATCTTCACCCAATCATTGGCCCACGCGTTCAACTTTGCTCCATGCCAGAAGGTGCTGCCAGCGAGTTGATCGCCTTTGAGCACAAAGGGAGGCTTCTGCGCGTTCGGCGTGGCGGTATAACGCACGCGACTCGCCTTCATTCCCTCAGTGTCGGGTATAACAACGTCTTTGGTTAGATCGTAGGCCCAGTCGCGCAACGGAATGTTGAGCTGATACACTTCGCCATGGGAAATCTTTGGCTTTTCGCCCGGTTTGTGCGTGTCCAGGGCAAAATAGCCATTCGGCCAGCCCTCTGGAATTTCCCGGGCATCAATCTCGTGGGAGAGATCGCCGTCCACGCACCAGCCGGCCCATGCGGCGCTGGCGAGCGATCCATCGGCGGGATCGATTCCAGCAATACCGGCGACCAGCCAGTAGGCTTTCGTGAGATCAAATCGGGGATCCAGGCCCAGGGCCATGATGCTGGAGGCGGCATTAACATTGCCCATACCCGTCACAATCGCGATGACACCGTCCCCGTTCGCAAACACGTCGTGATGCGCAGCTGGAAGCGGGTAGTGTTTCGTGAGTTTTTCCCGTTCGTACCAGAGCTGGAATTCGGCCGCTTTGTCTCCGCTATCCTTGCCGATCTCGAACATGGCAACGACAACCATTTTGACCTTTAGCGGACCTGGCGGTGACTCCGCCCAAACCGGAGTCACCGCCGTGCAACCCAACCCAATTGTTAACGAAACAAATACCGCCAGTAATCTTTTATGAAACATTAAGCAATTCTCCAATTCTCCACGGCGGGCCGGGGCGCCCAAGGGTCCCTGCCCCAGCCCGCAAGCTTTGGAATTGTTAGAATTTTACCCGAATTGTCCCTTCGATGCGGCGCGGGAGATCCGGCGTGATGGAATCGAGCGCGTAAACGGCATTCGGCGGCGACCAGTTCTCTTCATCCGAAAGGTTCAGGATGGCGAGCCGCGCCTCGATGTTCTTCCATTTGTAAACAAACGTCAGATCAATCGAGTACTGCCAAGGAATCGTGACGACCCCCAGGTAATCCGCGTTGTATGGGCTGGTAACGACGGCCCCGAGAATTGCGCCGAAATTTCCGACGGAAGTGTCGAAGTTATAGGAGATCAAACCGTTGAAAAGATGATCCGGCAAGCCAGGTTGTTCGAAGTCAGCAACCCCGTAGCTGGGGCCGACGGCGCCGAACGTATCTGTGAGGATGGTGCCAGGCACAAAGAACGGGGCGTTCGGATCGTCGATCGTGTATTGTTGTACGGAGAATACTTCCTGATTCTTGTACACAGCGTCGAGATAGGTATATCCCAGCGTCGCATAGAAGTGCTTGTTCGGCTGATAGTTAGTCTCAATTTCGAACCCATAAACGTCGAGATCGAAACTTCCCCCGCCTTGCTGGCCGATCGCACGGGTCTGTTTGAATAGTGCGCTGCTCAAAAACAACGTCTCATCGATCAAGCTGAACTTCGCTCCGACCTCGAAAAGCTCGCTCACGTTACGGATGCTGTTTTTGATGGAGATGCTGTCTTCCACCGTCGGGAATCCCCCGCCGTTCGCGACGCCGATCGACTGGCTGTAGTTATACGTGAAGTAGGTGGTCATCCACGGAAATGGCTTCCATGTCGGACTCACGTTGAAGTTAGGGATACCCACAACCGTCCGATCCTCGCCATCGAAGTCTGGCGTCTTCTCGCCGATTGCATCGTTGAAGAGAGGATCCTGGGAGTCTATCCAAAGAACATCCAGACGGGCGCCGAATAACAAAGAGAGCGCATCGGTAAACTTGGTCTGCTGCTGATAGAACGGCGAAAGCGAGAACATTCGCGAACGATTAGTGTCACCGTTGAATACGCCTGGTGAAGCGAAGCGGCCCGGATAACCGTAGTCATCCAATGGAACCGACCCTCCCTGGTCGTAATTTACGTAATTGATGAGCTCCCGCGGTCTGCTGAGATCCCAGGCATTGGCAGGTTCGTTAAAGAAGTCATTGAACGCTGTGACTTCTTGATAGCGCTCCGCGATACCGAAGTTGATCTGATTCTTCAGGATATAGGGTTCGCTTGGCGCCTCAACAGCAACTGCTTTGCCGTCCTTGCCAAGTCCGGAGTCGTTGGACGTCGTCGCCTCATCAGAGGCGCCACCGCCGAATGGGATATCGAGGTCCCAGCGAAATTCCGTGCGGTTTTCGATGGAATGCGCGGGATCGACGATTTCCGAGTAATAGTACGAAGACTTGGTCTGACGCTTGATCCACTGATACAACGTATTGTTAACAATCGTAAGATTGTCAGCCACGTTGAACGTCTGGACGGCCTGCGCGGTAAAGCTGCGGCCATAAGAGCCATCGCCAGGGCGAAGCAGGCGCACGCTGCGATCGATCGTGATTGTTTCTCCGGGAATGATGGCGTTGAATCCGCTATTTACATCCTTGTTGTTAATGACCCCGTCGCCGTTCACATCACCTACAAATCCAGTGATGTACTTGCCGTTATCAATGAGATCCTGCGTGACGCGGTTAATACCCCAGTTTTCCACGTAGTCAGCGAAGAACATTTCGGCGTTGAGTTCCAGCGTGTATTTGTCCGAGGGCGTCCACGTGATCGCTCCATAGATCGCTTCGGTATTCTTATTTCCGTTCTCGTAGTAGCTACCAGACTCTTCTCCGGAATAGGAAATACGGTAGGCAAGGACGTCCTTAATGATCGGACCGCCAAAATCGAGCGTCCAACGGCGTTGCTCGTATTCGCCCAGGGTGAAGCTGGCCGACCCTTGGAATTTGTCGAAGTAGGGACGCTTGGTGACGAGGTTAATGAAGCCGCCGGTGTATTGCGACACACCGTAAATAACAGTGGGTGGTCCTTTAAAGATATCGACGCTATCGACGGCATTGAAGTTCACCGGCATGCCGTTGCCGTTCGAGCTCAAACCCCGGCGCATGCCGTTGACGAAAAGATCGGCGGACTGACCACGAATGTCCGGCGTGGCCGGGGCGCCGAAGTTACTGCGGGTATAGCTCGACGAAGTTAGCTTCGAGAAATCGCGAACATCCTGAACGCTGATAGCATCGAGCTGTTCGCGGGAAATGATGGTGACGTTACGTGGCACGTCGAGGATGTTTTGATCGACCCCGAATGCCGCGTTATACGGGCGGACCGTCGGCATAATCGAGTCCTCGATCGGAACTTGAGCGCCGGTGACCAGCATGGTGTCAAGAGTGGCGTCGTCAGATGGCTCAGGATTGGGGGGAGCTTCTTGAGCAAAGGCAGTGGTTGCAAGCGCGGCTGTAACCGCTAGCGCTATGGTTTTGGATTTCAGTTTAAGCTCCATGGTTGAGGTTGCAGCGGCATAAGCACGTCACGTGCCACGCAACGAACCGAATTGTTTGGCACAGGGCATCCCAGTAGGCGTACGGTCAAGAATTTTTGAACAGGAGAGGATTAATTTTGTCCCGCAGAGCGTTTATTCCGGGTTTTGGAAACAAAAAAAAAGCCACAGATGTTTCCCTGTGGCGGTTTTTGCTCAGAGTGATCGGTTCGGCAGCGCAGACAATCCTGTCTGCTGTGACGTAGGCATTCTTGCCTGCGTGTGTAGGTGGGGGGCGCAGATCCGCAGGCTGGAAAGCCTGCGCCACAGCAGACTTGGAAGTCTGCGCTACATTTTTTTCACATTTGCTCGATCACGGCCTTCAGCACGAGCGCCGCATTTTCTGACGCAATCTCGGCAAAATGTTCTTCCTGGTTTTTTCCTTTCTGTCCACCCGCCAGGTCGCTGAGACTGCGAACGATCAGACAAGGCGTCCTGTTGATCCAGCAAACTTGCGCAATGGACGTCGACTCCATGTCGAGACAGTCGGCTTTCCAGACTCGGTGAACCCATTCCCGGTATTTGCCGTTGTCCATGAAGACCGGCCCCGCAACGCCGGATCCCCCAATCTTGAACGTGACGTCTCGATTGCCGAGCTTGAGCGGCGGCATATTCTTGACGGCACGTCGGGCGATGCGGAGCAGGCGTGCGTCCGCTTCGAAATACGGCTTTCGCGCCGGCTCTTTCATGCCTTCACGAATCACGGTGACCTCGTCGGGGAATATCATGCCGAAATTCGGGTATTTCTGTTTAAAATAGGTGGCGATTTCATACGAGCCGTCGGGTTTCTCGTTAAAATACGCCGCCTCAGCGTGGTAATACCATCTGGCGGGAATGGTCACGTCGCCAGGATGCAGCTTCGGGTTGATTCCGCCCGCGATGCCGGAGAAGAGAAAGGCATCGATCTTGAAGTAATCGATGGCCAATTGTGTGGCGCGGGCCGAGTTACTGAGACTCATGCCGGTCGGAAAAATGAGGAGCTTCTTGCCGTGGAACGGGATGATTTCAAACTTGATGCCGCGGATGATTTTGATTTCAGGAACGGCGCCGGGCTCGTAGAACACTTTGCGCACGGCCGCGATCTCTGGCTGGAAAGCAGTAGCGACTGCGATGTACGACTGCGGATGAGCGGGATCGGCGGCCCATGTGGTGGTAATGAGCGCAATGAAGAAGAAGATTGCAGTGGTCAGCTTTTGCATGTGGGCGCAAGAACAAAGCAGGTCGCGGACCAACAAATCACTTTTCAGTTTTCAGAGAGCGTCGCCGGACGCTGAAACCTGAACACTCATCTTCTCTGCAAGAGCTGATTGAACTCGGCCGGCGAGATCTCAACGATATCTTCATCCGCCAGCGGGTCGGGGCGAAAGATTTCCGGAGGTAGATTTCTGGAAAAATCGAGCGATTGGAAAATGATCTGGCCGTTGTAGGGGCTACCCGTAAGGCGCAAACGGCGCAGTTTATAGTCGGTCGTATTGATCGTCGCTTCCGCTCTAAACCCCTCAATGCCGAGGTTTCGCGCGATTTCCGGCATCATCTGGAGATCGACGACACGCAGCGGGACACCGGCCTTGTCCTGGGCCTCCCGGTCGTCTATGACTTGCAGCATCGCAGGCAGGAGCGGCAGTTGCCTGTCGGGAATCGGGAGAGCGAAAGGCTGCAATCTGGCGTTTGGATTCGGCGGCTGGACCCTATTCCTATCCTCAAGCAGAGCCCGGATGCGGCCGCCGGGCGCGGCGAAGAGCTTCTGGCCATCGCGCCAGATCGTAATGGGCTGGTCGATGTACAACGTCCGGACCTTTAGTTTGTCCGGCGTTTCCAGCCAGATTTCGGCATCAAGCGCGACCGGCACAGCGCCATCAGGTTGTTCCGCCGCGTTGATCAGAATGCGCGCGTGGACGGCTTTTTTGAGCCCCTCCGTCCTTTGAGCGAGCAGGGCGGTAAACGGCGTCAGCGCCTTGGCCACTACATCATACACATTCTCCGCTGCCCGAACGAACGGGACCAGAAGCAACAAAACAACCAGGGCGAGGACTTTGATCTTCAAACTTGCCATGCCAAGTCTTCAATCCAGATTCCGCGATCCGCAATACAATCTGAGCGGCGACGCGGAGGGAAAAACAAAGCATAATTTTCCGGAATCTTTCAAACTTCCGCGTTCTCGTGCCTCCGTGTGACAGCGCAATCCGCAATCGAAAGGTTTCCGGTTTGGGAATTTTGCGTTATACATCCGCGGATGTCCGCATTGCTCGCCAACGCACTTACTTTCGCTCTCGAGGAATCGAATCCCGCTGGAAAAGTCGTCCTGGTCGCGTTGTTCGTGGCATCTATTTTCTCCTGGTCGATCATGTTCACCAAATTGCGCATCGTGCAGTTTGCGAAGAAACAGTCGGAACGTTTTCTGCAGATTTTCCGCACGAACCGGGCACCGCTGAGCAGTTACGAAGCGAAACTGAGGTTCGAAGGCTCCCCGGTTTTCACGGTTTACAAAGCAGGTTGCAAGGAAATGACCTACCAACTCCTCGGCTCGCCGGAAGTCGATGAAACCTTCCGCGCCCGGCTTGAGATTGCTGAAAAAATCACCCCGGCACAGATGCGGGTAGTCACGACCGCCATGGAGCGCGCCGTGGGCGAAACAGCGCTGAAACTGGAGTCGCAGATGATTCTGCTCGCGACGGCCGTTTCCGGGGCGCCATTCATCGGGCTGCTCGGCACGGTTTGGGGCGTCATGGACACATTCACTGGCGTTGCGATGGCGGGCCAGGCGAATCTCGCGGCGATGGCACCTGGCGTTTCCGGGGCGCTTATTACGACGGTCACAGCGCTGCTTGTGGCCATTCCAGCGATGTTCGGATACAATTTCCTGGTTACCAGCATCCGGGCGCTGACGGTGCAGATGGATAATTTCGCCGCGGAACTCGCGTCGGAATTCGAACACCGTTACGTCAACCACGGCACTCGCTCGCAGATGGTTGCCGACCATCGCTGATACCCTCGAAAATTCCCACCATGCGCCGATTTTCCGAACGCAACAAGATGAGCACGCTGACCGAGATCAACATCACGCCTCTGCTCGATCTATGCTTCGTGCTGCTGGTTATTTTCATGATCACGACGCCGCTGCTCGAAAACAGCATCGAACTGGTCGTGCCCACCTCGGAAACGGCCAGCAAGGCCGTCGAATCTTCAAAGGCCCAGATCATTTCCATCGATAAAGAGTACCAGTTGAAGCTCAACAATCACGGGATAAGTCTCGGCAACCTGGAGAACGAATTGCGTGATCTCCTCCAAAGCGAGCCGAACCTCGCCGTCGTCGTGCGGCCGCATAAAGATGTGCCCGTCCAAAAGTTCGTGGATGTAATGGACGTGCTACAGAAGGTAAAAATCAGCAGAGTCGGCGTGCTCACACGCCCGGAAGATTGATGTCCGCCGAGGACGTCCGCTATGGATGACGGCAAGCGCTTCTGGCGCAATCTCATTCTCATCTCCTTGGCGCACTTCGTCGTCATCGGAGGATTGTTCTGGATCGGGCACAAACCAGAGAATGGCAGCGGCGGCAATGCCGGAGAACGGGTTACGTGGATGGATCCTGCGGCGTTTACCGCCGCGGCCAGCCTGGAAACGTCCCCACCCGAAATGGCAGAACAGGAAACCTCGCCGGCAACGCCCGAGCCGACGCCCGAACCCGAGAACACGCCTTCTCCAGCCACACCGCCGCCCACGCCCCCACCCACCACGCCGCCGCCTGCGACGCCTCCTCCCACACCTGCACCCGAGGAGAAATCCGAAAGCGAGATCAGCCTCACCACGCCTACTCCGACGCCGAGGCGAACGCCCACCCCCACCGCTACACCGACACCCACGCCTACTCCAAAGCCGACCCCCAAAAAAACGCCCACGCCGGAACAAACTCCCACCCCAAGGAAGACTCCCAAACCGACGCCTACTCCCAAACCGACTCCGAAAAAAACTCCGACTCCCAAACCCACGCCGAAGAAAACACCCAAACCCACGCCGGAGGACGAGGAAACACCGCGGCCAAAAGCGACAAAATCGCCCAGTGCCAAGCCCAAATCTGACGACAAATCCGATTCGACTCCGAAACCAAAGCCCAAAGCGTCCCCTTCGCCGAAGAAGTCACCCTCAGCAAAGGCTCAATCAGATTCCAATTCCGACAAACCGCCCAAGGCAAAACCCGTCAATGGCGATTCTGACGCTCCACCCAAGGCCAAGCCCGCAGGTGGCAACGCCAATTCCGCTTCTGCACCCAAAAGCGATGCTGCGGGCGGAAATGGCGATAGCGCAAACAAATCCGGGGGTACGGCGTCCGGGAAAGGGGGTGGCACTGGCGAATCCACTGGCGGCGACGGGGCAGGCACTGGCACCGGCAAAGGCGCAGGAACCAAAGCAGGAGTGGACCCCGGTGTCATGGACGCCTACAACAACGTCCTGTTCAACCGTTTCAACAACGCCTGGAATCAGCCGACGGCCGAAGCCCAGGCAGGCTACAAACTCACGACGGCCATAAAAATTGTCATTGCCGGAGATGGAACGATTTCCGATTTCAGCATGGTCCGCTCGTCCGGCAGCAACACGGTTGATGAATCCGTCAAAGCCGCTGTCAGCTCCGTTACGCGTCTTCCCGCACCGCCCACGGGTCGATCCTATACGGTCACGATCAACTTCGTCCTGGGCGACAATTAGTTCCGGTGCTCCTCGCGTTTCACAAACCCTACGGCGTCCTTTCGCAATTTACCGCGGATGCAAGCTCGAACCGGACGCTGGCGGAGTTCGATTTTCCCCGCGATGTCTATCCGCTGGGCAGGCTGGATGCGGACAGCGAAGGCTTGCTCCTGCTCACAGACGAGCCGGGCATGAACACCCGGCTGCTCGACCCTCGCCACGCCCACGAGCGCACGTATTGGGCGCTGGCGGAACGCCTTCCCTCCCCGGCGTCGCTGGCCACCTTGCAACAGGGCGTCGTCATCGAAGGCCGCAAAACACGCCCGTGTCGGGCCCGGATTCTTGATCCGCAGCCGGAAATTGCGCCACGCGATCCGCCGGTTCGGTTCCGAAAGAATGTCGCCGACGTCTGGCTCGAGCTCATCCTCGTAGAAGGTCGCAACCGGCAGGTCCGCAGAATGACGGCTGCCATCGGCCACCCGACTCTCCGGCTTATCCGGGTGCGGATCGGCGATTTTCCGTTGGGCGATCTCCCTTCCGGAAAATGGCGCGTAGTCTCTGAAGCAGAACAACGTCAGATATTTTCCTCCACAAACTCAAATCAGCCCGTTATTTGACTCAGATGACGCCTTCCCGCCCAGACGGCCGCAGCCCCGGCCAACTTCGCCCCATCACATTTACGCCCGGCGTCGCGCCGCACGCCACCGGATCCGTTCTTATCAGCTTCGGCGATACCCGCGTCATTTGTGCTGCGACCATCGAAGAAGCCGTTCCGCGGTGGATGAAGGAACAAAAAGTCACCGGGGGATGGCTCACCGCGGAGTATTCGATGCTCCCCTACTCCACGCTTACGCGCAAACCGCGCGATATTACCAAGGGAAAACAGGACGGACGCAGCACAGAAATCCAGCGTCTCATTGGCCGGTCGCTGAGGGCAATCGTCGATCTCGAGGCACTCGGTGAACGCACGCTGTGCGTCGACTGCGACGTCTTGCAGGCCGATGGCGGCACCCGCACCGCATCGATCACCGGCGCCGTCGTTGCGGTCGTCATCGCCTGCAATCGACTCGCCGGCGAAGGAAAGATCAGCCGGTCTCCCGTGAAAGATCTTGCCGCAGCCGTCAGCGTCGGCGTCTGCAATGGGGAAGTTTTGCTCGACCTCAATTACCTCGAAGACAAGGACGCCACGGTGGACATGAATCTCGTGATGACTTCCGGTTTACATTTCATCGAAGTGCAAGGCTCGGGCGAGGAAGCGGTTTTTCAGGAATCCGAACTGCAGGCCATGCTGACGCTCGGAAGGGAGGGCATCAAACAAATTGTTCAAATCCAGCAAAAAGCGCTTGCCGAGTTCGGCTCGCCGATGCTCAATGGCCGCCCATGAAAAAGGCACTCATCACAGGTATCACCGGACAGGACGGCTCCTATCTCGCTGATCTGTTGTTAAGTAAAGGTTACGAAGTCCACGGCATCATCCGCCGTGCAAGCACATTCAACACCTCGCGCATTGACCACCTTTACCTCGACCCCCACGTCAATGGCGTCCGGCTGTTTTTGCACTACGGAGACCTCTCCGATTCCGTAGGCCTGGTAAAACTGCTCTACCAGTTGCAGCCAGACGAAATCTACAACCTCGGCGCACAGAGCCACGTCCGCGTGAGCTTTGACGTGCCGGAATACACGGCCGACGTCACCGGCGTTGGCGTCATCCGCATCCTGGAAGCCATCCGTGAATCGGGCGTCAAACCCCGGTTTTACCAGGCTTCGTCGAGCGAAATGTACGGCAAAGTCCAGGAAGTGCCGCAGACCGAAACCACGCCGTGGTGGCCACGCAGCCCGTACGGCTGTGCAAAAATGTTCGGCTATTGGGCGACCGTCAACTACCGCGAAGGCTACGGCCTCCACGCGTCGAACGGCATTCTGTTCAACCACGAAAGCCCGCGCCGCGGTGAAACGTTCGTCACGCGCAAGATTTCGCGCGCTGTCGCCCGCATCAAACTCGGCCTGCAGGAAGATCTCTATCTCGGCAACCGCGAAGCCAAGCGCGACTGGGGCTACGCTCCGGAATACGTCGAAGGCATGTGGCGCATGCTGCAGCAGGACGAACCGGACGATTATGTCCTCGGCACCAACGAAACCCACACGGTCCAGGAATTCGTCGAAGTCGCGTTCGCAACGGTCGATCTCGACTGGGAAAAATACGTCAAATACGACGCCCGTTACGAGCGCCCCGCGGAAGTCGATCTCCTCATCGGCGACCCTGCAAAAGCGGAGAAAAAACTCGGCTGGATACCCAAGACGCGCTTCAAAGAGCTCGTAAAAATCATGGTCGAAGCAGATGTCGACCTGATTACCGGCAAGAAAAAGATCGCTGACGTCTAAGCGTCTTTCATAGCCACAAAGAACACATAGAAGACAAAAGACAGGCTGTTTTGGTCCCCTGGATTCTTTGCGTTCTTTGTGGCTATTGAGCCCCGGCCTATTCGAACCGCAACGCCTCGACCGGATTGAGGCTTGCGGCCTTGTAGGCCGGATACATTCCAAAACCGATCCCGATGGCCGAGCAGACGATGATGCCGGTCAGAGCCCACCCCCATGGGAAAACCAAGTCCACCCCCAGAAACATCGCGAGCCCGTTCCCACCCAGCACGCCGAGAATAATTCCGGCGATCCCGCCCAGTTCGGAAATGAACACCGACTCGAGCAGGAATTGCCCGAGAATGTGGTTCTTCCGCGCGCCTATGGATTTCCGAACGCCGATTTCCTTGGTTCGCTCCGTCACACTGACCAGCATGATGTTCATGATGCCGACGCCTGCGGCAAGGAGCGCGATGAGGCTGATCACCAGAGCACCCATGCGAATCGTGCCGGCGACCTGAGCGAACGCGGCTGTCAGCGAGTCGTTGGAATAAATATCAAAGTCATTGGGATCCTCCATCTGCAGGCCACGCGCCTTTCGCATGGCGCCGATGGCGAACCCCAGCGTTGAATCATAGGTTTGCTGGGAACGCGATTGGACGGCGATGTTGACCGTGCGCCCCGTGCGCCCGTACTCGGCAAGGAACCGCGTAATGGGAATCGCGCAAAGCGAATCATTGGAACCGCCGAAACCTGAACCCTTCGCGGCAAAGACGCCGATAATCGTGTAATTCTTTCCGGCAACCCGAACATTTTCATTCAGCGGGCTGCGATTGGGAAACAATTTTCGCTTCAAGTCGTCGCCGATGATAATGACGGCACGTGCAAGTTCAACGTCGCCTGCGGTGATGTTGCGCCCCTCGCCGATTGCGTAACTGTTGGCTTCAAGAAAGTATTCATTGGTACCGACGACTTCCTGATTGGGATTCGTTTTTCGCCCATTCGCGACGGCCGCAACGCCGCGGTTGAAAATCTTGAAGCAGACAACCGTCGTTTTCGATTCGATGAGTTTACCAAAATAAGTCGCCTGCTCGTAGGTGACATTGGGCCGATTGCGAAACTCCTGGTTGTTGCTGTTTTGCATCGCGGGCTCTTTGGCGAATTGAAAGATGTTCGAACCCAGGAAGCTAAGCCCATCCTCAATGCTGCCCTGGATGGCACTGACGGCAGTCATTACGCCAATGACGGAAAATACGCCAATCGTGATCCCCAGCATGGTTAGCGCGGACCGGAGTTTATTGGCTCCCAGCGAGCCCATGGCCATGTGAAAAATATCGGAGCGTTTCATTCGTAGCGAAGGGCGACAATGGGATCGAGCCGGGAAGCAGACAATGCTGGCATGAAGCCCGAGATGATGCCCGTCAACACCGACGCGGCCAGAGCAACCATTGTTAGCCCCATTGAAAACTGGATCGGAAATGACGGCAGGGCGACTGTCAGAAGCAGGAACAAGGCGAACGAAAATCCGAGTCCTATCAAACCGCCGGCGAGGCAGATGGAGACAGCTTCGACCAAAAACTGCAGAAGAATGGAACGGCGCCTCGCGCCTAGCGCTTTGCGAGTGCCGATCTCCCGCGTGCGTTCCTTAACGCTAACATATGTAATGTTCATGATTCCGATGGCACCGACAAAAAGCGACAGGCCCGTTATGAAGATGCCGGCGATGGCTATACCGGCTTTGATCGGGTCCAGCGTGCTTCGAAAAGCCTTTTGTTCGTTGATGCTGAAGTCTTCCTTCGCCTCCGGCATGGTTTTGCGAATGCGGCGCATGATGCCGGTCAGTTCCTCCGTGGCAGGCGCCATCAGCGATTTGTCTTTTACCTTTACCCGGATATCGGCGTCTTCATCGACCGTGAAGTACTTCAGAAACGATCCCAGCGTGATCATCACCTGTTTGTCGAAAGAGAACAGCCCAAGGAAGGACCCCTGCTTTGCGAAGACACCGATCACGCGAAATTTCCTGTTACCCACGTTAATCACTTTGTCGATCGGATCCTCGGACGGAAAAAGAGCGTTTGCGATGTCCAGACCGATGATGCAGACGGATGCGCCACTCAGAGATTCCTGCTCGGTCATGAACCGGCCTTTTGCCGTTTCCGTTGTGGACGTGCGCGCAAAGTCGGCCGTCGTTCCAACCGTATAAACCGACGTGACCTGTCGGCCGCTGTACGAAATTGTCGGGAAATTTACAGGGGCCGGCACGGCCAGCTCAAGAGCTGAGTTGGGCGACGCGGCGATGATCCGGTTGATTTCGTCCGCATATGCCGTCTTGATGTTAGGTCTATTTCGAAACGAATAGTAGTCGTCCCCGGGACCCCACGGGAACTTGCTGATATAGAGCACGTCGTCCCCGAGCAGCGACATGCTCCGGTCGAAACCCCGCTGGATGCCACTGATGGCCGTCCCCATCAAGGTCACGGCAATAATGCCGATAATGACACCTAGCATCGTCAACGCTGAACGCATCTTGTTAGCCAGAATTTGAGCCCAGGCGATGCGAAAACTCTCGGAAACCTCGGATGTTAATCGCATAAAACAGTCAACCAGAAAAGCCTCGTTCTTTGCCTTGGGGAACACAGGGCGCTGGCCTGTTCCTTTCGGCAGCCAGCCAATCCGCATTGAGCGTCCGCAACCTGGAGCCGAAATCGGCGAGCCATCGAACACAGCGGGCCAGTGGTCCGCGCTCGCCGGAATGGCAGAGTTCGCGTCATACCGCTTGGTCGCTTTCGATCAAGCCGTCGCGAAGGCGGATGATGCGCCTTGCATGCTGGGCAATATCTTCTTCATGAGTGACCAATATGATCGTGTTGCCCTGTTGATAAAGGGTTTCGAACAACGCCATGATTTCTTCCCCGGTTCGGGAATCGAGGTTGCCTGTTGGCTCGTCCGCCAGAATGATTGACGGATCGTTCACAAGCGCACGGGCAATGGCAACGCGCTGACGCTGGCCACCGGAAAGTTCGTTCGGCTTGTGGTGCATGCGCTGACCAAGCCCAACGGCATGAAGCGCGGCTTCAGCACGATTGCGCCGCTGCTCCCGACCGATACCCGCATAAACGAGCGGCAGTTCGACATTGGCCAGGCTCGTGGAACGGGGCAGCAGGTTGAACGTCTGGAAGACAAATCCGATCTCCTTGTTTCGAATGGCGGCAAGTTCGTCGTCGGTCATCGATGCGACGTTCTTCCCGGCGAATTCATAGCGCCCTGTGGTCGGCGTATCGAGGCAGCCCAGCATGTTCATCATGGTCGATTTGCCGCTGCCAGATGGCCCCATAATAGCCAGATATTCGTTGCGTTGGATCTTCAGACTAACTCCACGCAGCGCGCGGATGACGTTGTCTCCCATCGTGTAGTCGCGGGTTATCCCGTCGATATCGATCACGAGATCGCCCAGCGGGCGCGAAGGACGCTCAACTTCTTTGTTAACAGTGGGCGCGATCATTTCTTGTCCTCGTTTTTGGGTTTCTCGATTTTTACTTTCGTTCCATCCTTGAGGTCGCGACTGATGGCGCCATAACTCCCGGAAACCACGTCTTCGCCCTCATTCACTCCGCTTTGGATTTCAATGTATGTATTGTCTGCGATGCCCGTGGCCACTGCTTTCATCACGGTCTTGTCGCCCTGCTTCAGAAAAACGACGCGCTGCAGTTTCTGACGGTCAGTCCGCGACGTGTCCACGGTCGTACTTCCGGATTGACTGCGCTCTTCGTCTTTTTTCTTGTTTAAGTCCGCCACGCTTTCGCCTTTGTCTTTGCTGCGAACGGTCACGCTTTGAATGGGTACCGTGAGCACATTAGTTACGGTCGCGGTCTTGATATCCGCCGTCGCGCTCATACCCGGACGCAGCGGAACGCCGGGATTCACAATCTGGACTTTAACCTCAAAGTTCGTGACTTCCTCAGTCGTATTCTCGCCTTTGACCGTTGCGGTGTTCGCGATGTGTTTCACGCGCCCCGTAAATGTCCGGCCGGGATACGCGTCGATGCTGATGTTCACTGGATCATTGACTTTCACGGCGACCACATCGTTCTCGTTGACTTCAGCCCGGACTTCCATGTCCGCCAGATTCGCCAGGCGCATGACTTCCGTGCCTTCAAATTGCCCGGTAGCGACAACGCGCTCGCCCAACTTGCTGGGCAACGTTGAAATCGTGCCGTCCATCGGAGCAAAAATTTCAGTTTTCTTAAGGTCCTCACGTGCCTGCGAGAGCTGGCCCTCGGCGCGTTTGATCGCAAAAATCGACGCGTTGTAGGAGGCATCAGCGGCATCGCGGGCGGCGAGAGCTTCGTCGAGGGCGCCTTGTGCGACGATCCGTTTTTCGAAAAGATCCAGCTGCCGCCGGAGATCCTGCTGGGCTTTAATGAGCTGCGCTTTCCTCTGCAAATTGTCGGCCTTGGCACCATTAAGCGCCGCGTCGTATTGCTCGACCTGCGCCTGGTAGGTGTCGGGTTTTATTTTGATAAGGGGATCGCCCTTCTTGACCAGCTGCCCTTCCTCGACCGGCAGGCTGATGATTTCTCCTGCAACTTCCGGAGAAATCTTGACCTCGATGGCGGGCTGGATCTTCCCCGTGGCAGAGACGAGCTGTGTCACGTCACGCCGTCCGACTTTTTCCACGGTGATCTCCGTAATCTTTTCCTTTTTCCGCGCGCCGAAAACGGCAACCAGACCGGCCAGGACGACGACACTACCCACTATCCACGGCCATTTGCGGCGTTGACGGGCGAGTTTTTTTACGGGCATTACGGCTTCGTGCATGGCTTGTTGGAGTGGATTTGGGTTGTCAACGGGCATCCAACCGCTTTTGTTTGCGGTCGGCATCCTGCTCGCGAAAGAATTCTTTCGTCGAGATGCCGTGACCATTGGAGGTAGTCACATCGCGATTTGGATTCAGAAATTTTCATGAAAAAGAGTTCAGTGAAGTTTTGGGGTGTTCGCGGGTCGATTCCGGTCCCGGGGCAGGAGACTTTGCGAACAGGCGGGAATACTTCCTGTGTCGAAGTGCGAGCCGATGATGAGATTATCATTCTGGATGCGGGAACGGGGATTCGACCGCTGGGGCTGAGTCTGGCGAAGGAGTTCCAGGGGATACCGATGAATCTGACGTTGCTGATTTCCCACACCCATTGGGACCACATCCAGGGCTTTCCGTTTTTCCTGCCGGCCTATAATCCCGCGAACAAATTGCACATCCGCGGCTACGAAGGCGCGCGGGCGAAATTTTCGACGATTCTCTCCGCCCAAATGGAAAGTCCCTATTTCCCCGTGGAAATGAACGGTCTGCCGGCAAATATCGATGTGGAGGAGCTGAAAGAGTTCGAGTTTTCCGTGGGCGCCGTCAAAGTGAAATCCCGACTGTTGAATCATCCCGGTGTTTGTGCCGGATATCGGTTGGAAACGTCGGGAGGCTCGATCGCTTACCTGCCGGACACAGAGCCGCAAGTCGAAATGCGTAACGCGTTGCAGGCGGCGGGAAAAGCCCAGCCGTCCGAAACGTTGGACCGCGCCCGGCGCGAGGATGACGCGCTCGTGGAGTTCTTCCGTGGAGTGGACGCCCTCATTATCGATTCGCAATACACGGCCGCCGAATACCGCGAACATGTCGGGTGGGGTCACGCATCGGCTGAGACCGTCACACGTCTCGCTATGCAAGCACAGGTAAAACGATTGTTTTTGTTCCATCACGACCCTGGCCACGACGATCACCAAATTGACGAGTTGGTCAAGGAGGCTCGTGAACTGGCAAAAGGCAGCGGCCTGGAAGTGGACGCAGCGCGCGAAGGTTTGCTGGTGGAATTGTAACCTCCGAATCCGCTTTCCCTTTGAACAGACGTGCGTCTACCCAGGAGCGATCCATTCCGGGGTTGTCGAAGGACGCCTGCTAGCTGGTCTCGCAATGACAATCCGGAGCGCCACGCGGGATGAAATCAGAATGACAACGTTGCAACCTCTGCGATAGCCTGCGGATCAATGCATCACATCGCGACAAGACGCGCGACTCGAGTCTCAAAATCCACTTCGCCGCTTTCACGTCGGACGACTCCGCACCCGAAACATGAAAATAGCCTACTTGACAACGTATGACGCATCTGACGCGAACGCCTGGTCAGGCTCGGGCAACTACATCCTGCGAACACTCCGGGACAATGGTTTTCAGATTGAATGCGTTGGGAATCTGCGGGAGAAAAATGTTTTTCCGTTAAAGGTAAAGCAAGCATTCTATGCCTTCGTTTTTGGGAAGAAGTACCGGATCGACCGCGAACCCGCTATCTTAAAGGATTATGCGGCACAGTTTGAAAAACGTCTTGCAGCTGTTGACTACGATATGGCGTTCAGTCCCGGCACCATTCCGCTGGCTTACCTGAAAACCGAAAAGCCCATGGCCTTCTGGACGGACGCAACATTCGCGAGCATGATCGATTTTTATCCGCAGTTCACCAATCTATGCAACGAAACCATTCGAAGTGGGAACTGGATGGAGCAATTGGCTTTGTCAAAATGCCGTGTCGCGATTTACAGCTCCGAATGGGCTGCCAACACCGCCATACGAAATTATGACGTTGATCCGGCAAAGGTGAAGGTCGTGCCATTCGGCGCAAATATCATCTGCAACCGGAGTTTCGGCGATATTAGCAAAATTATCGATGACAAGTCCTTCGATGTTTGCAAGCTGCTTTTTCTTGGCGTCGATTGGCAGCGCAAAGGCGGAGACAAGGCGCTAGCGGTTGCGGAGCTTCTAACAAAACGTGGAATTAAAACAGAATTGCACGTCGCAGGTTGCGATCCGCCCGCAGGCCTACCCGGCTTCGTAAAACTCCATGGGTTTATCTCGAAAAACACCGAGGAAGGCAACAAACAATTGGAGCGACTAATGTCTGACTCTCACTTTCTGATCCTCCCTTCCAGGGCGGAGTGCTATGGAGTGGTTTTTGCTGAAGCAAGCTCATTTGGACTACCATCCCTGGCGACAAACGTCGGGGGAATTCCTGCCGTCGTTCGGGACGGAATTAACGGCCAGACGTTCCCACTGGATGAAGATCCTGAAAAATACTGCGACTACATTGAGAGATATCTGTCTTCAAAACAGGAGTATGCCGAACTGGCTTTATCTTCTTTCAAGGAATACTCCACCCGCCTGAACTGGGCGTCCGCCGGCAGGAGGGCACGTGATTTAATCCTCAGCTTCTGCAGCTAAGCAGCGGTCTGAAATCCTTGGCTTCGAGTGAGACTGCGACAAATTGTCGCTGGCGCCAACGCCCAAGATCAGCACAATCAGAAGAAACATGGAGACGATCCCACTTTTCAGACCCATCAAAAGATCGCCCAGGCGCGTCACCCAAAACGGCAGCCACCTGCAAATGGCAGGGGCGTGGAACGGAATGGCGGTGGCATGATGACGGCAATCTGGCCCTGGATGGCCGCCATCGGTTTCCCCATTGTCGCGGGATTAATCGCCTGGCTCATTTCGAGCAAACTGACCCATGCCGCCCAGCGCATCGGAGACACTTGGACCCGCCTGGCTGTCGAGATCGCAGGGCAAATTTTACTCACAGGCGCCCCATTGCTGGCCCTGATTCTCTCGGTGCCGCTCGTCCATTTGCCGCCACAGGTCGAGGGGCTCGTGCAAAAGATCGTCGCCATGGTGCTCATCGGCGGTCTGGCGGGTCTGATCATTCGTTCAATACTGATTTTTCAGCGAACGATACTCGCGAATTACGATGCCGGAGATCTTGCGGCGCGGAAAGTTTACACACAGGTCTCGGTCGTCACGAAAATCGTCATCGCCGTCGTGAGCCTCATCGCGCTGGGATGCATGTTAATGGTTTTCGACGTCGTGCGACAGGCGGGCGCCAGCATTCTCGCCTCAGCGGGCATCGCAGGAATCGTGCTCGGTTTTGCCGCGCAAAAGACTCTCGGCAATTTTTTTGCCGGCATCCAGATCGCCTTTTCGCAGCCGATCCGCCATAACGACGCAGTCCTTGTCGAAGGCGAATTTGGCTTTATCGAAGAGATCACGCTCACGCATGTGGTGGTCAAACTCTGGGACCTCCGGCGAATGGTCCTGCCGATCACTTATTTCGTAGAAAAACCGTTCCAGAACTGGACGCTCACGGGGTCCCGCCTGATCGGGGTGGTCATCCTGAACGTCGATTACACGATTCCGGTGGATGAAATCCGCGCCGAGCTGCGCCGCATTGCTGAAGCATCATCACTCTGGGACCGCGATGTCTGCGCGTTGCAAGTCACTGATGCCAAGGAAAACACGCTCGAACTCCGGTGCCTCGTTTCCGCTGTCGACGCGGGGATCGCTTTCGATCTCCGCTGCGAAATCCGCGAAAAATTGGTCAAATTCATCCAGGAGCGCATGCCCGAATCGCTGCCGCATCGAAGGACGTTAACCCGGTTGCCTGGGGACTAGCGCAGCCGTCCACGCCGCCGCTGCTTCAGCCCAATTTCTCGCCGAAGAAGCGCAGGAGTAGGGCGATGCACACGCTGGCGAGGGCGGGATTGAAACGCGGTCCTTCGTCACGAAGAAAGGCGTGGGCGCCATTGAACTCGTGCCATTCGTACTCCACACCGGTTTCATCGAGGCGATCCAAAATTTTGCGGCGTCCTTCCAAGGGCACATGCGGGTCCTGGCGGCCCCAGACAAATAGAAAAGGCGTCTTTGTGCCTTCAAAACGCGCCAACGTATCGTCCCTTTTCCCGGCGCCAAGCGAACCCTGGTGAATATCCGTTGGGTAAAAGGCCACTACGGCGCTGATGCGGGGATGAAATCCGGCGCGCACTGCCAGATGGCCTCCGAGACACACACCAAAGCTGCCGACTTTCCCGGTGCAGAGTTCGTGTCCGGTCAAGAAGTTCGCGAGGACATCGGCATCCTCCTCGTAGGAGGCGAGTTCCTTGGTGTACTTGAGAGCATTTCCGCGATCCGATCCGACCTGATCGTATGCCAGGACCGTCCCGGCCGGCTCGAATTCGTGATAAACCTCCGGGACCGCAACCACATATCCATTTCCTGCAAGAGTCGCGGCAAGCCGACGGATCGGTCCCGTGACCTGGAAAATCTCTGAATAAAGAATTAGGCCCGGCCGTTTTCCGGCATTCTTGGGAATGAAGAGATGCGCCCGCATTGGTCCGCGCGATGTGGGCAAATCGACGAAGGTCTCTGCGTCAATAATCATGAACCGGTTCTACCGAATAGGAGCGCGCTGCCGCAAGCCATGCCTATTTCTTTCGGCACAGCTAACGGACTTCAGGGCACCAGCCCCAAAACCCTCCGAAAACCAAACGACACGAACAACGGCCCGGATTTGCGACCGCGAAGAAGGCGTCATTGGGGATTGGAATCAAGATGAACCATGAGTGAAAACAGACAGGAGGCCCTGCCGTTTTCGATGCGATAAAGCACGCGATTGAGGCCTTTCTTGAAATGGACCTTGCGGTAGCCTTCGTTGGCCTTCCACGTTTTTTGCTTGGGCCCGCTGGCCCAAATGAGCATGTCATTGAGCCAGACCTTGGAGAAATCATCGCTTCCGATAGCGATCCAGAGGTCACGTTCCTCGTCAAGCCAAAGCGTGGTGTACGCATAGTAAATCGAGTAGTTGCTTTCCTTAGGCGGATGAAGGGCGGCCTGGTTGCTCTGGACAAATGTCCAGCGAACAGGCTGGTCGTCCTTGCCCAGGTAGGTCGCATCGAGATCGATCACAGATTCCGGAGGAAAATGCGTGTCGATGTTTCGCCGTTGCGGATTGGGAAACGGGCCAATGACATACCAGGTATCCAAATACATCCATTTTGCGCCACCATCGCCTCGACCCGGACCGTGCACCTTGCGTCCGGGCACGGAATCCAGGACGCCACCGGGAGCGGGGAAGCCCATCGGGCCCGTGCCGTGACCCGGTGCCATGACGTGGGTTCCTCCGCCCACACCGCCCTGGGGACCCGGTCCGCTGGCGTTAGGACCGCCCTGACCGGTCGCGTTTCCGGGCGCGTCCATGACAGCCGGCCCACCACTTGCGTCGCCTCCCTGCAGGCGCCTCATCATCTCTGCCAGGTCGGCCGCGTAATTTCCGTCCTGATAGTCCGCGGCCATCCCCGCGAGTTCGTTGGCTTGGGCCGCCTGCGTTTTCATGGCGTCGACAGAAACCGTCACTCCCTGGCCACTCCCCGTGTTGCGGGCCTGAAATGCCATGCCGCGAGTGAGCGCAAGTATGGAATTGATTTGCTGGGTGGCATTTTCGATTGCCTGCTTTTGTTTTTCCAAATCGGCGGTGCTGCCGATGGCTGCCGGCGAAAGCCCCTTGGAAAGATCCGGACGCGTGGGGCGGGCGATCTCTACGTATTTCTGCGCTTCGGCCATCGGAATGTGGCGAAGAGCCGCCGTATCGACGGCGCGAATGTCGCGATAGGAGGCGGCGATGGCGTTCTCCGCCACTACCGCGATTTCATAAAGATCGGAGAGACTCTTACCGTCGAGAGAAGGTGGTTCGGCTTCCTGAGGGGTGGCTGAAATGGCCGGAGGCGGCTCGGACGCAGTCGCGGGCTCAGTGGTCTGCGAAGCTGCGGCCACCGTGGCGCTTGCGGCAGCGGATTGCGCCTTGGTCTGCAGATCACGAGCCGTCTTTTGCGCTGTCAGAGCGGCCTCCTGAAGATCGCGCATTTTGGAGGGCAATTGTGTGTAGTCCTGTCCGGTTTTCTCCGCTTCCTGCCGGGCACGGGCAGCAGCTGCTTCCGCTTCCGCTAACGCCGCCTTGGACTTCCGAACATTTTCCTCCTGTTCGCTCCGGTTCGCTTCCGTGTTCCGGGCGTTGTTCAGGTTGCGTTCAGCCCGCGCAAGGCGTCCTTTTTGAAGATCGACGGTGCGTTCGGCGCGCGTGAGACTTTGCGCAGTCGTCTCGGCGGCGCGTTTGCGCGAACCGAGCTCATCGAGGAGAGCAGCTGCCTCATCCTGCTTGAGGTTGGCTTGTTCCTGAGCGGTGGATGCGGCTTCCTGCGCGGTGCGGGCTTCCTTGAAAGCTTTCTCCTCACGAAAGCCAAGTTGCTGCGCGGCGTTCAGCTGCGCAGCCGTGGCGGTGGCCTGCGCATTTTTGGCACGTTCCTGGGCCGCGTTGGACCGTGAAGCTGCGGTAGCCGCTTGCGTTTCTGCTGCGGTTTTTTCGACGGGCGTACGCGCGGGGTCGGTGACAGCATCACGAGCGGCCTTTAACTCCTCGGCAGCTTTAAGGGCTTCCGCCTCAGCTTTCTCGGCGGCGGCCTGGGCTTGAACGGCTTGTTCAACAGCATCCTCCGCAAGTTGCGGTGCGGTAGTCGCCATTTCCTGGGCCAACAGCGAAAATTCGGTCTGCTTTTGCGCCTCGAGTTCCGCCAGGGATTTCTGTGTCTCAAGGAGTTCCTCAACCTTGGACCGGATTTCGTCGGCCTGTGTGGTTTCGATTTCCCTGGCGACTTCCTGGACCCGGTTCGTGGATGCGGCAACCACGGGTTCAGCGGAGCTATTGGCGGATTCCGGGCGCGTGGCGAGCTGTGCCACGGGCACGTAAAAAATCAGCCAGCCGATGATCAGGCCGTGCGAGAGAATCGATAGCACCAGCCAAATAGCTCTTGGCGGGCCGTCACTTGCCGGGAGACTTTGTACGGAAGCCGACATTGCGCAGATTGTTAAATTCGCACATCTCAATCATTTCGACGACGGCGGCGTAAGGCGTGCTGACGTCGGCATCGAGGCGGACGCGGCGATTGGGGTTCGCCAGGGCGGCAGCGGCAAGACGCTGGCTCATTACTTCCGTCGTGACCGGTTCCGACCGAAAGAACTTCTGGCCGGCTCGGTCGAGGCCAATCACGAGCACGTCTTCTTTCTGTTCCGTATCGAGGGCGGCGCCGGACTGCGGGAGGTCGATAGGCAATTCCTTCTCAGTTTTTTTCAACGTGGTGGCGACCAGAAAGAAGACCAGCAGCACGAAAAGACAGTCGATCATCGGGATCAACGGGATCTCGAAGTCCTGGTCGGCATGCTTGTTTCTAACTTTCATAGACCTCCTCCTTCTTCGGGCTGAGGAACCATTCGCTGAGCAAGCTGGTCATCTCTTTCTCGAGCTGGGAACCGAAAACGTTTGTGCGACTCTTGAAATAGTGGAACAGCGCGAGGAAAGGAATGGCGACGGCCAGGCCCAGACCCGTCGTCACCAGCGCTTCAGAAATGCCGCCGGCGAGTTGGGCCGGGTTGCCCAGCGCCCCAGCCAGCGCGACCACTTCAAAGGTGTCAATCATGCCAAGAATCATTCCAAGCAGCCCGAGCAAGGGCTCGAGCGTCGCGACGACGCCCATCGGGTAGGCTCGTTGATGATTGACCTCGATCTCCTGGGAAATGATGTCACCAGCCCCAACCGACACGTCAGCATAGGAACTTTGACGATGCTTCGCCACCCATGCGATTGCACGGCCCAGGGTACTCGGCTCAGTCTTTTCAAAGGCCTCCAGTGCGGCGAAATTTCCTGCCCTCCAAAGCTGGAGCGCTTTTTGCGAGAGCCCGCGGGGAACAATTTTGTGCCGGCGCAGGTTGAATAACCGTTCGAAAATAAACATCGCGCCAAAAACGGACAAGGCCAGCTGAACGATCGCCGTCGTGCCACCCTCCTTCAGCTTCTGCCCCCATCCGGAAGAAAAACGGCGGCCAACCTCCTGTTGCTCGCGATGGCTCCGCTCGGCAGCGGCTGAGAGCTGCTCCTTGGGTGTCGCGGAGGGCGAGACGGCCGAAGCAGCAGGCGCTGGCGTTTGGGCGAGACCTGTGGTTAACGTCATGGCGAGAGCCAGCGCGGCCAGGAGACTTCGAAAGAACGAAAGACGAAGGGAGATGATCATGGATGAGGGTATCTGTGGGAGAATCAGAGGTGGCGAATATTATTGTTTTCTTATACGCATTTGTGCACAACGCAAGTGCGCACCCGGTTTTTTGTCTCGAAAACACCATACTCCACGCCTCCCCGGGGGACCCTCACGCCAGAGACTTTGTCTGGATGCATCGCGCGTCTAGCTCCTCATTTCGTCGCCCCGCTGGAAACCGTGTCGGGTTGGCCTTGTCCTGGTTTTCAGGGGACACTTACAGCTGTCCAAGAAACCGGACGGCCTGTTCCAAAGCCCGCGCCCGGTGGCTTAATTGATTCTTTGTCTCCGACGGCAATTCCGCAAATGTGTTAAAAAATCCGTCTGGAAGGAACAGCGGATCGTAGCCGAAGCCGCCGGCGCCGCGTTCGTCGTTAATAACGGTGCCCTCGACCGCGCCATCGAATGTCGCAAGCTCGACACCCGCCTGCGCAAGGACCATCGAACAGCGGAAACGGCCCGACGACGGTTTTCCATCCAGTCTTTTCAACAGCAGCGCCCGGTTGTCCGCATCGGTCGCATTTTCACCGGCATAACGCGCCGACCACACGCCTGGTTCGCCGCCAAGGGAGTCGACTTCCAACCCGGAATCGTCCGCCAGCACGATGCCATCGTAGAGCACTGAAATCCCCAAAGCCTTGAGCGCGGCGTTTCCCGCAAACGTGTCGGCCGTTTCTTCGATCTCCGGCCAATGGTCCCGGGCATTCAAATCCTCGACAATAAAATGGCCGTCAAGCATTTGCCGGATCTCTTTAGTTTTGTGCGAGTTACGCGTGGCTATCAGGATGTGTTGCATAGGATGTGAGGACGGAACCTCCAAGGTTCTCAGCGAAATCGGCAGAAGAACCGGGTGGTTGTTTGTCGGATATCAAAATCGGTTGCGCAAGTGGAGGGACGATTGTTGAGTGGCTGTCCCTCTTTTTACAGCCATGAGCGAGAAGCGAAAACCCTATCCTTACGACCAGATCGAGCCCAAGTGGCAGGCCCTCTGGAACCAGGAAGAGACTTTTCGTGCGCCGAACCCCGGTCAATCCGGCTTCGATCCGAAAAAACCGAAGTATTTCGTCCTCGATATGTTCCCCTATCCCAGCGGTGACGGGTTGCACGTCGGGCATCCCGAAGGATACACGGCGACGGACATTATTGCGCGGTTCAAGCGGTTGAAGGGATTTAACGTGTTGCACCCGATGGGCTGGGACGCATTTGGATTACCCGCAGAACAATACGCTATCAAGACTGGCCAACATCCCGCCGTCACCACGGAACGGAACGTTGAGAGATTCAAAAAGCAGCTCCAGCGCATCGGCTTCAGCTATGACTGGAGCCGAGAGGTCAACACGACCGACCCCGGTTATTTCAAATGGACGCAGTGGATTTTCCTGAAGATCTATAACTCGTGGTTTAATCCTGCCACCCACAAGGCCGAACCCATCTCGACTTACACCGGGAATGATCCAGATTCCGTGCGCCTGGCCTATGTCGCCGAAGCGCCGGTGAACTGGTGCCCGGAATTGGGCACCGTGCTGGCGAACGAGGAGGTGATCGACGGAAAAAGCGAAGTCGGCGGTTTTCCGGTCATTCGCAAGCCCATGCGACAGTGGATGTTGCGCATCACGGCGTATGCAGAGCGATTGATCAAAGAGTTGGAAGGTCTGGATTGGCCCGAGGGAATCAAGCTCCTGCAGACGAACTGGATCGGCAAGAGCGATGGTGCCCGGGTGGAATTTTCGATTTTGGATTCCGGATTTTCGATTTCTGTTTTTACGACGCGGCCCGACACATTATTCGGCGCGACTTACATGGTATTGTCGCCTGAGCATCCGCTGGTCGATTCAATCACCACCCGTGAGCACGCGGACGCAGTCGCCGCCTACCGCGCGGAGATTTCCGGCAAATCCGACCTCGACCGAACTGATCTGGCCAAGGACAAAACAGGTATCTTTACCGGGGCCTTCGCGATCAATCCCGTCAATCAGGAGAAAATTCCCATTTGGATCGCGGATTACGTTCTAATGGGCTACGGCACAGGGGCGATCATGGCCGTACCCGCGCATGACGAACGCGACTGGGAGTTCGCGAAGAAATTCGGTCTGCCCATCCGTTTTGTCGTTGGCCCCGTGGAAAACGAAGATGCCTGTTTTTCCGGACAGGGAACCTCCATTAACTCGGGTATCATCGACGGATTGCCAACGGATGAAGCCAAAAAAACGATCACGGCATGGCTCGAGGAACGTGGCCTGGGCCAAAAGACGGTCAATTACAAGCTGCGCGACTGGCTTTTTTCGCGTCAACGCTACTGGGGCGAGCCGTTTCCGGTCATCTGGAAAAGCGGCCAGCATAGCACTCTCCCCGAAACCGAATTGCCGCTGGCACCACCGCCGCTCGAAGATTTCAAGCCGACAGAGTCCGGAGAACCTCCCCTGGCACGCGCGGCAGATTGGATTCGTTACTCCGACGCCGCAACCCGCGAAACGAACACCATGCCCCAATGGGCTGGCTCATGCTGGTATTACCTGCGGTACTGCGACCCGCAAAACCCGGATCGCTTCGCCAGCGAAGAAGCCGAGCGGTACTGGATGACCGGTGCTGTCAAAATCGAAAATCGAGATTCCAAAATCCAGAATCCCGGCGGCGTCGATCTCTACGTCGGCGGCACGGAGCACGCCGTTTTGCATCTGCTATACGCCCGTTTCTGGCACAAAGTCCTCTACGATTTGGGGTATGTCAGCACGGTCGAGCCGTTTCAAAAGCTGGTGAACCAGGGCATGATCCTCGGCACGGACAACCAGAAAATGTCCAAGAGCCGTGGCAACGTCATCAACCCTGACGACATCATCACCGACTACGGCGCCGATTCATTGCGCCTGTATGAGATGTTTATGGGGCCGCTCGAACAAGTGAAACCCTGGAGTATGAGCGGCGTCGAAGGCGTGCACCGTTTTCTGGCGCGTGTCTGGCGGCTGGTGATGGAGGAAAACCAGGAAGGAAATTGGGAAATATCCAGCCTGCTTGCCGACGTCCCGCCCACGAGCAAACAGCAAAAGGTCATCCACGCCACGATCAAAAAAGTGACGCAGGACATTGAAGCGCTCGCCTTCAACACAGCCATTTCACAGATGATGGTGTTCACCAATGAGTTTACAAATGTCGAAGCGCGGCCTGTTTCGGCATTGCGGACATTGCTCATCCTGTTGAATCCCTTCGCTCCGCATTTGACCGAAGAACTGTGGAGCCTGCTGTCCGAAAAGTTTGCCGGTTTCGAAGGCCAGATCGTCGCTCAAACCTGGCAGGCCTGGGACGACACTCTGCTCATCGAGGACGAAATCGAAATCCCAGTCCAGATCAACGGCAAGGTCCGAGACCGGGTCACGATCAAAAAAGATCTGTCTCAGGAAGACACCACAGCCCAAGCGCTTGCGTTACCGAAAATCCAGGAGGCAACCGCGGGTAAGACGGTCCGCAAAATTATCGTCGTTCCAGGCAAACTAGTGAACGTCGTTGTTGGCTAACTGCCTACACCGGTAAAACCACCGCATATCCCAATACTTCCGCCGCGACCCCTCGCGCATGGTCGTTGGTCATCAAGCGGCGCACCTCCATTTCTTCCATCGCAGCCAGATGCAGCCGATTAGCTGAACGATTTCCCATCGTTTCATTTTTTTCTGCCATTCGCGGTGTGTTCGAGTCGAAGGGTTTCCATCCGTTTCCGGTTCGACCATAAGGCTGCCTCTAACATGTTTCACACCCGATCAAATCGCTTGCCACTTGTCATCTCCTGCCGCCTCGCGGAATTTCCCGGCCGTGAATCCAATCCTCATAGCGGATGATGAGTCGGACATTCGGGAGGCGCTTCAGTTTCTTTTGAAATGCGAAGGCTTGCGCTCGGAGATCGTCGCGTCGATTCCAGCGGCGCTAAAGGCTCTCGAGGCGAGGGATTTTTCGCTGATGCTCATGGACCTCAACTATTCGTGGGACACGACTTCCGGACGTGAAGGGCTTGAAGCGTTGCCCAAGATTTTGGCTATCGATGAGACGTTGCCCGTAGTGGCCATGACCGCTTGGGCAACCGTCGATCTTGCCGTCGAAGCCATGAAACGCGGGGCACGTGATTTCTTTACAAAACCTTGGGACAACGACCGCGTCATTTGCATGATTCGCACCCAACTCGCGCTCGGAGAGGCACTTAAGCGAAGCAAACGACTCGAACACGAAAACCGTATCCTTCGCGGCGAAACGCCGGGTTTCATTGCTTCCTGCGTGGCCATGCGACCCGTGCTGGACCTCATCTCCCGGGTCGGCCCATCCGACGCCAACGTGCTGGTTACCGGCGAAAACGGTTCAGGCAAAGGCGTCGTTGCGCGGGCGTTGCACGACGCCTCCAGACGTGCGAGCAACCCGATGATTTCTGTGAACATGGGAGGCTTTTCGGACGGCCTGTTCGAGAGCGAGCTCTTCGGCCACGTCAAAGGCGCGTTCACAGACGCCAAAACCGATCGGGCTGGACGCTTCGAACTCGCCAACGGCGGAACGCTGTTCCTCGATGAGATCGCCAACCTCCCCCTCAATCTTCAGGCAAAACTGCTGCGCGTCATCGAGACTGGCGAATTCGAACGCGTCGGTTCATCGCGCACCTTGAAAACCAACACACGCATTGTTTCGGCGACCAATGCGAACTTGCACGCTGAAATCGCTGCTGGTCGTTTCCGGCAGGACCTTCTCTTCCGGCTTAATACCATTGAGATCCGCCTGCCTGCATTGCGCGAACGTCCCGAGGACATCCCAAACCTTGCCGCACATTTCCTCGACAAACATGCGAAACGCTATGGCAAGAGAATCTCCGGCTTCGAGGAACCAGCGATGAACATGCTGCTCGCGCATCATTTTCCGGGCAACGTCCGGGAGTTGGACCACATCCTCGAACGCGCCGTCCTGATGTCTGGCGGGACCCGAATCCAAGCCTCCGATCTGGGCCTTCATCCCACGGCCACCGCGGCTGCGAATATAGACGCTATGAGCCTCGACGATGTCGAAAAACTGCTCATCCAGAAAACCCTGGCCAAATTTCCGGGAAATACGCGCCTCGCCTGGGAAGCCCTCGGTCTGAGCCGGAGCGCGTTTTATCGCCGACTCCAGAAGCATGGGCTGTGAAGGAAAAATGAGCAAAAAAGCAAAATGGGCGAATGACGGATTACGAATGAAAAACAAACGTTCCCCTCTCCTGCTCTGTCCGGAAGGGCATTCACGGGCCATTAGTCCGTACGCATTTCGTCCGTTCGCCCATCCCCATTTGTCATAATCTCGTATGTCAGGCCCCCATTTCAGAACCGTTCGTTCCCCGCACGATCCGTTGGAGAATCGGCTTGCACTGGTGGCTTTCGCCTCGGGCATCCCGGCGATGTTGGTCGCGCTCGTGCTGTTGTGGGCGGACGATCATTCCGCCAAACTTCGCTGGACATTTACACTTCTCATTCTGCTGTCGAGCGTCGGGGGCGCACTCCTTCTACGCGCCCGGGCCAAACGCCCACTGCAGACTATCGCGAACCTACTCGCGGCGCTCCGCGAAGAGGATTTTTCCATTCGCGCCCGTGGCGCCCGCCACGGTGACGCGCTGGGCGAAGTGTTCTTTGAAATCAATTCGCTGGGCGACACCCTGCAACGACAACGAACCGGAGCGCTTGAGGCGTTGAGCCTTTTGAGGCTCGTCATGGCTGAAATCGATGCGGCCGTTTTTATTTTTGATCAAAACGCTCGTCTCCGGCTTGCTAATCGTGCCGGGGAGAAATTGCTCGGCCAGCCGCTGGCAAAACTGGCCGGACGGATGGCAGTGGACATCGGCCTTCTTGACGCCCTGCAAGCTGCTGAGGATGTGCCACTTTCCCTTTCGCTGCCGGGGGGGACGGGACGCTGGTCGGTTCGGCGCAGCTGGTTCCGGGAGAATGGGTTGCCGCGGACGCTGGTGATTCTAACCGATTTGAGTTGGGCGTTGCGCGAGGAAGAACGAAACGCCTGGAGACGGCTCGTCCGAGTGTTGGGTCATGAGTTAAACAACTCGCTGGCTCCAATCAAATCCCTTGCCGGCAGTCTTGAAACCCTCATCCAGCGCCAGCCGCGACTGCCCGATTGGGAAGCAGATCTCCAGCGCGGCTTGCAGATCATCCGGACACGGTCCGAGTCGTTGCAGCGATTCATGCAAGCCTATGCGCAGCTCGCGCGTTTGCCGGCACCGACGTTGCGCAGCGTGAACATCGCCGATTTGATCCGACGGGTCGCCGGTCTCGAAACCCGGTTTGGCGTCCAAGTTGAATCTGGACCGGCGGTTGAACTTCAGGCGGATGGCGATCAGCTGGAACAACTCCTCATCAATCTCATTCGCAATGCTGTCGATGCCTCGCTGGAGACCGGTGGAAAGGTCGCGATCAGGTGGATTTCCACCGGCTCAAACATCGAAATCGAAGTACTCGACGAGGGGCCCGGTTTAATGAGCGACGCGAATTTATTCGTGCCGTTTTTTACGACAAAACCGAACGGGACTGGAATTGGGCTCGCGTTGAGCCGTCAGATCGCGGAGTCGCACGGCGGGACACTAACGCTTGAAAACCGCCTCGATCGAACGGGTTGCGTGGCCAGGCTCAGGTTATAGCGCAAAGCCATCGGATCACCCCAAGCGTATGGTCGCGGACCGCGCGTGGGCGTCGAGACCCTCCAGCGTGGCGGCGGCAGCTATGATGGGAGCCGATTCCCGAAGCGATTTCTCATCGAATTCGAGGATGCTGGTCCGGCGTTGAAATTGATCAACCGTCAAACCCGAGAATGATTTTCCGGCGCCTCCGGTGGGCAGCGTATGGCTCGGACCGGCCAGGAAATCGCCGCCAGCAACCGGAGACCAGGAGCCGAGAAAGATCGCACCAGCCGTGCGGATGTCGCCAGCGATTTGAGCGGGATCTCGAGTCGCAATGGTCAGGTGCTCCGGGGAAAAATTGTTCGCGATCTGAACGGCCTGATCCAGGTCCTCCACCAGAATGAGAAACGCGTTTCGGCCCGTCACTTCCTTTAGAAACGTCTGCCGTGTAAGAGTTTGTGATTGTGTGTCAATCTCAGCTCGAACAGCGGAAAGCAATTTTTCAGAGTCTGTGAGGAAACCGATGACGCTGTCATGACCGTGTTCAGCCTGCGCCAGTAGGTCGGCTGCGACCCATGCAGGATTGGCGGTTTCGTCGGCAATGATCAGGATTTCGCTCGGCCCGGGGAGCTGGTCGATGCTGACCTTGCCGAAAACCTGTCGTTTCGCTTCGATGACATATTGATTCCCTGGCCCGAAAATTTTCGCGACAGGCCGGATGGTTTCGGTGCCGAACGCTAGAGCCGCGATTGCCTGCGCTCCGCCCACTTTGTAGACTTCTGTCGCTCCCGCCAGTTGGAGTGCGGAAAGAAGGGCGGAGTTGATTTTGCCATCAGAGCCGGCAGGCGTCGTGACGACGATCTCTGAGACGCCAGCAACCGTGGCCAATGTGACGGTCATGATCGCTGTCGAAACGAGCGGAGCCGTGCCGCCCGGAACATAAATCCCGACACGCCGGAAGGGATCAAAGTTTTCGCCAACGCGAACGCCTTGGGCGTTGAGGATGCTCCAGTTTTGGCGAAGTCCATAGCTGGCAAAAGCGGTGACGTTTGCATGGCACGCAGCCAGCGTGGCCCGGGTTTCGTCGGTGAGTGAGGCGACCGCCGCCATTGTTTCGGACGGATTGACCAAGAGTTGAGCCGGCTCAAGCGACGGACCTCCAAATTTGAAAGTGTAATCGATGAGAGCGGTATCACCGTTGGACCGGACATTGGTGATGATTTCAGCTACCGTTTGGCGGACATTGGGAGACGGCTCCGCAAAACGGTTGAGCGCGGCAATTGTGTCGGGGAAATTAAGGTCTGAGTGACGTACGACGTTCATGGGAATGGCTTTCCCTTTTAATCCCATTCGACACTTTTTCTCACAACCTCAAAAGAGGCGGAGAAATGAGAGAGGAAGAAAGATTAAGATTACGAGTAAGAGTAAGAGTTTACTGGCGCGAGACGCCGGTGGAGCGTTTGGCTAGGTTGCGTCCGGTTTTCTTGGGGGCGGTCGAGACGTCCGTTCGATGCGCAATTTTTTCCACGCTGCCGGATTTGAAGTACTGGGCTTTAAGTTTTTCCAGCAGTTCGTCGCGGCGGGCATAGAGATTTTTGCGCTTCCGCGGGGCGACTTTGCTCAGCGCGTAGGCGGTGATCAGCGGCAAGGCAATGGTTGAGTCCAGATAACAAACGACGCAATCGAGCAACTTGTCCGGATCAACCTTTCCCCAGCTGACTGCTTCGCCGGGAGTCGCGCCGCTGAGACCGCCGGTGTCGGGACGAGCGTCTGTGATTTGTAAAAAGTAGTCGTGGCCACGTTCTTCAATACCCATCACTTCCTGAATCTGCGGCTCGGTTTGCAGCATGAAATTCTTGGGAGAACCGCCGCCGAGAATCCAGACGCTGGAATTCAATCCGCCGGATTTGGCATCGTAAACAATTGCTGCCGTCTGGTTTACGTCACGATTGACATCGAATTGCAGGCCGGAGCCGCGCAGCGACATGGCGGCGACATTCATGCCGATGGAACTGTCTCCAGGCGAACTGGTGAAAATAGGAACGCCATATTGATACGCGGCGCTGAGAACCGACGTCTCGGGGATTTTGAGTTTCCTTTCCCGCTCGAAGACATACTTGCCAAGCTTAAAATGAAATTCGTCGGTGCCCATCGGCGTCTGAAATTCCGGCCCCTGGATGACCTTGCGGACGAAGGCGTCGGTGTCGAGAAGGACGTCGTAGTCGAAAAGGACATCGTAAATGCGAATGATACCGAGGTTCCGCAGCTCAATATCATTGAGGAACGGCGATCCGGCATGGAGCGCCATGCCGAGTCCGTAGTGAAGGTCGTGGTAGAGATTCGCGCCCGTGGAAATGATCCAATCGACAAATCCGGCTTTCATCAACGGAACGATGGCGGCTTTCCCGAGACCTGCGGGTGTGAGCGCGCCGGTTAAGGACATGCCGATAGTGCCATTGTCCGGCAGCATTTTTTCCGTGAGCAAACGGCAGGCTTCACCGAGGCGGCCGCTATTGTAGGCTTTGAAAGTGCCGTCGATAAGGTCGGCGACTTTGACTCCTTTTTTGATCGGTGTGGGAAGGAGACGCGGGAAGCGGTTCAGTTGGGACATGCGAACAAGTCTTAAGTTTGTCAGTTTGTAAGTTTCAAGTGAGGTCGTCGGTAGTCGCCCCCCACGTCATTTGCTGAAAGTCTTAAGACTTACAAACTTAAAAACTTAAGACTCTTACCCAAACTGGCGCACCGCGCCTTTAGCCACGGAACTATGTCACCTCCGGTTCCAGCACAGGGCCGATTTTTCGGAATTTTTCGTAACGGGATTCCAGGAGCGATTCAATGGGTTGCGCGGTAATTTCGTCAAGCGCACCCAAAACCGTCGCCTGAAGCAATTTGCCAGCTTCCTCATGGTCGCGATGGGCACCGCCGAAAGGTTCCGGAACGATACCGTCGACGAGATCAAGTTCCAGCAGATGCATGGCGGTGAGCTTTAGCGCTTCTGCGGCTTGCGGCGCATACTGGCGGTGTTTCCACAAAATCGCCGCACAGCCTTCTGGGCTGATCACGGAATAATAGGCGTTTTCCATGACGAGTACTTTGTCCGCGACACCGATACCGAGTGCTCCGCCAGAGCCGCCTTCACCGATGATGACGGCAACAATTGGCGTTTTCAGAACCATCATGTCACGGATATTTACCGCAATAGATTCAGCGATGTGACGCTCCTCCGCCCCAACGCCGGGATAGGCGCCAGGAGTATCGATGAGCGCAACCACCGGGAGTTTAAATTTCTCAGCCAGTCGCATCAACCGCAACGCCTTGCGATAGCCTTCAGGGTGCGCGCTACCAAAATTGTGCCGCAAATTTTCCTTGGTGTTGCGGCCCTTCTGATGGCCAATAACAACACACCTATATTTGCCGATCGTGGCAAGCCCGCCAGGCATCGCGCGATCCTCTCCGAAAAGACGGTCGCCGTGGAGTTCCACGAAATCGGTAAAACAATTTGCTATGTAGTCGAGGAAAAATGGCCTCGCGGTGTGGCGGGCAATCTGGACGCGCTGCCAGGCCGTCAGGTTCCTGAAAATATCCTGACGCATTGCCTCGATTTTCTCTTCCATGCGCCGGATTTCGACCTCCAGATCGAGATCGCTCTCATTGGATTGCTTCCGGATGTCTTCGAGCTTTTTTTCGAGGTCCGCGACGGGTTTTTCAAATTCGAGAGGCTGAACTTTCATGGCAGGCACAGAGGGGGAAAAGGGAAATCAGGGCACGATTGTAATGGGCATTCCGCGATTCACGAGGGCAAAAAGCTCTTCGAGATCCTCGGGAGCGAGTTGAATCCCCCCAATGGGTTTGTTGACGTCAGGCGGAGCCCCGGCAGGTCTTTCGACGACAGAATAAATGGTGAACTGGCTTCCGCACGAGATCCACCGCGTGCTGCCGAGGTAGTTTTTATGGCCAAAGGCCACAGGACTTCCGTTATGCCACGCCACCTTGTCCGTTACAGTCAATTTGCCGCCTCCCGGAAGCCTTTTAGGAATATTCGCAGCGAGAATTTGATAGTCTTTGAAGAAGATCCCGGCGTTCATGAGGGTGAAAACGCCGGTCTTTGGAAAGATTTCGCCACTGAAATCTCCGGTGGGAATGATGAATTTGTCGCCGGGATGAATGAGGAGCCGGTCGAGATTGTTGGCCCGGATGAGTGTGTCGTAGGACACCTTGTGGTGGCTGGCGATGCGGGCGATGGAATCGCCGCGCTGCACGATGTATTCGATTTTACCGGGTCCCGGCGCCGACGAGAAGAAGTGGTCGGAGTTGATCTGGCCGAGTTCAGCACGAGCGTCCCGGAACTTGGGAGAGTCGGGATAAGCAGCCATGAATCGTTGAAGGACCACCTGTTTCTCAGCCACGGAAGCCGTTTTGAAGCTGGCATGCAGTTTTTCCCACTGAACTGTGCTGGGGTCGGGAGTCGGCACCGGCGTAGGCGTCGGCAAATTTTTTTTGAGGATAATCGCCCGCGGTTTGAGGTAGAGATCGTAGGCAAACCAGGCCGCGCCGCCAAAAACGGCGATTGCCAGGATGAGTACGATAAGGACTTTGATGATTGTCTTCACCGGCGCGCCATTCTCTACAACAGGCCGCGCTTGCGAAAATCGTCCATATTCCCCGAGGCAGATCGAAGGATCATATCGATGGAGAATTTTAGCAGGCAGACTTCCCACGCTTCGTCGACGCCTTGAATGACGGCCGTCGAAACATCGGACTCCGCAACCTGTTCGCGAACGCGACCGACGACGGCCTCGAGCGTGTCGTGCGCAAATGTTTCGGTGACGTCCTTCTTGGAAAGTTGGAATCCGTACTTGAGAAACGTCGCAAGCTGCGGGTTACGCTCGATGCTTTCGGCAAACTCCCGGGCTTTTTCGCCGAAACCTTCGAGAAGGAGATGGGAAAGGCGTTCGGGTGTAAGAATTTGGGGACGTTCAGCTTCCACGCGTCCTTCACGGATGCGGATCTCGTCAACACTGTCCATCAACTCCGAGATCAGGAAAAACCTGAAGCTCGTCGTTCCGAACGTCTGGATGAGGCGCGAAGGACTGACGATGACAGACGTGTTTTCAATGGCGTACTGAAAATCGTCGGGCGTGAGCATTGGGGCGGCAGAATACACGATTACACGGCAATCTCCACCTGGAATTGTACGCTGTATTTGCCGGGTTTGAGCTGATATTTTTCCAATGTATCCGGCCCACAACTGCGTGTGCCAAGTCCACGATGGGCGGCGTCGATGTTTACAATGACCTCCGGACGAGGCGTGAGGTCACATGTATGGTTCGCCAGGAATAAATCTGCCGGCGTAAAATGGCTCGCCGAAAAAATGAGAGGCTCGTCCACGGCTGAAATTTTGACCTTCGGACCCTTTTCCGGACCGAGTGAAAACCAACGGACACCCGTTTTCAGGCCGTGCTCCTGGGGCAAAATGTAAGGAACGTATTCATCAGAAACAGTGCTCACAAAACGGTCGATCCACGTACTTCTGAGGCGGTCAGGGTAGTTTTCATGCGGTCCACGTCCGAACCATTCAAGGCGTTCAAAATCGCCAATGAGCTGAAACGTGATGCCGATTCTGGGCAAATCCAACAATGTTTCATCTACATCAAATGTGTTTGAAATGAGCACGCTGCCGTCGGAGGAAAAAAGCCAATCCTGATTCAAGCGTACGGCGCCGTCAGACTTGGAAGGTTTGGCGATCTGCTGGATTTGCAGGCGTACGCCACCGTCCTTGCTCTTTGACGCTCTGACTTTGTGGGTTTCGGTGACCGCATCGGGGATTCCAAAGGCAAGCCATTTGCCCAACGGTTTGCTTTCCTGGCCGGACCAACCTTTGATTCCATCGTTGTCTGTCGCGGCACGCCATATTTGCGGATATGGAGCGACGGCCAGGACATTTTCGTCGTTTAGGAGCAGTGCAGTCACTCCCGACGGATCCGCCGTCACTTCCAGGTCGCCCAACACAATCCCGCTCGTGTCGCCAACTTGGCGCAATTCAAGAGCAACCTTCGGCTCCTGAACGGTTCTCCGAAGCGTTCGTGCCGGAAGCGCAATTTGCTCCCAAGCCACTTCATGCCCGACCTCAGCCCAAGGAACCGCTTTTGCCGTGCGAAAACGGAAGGTGATAAAGATTTCCTGTCCGGGCAAAGCCTTCGGAATTTCGAAAAGCAATTCGATTTTTTCCGAAGTTTGCGGCGCGGTTTTCAGTTTTGGCAAACGGCCGGTCTCGATGATTTCGCCGTTCACCGCGACAGCCCATTCTCCAGAAAGCCAGGCGAGGGTCTTGAAATATTGCTTGTTGGTTATGCTGAAGATCCGTTTCGTGCCGTTAACAAGTTTTACCGAAACAGGTTGGGCGAGTTTCTTGAATTCCCACAGGCCCGGATGCGGCTTGCGATCCGGCCAAACCAAACCGTCACAGCAGAAGTTGAGGTCGTTTGGAGTATCACCAAAATCGCCGCCATAGGCCCAGTATTCGCGGCCTTTCTTATCGATCTGCTTGATGCCGTGGTCGACCCACTCCCAGATGAAGCCCCCCTGCAAGCCGTCGTACTTTTCAAATGCGTCGTAATATTCCCCCAGGCAGCCGTTGCTGTTGCCCATGGCATGGCTGTATTCGCACATGATGAGGGGCCGCTTCCGATCGGGATGCGAACGATCGGTCGCCCAATCGATGATTTTTGCGATCTCAGGATACATTGGGCAGACGATATCGGTGACAGCGTACCCATTATCGTAGGCCTTCTTTCCGAGATCCCCGGAGCTCTGAGACCAGATACCCGGCTCAAAATGCAAGGGGCGACTCGGGTCGTAACGACGAATCCAACCCGCCATCGCGTCGTGATTCGGTCCATGCCCAGTCTCATTCCCAAGTGACCAGAGAATAATGCTGGGGTGGTTTTTATCCCGCTCGACCATGCGGATGCCGCGTTCGAGGAAAGCGCTCGCATAACGGCGGTCATGCCCGAATTGGTCGTAATAGGCATGCGCTTCGAGGTTGGCTTCGTCGATGACGTAAAAACCCATCTCGTCGCAGAGATCGAGCCAATAGGGATCGTTTGGGTAATGGGAGCAGCGAACGGCGTTGACGTTGAAGCGCTTCATCGTCACAGCATCCAGGCGCAAATCCAGGCGTGTGAGCGCTTTACCCGTGATGTCATTGTGGTCATGACGGTTGACGCCGTTGATCAGAACCGGTTGGCCGTTGACCAGGAGCTGGCGGTCGCGGACTTCGATTTTACGGAAGCCGATGCGTATTGCTGTCGAGTCAACAATTTCACCGTTTCCCGTCCGGCGCAGCGCGACAATCACAGTGTAAAGGTGAGGCGTTTCAGCGGACCAGAGTTTCGCTTTCTTGACGGGCTTCGTCAGCGTGACTTCCAGCCGCTCACCCCATGCGGCATTTGAGACAGCCGTTATGGGTTTGACGAGAGGGGTTGTGAAAACCTCCACGCCGGCAGCGTCGCGGAGCCAAACGGCGAACTCCCAGCCGGGCTCGGGCTGACCCGCGAAACCGATTTTCGCCTTCACTGAGAGTGTAGCGCCTTCGAAATCCTCATCGGGTGTCCCAACGGCAAAAACATCGGCGATGTGGGTGTGTGGCGTCGAATAAATAAAAACATCACGATGAATGCCTCCCATCCACCATTGATCCTGGTCCTCGATAAACGAAGCGTCAGACCATTTCACGACGGCCGCCGCGAGCGTATTCGGCCGTTCCGTCGACAGGAATGGCGTCACATCAAACTCATTTGGCAGCCGGGAATCCTTTCCCATGCCGACCGGACGACCGTTTAGCCATACGTACAGAACGCTTTCCGCGCCGCCGATGTGCAGCACAATGCGGCGTCCCGCCCATTCCGCAGGCAAGGCAAATGTGGTTCGATACAGTCCCGTCGGATTCGAAGCCGGGACGTTGGGCGGCTCCGTATCGAACGGCATACGGACGTTCGTATAGTGAGGCTTGTCGAAGAAACCGTGCAGAGTCCAGTTGGACGGCACAGGAATTTTGCGCCACGACGAAGCATCAAAATTCGGCTGCACGAAGTCCGTCGGAATCGTTTCGGGTTTTTCGGCGAGTTCAAACAGCCAGTCACCGTTTAATGAGCGGACGAACGGTGACTCGTCGCGGTTGATCGACACGTTCTCCGGGACGGAAAATGGATAAAACGTCGCCCGCATCGGCAGACGATTAATTGACACCAGTTCCGGAGCGACCCACGAGCGAAGCAAGCCAGGGAAGAGAATATCCATCCCCAGCGTTCTCATCCAGCGACGGTTGTGACGCAATGGAAAAGTGGCCGCTTGCTAATCGGGCGTCAAAACCACGTCCTGCATCGGCTTTCTTCCGATGCATCTCCTTTTGGCAAACGCAGGATTCCCTCGGCGTTTGCCTATGCCTAGGCCGTCCTTACTCGTCGCCGTCGTCGCCGATGGCTTGCTGCGGACAGATCTCTAAGGCGTTCTTGGCGGCTTCGAGTTCCTCTTCGCCGTCGGGTTGCTTAAAGAAGTACACGTAGGTTTCGTCGTCGTTGTATTTCAAGAGCTGGGGAGCCTCGTCCAGGCACACGCGACAAGGTGTGCATGTATCGTCCACATACCATTTCCCGGGGACGTTTTCGGGCAGGATGTTGTTTTTGTCTGCCATCTCGCCCAAATACCCCGTTTCCCCTTCTCAACTCAAGGCAAAATTCACGACTTCGTAGCACGCGCCCATTGTGTGGTAATCCGTCTTGCCAGGAGGACTTTTCTCGTCGCTGTATTTGCGGTTGTCGAAGGTCAAAATCCGGTACCACGCGCCATAACGGTGATCGACAAAATGCTCCCAGCTGTAAGTCCAGATCCGTTCGTAGAACTGCCAGTAGAAGTCGTCACCGGTGCGTCGCGCCAGCAGGGCCGCAGCGGCAAAAGACTCGGCCTGTACCCAGAAATATTTGTCGCTGTCACAAATGCTGTCATCCGGCGCAAAACCATAAAAAATGCCGCCGTGCTCGAAGTCCCAGGCTTTGGCAAGAGCCACAGTGAAGAGTTCCTTGGCGCGAGGAAGGAGCCAGCTTGCGTTCCGGTCAAGATGCGCCTGGTGGCGTTCGAGAATTAGAAGAAGCTTCGCCCATTCGGTCAGGTGCCCAGGTTGATAGCCCCACGGACGGAAAATGTTGGTCCTATCGTGAAGATTGTATTCCCAATCCACGGACCAGTCCTCGTGATAATGTTCCCAGATCAATCCACCAGCCAGCCCAGCCTGACGCCGCGTGATATTGTCCGCGAGCATTAATGCACGTTTGAGATAACGCGAATCCTCCGTGGCTTCGAACGCGGCAATCAAAGCTTCGCATGTGTGCATGTTCGCGTTCTGGCCGCGATATGGATAAACCGTCTGCCAGTCGGCGCTGGCTTCATCGGCGTAAAGACCATGCGCGTGCGACCAAAACCGGCGTTCCATGAGATCGAACGTTTCCTTGAGATAGTCGCCGGCCTCGGTGACTCCCGCACGGAACGCGTGCGCATAAGCGAGAACGACGAATGCAAGACCGTAGCAGTGATTGGTCACATCAAGCTCTTGCTTGCGACCGTTCTCAAAGCTCAGCAGCCATGCATAGCCACCTGTTTCGGCATTGCGATGGACATTCCGCAGGAAATTCACCCCGTGGCGGATTGCGTCCAGGTGGGCGACATCGCCGAACTGCCGATACGCCATGGCGTAATTGAAGACGAAACGGGTGCTGCTTACCAGATGCCGCGTTACCGGATCGTAGATGCTTCCATCGTCCTTAAAACAATGAAAAAAGCCGCCGGACTGATCGATGCAGCGAGGATGATAGAACGCCAGGGTTTGCCGGATGTGGCCCAGCAAGAAGTCGCGAGTACGAAAGTTGGGCGGCGCCATGTCGGAAGATTATTCGATCAAGCCCACAGCGCGAATCGGTGAACCGTCGCGGCCTTGGAACAGCAGAGGAAAACCGGCGAATGTAAACGTATCCGGCGCTTCATCCAGGTGAGCCAGCGACTCCACGATAACAATCTCCGAACCGAGGAGGATATGATGCACTTCATACCAGTCCCGCCCAGGCGTCGGCGTATCCATGCCCAACAGGCGAATGCCTTTTTTGGCGAGAAACCGTGCGGCATCCTGCGTGAGCGATGGAAAGTTTTCGAAGAAATCCTGCGTACCGAATTTCCTGGCCCAACCGGTTTCAAAGAGGATCTTGGCTTCAGGGACGAGCAAATGTTCGTATGGCAAGAAATCGTCAACGGTAATGTCTTCCCCCGCCTGTTTCGGGATTCGCAAAATGCGGGCAGGACCGTAAAACCATTCCAGCGGCATTTGATCGAGAGTCCGACCGTTATCAATGAAATGATACATCGCATCAAGGTGCGTGCCCTGATGCGAACCCATCACGATCTGGCTGATATTGTATTTCGTCGTCGCAACCGTGCCATGCGGCACGATACTCAATTTTGGATCCGCCGGAAACGCAGGCTGCCCGTGGACTAGCGGATGTGTGAGGTCGATGAATTTCATAAGAAAAAGGCTGCCACCTTATTGGTCGACGAAAACGTATGGTTTCGCGCCAGCTTCCGGAACGTTGCATGAACTCTAGCCTGGCTGAAGTCCCGGCTTGGCGAGTTGGGAAGCTTCCAGTGATTCGATGTGCAGCTTTCGTGCGGCGGATTCGGCGTCAGGAGAAGGCCTTATGGAAATGATAACGAATTTCGATGTGGGTGTGTTGCTTTTCTGCGCCACGCTCTCGATGGGAACGAGGACGTTTGCCTCGGGAAAATACGTCGCCGCGCAACGCCGTGGGATCTCGAATGGCGTCACCAGGAAATGTTTGGCGACCCGCTCCCGGCCGCTGAAATGACTCGTCAAATCCACCAATTGCCCTGCCTGCAAGCCTGCTTCAGCGATGTCTTCTGCATTCAGAAAAACGACGCGGCGCCCGTTGTAAACGCCCCGATAGCGATCATTCAGGCCATAGATATGCGTGTTGAACTGGTCGTGCGAACGGATGGTCATCATCACGAACTGCCCCGAGGCAAGCGCATGATCCGGAATGGGATGAACCGTAAACTTCGCTTTTCCAAGGTCGTTGTTGAACTTCCACCGGTCTCTCGCGTCGTTCGGCAAGTAAAAAATATCTTTCACAATGCGCTCGTTGAACTTTTCAAACCCGGGAATCACACGCTCGATGCGGTCGCGGATGAGACCGTAGTTGTTTACGAGGTCTTCCCACGGAACGGTCGTCTCCTGTCCCAGCGTCGCACGCGCAAGCCCGGCAATGATCTGGCATTCACTGCGTAATTGATCGCTCGCTGGTTCAAAAAGACCACGGGACGAACTGATTATGCCCATCGAATCTTCGACGGTTACAAACTGTCCGCGATCGATCTCACTCCGGCCCAGACACGGCAAAATGAGCGCGATTTCGCCGGCAATGAGATGTGAGCGGTTCAGCTTGATCGATATGTGCGCCGTGAGCCGGCATTTTTGCAATGATTGCGCCGTGAATTCAGTGTCCGGCGTTGCCGAGAGGAAATTGCCGCCGAGTCCGAGGAAAAAGCGAATCCGCCCATCGTGCATACGCCTGATCGTTTCCACGGTGTCCAAACCGCGCTTGCGAGGTGGTTCAAAACCGAATTCGGCGCCGAGTCTGTCGAGGAACACAGTGTTCATTCGCGCGCAAATCCCCATCGTGCGATCGCCTTGCACGTTCGAATGCCCGCGAACGGGGCATGGACCAGCGCCAGCCCTCCCGATGTTACCCCCTAGGAGTAGCATGTTCATCACCATCTGGATCGTTCCAACGGCGTTCTTATGTTGCGTAAGGCCCATCGCCCAACAGGTGATAATTCGTTTGGCGTGAATAGCGACGTTTGCAGCTTCGCAGATTTGTTCCCGGGTGAGGCCACTATTCGTCGTGATCTCGTCCCAATCGGCAGCGCGAATGTCAGCGATCAATTCCTCAAAACCGACCGTGTGTTCCTGAATGAATTCCTGGTCGAAGACGCTCCCGGGCCTTGCCTCCTCCGCTGTTAGCATTTCTTTCAGAATGCCTTTGAAAAGCGCCATGTCGCCGTTGATGCGCACGGGCAGCCAGATGTCGGCGAGTTTTGTTCCCCGGTTGAACAGGAGCTTGCCCGGAAACTTCAGCAAATTCGGGTACTCCTGCGGGTTTGGATTCACGACATGGAGCAGGCCGCTCTCTGGCAGCGGATTGATCGCCACAATTTTCGCACCGTGGCGTTTCGCTCGCTCGAGCACCGACATCATCCGCGGATGATTTGTGCCAGGATTTTGCCCAACGATGAAAATGGCGTCGCATTTCTCGAAATCGGCGAGCGTCACGCAGCCTTTGCCGATGCCGATGGCTTCATTCAGCGCAGCGCCGCTGGATTCGTGGCACATGTTGGAGCAGTCCGGTAAATTGTTCGTACCGAATTGGCGGACAAAGAGCTGGTATAAAAAAGCAGCCTCGTTGCTCGTCCGTCCGGAAGTGTAAAACGCCGCTTCATCAGGATTGGCGAGTGCGTTCAACTCGCGGCCCATGAGAGCAAACGCGTCATCCCACGAGATCGCTTCGTAGTGGGTGCCATTCTTGTGTTTCACCATCGGCGTAGTCAGACGCCCCTGCTGGCCAAGCCAATGGTCCGATTTTTCCTGCAAATCCCGGATGCTGTGCTGGGCAAAAAACGCTTCCGTGATCCGTTTCGTTGTGCCTTCGTCGGCGAGAGCCTTGACGCCATTTTCGCAAAATTCGAACACATGCCGGTGATCATCCGGATTCGGCCACGCACAACTCTGGCAATCGAATCCGTCTTTCTTATTCACTTTCAACCACGCTTTCACGCCACGGCCCGGCCCCATTTGCTGAAGCGTAAGTTTCGCACTCTGGATGATCGCCTCCATTCCAGCGGCGTTTCGATGGACGTGCCCAAGATATGTCGTTAGGCCGGTTTCATCCGGCGGCTGCGCGCCTGGAAGCTGCTTCGCGTCATCCCCTTCCACGCTTCGCAAGCCGAAGGGATCGGCATGTCCGGCGGTGTGTTGAGGGGTTTGTGCCTTGGATTGAGCCGTTTGATGAATCGTTGATTGGATCTCGTCGCTCATACGACCGACATACACCGTGGCGTTAGTTGTCAAAACAACGCTCCGGGCTGATGTTCAGCTCGCCAATTTACAGCGATTATGCGATATGGCCACGGGAATGGTTAATCAGCTCACGCGTATCGAACCGGCTGTCTTGGAGGATATTCCGCAACTCACGGAATTGCTCATTGACCTCTTTTCGCACGAACCCGATTTTCGCGTGGATTCCGAAACACAAATGCGCGGTCTGCGCCTGATTATGGAGCAGCCGAATCGCGGGCGCATCTTCGTTCTGCGCACGGACAACGCCATCATCGGGATGATCAATTTGCTCTTTACAATCAGTACCGCTGAAGGCGGATTTGTCATCCTCCTTGAGGACATCGTCATCCATCACCTCCATCGCGGCCAAGGTTACGGCTCTCAACTGCTCAAGTACGCCATCGAGTTCGCCCGGCAGAAAAATTTCCTCCGAATCACCCTGTTGACGGATCGGATTAATCCGGATGCCATGCACTTCTTCGAAAGTCATGGCTTTGTAAAAAGTGCGATGGTGCCCATGCGTTACTGGCTGAAAAGGTAACGCAATGGACCATACGTCGTTTGTGCATGCCGAAAATGCCCGCGTCGATACTGGGCGTCACAAACGCTGCGGTTTTCCTGAGGTCATTTTTTGCGAAGGAAAAACGCCGAATGAAGTGGCGTCCATTTCCGTCGTTCTCGCCAAAACCGCGGGCATTGTCCTGGGCACGCGGGCCAGCCGACAGCAGTATGACGCCGTGCTGTCCGTGCTGCCCGAAGCGGTTTTTAACGAACGCGCCCGCTGCATCACGTGGAACGGGCCAGCCGTCTCCCCCCTTATGGGTAAAGTCGCCGTCGTGTGCGCTGGGACCTCGGATGCACCCGTTGCGGGTGAAGCCGTCGTAACCCTCGAAACCTTTGGCGTGGAGGCCCTACTTATCAGCGACGTGGGCGTCGCGGGCATCCATCGGCTGCTGGCTGTTCGCGACGATATCAACGCCTGCGACGTCATTATCGTCGTCGCTGGTATGGAAGGTGCCTTGCCGGGAGTTGTCGCCGGACTCGTCGAAAAGCCCGTCATTGCCGTGCCCACCAGCGTAGGATACGGCGCTAATTTTGGGGGTCTGGCAGCATTACTCGGGATGCTCAACAGTTGCGGCAGCGGCGTTACCGTCGTCAATATCGACAACGGTTTTGGCGCTGCATATGCCGCCGCGACCATTACAAGGCTGCTGCATCGGAAATAACGACCGAGCGTTTACGCAGCTTCCGCCGTCTCCGCCTCCTCCGGTTCTTCCGTCTGCCAGCCGCAATATTGCCGCGTCAACGCATTGCTGATCTGCATCAGTCGAAGCTGAATACGATCGAGGTACTGATGGAGCCCCAATGCGAAGATGTCTTTGATGGTCGTAAACGCCAGATCCGCGTGTAAATGTCCTGAAAGACGGTCCGCCTCCGTCCGGAACCTGCCACGCGGCGCACCGGAAAGTTTGTGCAGCGTTTCATCTACGCGATCCACACAAAAATTGATTGAACGCGGGAACAAATCATCGGTGATCAGGAACTCCGCCACTTTCCAGGGTGCCACTTGATCCACATAAATTTTCCGATAAGCCTCAAGCGCACTGCATGAACGGAGAACCCCCATCCACTGGACGGTGTCGACGTTGCCTCCGACTTCTTCGCCCGAAGGCAGCAGCACGTGATACTTCATATCCAGCAAGCGCGAAGTCCGGTCGGCACGTTCAATGAAACGTCCTGCCTGTGCAAAATCCCAGCCCTCGCCATGAGTCATCGTTGCATCGGTGAATCCCTGAAAAAGGTGGGACGCTTCGACAATGTAGTTAAAAAATTCGAAGGAACTGTTGCGGAAAAGCTTCTGCGCGTCATCGGATCTCAAAAAAAGGTAAAGCTTATTAATCTGCTCCCACATTTCGCTCGAGATCTGCTCACGCACCGTTCGGGCGTTTTCGCGCGCGTAAGCGACACAGGAATAGATTGAGTTCGGATTTTTTCGCGCGAACGTGACAAAATCCACAACGGCATCGCCGCTCATGGAATCGTAGAGCTTTTGGAAAAGCTTGTGATCCTCAAGTGTGCTGATGATCGGGCTCCAGTGCCGCTCGGCCCTGACACCACCATGCGTCTCGTAATCCAACATTACCTGGAGATTCACATCCAGCATCCGGGCGTTGTTTTCGGCCCGTTCGATGTAACGGCTCATCCAGTAAATGGCGTCGGCGACCCTGCTTAGCATAATCTTGTTTTTGTCGTTCTAGCTCTGAGTCTGGCTTTGCGTCTGAGCGGGCGATTCCTCGTCAAGCACCCACGTGTCCTTGCTTCCGCCGCCTTGCGAGCTGTTGACGACCAGCGACCCTTTGCGCAATGCCACACGCGTTAATCCACCGGGGATGATGCTTACTTTTTCCCCGTAAAGCACATACGGCCGGAAATCGATGTGCCGGCCCTCAATAGCCCCGTCGCAATAGGAGGGAGACCGTGAGAGTTGGATGACCGGCTGAGCGACATAGTTGCGCGGGTTGGCCTTGATCGCTTCGCGAAACTGATCGCATTTTTCCTTTGTCGCGTGCGGACCGATAAGCATTCCGTATCCACCACTTTCGTTGGCGGATTTCACAACGAGTTGTTCAATATTCTCCAAAATATACGCTCGGTCGCTATCGTGCGCAGAGAGCCAGGTTGGAACGTTCGGCAGAATCGGTTCCTCGCTGAGATAGAATCGAATCATATCCGGCACGTAATAGTAAGTCACCTTGTCATCCGCGACGCCGGTTCCGATGGAATTGGCAAGGCTCACGCGCCCCTTTCGATACGCTTCAACAATGCCCGGAACGCCGAGCACGGAATCTTTGCGGAAAACCGTCGGGTCGAGGAAATCGTCATCGATGCGCCGGTAGATGACATCCACGCGTTTAAGACCGTTGGTCGTTTTCATGAAGACCTCCGACCCTTGAACAACCAGATCCTGGCCAACGACGATCTCGATTCCCATCGACCGCGCCAGAAAGCTGTGCTCGAAATAAGCAGAGTTGTAGATACCCGGCGTGAGCAAGGCAATTGTCGGGTCCGGATTGCCGTCCGGCGCGATGTAACGCAGGAGATTGAGCAAATCCTGGCAGTACCGGTCCACGGGTCTCACCGGATAACGCGCAAAAAGTTTCGGAAAGACGCGCTTCATTGCCTGGCGTCCCTCGAGCACGTAGGAGACGCCCGAAGGACAACGCCCGTTATCTTCCAGAACAAAATATTCGCCTTTGTCGTTACGGATGAGATCCGTGCCGCAGATGTGGATGTAAATGTCTTTCGGGACGTCAAATCCCATGAACTCCGGTCGAAAATGAACGGCACTGCGGACGACTTCCTCAGGGACAATGCCTTCCTTTATGATGCGCTGGCCGTGATAAATATCGTGAAGGAACATGTTCAGCGCCGTCAGCCGCTGTGTAAGCCCCCTCTCGACGTGCGCCCACTCGTTTGCAGGAATGATTCGCGGAATCAGGTCAAACGGAAAAATCCGCTCCGTGCCCTCATCATTGTTATAGACCGTGAACGTGACGCCCTGCGTGAGAAAGGACTTGTCTGCAACGCCCATCTTGCGCCGGAAATCGTCCGGGCCCAGCTCTTGAAGCCGATTCAGCAGCGCTTGATAGTGCGGTCGGACTTTGCCCGGCGCCTCAAACATTTCGTCGTAGAACCCGTCCGTTTGATAATCGGCGAAGAAATCTCCCATGGATGGTCATTTTCTATCCAGCATGCCGGGAGAGGCAAAGAAAAAAGCTGGCTGTTTTTTAGTTCTTTTTTTCAGTTGTTTAGAAATGAGCCATCTCCAATTCCAGACTGGCCGAACTAAAGCGACCACCAAATTTAGGATAAACGAACTTTCCCGCAGGCATATTCTTTCGCGTCAGACCAACCGCCGTTTCGAGACCTGACGCCCCGAGATATCGCAGCGATTCCGCCAGCAAGGCCGTGCCATGTCCTCGATTGCGGTATTCTATTAGAATGCACGGGCCCGACAAAAGATGCACCAGATCAGCAGGTGATGTGGAAAGAGTCGATGCGCCGATAATGCGACTGCCATGAGTCAGAACCAGGCACCGCGCATCGCGAGAGTCGAATGCTCTCGAAATGTCTTCGTCGATACCGTGCCAAATACGTTTCATGACGTCGCTCCAGTCGGCATCCAGAGAAAAAGCGCTTTGGATGGTCCGGCGTACAATGCCTTCCTCTTCGCGGATCGCCCTGCGAATTGAATATTGCCGCGCGAGTTCCACAGGACCTAAATCCAGATTCCGGAGATCCCATTCAAACCTCAACCAGCTCAGCAGCTTCATGAAACGGCAGTATCAGAAATGAGCGCCAAATTTGCAACAGTAATTCCTAATATTCCGCGAATTTGATCGATGGCTCATGTCAACACCCGCCAAAAACAATCTGCTTCGGCGCCCGGAAAAGCCACCTTGAGGCTCAGTTTTTGAAGCAACGGCGCTGAAGAGCAAAATCAACGACCAAGATCAGGGTGCGCTGTCAAAGTCGTCGTTCTTGCACGCCCACCAAACGCAACCCAGGAGTGCGAAGGCCATGATAATGAAGCTACCCAATGTCATAAAGATGGGCTTGTGTGTCAGGAATCGCAAAGCGAGTCAAAACATTTTCGGTCTTCCTGCTTTTGCTAAAAAAAGACGCATTTCACGGCGCAACAGGAAAATTGCGAAGATGAGAGACAGCGCCCCATACCCGTCGGCGGCAACAAAGAAAGGATCCGTAAATAAAGGGACTTGAAATCCCGCCGTGATTCGCCAACTTTCCGCTCCCGGTGGTTTCGTCAAATTAACGGGCTGTAGCACAGCTTGGTAGTGCGCTTGAATGGGGTTCAAGAGGTCGCTGGTTCGAATCCAGTCAGCCCGATTTTTTCTTTGATGACTCGGAAATGAAGAAAGCGCCGAATTCGCTCCGGCGCTTTATCGTTTTCGTGAACTCTCACCCTCGTTCGCGGGCCCACCGTTTAATCGTCGTGATGATGGCGATGATGCCTGCGGTGGTAGCGGCGGTAATCGCCGTAACCATCGTTCCGCCAATAGCGGTAACGCGGCCGGTCGTAGTTCCAGTAAACCCGTCGGTAGCCCCAAGCCGGTCGATAATACCCTCGGCGGTAATAGGTCCGGTAATACGGATCGCAATCGTTGTAGTAATACCCTCGATAGTAACCGGGGTCGCCCACGGAAATGCTGAAGCCGACTTGACCCTTGGATTCCGTCTGAAAACCGAAGATGGCCAAAAGGACGAGCGTGCTGGCAAGGATGAACCTTTTCATAAACTTTGATGTTTGCTTTCTGAAAAATTCGACGCACCTGCTTTGCAGGTCATTCAAAGATTTTTCGTCTGACGGCACGCCTTGGAGGTTGTCCCTTATGCGACCCGGGCGGAAAGATGGATGTCAGGGCCGGACTTTCGAAAAATTGGCTCCACAAGGCGGACTCCTTCCAGATTTCCGGCTGCTCCCAGTCCCGCCACAGCGGGTTTGTCGCCGCCGGTCAGAAGTGGGGCATAGAAAAACTCCACGCGATCAATCCGTTTCTGATCGAATGCCGCGCCCAAAATTTGACCGCCACCTTCGATGAGAACACTGAGGACGTTGCGGCGCCCAAGCTCCGTAAGCGCCTCATCCAGAGCGGAAAATACCAGGGTCCGGTCCTTCCACTCGTCCGTGAAAACGTGAGCGTCCCGAGGCAAAACACCATTCCTCGACAAAACGACGCGCCACGGCTGTTTCGTGTGCCGAACGCCCCGAATGGTGAGACGTGGATTGTCGCGGCGAACGGTTTCCGCTCCGACAAGAATGGCATCCACACGCGAACGCAACTGGTGCGCGGTTCGTCGCGACTCCGGCGATGTCAGCCATTGGCTTTCGCCGGCCGGGCGCGAAATGCGGCCATCCAACGACATGCCACATTTGGCGATCACAAACGGCTGGCGAGTGACGATCCATTTGTTGAAAGCTTCGTTGAGCGCCGTGCATTCAGCCTCAAGAATGCCATCAACCACCTCGATACCGGCTTTCTCCAGAATCCCTACACTGCGTCCGGCATGGGCAGGATTGGGGTCCTTCGTCCCGATGACGACGCGAGCAAATCCATGGCGGATGATTGCCTCCACACACGGCGGTGTGCGCCCCTGGGTGCTGCACGGCTCGAGCGTCACGTGAATGGTGGCTCCACGCGCCAATTCGGGCGACTCGAGGGCGCGAATGGCCATGATTTCGGCATGCGGTTGGCCCGCCTTGCGATGCCAGCCTCGGGAAATTAATTCCCCGTCACGAACAATGACTGCGCCGACGGCGGGATTCGGACTGGTTTTCCCGATTCCTTTGCGCGCCTCGGCCAGGGCGAGGCGCATCCAGGCGGCATCAGATTTCACCGCAAAGCAAGGACATCCGCACCGGTTCCAGCAGCAGGAGCCGTTGACGGACGCGCGAGTCGGTTATGAATGGATTGGACCATTTCCTCGACGACTTTGCCGCGTGGACGGTCAAAAATGAAGGCGTATTTGTTTTTGCCGTCCGCCGTCGCCAGCCGCACTTCGTCAAAGAGAAAGCCTGGAACGAGTTCCACAGAGCCGCCTTCGAGATCGATTTTTTCGCCGGTTCTGTTCCAGCGGCTTTCGGAAACAAAATACAAACTGTTCCTTTCTTCGAGCGTGGCGATAAGAGCGCCCGAAAGGTTCGGAGCGATGCGTTTGCCTTTCTTGCTAATGCAGGGCACTGCCCACAAAACTTTCTCGCCGAGAAGATTAATGCGAGCAAACCCTTGAGCCGTGCTGCCAGGTAGTCGGTCCGACAAACCTTCTTCCCATTTGCCAATGGCGGGCAAATTCAATTTCCTGATGGCGAGCCAGACTTTGACTTTAACTGCCCGGAAAAGCTTCGGCGCATAAAACAATATGACGGCGAAAACGAACAGAAAAACAACCAACGCGACGATAGGATTGAATCCAATGAGCGCCAGGCCGCCCAGCACCGCGGCGTCTTCGCCCAAGCTGAGGCCAATGTTGGAGAATGGCTCGGGCGAACCGTTTGCCATTAAGCGCGTCCCCGCTTTCAAACCATGCGTGGCAAAACTCATGGAACCCGCAAGCAGGCCAACGATAACCAGCAACGTCGGCGAGGCGTCGCCCAACGCTTTCGTAGCGAGCAAGGCACCGCCAAGGGGGCGTATAACCGTGTGAAGGGTGTCCCAGAGTGTGTCCACCCAGGGAATCTTGTCGGCGAAAAATTCCAGAATGAAAAACGTTCCGGATATTCCCAAAATCCACGGATCCGCTAGAAAGCTAAGTTGATGAAATTGGTCATTGAGAGTGAGCCACCCCATCCGGATGGCCAGGCCCGACGCAAAAACGGTGAGATAAAGATTCAGGCCGGAAAGAACGGCCAGACCGAAGGCGACGCCGAGCAAATCGATGGTCTGCATGTTCCCCGGAATATCACGGCAAAAACGGGAAACTCAAGGAAACGCGCTTGCTGGAACACTCGGTTTGCCGCCGTTTCCCCTCGTCTCGTCGTTTTCATTCCGGAACCTGCATTTCGAACATGGGGATCCGGCAAAAAACTGACTCACCGTCTTCGGTAAGGCCAAAATAAGCGCCTTCTGCACGGCTATCGAGCGCCGCAACGTGACAGCTGTTGTAGGAAAACGATTCGCCTGGCTCCAATCGGGGAAATTTTCCAACCACGCCATCGCCTTCAACAACGATCTTATGACCGCGCTTGTCGGTAATAACCCATTTGCGCCCCTTGATGGTCACAATTTCATCGGATTCGTTGTGAATGGTGATGAAATAGACGAAGGGATACGGAAATTCCACGGGGGCATTGAGGTCCGGCATGTAAACGACGTCATCGACGGAGACGCGCAAGTCTGTTAATTCGCGCATATTTCTTTTATGCAAAATGCAGATTCTTCCGCTGACATTCCAGCCCCGGTTTCGGGCAATTTCCAGACGCCGCCGGTCGCATTGACCATCGCAGGTTCGGATAACTCCGCCGGCGCGGGGATTCAGGCGGATCTGAAAACATTTACGCATTTCGGTGTATATGGGTTGACGGCTGTGACGTGTGTCGTAGCGGAGGTCCCGGGAAAAGTGACCGCCATCCAGCCCATCGAGCCCCGAATTTTGGAGGAACAGGTGCAATTGTCCCTCGAGGCGTTTCCGGTGGCGGCGATCAAGACTGGAATGCTGTTTTCAAGGGAAATTATCGAAGCTGTCTTGCGCGTTTTGGATAAATCCGGGAGGTCGCTTCCACTAGTTGTCGACCCCGTGATGGTGGCGACTTCCGGCGCCAAACTGCTAAACGACGATGCCATCGCTGCCTACGAGGAAAAACTGCTCCCGCGGGCGGTGCTGGCGACGCCCAATCTCGACGAAGCTGCCGTTTTGCTTGGAGAATCGATCCGGTCACTGAAGGAAATGGAACGTGCCGGGTGCAAATTGGCGGCCAAATTTGACACGTCGTTCCTCATGAAAGGAGGGCATCTGCCAGGGAGCGTCGCCGTTGACTTGCTCGTAGAGCCTGATGGTTTCGTTACCCGGCTGGAAGCGCCATTTGTGGAGGGCGTCGACACGCATGGCAGTGGTTGCACCTACTCCTCAGCCGTGACAGCGAATCTGGCGCATGGCCTTCCGCTGCGAGAGGCGGTTTCGCGGGCCAAATTGTTTATGAATCAGGCGATCCAGAAGTCATTCCGCTGGCAACATCCCGTCAGCGGCCAGGTGATGGCGTTGAATCATTTCCGGCATACCGCCGTTCCGTTCAGTATTCCTGCTGACGCTCAAATCTAAAATTCAGGGCGTTGGCGTAGGACTCGCGGTCGCTGACGGGTCCCCTAGAGGCGCCTTCAAAACCGTATTCCACTGCTCGATTCGGTCCGCCTCCGCAGCGAGGACGTCATATGGATCATCGATCACGTCGATGCTCAGGATTTTGTCGCCAATCGCGATTCGATTTACAACATCCTGTCCCTGCGTCACCTGCCCAAAGATCGTGTATTTGTCATTCAAAGGGGGCACGGCTTGATGCGTGATGAAAAACTGGCTTCCGTTCGTCCTCGTTCCCGGCCCTTCGCTGGCCATGCCAATTACACCCGGCTTGTCGTAGCGCAATTTTGGCGAAAACTCCTCTTCGAACCCGTAGCCAGGTCCTCCCTCACCCGTCCCAAGCGGATCTCCTCCCTGAATCACAAAATTCGGCACGACGCGATGGAACGTGAGCCCATCGTAGAACTTTTTCCTTACCAGATTCACGAAACTGGCGACAGTCCCCGGCGCTGCGGACGGGAACAGCGTGGCGTGAATGTCGCCTTTGGTGGTGTGAAAAATCACCCGGATATCCTTGAGGGCCCCTATATCCGCGGGAGCTGGCGTTGGCGTTTGCGCCGAAGCGAGCAAGGGAGTCAGCATCAAAACTACGAAAAATCGGAAAAAGAAAGAGTGTGTCATCGTTAAAAATGTTGGAGATTTGATTCCACCCACGCCGGCTGTTTCAGACAGACGCTTAAACTGGACATCAAACTTTCACAAAATTCGGTTTGTTGCCGCCGAAAACCTCCGCTTAGTTTTAAGGCTATGCCTAATTCGCCGCGAGGAATCGTCCCTATTGGCCTCATTCAAATGCGTTGCTCAGCCGATCCCGCAGAAAATCTTGCCAAGGCCGTGGCCCATATCCGCACGGCTGCTGCCGGCGGTGCAAAAATCATCTGTCTGCAGGAGCTGTTTAAGTCGCTCTATTTCTGCCAGGCCGAAAAGCACGATTATTTTGCTCTCGCCGAACCGATTCCCGGTCCGAGCACGGAAACTCTCAGCCAACTCGCTGGAGAACTCGGCGTTGTCATCGTCGCTTCTCTTTTCGAAAAACGCGCTGAAGGTCTCTACCACAATACGGCCGCGGTCATCGATGCGGACGGCACATATCTCGGCAAATACCGCAAGATGCACATCCCGGACGACCCGCTTTTCTACGAAAAATTCTACTTCACACCCGGCGATCTCGGATTCAAATCGTGGCAGACAAAATACGCAAAAATCGGCGTGTGCGTTTGCTGGGATCAATGGTATCCCGAGGCCGCACGCCTCACGGCACTCAGTGGCGCCGAGATTCTTTTCTATCCCACCGCCATCGGCTGGCATCCCTCGGAAAAAGCCGAATACGGCGAACGCCAGCACCTCTCGTGGGAAACCATCCAGCGCAGCCACGCTATCGCGAACGGCTGTTATGTCGCTGTTCCGAATCGTGTCGGCCACGAAACGCCCGAAGGCGGCGATGGCTTGGAATTCTGGGGCCAGAGCTTTGTGGCTGATCCGTCGGGCATGATTCTCGACAAAGCCTCGGTCTCCGAGGAAGCCATACTCGTGGTCGATGTTGATCTTGGGAAACTCGATACGCAGCGCACACACTGGCCGTTTCTTCGCGATCGCCGCATTGACGCATACGGAGAATTGGTCAAACGCTATATCGATTGATTGAGTTCGCTCAATTTGGTTAGAATACGGCTCATTCCTCCCTTGCGTATGATTACTCCCAACGCTCCGCAAACACCCGCCGCGCTTGGCTACCGCATGCCGGCTGAGTGGGAACCACACGCCGCCACCTGGCTCTCGTGGCCGCGACCGGACGGCATCAGTTTTCCCGGCTCTTACGAATCCATCATTCCCACACTGGTAAAAATGGTGGACGCGCTCCGCGAATCTGAGCGAGTCAATATCAACGTCCTCGACGCTGACATCGAAGCGGTAGTCCGCAAACAGCTTGACCGCATCGATATTTCCCATGTCACGTTTCATCATATTCCAACCAACGAGTGCTGGTGCCGCGATCACGGGCCAATTTTTGTGAAACGTGCCGCCGAGCCGCGACTGGCCATTATCGATTGGGGATTTAACGCCTGGGGATGGAAGTACCCGCCGTTTGACGCCGATGACGAAGTGCCTACTCGCGTGGCCGAGGTGCTCGACATGCCCGTTTACTACCCGGGCATCGTCATGGAAGGCGGATCATTGGATGTCAACGGACGCGGCACCCTGCTCACAACCACATCCTGTTTGCTCAATCCCAATCGCAACCCAGACAACACGCAGCGAGAAATCGAGCAGCTCCTCAAAGACTATCTCGGCGTCACCAACATCCTCTGGCTCGGCGACGGCATCGAGGGCGACGACACGGATGGCCATGTCGACGACATCACGCGGTTCGTCAACCCCACAACCGTAGTCACAGCCCTCGAAGAGGATCCCGACGACCCCAACTACAGTCCGCTCCAGGAAAACCTCGCGCGCCTCAAAGAAATGACACTCGAAGATGGCGACCCTCTTCACGTGCATACCTTGCCGATGCCATCGAAAATCGTCCGCCAGGATCAGCGCCTCCCCGCCAGCTACGCAAATTTCTATATCGCCAACAAAGTCGTCCTGCTTCCTGTCTTCGGGCACAACCAGGACAAATGGGCCGCATCCGTTTTACAACAGGCCTTTCCCACGCGCCGCATCGTCCCCATCGATTGCCGGGAACTGATTTGGGGTTTAGGCGCTTTCCATTGCCTCACGCAACAGCAACCGGCATGAACAAGTTTTCAGGATTGAGGTTTCAGTTTTCAGTCACTGGGTGCGCAAAGGTCTAACGAACTCCCGCGGTCGACTGAAACCTGGATCCTGAACCCTGAAAACTTGTCTTTTCATAGCAAGCTCCCCTTCAGGACCGTCATCGCGATGCTGAAATAAATAATCAGCCCCGTCACGTCCACCAGTGTCGCCACAAAAGGCGCCGATGACGTCGCCGGATCCAACCCAAGACGTCGCAAGAGAAAAGGGAGCATCGATCCCGCCAACGTCCCCCATAACACCACGCCAATTAGCGACAGACTCACCGTAACGCCAATTAACATTGCGTGCGGCCCATACTGATCCGAAAACAGCGTCCATACCGCGATCCGCGTAAATCCGATTGCCGACAAAATACAGCCCAACAGAAATCCCGCCTGGATCTCCCGGTGCATCACGCGCCACCAATCCCGCAGCCTCACCTCGCCCAACGCCATTGCTCGAATGATCAGCGTCGTCGCCTGTGAACCCGAATTTCCTCCACTGGAAATGATTAGTGGCACAAACAGAGCCAACACTACGGCCTGCGCAATCTGGTGCTCAAAAGCGCCCATCGCCGTCGCCGTCAACATCTCACCCACGAATAGAACAACGAGCCATACCGCCCGTTTCCGCACCAGTTTTAAAAGCGACACATCCAGATATGGCTCATCCAAAGCCTCCACCGCACCTAGTTTCTGGATATCCTCGGTTGTCTCCTCCACCGCCACGTCGAGCACGTCGTCCACGGTCACAATCCCTAGCAATTTTTCATCGGAATCCACCACAGGCAGCACCGTCCGATCGTACTTCAGGAAAACTTCCACGGCCTCACTCTCGAGATCCGTCACCCTCAACGGCGGCACCTTGCTCCCGTGCAATGAACGCACCTCCGTCTCCAGCGGCTTGAGCAAAAACTCATTAATCCGCACGTCATTGACCAGGTGGCCCATCTCGTCCACGACGTAAATCACGTTGAGCGTCTCGCTATCCGCTCCGTGATGCCGGATGTGATCCAGCACCTGCGCAACCGTCCACGTCTCACGCACGGAGACAAAATGCGGTGTCATCAACCGCCCGACGCTGGACTCGGGGTAATTTAAAAGCGACTGGGCGACAGCCCGCTCTTTAGGCGTTAACAGCCGCAACAGCTGCGACACGACATTTGCCGGCAATTCCTCGAGCAGCGTCGTCCGGTCGTCGGGGGACATCTCATTCAGGATCCCCGCCACCTGCTCCTGACCCATCGCATGAATCAACCGGGACTGAACATCGACGTCGAGATATTCAAACGTGTCTGCAGCCACCGAAGACGGCAGAATGCGGAATATAATAACCTGCTCCTCCTGGGGCAAATCCGTTAGCAGCTCTGCAAGGTCAGCCGGTGGCCATTCGAGAAACCCGGTGCGCAAAGCGTTGAAGTCGCGTTGGGCGATCATCTCCCGGATTTCGGGTTCGAGAAGTTTTCCGACCATGCCGGAGCTTGCAAGGAGGGCGGCGATCCCCGCAAGAACTAAAAAACCAACGAGTTGAGAGGCCGTTCTTTGGTTCTCGCCGCAGGGGTAGAGCTATTCCGCGCCTCGAACAACAATTACGCGAACAAAAAAAAACGGCCCGGATTTCTCCGGGCCGCTTGGTTGATGATTTGGTTGATTGGGCGTGGATTTACTCGGCAAAAGTGAAACGGCCTGCGGACACTTTCTTAACGCCTTTGAGCTTGTAAATGCGGATCGAGAGAATCCGTTTCGGCTCAGGGTGCGTGAAAACATAACCCTTCTTGAGGAGCGCCTCGGTGATTTCGCGGCAGCTAAGAGGACGCTTGAACCGCTTGAGCACGGCGACAACGGCGGTCGAAAGAGGACCACTCGGGGATGTAACACGGCCGCGGCCTTTCTTAGGACCAGTCTTTGCAGGCTTCTTGCCTTTGACGGTTTTTACGACCGGAGCCGGAGCAACCGGTGCAACAACAGCCGCAGGAGCAGCTTTGGCCGCTTTTGCGGGTTTAACAGCCTTCGCTGGCTTTGCAGGTTTTGCAGGTTTTGCAGCCTTGGCAGCAGGCGCTGCTTTTGCCGGTTTGGCAACCGGGGCTACAGCAACTTTTCGCGCAACAGGCTTGGCTGCCGGAGCTGGCTTTTTGGCAGGTGTGGATTTGGCTTTGGTAGGCATAAATCGACATTAATAACAGATTTTACACTTGCAAGCGCTATGTTACCTTTGCGGACGGAATGTTACGGCCTTGTAATGCTTTGATCTCCGCTTCCTCCCGACCCCCCTGCTAGGCTAACCAGCCCTTTCCCTCCGCCACAGGCAAAATCGCTAGCATTTCGCCCCTTTCGCAACGCTTTTCTTTACCCCAAAACTAGCTTCTCACCAGCCAACCTTGCAAACAAGTCTGGCCAGACCACCTCGCGTATCACTCCGGATGTGATTTTTCGCGGATTGCGCGGGCTGATCTCGCCAAACGTGACCCTGCCCCGCCGACGTAATCCACCATTGCAGCCATGATGCCGACAGGAACAATGCCCACCCTGGACGTTTTAGCGTTCTAACGGCCTTAAGCCGCGATATCGTTCCTTTTAAGCAACCGTGAGGTCCCGGGCCGGGATACACATGAGCCGATACTGCGACTAGAAAACGCCACTGAGACGGCACTCTAATCACCGGGAGCGTCCGGAAAGGCAGCTTACCCGCTGTTTTTCCGGAAATACCGAAGGGAACGTCAACACTCGCATCCAATACGCCGGAGCAGACCCCGACGCTGCTTTCCGATCACCATGCGCGACGGTGGCAGCAAGAATCAGCCAGCGGCAGAGGGGAAAATTTGCTTTCCGCGCAGGATGAGAACCAGGGGTTACCCAATCATTTCCCCGTCGTGGGAGCGATCGGAATCGTTGACTCGGAATATGAAGTAACCGGGGCAACCCGCAGGAATCCGACCGATACTGGCGTTTGCTCGGGCATCACCCGACCCGGGCAACTCTCAATTGCATCACAACAAACCAACGCTTCCTTACCCGGCATCGGTGCAACCCGAAGTTCAATCGCGCTGGTGCTGACCCTCGGCAACCTCCGCTTTACAAGGCCCATTCGCCGGTTAAGGTTGCCCGCTCTCGATATGCTAAACGTTCTTATTTACCTCCTCATCGGCGTTCTGGTGATCGTCTCCGCGCTGATGGTGCTTGTTGTTCTGATGCAACGCCCGAAAAACGAAGGCCTGGGCGCCTCGTTCGGCACCAGCATGACTCAGGATCTCTTTGGCGCGCAGACCACGAATGTCCTGCAAAAATTCACCGTTTATCTCGGGGGCGCGTTTTTTGCCGTGTGCCTGCTACTGACGATTCTCTACGCGAAAGCTTCCACAAAACCCTCCGACGTTCAGAAAGGACTCGAACAAGCCGCAAAAGCTCAGGCTGTGGAAGCTTCAAAAACCACTCCAGCGCCGGCCACCTCCGTGACTCCTGTTGCAGCTGAGGCACCCAAAGCCTCTCCGGTCGCAACACCCGCGCCGGCGACCCCTGCGCCCGCTACTTCCGCTCCCACAGCTGCCTCACCAAACGTCTCGCCGTCTTCCGCCGCGAGCGCTGCACCCGCAGCAACAGCAACCCCTTAGCCTCTGCTTCCAGTGGCAGGTCGCTTCTTCCGCAGGTTACGTCACAACCTCCGGAACGCTGTCGCCATATCAAGCGTTGCAGCACTGCTCAACGCCTGCGACCGCCCCGCCAATCGTGCCGACCTCGTCTTCCTGAACGGCGCTGAGCCCGAGTCCATCGACCCGGCAGTCATTACTGGTCAGCTCGATTCACGCATCGTTTACGCATTGTTCGAAGGGCTCACCATTTTCGGCGAAAATGGACCTCAGCCCGGCATCGCCGAGACTTGGGAAATCTCGCCGGATGGCAAAACGTACACGTTTCACCTCCGCTCAAACGCCAATTGGTCCAACGGACGCCCGGTAATTGCCAAGGATTTCGTCGACAGCTGGCAACGCACCCTCAGCCCGGAGCAGGCAGCGGAATACGCCTATCAACTCTATTACCTTAAAAATGCAAAGGCGTTCAACGAAGGCACGCTCAAGGACTTCTCCCAGGTCGGAGTGAAAGCTCTCGACGATCGCACGCTGGTCGTCACACTCGAAAATCCAACTCCGTTCTTCCTGGACCTGTGCTGGTTCGCCACGCTCCTTCCCGTATCCGTCGAGACGGTCAAGAAGTATGGCGAGGAATGGATTAAACCGAAGAACATTGTCACCAATGGCGCATTTCTCCTCGAAGAATGGCGCCTCAATGACCGCATTCGGCTCAGGAAAAATCCAAATTATTGGAATGCTGCCAACGTCCGACTGAATTCCGTCGATGTGCTTCCCATCGAGAACTCGATGACCGCCTATAATTTTTACGCATCCGGCGTCGCCGATCTTATCATGGACAAGGGATTGACGCCTCCGGCACTCATAGCCGACCTCAAGAGACGCCCTGACTTCCATGCAGCGCCGTTTCTGGGGAACTATTTCATCCGTTTCAACGTCACGCGACCGCCCTTTAACGACGTCCGCGTGCGCCAGGCGTTCTCCCTGGTCATAGACAAGGATCTCATCGTCAACAAAATCACACGCGCCGGGGAAATTCCGGCCACCAGCTTTGTCCCGCCGAAAACCGCCGGGTACGAGCCCCCGGCCAGTTATGCTCGCGATCCCGAAAAAGCGCGGCGTTTGCTCGCCGAAGCCGGATACCCCGGCGGTAAAGGTTTTCCTCCGATCAATTATCTCTATGACGACAAGAAGATTAACGAAAACATAGCTGTCGAGCTGCAGGCGATGTTTCAGCGTGAACTTGGCATCCGCATGGGTCTGCAACGCCAGGAATGGAAGGTCTATCTCAACACACAGAACCGCCTCGACTACGATCTCTGCCGTTCGAGTTGGGTGGGCGACTACAACGACCCGAATACCTTCATGGACATGTTCGTCACCGACGGCGGAAACAACCGGACGGGCTGGTCAAACCCACAATATGACCAGTGGATCGCCGAAGCAGCCGCAGAACTGGATTCCGCAAAACGTTACGCCATTTTTCAAAAAGCCGAGCGTATGCTCGTCACCGATGAAGCGCCGATCTGCCCGCTCTACTACTACGTGGGAATTCAGATTTACGACTCCAAGAAACTCGGCGGCATCCAGGCCAATGTTCTTGACGAGCACCCGCTGCGGGCAATTTACCGGAAATGATGGAAGTAGTCGCTATTCTGCCCGCCGTTCCGTCCCGCCATGCTTGATCTCCTGATTTACCGGACTTTTCTCGGAGCGGTATGGCTGATTGAGAGATTGCCCCTGGACCTAATATTCCGCTGCGGACGTCTCCTCGGGCTGCTGGGTTACTGGCTGTTCTTTCCGTACCGCAAGCTCGCGATCAAGAATCTGACCATCGCGTTCGGCCGGGAGAAAACACCCCGGCAAATCCGCGCGCTTGCCCGCCAGCATTTCCAGAATCTCGTCGCAAACCTCCTTGTCACACCTGCCCTTGCGCGATTGTCCCGCGATGAAATCCAGGAACGGCTCACCTTCGATGGTGTCGAGCGCGTGCTGGAATTGCTAAGAAGCGGCCGCGGCGTGCTGTGGTCGATCAATCACATGGGAAATTGGGAGCTCTTTGCCCAGGCCATGTTCGTTTTTGAAAATTTCGAACTCACCGCGGTCTATCAACGCCTCGGAAATCCGCACATCGATCGTTACATACGCCAGACGCGCATCCGCTTCGGCATCCGCATGCTCGAACGCAAGGAAGGTTTCGGTGAAGCAATCCGCATTCTGCGCGAAGGCGGCATGGGCGGCGTGCTAATCGATCAACACGCGGGTGATGGCGGCACCTGGGTCCCTTTTTTCAACAGACTCGCCTCAACGTCGCCCCTCGCCGCGCTGATGGCGGCGCGGTCCGGCGCCGCTCTGGTTTCCGTCGCCGTGCAGACCACGGGGATTGCCCGCTGGAAAATGACGTTTCTGCCACCAATCGAAGAAGCGACCCGTGACGTCGAACTAACCACCGCACGGCTCAATCAGGAGCTCGAACAGCTCATTCGCCTGAGCCCTCACGAATGGTTTTGGGTGCACGAACGTTGGAAAACACCTTCTCCCGAGTTTCTTCTGGGCAACACCAAACGCTATAAACGCGGAATCGTGCTCCCGCCGGGAATGACGACTGCCGACTTGCAGCCTTTCGAAATCGTGATCCGCTCGAGCAATTGGCTCGGCGACGCCGTGATGACAGTGCCAGCCGTGCGCGCAATCAAACGCGGACGGCCCGACGCCCGGATAACAATGCTCGTTAAACAGAAGCTGGCCGACTTCTGGCGCGTGATTCCCGAAGTGGACGAAATCATCCCCATCGGACCGAAGGACAGTGTTTTTGGCGTCGCCAGAAAACTACGCGCAAAAAAGAAAAAAAACCGGCTACCTTTTGATGCCGCCATTTTATTTCCAAATTCCATGCGCACCGGCCTCGAAGCCTTCCTCGCCGGTATTCCACGCCGGACAGCCTACGACCGGCAGGGTCGCAGTCTTTTACTGAACCAAATTATTCGCGATCCAAAAAAGGTCGGGCCTCCGGAACATCAGAGTCTGCACTACTTGCGTTTCGCAGAACAAATCGGCGGCAATATGCCCGAGGCGGCATTTCCCCTGCCTGCCGTTATCCGCCGCGATGGTCGACTCAAGATAGGCCTTTGTCCGGGCGCCGAGTATGGTCCAGCCAAGCGCTGGCAGCCGGAGCGGTTCGCACAAGTGGCCAATGCCGTCGCTCACCGGCGCGATTGCGAGTGGCATTTGTTCGGCGTGGCCGGCGACGCTGACATTGGCGAGCAAATCGCCGCTGGCATCGACGGACCGGTGGAAAATCACATTGGCAAAACGACACTCGCAGAGCTAACGACGCTGCTGGGGCAATGCTCGGCTCTTTTGACCAACGACACGGGCACCATGCATCTCGCCGCCCTGCTTGGCGTGCCAGTCATTGCCATTTTCGGCAGTACCGAGCCCGTCCTCACCGGCCCCATGGGCACCGGCCATCGCGTCCTGCGGCATCAGGTGGAGTGCAGCCCGTGTTTCCTGCGCGAATGCCCCATTGATTTTCGCTGCATGAACGCGGTCACCGTGGAAGAAGTGGTCGAGGCCGTCCTGCAAACCATCGACGGTTGACAGCCCACCAATGATCCTACTCTTAATCGTAATCATTCAATCCTCGTTCACACCCTCTTCCTCTCTTTGTGAGTGAGGGGCCAGGAGTCTTGAGGAAGAAAGATTACGAGTAGGATTGCATCAATATGCGTACCATTTCCTCCACACACACTGCCCAAAGCGCCGCCGCAAAAGGCCCTTCACCACGCGTCCTGGTTCCAACCATGGGCGCGCTGCACGCGGGACACGCCGAACTCCTACGCAAGGCCCGTACGCTCGCAGGAAGGAAGGGCACGCTTATGGTAAGCATCTTCGTTAATCCCATCCAATTCGGCCCCAACGAAGATCTCAATTCCTACCCTCGCCCTCGAACCGCTGACCTCCGTCTTTGCAAAGCACTCGGCGTAGACCTGGTTTTTGCGCCTACACCGGAAGAAATGTACGCAGGCAATCACAGCGCTTTCGTCGATGAACAACGCCTGAGCGCCGGTCTCTGCGGCGCCTCGCGGCCTGGCCATTTCCGCGGTGTTTGCACAGTCGTAACAAAATTATTCAACATCCTGCAACCGCAGGCCGCTGTTTTTGGGGAAAAGGACTATCAGCAACTCGCCATCGTCCGCCGCATGGTTCGTGATCTGAATTTCCCGATTAAAATCGTCGGCGTTCCCACGGTTCGCGAGCCCGATGGCCTGGCTCTTAGTTCGCGCAACACCTATCTCAGCGCCGAGGACCGGCAAGCCGCGCCTATCCTCAGAAAAGCCCTCGTTCAGGCTCGTGAATCCGTGCAATCCGGCGAAACCTCCGTTGATACCGTCACCAGCCGCGCCCGCATCCTCATTGAACGGGAAACACCAGCCAGAATCGACTACGTCGAAATCGTCCACGCCGAGACGTTGGAAAAACTGACACGCATCGAACCCCCCGCCGTCATGGCACTGGCCGCGTTCTTCGGTCGAACACGGTTAATCGATAATATTCGGCTGACATGATAACGAACTCCCTCTGCTCTGCTTGCTCATGAGGACTTGATCCGCGGGGATAGTTCCGCCTTAGTCTTGAACGACGATGCTTCTTTTCCCAGCAATTGATTTAATGAATGGCGAGGTCGTCCGGCTCCGGCAGGGGCGGGCGGATCAAAAAACGGTTTATTCCAGCGACGCACCGGCGTTCGCGAAACGCTGGGAGACCGAAGGCGGCGACTGGCTGCATATCGTCGATCTGGACGCGGCGTTCTCCGGCGAATTTGGAAATCTGGACACCGTAAAAGCGATTGTGAACGCCGTGGAAATTCCGTGCGAACTCGGTGGCGGAATGCGGTCTTTAGCGGCGGTGGACAAAGCACTCACCGCGGGTGTGGCACGGGTGGTCGTCGGCACGAAAGCCGCCGAGGCGCCGGAGTTCGTTTCAAGCCTCATCGCTGCATTCGGCGCTGATAAAATCGCGGTCGGTATCGATGCCAAAGACGGCGAGGTTTCGCTGCGTGGATGGACGGCCGGCTCGGGAGTGAAGGCGACTGCTCTAGCAAAGCAAATGGCCGCGCTCGGCGTTCGCACGCTCATTTATACCGATATCGCGACCGACGGCATGTTAACAGGGCCGAACATCCCGGCATTGAAAGAAATGCTGAAAGCTACCGGAGGTGATCTTAAGTTGATTGCCAGCGGCGGAGTCGGCACGGCGGATGACGTCCGCAAATTGCAGGCGATCCCTGGCATCCACGGCGCCATCATCGGCAAGGCGCTCTATGATGGCGCGTTCTCGCTACGGGAGGTCAATCGTGAGCCATTCTCCAAATAACCTTTAACGTGCTCCGCATATTCGAAAAAAGCCTTCGATTTCGCCCAAGCTGTTGAGACGTTCCTGCGATATATCCGAGATGTCAGGTGCCCGGAAATTATCTCGGGCCATCCAGAACCCCGTGCTGAAGCCGAGAACTTCACCGAGTTCGCGCGGATTGACCGGGTTGCGCAAGGCGATGAGCAATCTGGAACGAATTTCGCCGTGTTTGTAGCCTGCAGGACTCATTTCTACTAACTCCTCATCCACAACCTCGTAACGCTGTCCGGCTTCATCCGGCAACGCCATCAACTCTTCATCGGTCCCAGACGTTTCTGAGAACGTGCGTGCTGGTTCTCGCAGATACCATCCGCTTTGCTTTTCGACAACGCTCGGCCGCCGGCTATAGTCTGCGGCTCCCTTTTCTCTTTTCCCAAAAATCATGAAAGTCCTCTATCTCGACTGTTTTTCTGGTGTCAGCGGCGACATGCTGGTGGGAGCGTTGACCGATCTCGGCGTACAGCCATCGACCTTCGAATGGGAGCTGACCAAGGTCGATATCGGCGATTTTCATATGCATTTCGAGAAGGGGTCCCGGCACGGCATCACAGGCATTCATTTTTCCATTCACGAAGGCGCAACCCACGTCGATCACGCGAAGGACCACGGACATGGCGCCCATGGAGAACACGAACATGCCCATGGCCATACGCACGATCATGAGGAAGACGAGGGACACAATCACGGCCATCACCATCACGGCCATGACCACCATCACGAGGAAGAGGAGGACCATCATGCACATCACCATCATGAGGACGAGGACGATGACGAAGACGAGCACGTCCATGGACGCAGCCATCGCGAGATCCGCGAATTGATTTCCGCCAGCGATCTTTCTCCCTTCGTAAAAGAAAAATCGCTCGCCATTTTCGAGCGCATTGCCGTTGCCGAAGGAAAAATCCATAGCGTTCCACCCGGGGAAGTTGCGTTTCACGAAATCGGTGCCCTCGATTCCATCGCGGACATCCTCTTCGCTTGCATCGGAATCGAAGCCCTCGGCGTGGAGAAAGTAATTGTTTCCAAGCTCGTCGACGGCACCGGCTGGATTCAATGCGCCCACGGACGCCTCCCGATTCCGGGCCCTGCCACCTTGGAAATCCTCGCCGGCATTCCCGTTACTCAGACCGATGTTCCTTTCGAACTCATCACCCCCACCGGCGCAGGAATTCTGGCAGAATTCGGCACGGGATTCAGCATGATGCCGCCGCTCAAAGTCCAAAAAATCGGCTACGGCGTCGGTTCCCGCTATCTGCCCGACCGCCCGAATGTCCTTCGCGCCATCCTCGCCGAGATCGAGCCGGAAAGCTCCCCAACAACAGATACCATCACGCAGATCGAGACCAACATCGACGATCTCTCTCCTGAGCTGACCGGCGCCATCGTTGATCGCCTCCTCGGTGCCGGCGCGCTCGACGCGTTTCTGACACCGGTCCAGATGAAAAAGAACCGGCCGGGCGTGCTCCTCACCGTTTTGGCCGAACCCGCCGTGGCCCCCGCGCTCATCGACCTGATTTTCCGCGAAACTTCCTCTTTTGGCGTTCGAACCAGCCAAAAGTCGCGCGTGAAACTCGCCCGCGAGATCCGCGAAACCGTCACTGAATTCGGTCCGGTCAAAATCAAGCTCGGCTTCCTCCATGGCCAAATTGTCCAGCGCGCCCCCGAATTTGAATCATGCCGTTCCCTCGCGGAGTCCAGCGGGAAACCGCTACGCGTCATCTACGAAGCCGCCCTGGTCGCCGCAGAAAAAATCTGATAGCTCTCGCGGATCATGCCCGTAACGATCCGCGACATTGAAGACGCGCAGTCAAAGATCGCGGGTAGCGTCATTCGGACGCCGTGCCTTGAATCGATCCCGCTTTCCGAAATCACCGGCTGCCGGATTTTTTGTAAGTTCGAAAACCTGCAGCGCACGGGTAGTTTCAAGGAACGTGGCGCCCGATATGCCCTACTAGCTCTCACTCCGGAGCAGCGCCGGCTCGGAGTCATTGCGGCGTCTGCGGGCAACCACGCTCTTGGACTCGCGTGGCACGGTGGATTGCTTGGCATACCGGTCACAGTCGTAATGCCCAAAGCGGCACCGCTCATCAAAATCACTACGTGCGAGCAAATGGGCGCCCACGTCATTCTCCACGGCGCGACTTTCGAAGAAGCCAGACAACACGCCCATCGCCTTGGGCAGGAACGAAGCCTGCGCTACATCAACGGCTACAACGATCCCGAGATCATCGCCGGCCAGGGCACACTCGGACTCGAAATCATTGATCAGACACCTGAAGTCGAGGCTGTCATCGTCCCCATTGGCGGCGGCGGTTTAATCGCGGGCGTCGGGCTCGCCATCCATTCACGGCGTCCCAACGTCAAAATCTACGGTGTTGAACCCGAGAACGTGGCCAGCTTTTCCGCTGCGCTTGCGCAAAACGCTGTCTGCAACATCCCGTCGCGCCCCACCCTGGCCGACGGCCTTGCGGTCGTTCCCGTCGGCGATCTCGCTTTTGAGATCGCCAAGGAGCATCTGGAAAAAGTCATCACCGTTTCCGAAGACCAGATCGCTCTCGCTGTCCTGCGCCTGGTCGAAATTGAAAAAAGCGTCGTCGAAGGCGCCGGCGCCTCCCCGCTTGCCGCATTGCTGAGCGGGAAGCTGCCCGAACTGGCAGGCAAAACCGTCGTTCTACCCCTCTGCGGCGGCAACATCGACCCGCTCGTTCTCAGCCGCGTCATCGAAAAAGGTCTCGTCGCCGACGGCCGCCTCGCCCGTATCCGGACGCGCGTTTCCGACCGACCCGGTGGTTTGGCCGGACTCACCCGCTGCCTCGCCGACGCGGGCGCCAACGTCATCGAAATCGTCCACGACCGCGCCTTCGGCGGTCCCGATGTTTCTGCCGTCCATGTCATCTGCACGATCGAAACCAAACGCCGCAGCCATCTCGCAGAATTGAAGGAAAAACTCGAAGCCGCCGGATACGAGTGCGTCTGAATAAAGTAGCGGAAACACAGCAAGGACGGTTTCGAGTCGGTGTTCGTTTAGACGTGGCTTGCGAAGCGGGACGATCCAAGTCCGGACGAGACTGCCCAGACTCCCTCGCAAAAAGAGGGAGCCGTCGAACGGGCTGACAGTCTGAACGGATCAATTGATCCATTCGTTGAAACGGTAGTGATCGCGGTAAGATATGAGACGTACGCAGAAACTAACAAGGTTGGCCCGCTTCCAGCTTTTTGCCCATGCTAATAACGGGATCGATGCTGAAGCCGATGGATCTGTAGAAATCGATCACCTGCGTGTTGGTCTCACGGATTTGGAGATTGATCTTCAGGCACCGGCGGTCGCGGAGTAGGCGTTCGGCGTGCGCCATTATAGCCGCGGCAAAACCCCGCCGCTGGAAATCGGGATGGACGGCGAGATAGTTAATCCAGCCGCGGTGACCTTCGTAACCGGCCATGCAGGTGGCGGCGATACGGTCGCCGAACTCGCCAACGAGGAAAAGCTCCGGGCTATGCGCCAGTTTGCGCGCGATATCGCGGGCGGGTTGGTTATGCGGAGCGACAAGCAAATTGCAAATGCGCCAGATCGAAATGACCGTTTCCTCGTCAGCCGGACGAAAGGGACGGATTTGGAGTTCACTGTTCATACAGTTCAAGCGGCAACCCGTCGGGATCGGCGAAAAACGTAAAGCGTTGCCCGGTAACGGGATCGACGCGAATTGGTTCCGTCACGACACCTTTCTGCGTGAGACTCAATACCGCTGCGTCAATGTCGGGAACGCTGAAAGCCAGATGACGTAATCCGCGCGCCTCGGGATACGACGGCCGCGGGGGCCTTTCGGGAAAGGAAAACAGCTCGATTTGCGCGCCGTCACCGATCTGCAAGTCAAGTTTCCAGGATTGGCGCTCAGCGCGATACACTTCCGAAACAATCGAGAACGGCAGTATCTCGGTGTAAAAGCGTTTCGAGGCGGGGTAGTCCGAACAAATAATGGCGACGTGGTGGATTCCAGAAATGGTCATTCAGGTTGGCTGTTTTTGTTGTTGATTCGTAATGAGTCCACATCCGGATGATTTGACGATACGTCCGGTGAAGACTTCATAGCATTGAATATTCTCGAAGCTAAAGCGCGAATCCCGGCAGCATTGCGCTGACTGCACAGCAAACTATTTCTCCTGAAATAAACGCACTAACGACTTGCGCGACGCAGCCATTGCCGTATCAAGAAGACTCCCCTTTATGAGCGACTCCAATCATATCGAGCGCCCCGATGCCATCCTGATCGGCAGCGGCGTCATGTCGGCCAATCTCGGCGCACTTCTGAAACGACTCGATCCACAGCTCTCGCTTCAGGTCTATGAGGTCACCGAAGAATTGGCCCAGGAGAGCTCTCACGGCTGGAACAACGCCGGCACAGGGCATGCCGGAATCTGCGAATTGAGCTACACCCCGCACCGCGAAGCCGATGGTTCGGTCAACGTCAAAAAAGCAATCGAGGTTTTCGAGCAATTTGAGCGCTCGAAACTATTTTGGAGCTACGCCGTCGCTGAGGGCATGATCGAAAACCCCGGCGAATTCATCAATCCTGTCCCGCATCTGAGCTTCGTGCACGGCCCGCAACAGGTCGATTTCCTTAGGGCGCGTCACGCGGCCATGTCCGCCCACCATTTTTTCCGCGAAATGGAATACACAACCAACCGCTCGACGATTGCGGACTGGGCGCCACTTTTGTTGGAGGCTCGTGCTGCGGAGGTCGCTATTGCCGCGACGAAGATGGACGGCGGGACAGACATCAATTTCGGCAATCTCTCACGCAAACTCCTCGGCTGGCTCGCCCGACAGGATGGCTGCGGCATCGCCACCAGTCATCGCGTGGTCGGGATCCGGCGAACGCGACGCCTTAACAGGGCCAGCGAGCGGTGGGAACTCGATATCAAGGATCTCAAGACAGGAGAGATTCGCAAAAACTCGGCGAGATTTGTCTTCGTCGGTGCAGGAGGGGGCAGTCTCCCGCTGCTTCAGAAATCCGGCATCGCCGAAAGCAAAGGGCTCGGTGGTTTTCCCATCGGCGGGCAATGGCTCGTCTGCGAAAATCCGGAGATCGTCAAAAAACATCGGGCGAAGGTTTACGGTCAGGCGCTTGACGCCGCACCAACCATGGCCGTTCCACACCTCGATACGCGCATTCTGGATGGCACGAAAACGCTGCTTTTCGGTCCTTTCGCGGCGTGGACGACAAAGTTTCTCAACGAGAAAGGGAGCTGGACGGATCTCCCTCGCTCCATAAAGCCCGACAACCTTGCGACGCTCATCAACATCGGCATTCGCAACGTTGAGCTGGTCCGTTACCTCGTTCAGCAAGGAACGCAGAGCATGGCTGATCGCATGGAAGTGCTCCACATTTTCTATCCGGCGGCAAAACCCGAGGATTGGAAACTGGTCGATGCCGGCATCCGCGTGCAGGCGATCAAGAAAACGGACGGCGAGGCCGGCATCGTTCACTACGGCACCGAGGTCATCACGAATGCCGATCGCACGATTTCTGCATTGCTTGGGGCGTCGCCCGGGGCGTCCACCTCCGTGCACATCGTGCTCGAGGTCATCAAAACGTGCTTCCCGCATTTGCTGGAGACTGAGGAGGGTAAAAGTCGCCTGGAAGCGATGGTCCCAACTTGGGACGAGGACATCAAACTTCCTGAAAACGCCGACCGTTTCTGCGAACTCGATCGACGAGCCAACGAGATTTTGCAGCTCGTTTAACCTCTATCTCTGCGCCTTCGCGTCCGCTGGAGTAGCGCGGACTAAAACTAACTGCGCGTTGCCTGCAATGCGAGCGTCTGCCCCAGCCAGACAGCGATCATGCACAGCCCCACCGATAACCCGACATTCAACGCCGCAAAACCCCACTCCCGATCATCCAGCAATGCCAGTGTTTGCAGACTAAACGACGAAAACGTCGTAAACCCGCCCAGAAAACCAATCATCACCGCCTGGCGGACCATTGCCGGCACCACCCAACCGCCATCCGGTCGGGTTAACCCCGCGAAAACGCCAATCACGAAACAGCCCAGAATGTTCACCACAAGCGTCCCGACCGGAAACGTCGTGCCGTATTTTTCCCCCAGGAAGTTCGACAGCCACATCCGCGCCGCGCATCCGAACGCGCCGACCACCATCACCGCGATGTAGGATTTCAGCATGAGCGCGTTATTCAGCCCAAAGCCTGGCGCGGGCACAAAGGAAATTCTACATGTATCAGACTGAATTTGAGCGCGAACGTACGAGCGCCCGACATTTTCACGTTTCCTCCCGTTGGGTTTCTGCTGAACTGGACGCGATATGAGCAAAATCCGAACCGGGATCGTCGGCGTGGGGCATATCGGGAAAAATCACGCCCGCATTTACTCCGAACTCGCCGCCGCTGGGGATAGCCAGTTTTCCGCTGTCTTTGATACGAACGCCGCCGCAGCGCAGGAAATCGCCGGCCTTTACGGCGCGACAGCCGTCACGTCATTGGACGAATTCGTCGCCTCGGTGGATTGCGCGTCGGTCGCAACCCCAACACCGTTTCATTTCAAAACGGGAACATTTTTACTGGAACGCGGAAAACACCTGCTCATTGAAAAGCCGATCACCGAAACGACCGCAGATGCACAGGCGCTGGTCGCGCTCGCGCTCGAAAAAAAACTCGTTTTGCAAGTCGGTCATGTGGAGCGCTTTAACCCCGTGCTCGGTGTGCTCGAAACGCACTTGACCCACCCACGGTTCATCGAAGCCCACCGGCTCAGCCCTTACCCAAATCGCAGCACCGAAATCGGTGTCGTGCTCGATCTGATGATTCACGATCTGGAAGTCATTTTGCATCTGGTGAAATCACCTGTGAAATCCATCGACGCCGTCGGCGTGCCGGTGCTCAGCAAGCGCGAGGACATTGCGAACGCCCGGATCCGTTTCGAAAACGGCTGCGTCGCCAACGTCACCGCCAGCCGGATCAGTCCCGAAAAAATGCGGAAAATCCGGGTCTTTCAGGAAGATGCTTATTTGTCGCTCGATTACGGGAATCAAGCCGGGGAAATCTATCGAAAAAACGGATTCGCCATTTCGAGGGAAGTCGTTCCCATTGAACGGGATGAACCGCTAAAACGCCAACTCCAAAGTTTCGTCGAATGCAGCCGGGCGGGAACGCAACCCAAAGTATCGGGAAACGAAGCCGCCGCCGCGCTGGAATTAGCCATCGACATTACCCACGCCATCGAGTCGGCGCCGTTTGCGGGATAAAAAGTGTCACACGGAGGTGCGGAGGACACGGCGATCATCAGGAGCAAAGGTCGGAGACTCCGCCAAACGCGATGTGCCCACTCTGTCCGTCGATTCTATTTTGAAGCGCGTCGGTCGCCGCCTTCAACGATCTGAAAAATCTCCGTGTCCTCCGTGTCTCCGTGTGACACTTCTTCATCCATGATCCGCCTTTACCTTGTAGCCGGCGAACTCAGCGGCGATGCGCACGGTGCGGCGCTGATGCGTGACATCGCAGCGCAAAGCACTGTCCCCGTGCAGTTTAGCGGCGCTGGCGGCCCCGAAATGCAACGGCTCGCAGGCAAGAATTTCACGGAATGGACCAGCCATGCCGTCGTTGGACTATGGGAGGTCATAAAAAACTACGGCTATTTTCGGAGCCAGTTTCATCGGATGATCGCCGAAATCGGTCAGGTTCAGCCCGACGCAGTGATCCTGATCGATTATCCCGGTTTTAACTTGCGCCTTGCCAAAGCGTTACGCGCGAAGTTTCCCAAGCTGAAAATCATCTACTACATTAGCCCCCAGGTCTGGGCCTGGAACCGCGGGCGTATTCCAAAAATGGCCAAATGGCTCGATCTGATGATCTGCCTCTTCCCGTTCGAGAAAGACCTTTACGACCGGTCCGGCCTCCGGACTGAATTCGCCGGCCATCCGATGCTGGATGAACTGGAAAAAAAGCGCATCCCGGGCGTCGAACGCGACTCGCATCTCATTGGCCTTTTCCCCGGCAGCCGCGAACGGGAGATCCGGAAAATCTTCCCCATCATGCTCGAAGCCGCGCAATTGCTGGCAGAGAAACACCCTCAACTCCGCTTTGCAGTTCCTGCCGCAAGCGAAAAACTTGAGTCCCTCATCCGGTCGATGATTCCTCCGGGACTTGCCAGCGAGGTCCAACTGCGCACCTCCGCCACACTCATGCAGACCTGCGCCGCCGGTTTAATCGCCTCGGGCACAGCAACGCTTGAAGCGACGTTTTTCAATTTGCCTTACGCGCTCATCTACAAAGTCTCCCCGCTGACGTATGAAGTCGGACGCCGCGTCATTCGCGTGCCATTTCTCGGGATGGCCAACATCCTCGCCGGCCGCGAAGTCATTCCGGAATTTATCCAGCAAAACGCTCGCCCGGATCTGATCGTCGCCGCGCTTGAACCGATGATCTTCAACCCCATCCGCCGCGCCCAACTCGACGCCGACCTAAAAAGCGTCATCGCCACCCTCGGCTCCCGCGGCGCCAGCCACCGGGCCGCCGCCGCCGTGCTGAAATGCCTCGGAAACGTCTCGCAATCTCCGGTGCAGACGTGACTTCATCAATGCCTGAACGGATGCCCCCGCGACTTGGCGCGTGCTTTTTCCCACTGTAAGGCGCAAAGACGCCAAATCCTCGTGACGGATTCACGAATCGTTTCACGCCTTCTTTGATCAGTGGCCGTTCCAAATTGATCACCAGACGACGGCGATACTTCTGGCGCCTCGGCCGTTAGCCTTATATCCTCGGCGCCACTGGAAAACGATGCGCATCCTTATATCCGACTTCGACAGCACTTTGACACAGCGTGATTTCTTTGACCTGGTCCGCGAACGCTGGCCGGTTCCTCCCGAAGACGATCCGTGGGAAAAATACGTGGCCGGCAAGATCACTCACTTTGAAGCGCTGGCCGAAATCTTCCGACGTATTCGTACGAATGAAGCGTCCTTGCTCGAGTTGGCCGATTCGATGGGGCTCGACGCAGGCGTCGGCCAATCCGTCCGCGACCTGCAGGACAGCGGTTGGGAAATCGTAATCGCCTCCGCCGGGTGTGCCTGGTACATCAACTATCTCCTCTCCAAAGCCGGAGTCTCAGTAACCGTTTATTCCAACCCGGGAACCTTCGATCCTCACAATGGCCTCCTCATGTCGCTCCCGGAACAGTCCCCATTTTTCAGTCCCACAACCGGCGTAAACAAACTGGAAATTGTTAAAGACGCCCTCCGGCGCTCGGACTGTGTCGCTTTTGCCGGCGATGGCCGGCCCGATTTCGAACCTTCATTGTTGGTACCGTCAGAGAGACGTTTCGCACGCGGCTGGCTGGCTGATGCCTTAACAGAGCAGAGCCAGGAATTCCACCGTTTCGAAAAATGGTCGCAAATCGCGGAACGCCTCACATGTTGACGCCCAAGCAAACCACGATTCCAGCCGTGGTCCGTGTCAAACCCGATGCGCTCGATCGCATGGGTATCTACGCCGAGCGCAATGCATTTACGCGAGTCCTCCTCTTTTTCAGCCAGGATCTCGACGCCAGCCTCGTAAATCGTCTCGCCACATCACTCACCTCGCGAAATGTCGACACCGTGCAACAAATGGCGGTGACCTCCGCCAGTTTTGAAGAAGCCACCGCTTGTTTTAATCGGCTTCCGGTTCCCGTGGACGCGATCATCGGCTTCGGCGGAGGAAAGGCGCTGGACGTCGCAAAATACGTTGCCTTTCTCTCTCGGCTTCCCTATTTCGCCGTGCCGACGTCTCTGTCGAACGACGGTATATGCAGTCCTCAATCGAGTTTGACCGTGGGTGGCCGCCGTCGTTCCCTGCCATCGACCATGCCGCACGGCGTGATCATCGACACCGCCATCTGTATGGGCGCTCCGGAGATTCTCTGGCATTCCGGAGTTGGCGATCTCGTGGCAAAATTCAGCGCCGTCACCGACTGGAAACTTGCCTTTCACGCTGCCGGAACGCCGGTGGACGATTTCGCGGCCCTTCTCTCCGACAGTAGTGTTTATCAATTCATGGCCCGCCCCACCCGCGACCTGGAGGGAACAAAGCTGCTCGGCAGCGCATTGCTTCTGAACGGCATTTCCATGGCGATTTGCGGATCTTCACGCCCAGCCAGCGGAAGCGAACATCTGATTTCACATGCCTTGGACAGCATCAGCAAGCGTCCACGCCTCCACGGACTTCAGGTCGGTGTTGCCACCTACCTGATGAGCCTCATCCAGAATCAACATTCGGAATCCATCGCCCAATTATTCGAGGCGACGCGGTTTTGGGACGCCATCGCACGAGATCCCTTCGACCGCTCGGAATGGATGGCCGCCGTGCGCATCGCGCCGTCGATCAAATCCGACTTTTATACGATCCTTTCCTCCAGGGATTGTGTGCCGGAGATCGAAAACGCGCTCCACACGGACCCGAACTTGAAACGCTGTTTTCAAAAGTAAGGGATCCGGACTATTTCAGCATCGTCGCGTACAAGCGTTTGAAGGAGAAGGCATTGCCCTCAGAAACCTTCCGTTTTCAGAGAATGCCGTAAAATCAAGCGTGCGATAATCTATTGCTTTACGCCCGTGCCGGTGCGAACGCCTCTTAAGGTTACACAAACGATGTCGACATTAACTCCCCAGGGCGAGGAACTCGCCAAAAATATCGCCGGACGTTACGGCCTGAGTCATGATTCCGCGGTCCAAATGATCATTGCGGTCAACAAAGGCGGCGGCACTATGGCTCAATTTAATGTTCCTGAACTCGGCAGCGGACAATGGATGAAAGGCGGCATGACCATGGTCAGTGACATGTTCAACGACAAGTTGAAGACAACCGTTGTGAATCTGTGCGAAGAAATCTCGAACACGCTTGCAACCACAGAAATTTTCCCGCCCCTCAAAGCGGGCTCAGCGACGGGAAACAACTGGTGGCCAGCGGAATTGGGAACCCCGTCGAGCAGCGGCGGTCAAAACAACATTCGCTACGCCGTTTTCCCCGAAAGCAAGCGATTGGCCATCCAGCGCGGTGACCAAGTCTCTGTTTTTGACACACTCGATCACCACATCGGGGGCGTCAGCCAGCAACAAGGTAGCAGCGATTCACTCACTTTTAACAGCCAGCATGGAACCATCGCCGTGAGCAGCCTGCCGCGTGTCTCAGGGCCAGCGATTCCATAGACTTCATCATTCATGCAAACATTGACTCCTCAAGGCGAGCAGCTCGCCAACAACATTTCCTCACGCTACGGCCTCAGCCACCAATCCGCGGTCCAGATGATTATCGCTGTCAACAACGGCGGCGGCACCATGGCTCAATTCAGTGTCCCCGAACTCGGCAACGGACAATGGATGAAGGGCGGTATGACCATGGTCAGCGACATGTTCAACTACTCACTGAAAACGACCGTCGTAAATCTGTGCGAAGAAATCTCGAACGCGCTCGCAACAACCCAAATCTTCCCGCCCGTCCAGGCAGGCGTGTCGGGGGGGAACAATTGGTGGCCCGCGGAATTCGGCGTGCCATCGAGCGTCGGCGCACAAAACAACGTTCGGTACGCTGTTTTTCCCCAATCCCGACGATTGGTAGTTCAGCGGGGAGACCAGATTTCTGTGTTCGACACGCTCGATCACAACATCGGAGGTGTCAGCCAGCAGCAAGGCGGCGGCGACTCGCTTACTTTTAGCAGCCAATACGGGACCATTGCCGTCAACAACCTGCCGCGGATCTCCGGGCCGGCTGCACCTGAACCTCCTCAGACGAACTTCGCAGTTCAGCAGCCATCAGCGCCAGTGTCAGCGCCACCCCCGCCCCCGCAGTCATCCCCTGCTCCGGAGCCGCAAATGAGCACGGGCCAAAGCCCTGCCGATCTGGTGACGCTGCTTGAAAAACTCGGCCAGTTGCGGGACGCGGGAGTGCTGACAGACGACGAATTCACCGCCAAGAAAACCGATCTGCTAAGCCGTCTCTAAAATTGGGGAGTTTTGGGGGATTCAGAGTCCGATTGCCAGTGGAGTGTGAAATGGAGTTTGATAGACGTTCATCGAACTCTTTTCTGGACCTCTGAACAGAAGACTTCGGATCATGCGCTGCAGCCTTCACCATGAAAATCTCCTGCGACGGAAAGGCTGGCATTCTGTTGCAGGAATTGATGAGGCAGGGCGCGGGCCGCTCGCAGGCCCGGTTGTGGCAGCCGCGGTGGTTCTACCCGAAAGATTTTCGCACGCGAAACTCACGGATTCCAAGCAATTATCACCACTCGCCCGCGACGAGATTTTCGCTGAATTAACAACAAACACGGCAATTCGGTGGTCGGTGGCGTCAGTCGAGCCGATGGAAATCGATCGACTTAACATCCTTCGCGCCACTCATCACGCCATGCGGCTGGCAATCGCAGGATTGTCCACCGCACCCTCGCATGTGTTAATCGACGGATTACCAGTCCAGCCATTTCCTATTCCTCAAACAGCGCTCGTCGGAGGTGACGAACTCAGTTTTTCCATCGCCGCAGCCAGCGTCATCGCGAAAGTCACGCGCGACCGGATCATGCGTCGATGGCACGACGAATATCCGGATTACCGGTTCGATCAACATAAAGGCTATGCAACTCCGCAACATCTCGCCATGCTGCGGAGCCATGGACCTTGTCCGATCCATCGTCGCTCGTTTGCGCCTGTGGCGGAACAGTGGCTCTTTTGAGCCGGATCGCCCGCCGCCTGCCGCGCATATTGAGCTGGGTCTTCGCGGAGAACGCCTCGCCGCCAAACATTTGCGACGCAACGGCTATAAAATTCTCCACCATAATTTCCGCGCTCCGAAGGGCGGCGAAGTGGATATTGTCTGTCGCGATATCGTGGAAAAAACCCTTGTTTTCGTCGAAGTAAAGACGCGATCTTCGCTGGACTTTGGGCGCCCCATTACCGCAGTCGATCGCCAAAAACAGTATTTCATCGCCCGGGGCGCAATGGCCTGGCTGAGGCTCCTCGACAATCCGGACGTGGCCTTCCGTTTTGATATCGTTGAAGTCGTCCTCGACGGCGACAAACGGAGCATCAACATCGTCCGCAATGCCTTTGTTCTGCCAAAGCCTTATGTGTACTGAGAAAACCAAATGCTAGACGGGGAATATCTAACACCTGGCAAATGGCGCAGATCACGACGGCTGACTTCGCCATTCGGATTTTAATGTCATGAGCATCGCCACAAAAACCGGTGACAAGGGGACGACCACACTGATGTATGGGCGTCGCGTCTCCAAGATTCATCCCCGGGTGGAAGCCTGTGGCGCCGTGGATGAGCTCAATGCCGCACTGGGCCTCGTCCGGGCAGCCGCGCCGGGCAAAGAAATCATGGACACGATCTTTGGTATCCAAACAGAGCTCGTCACTCTCATGGGCGAGCTCGCCACCGAGCCCGCGGATCGCGAACGCTTTGAAAGGGACGGCTTCGGCAGCATCACAGGCGCCATGGTGGACGCCCTTACGGCGATCATTAGTGACCTTGAGGAGAATCGAAAAATCAGCCTCAAACACTGGGCCACGCCCGGCTACAACACCGCTTCCGCAACGCTCGACTTCGCCCGCACCATTTGCCGCCGAGCGGAACGTCGCGTCGTCGAACTTTCCGAAACCGACACTCCCGTGAATCCCGAGATCATCCGTTATCTCAACCGTCTTTCCGATCTTTGCTGGCTTTATGCTCGCTGGGTGGAGACTGAGTCGGAAAAGGGATGAATTTTCAGGAGTGGGTTTTCACTTAGGAATAGGCAGGTTCCTGCGGCAGGAAATTCGGAAGCTCGACGCGGTTCTCGTAGTAGCGGTGGAAAACCGGTGTCGTCGAGCTGCTCATCGGCGGGACCAGCCAACTCCAATCGCCAGAGACAACGCGTTCCTGGCGCCGCTCGTTTTCAAGAAATTGCATGAATTGTGCGCTCACCGTGTGGTGATCGACGATCGTCACGCCCGCTCTTTCAAACGAATCGAGCACGGCCACATTCAATTCCACCAGCGCCCGGTCTTTCCAGAGTGTTGAATCTCGTGAGGTGTCCAGCCCCATTCGCCGGGCAATTTCAGGAAGCAAATCGTACCGGTGCGCATCGGCCAGGTTCCGTGCGCCGATTTCCGTGCCCATATAATAGCCATTGAACGGAGCCGCCGTGAAACGAAGGCCGCCGAAATGAAAACACATATTGGAAACAGCGGGCACGGCATACCATTTCAGCTTCATTTCTTGGGAAAAACCCAACGTCGGATGTTCGATCTCCACTTCCCGAACATCGCCAGGCTGCCATTCATACAAGTCCACGCGACCGTCCGGGCTCTGCACCGCCAACGGCAGGAGATCGAAGTTCGACTTCATTCCAGGACCGCTCCAACCCAACCGGCAAATGGCCCGCGTGAAATCGCCCTGCATCGGATCGCCTGGATGAGATTCCGAAGGCCATCCGGCATATCCCAGCAGTTGATAGTTCCAAATCCGCCACTCGCCCTTGTCCACGGACGCAGCGGGAAAAACCGTCATGAGCGGCCGGATATTTCCTCCGTTCGTTGCACGCCTCAGATGATTTCTGCACTCCTCGAAAACCGCCGAACGCGAAGTTACGTGCCGACAATCGCGCACCTGCAACGATCGCCACATCAACCGCCCAATGCAGCGCGCATTGTTTCTCCAGGCGACCCGCCCGCCATGCTCGAGTTCCTCAAACGATGGCGTCCACGTCCCCGTCCGCTCGATATCCTCCTCCACCATGGCAAGCCGTGTTTCGAGATCCCCTGCGGCGCGGGTTTCCCGCCAGAACAACTCTAAAAATGCAGCAGCTTCTTCGAACAGTGGTAGCTTGAGGTTCATTAAATTCGCGCAGCACGAATCGCATAACTGCGACGGGCGGCAAATCCTCTCAAATTGGGCCTTGCGCACTCAAACCACTTCGTCAATACTCTCCGTCCCGCATTTTTCCGGAAAACCAAACCAACACACAACTTCTAACCCATATATACTTTCTGTCCTGGTTTAAGGGCAAATCGATCGCACATATGTCTTCTATTGAACTCATGACCGAACTCCTCGAAGCGGGAGTCCATTTTGGCCATCAGACGAAACGCTGGAACCCGAAAATGCGGCCGTACATCTTCGAGAAGCGCAACGCCATTTATATCATTAACCTTGGCGAAACCGTGCGCCAGATTCAGGGCGCGACCGATTTTCTTAGCGACGTTTCCGCTCGTGGCGGCAAAATCCTTTTCATCGGCTGCAAAAAGCAAGCCCAGGAAGCCGTTAAAGAAGCCGCCATCGCCTGCGGTCATTACTACGTCAATCAGCGTTGGCTCGGCGGCACCCTCACCAATCTCGCCACCATCCGTAAAAGCATCGCCCGCCTCAAATACATCGAGCAGATCGAAAAAGCGCCCGAGTATCACATGATGGGTAAGCAGGAACTCGCAGCCATCGGCCGCGAAGGCGCCAAGCTCACCAGAAACCTCGAAGGCATCCGGGATATGGAAAAACTTCCCGACGCCATTGTCATTATCGACACCAATCGCGAAAGCATTGCGGTCGCTGAAGCGCGCCGGCTCGGTATCCCAACCGTCGCCATCGTTGACACCAACGCCGACCCGGATCTGATCAATTACCCAATTGCAGGCAACGACGACGCCATTCGCGCGATCCGCATCATCCTTCAAAAATTGGTCGATGCCATCGTCTCCGGAGCGCATCGCGAAACCAAGAAGGACGAAGCCGAACTCGCCGGCGTCGCCGAATAAGCGCCCCCCCTTTCGAGGGCTCCTCCAGGAGTTTCAATACAAGTCACTCATTGCGAGTGGCCTGCCTGGTATCAAAAACAACTATTTACCCGCTTAAAGCCCATGTCAGCCACCACGGAAATCAATCCCCAACTCGTCAAAACCCTTCGCGAGAAGACCAACGCCGGAATGATGGACTGCAAACGCGCCCTCTCCGAAGCGGGCGGCGACCTCGAAAAAGCCGAGACCATTCTCCGCACCAAAGGTATCGCGCAGGCCAGCAAGAAATCGTCCCGCGCCACCAAGGAAGGCATTGTCGCCTCCTACATCCACCTTCAAGGTAAGGTCGGCGTCCTCGTTGAGATCAATTGCGAAACGGATTTCGTAGCCAAGAACGACACGTTTCGGGAATTTGTGAAGGACATCACGCTTCACATCGCCGCGGCTCATCCGCTTTACCTGTCTCGCGATCAGGTTCCCGCCGAAGTCATTGAAAAAGAACGCGAAATCGGCCGTGCACAGGTAAAAGGCAAACCGGAAAACATCGTCGAAAAAATCGTCGATGGAAAAGTGGAAAAATTCTACAGCTCTGTCTGCCTGCTGGACCAAGCGTTTATCAAGAACCCGGATCAGTCCATCAACGATTTTGTGAAGAGCAAGATTGTTGAGCTTGGCGAAAACATTCAGATCCGTCGTTTCACCCGCTACATGGTCGGCGAGGACCTTGGCAGCACGGCGACGGCAGCCGAAGAAAACTAAGACCGTAGAAAATGAAATGCAGAGCTGACGGACGATGTCAGCTCTGTTTTTGTACCCCGATTCGTTGATCCGCATTCCTGTTCCAATTTCACGGTTGCTGAATTCCGCGGAACCGTAGAAGGTCTACGCTGCATGTGGGAGTATAAGCCCAGGCCTCCATTTTACGCCCGCCCTTGGTTCCTCACCATCGCAGGTATCGCTGCCCTCGTTTTCGCCGCGGGGCTCATTTTCTTTTGGTACTGGACAACCAAGTACGAGGGAAAAGCAGCGCAATACAACCTGAGTCAGCTCGGCAAAATGGAGACAGCAAGTCTCATTTTCGACCGCAAGGGCAAACAAATCGGTAAGATTCTTGCCGAGAACCGCGAAGTCGTTCCGCTTTCCCAGATCTCCAGGAATCTCGCCAATGCCGTCGTAGCCGCCGAAGACAACCGATTTTACGAACACGGCGGCGTCGACTACATCGGCATGGTCCGCGCAGCGCTCAAGAATTACCAGGCTGGCAAGATCCGCCAGGGCGCCAGCACCGTCACTCAGCAGCTCGCCCGCAATAGTTTCGATCTCAAAGAGCGCACTTACGAACGCAAGATCGTCGAAGCCTTCCTCGCCCGGCGCATCGAGCAAAACTACTCCAAGGACAGAATCATGGAGTATTACCTGAACCGCGTTTACTTCGGCGGAGGCCTCTACGGCGCAGAAGCTGCCGCACGCGGTTACTTTGGAAAACCAGCGTCCGAACTGTCGATCAGCGACTCTGCGATGCTTGCCGGACTGCTAAAGAGCCCAAACGGAATGTCGCCCTGGCGCAATCTCGATGCCGCGCAATCCGGACGCGATTTCGTCTTGGGGCGCATGAAGGAAATCGCCCTCATCACCGAGGCGCAGTACGATGAAGCCATCAGGACCCCGCTCCGGGTAAAAAAGCGGAAGCTCTCCACAGGAGGCCAATCCTACGCTCTCGATTATATCCGACAACAAGTAACCAGCGAACTCGACTTCGATAGCGCAGCACGTTCTGGATACCGGATTTACACAACGCTGGACGCGGATTTGCAGAAGGTCGCCGAAGATTCGCTCCGAAAAAACCTCGCCATCGCCGAGAAACACCCGGGTTTCAACGGCACGACCATGACGGAATGGAAAGCCGCGAAACACGATACAAGCGAGGAAAAAACGGACAACCCAACAGCCGCCACGGCGCCGGATTATCTGCAGGGCGCCGTCATGGCAGTTGAATCAGGAACCGGCGGCATCGTCATACTCGTTGGTGGACGTGATTTCGCCGACAGCCCCTATGATCGGGCGATGTATTCCATGCGTCCGCCAGGAACTGCGTTTACTCCCTTTGTTTTCGGAGCGGGTTTTCAGAACGGCATTTTCCCCGGAACACTGGTCGATGACTCCGCCTTGGATAATCGCCAGGTCATGATCGGCGGATACACCGGCATTCTCGGCGAATGGGGCGCGGAAAGCGACACCAACACATACGAAGGTCTGATCCCTGCTCGAAAAGCGGTCAACGAAGGCAAAAACGCCGCAACAGTTCGATTCGGGATCGATGTTGGACTCGAAAAACTCATCGAACTGGCCAAGAAAGCGGGTCTCGATGGGAATCTTCGGCCATTCCCTGCAACATTCCTCGGCAGCAGTGAGGTGTCGCTCGCACAGTTGACCCTCGCCTATACCATTTTTCCCAGCGGCGGCGCCCGGCCGGAAAAGCCATTCATCATCACCCGCGTCGAGGAGTCGGATGGAACGGTCGTTTATCAGGCGCGGCCAACGCGCGATCAGGTCGTGAGTCCGGCCGTGGCATTTGAAGTGCATTCGTTTCTGACGGACGTCCTCGAAAGAGGCACGGCGGCCAACGCAAGTTCGGAGTTCAAATTGAAGAGCTTCCCTGGCGGTGGAAAAACGGGCACCGCTTACAATTTTACTGATGTTTGGTTCGTGGGATACGACAGCGAACTAACAGTCGGCGTCTGGGCTGGTTTCGATAAGCGTCGTCCGATTTACCGGGGTGCCTTCAGCAATCGTATCGTCCTGCCGGTTTGGGTGGATATCATGAACGCCTCAACGACAGATTTCCCACCGAAGGAGATCCTTCGTCCGTCCAATATCGAACGTGTCGAAATCTGCTCCGCGTCCGGTCTGCCCGCCACTCGCGACTGCTTCAAGGAAGACGAACACGGCCTGCGAAAGCGAACCACCTATTTCGAGTTTGCGACGCGCGATCAGACACCCCGAGGAACCTGTTATGTCCACGGCGGCGACGGCGCGCCCGATCTGGCTCGTCAGATCACCAGTTCCGCCATTCCCCGCGCTGCCGCAGCCATCAATTTGACAACCGTCCAGCCAGTCATTGTCAAAAGTTCTTCGGTGATCGGCGACACTGACCCCTATCAATCTGCCCGTCCGGTGATGCGCGCCGTCCCGCTCAATGCCGATCCCGGATCCCAACCCCTAAACGCGAAGGGGCTCCCACCCGAATTGGCTGCGCAATCGGCAGCCAGCGGCCAGGAGCAAGGCGTCCTGCAAGTCCGCCGCGCCGAGCAGGTTTTGCCACTCGACGCTCAGCAAAATCAACCGGCACTGAACATCGAGCCTCCGCCGCCGTTGGACCTTCAGTAGAACATGGGAAACGGGGACGAGAATACGCCGCCGGACTGTGTCCAGCTTTGTTCCAAATTGCTTTCTTCTGACGATAAATCCTCCTCGGCAATGCACCGTCGCCAACACGCTTGGACACCGGAAATAAGGAGCTCCGATCAGTCTTCCGCGCGCTCGCCAGCAGGGCACATCTTGACCAGTTTCGGATGGAATCGACCGAGCACTTGCACGAGATCACTCTGCGCCGCCATAACGGCTTCGATGTCTTTGTAAACGCCTGGAACTTCGTCGAGCCCAGCGGAGAGCAGCTGCACGCCGCGCTCCGCGAGCAGTTTTTTCACGGAACTCCAGGTGAAAGACTGCAAGGCCTTGGTTCGACTCATCACACGTCCGGCGCCATGGGAAGCACTGTTGAGCGACGCCGCAAGTCCTTTGCCGCGTACGAGATAACCTGGCGACGCCATCGATCCGGGAATAATGCCCAGCACCCCTTCTCCGGCAGGTGTCGCGCCCTTGCGGTGGACGATCACTTCGCGTTCCACGCCCTCGATCTGATGCGTTTCTTTCCAAGCAAAATTGTGGTGGTTCTCCACGTCCAGGATGGGTTCCATGCCCAGCCTTCGGGCGATATGATGATGAATGCACGCATGGTTGGCCGCGGCGTAGTGTCCCATCAAGTTCATAGCCGCCCAATATTCCTGACCATCAGGTTCGTCCAGCGACAGCCATGAAAGGTGCCTGAGTTCCTTGGGCAAATATTCGTGCAATGCCATGGCGCGTTTGCTGTAAAAATTGCAAATTTGCGCCCCGGCCCCACGCGATCCGCTATGGCTAAGCAGAGCCAGATAAGGTCCGCCCCCCAGCAGCCCCGCATAGTCTTCGAATGTGCCGAATTCAACAAAATGATTCCCACTCCCACTGGTGCCAAGCTGCGCCCATGCCTTGTCTTTCAGCTGGGACGTGATCGGCGTGATGTCCCAATTCTCATCCAGAACCGCGTGCTCCCTGCGTTTGTGGAAGACTGCCCCTACTCCAAACCGCGTCTCAGATTCCAGGATGTTCGCCAGCCGGTCTTTTTGCCCGGCGATGTCGGCGCCTTTAAACTCGTAGACCGTCATCTTCATCCGGCAGGCAATATCGACGCCAACGGCATAGGGAATCACGGCGTTCTCCGTCGCAAGCACGCCACCGATCGGCAACCCGTAGCCCAGATGCGCATCCGGCATCAATGCGCCGGCTACAGAAACTGGCAAAGCACAGGCGTTGGTCATCTGCTTCACGGCTTCCGGCTCGAGCCCTTCACCCCACATTTTCCACGGAGCCGGTTCGGTGCGCGGAACGAAGGCGGATTTCACGAGTGCGCGAGCGAATTTGCCGTATTCTTCGTCGGCGAAAAACGCTTCCGGATGCGCCATGATCGCGGCAAATTCCGCCTCGACCTGTGCGCGGTCGAGGCCGTTGGCAAAGAGCCTATGCAAATGCTCCAAGGCGAGTTTCAACGCGTCGCCTTCCGGAATGCCGAGTGAAATTAAATCTTTTGCATGCACAAAACTAACAGGAAGGGTTTTCCAATCTCCGGGAAACCGAAATCCGCTGCAAATAAAATACCGCTGTCTGGACGCTTTTCTCCAGCCTGTAGCCGGCCTCATTGAGGCCGGCCAGATTGTGCGACCGGGTTCACCGAACCCAGCTACAACCTACCCGACCGGGTTCGCTCAACCCGGCTACAGCAATAACGCCGTTAAGCCATCAGCTCGCGGATTTCATCGAGGGTCAGGGCGCCGAACGTTGGTTCTTCGCTTTCTACTGTGGCGTCAATGATGTCCCGTTTGCGCTGTTGGAGGCTCAGAATTTTTTCTTCAACAGTGTCCCGGGCAATCAATTTGTAAGAGGTCACAACCCGCTTCTGTCCGATACGGTGGGCGCGGTCGGTTGCCTGAGCTTCGACGGCGGGGTTCCACCAGGGATCAAAATGGATAACGGTGTCAGCAGCGGAAAGATTCAACCCGGTGCCGCCAGCCTTGAGGCTAATAAGGAACAGCGGAATATCTTCGTTGTTCTGAAAGCGATCAACCTGGGCGGCGCGGTCTCTGGTGGAACCGTCAAGGTAGGCGAAAGGGATTTCCAGGGCTTTCATCCGGTCGGCGATGAGCTGGAGCATCGTTACAAACTGGGAAAAAACGAGGACGCGATGCCCGCCATCGATCGCTTCTTCGATGAGTTCTTCCAGAAGGTCGAGTTTGGCGGAGACATCTGCCGGCTTGATTTTGGAATCCCCGAGACCCAGCAGGCGAAGGTCACAGCATGCCTGACGCAAGCGCAGGAGCGCCGTCAGCGCCTGCATACGGCCTTTCCCAGCATTCTTTTCCAGAGCAGCTTCTTCGATCTTCTTCCGGCCCTGTTCGAGCAGACCGCGATAGATTTCCTTCTGCGCGGTCGTCAGCTCGCACCACGCGACTTGCTCCAAGCGCTCGGGAAGGTCCTTTGCCACGTCACGTTTGAGCCGGCGCAACATAATGGGGCGCAGGCGCTTGGCGAGACGGGCCTGGAGCTCCGGAGCATCACCACGATTGATCGGAAGCTCGTAGCGCTCCCGGAAATCGTCGCGATTCCCAAGGTAACCAGGCAGGACAAAATGCGCGAGCGACCAGACATCGCGAACAGAGTTTTCTACCGGCGTGCCTGTGAGCGCGAAGCGGTGTGTGGCGCGGAGACTTGTCGCGGCCTGTGCGTTCTGCGTATCCGGATTTTTGATGTGCGTGGCCTCGTCGAGAATTAGCGACTGGAACTGGCGTCCACGGTATTTTTCGACGTCACGCCGGAGCAACGCGTAGCTGGTGATGACCAAATCCGCGTCGTCGAGTTTGGAAAAAAGCGAACCCCGGTTCGCACCATCGATGACCAACACGCGGAGTTTCGGGACGAATTTCTGGGCCTCGCGTTGCCAGTTGAAAACGAGTGAGGATGGGCAGACGACCAGAGCCTGGCCGCCGTTGGACTCAACAAAAGCCAGGGTCTGAAGCGTTTTCCCGAGCCCCATTTCGTCCGCGAGGATGCCTCCAAGGCGATTGGCAGCAAGGAATTGCATCCAACCGACGCCTTCAGCCTGATAAGGCCGCAAAACATCCCGCAAGTCCGGCGGCACCTCTCGTGAAACAGGCTGCAGTTGACGCGCCGTCCAATCGTCCCAGCCTGCATCGCCGCGAAGGTGGATGCCTGGATGATCGCCAAAACTGGTCTGCAAAAATCCGGCGTGAACTTTGGCCAGACGATAGAGGCCGGGCTGCTGTTGCTTGGGATCGCAATCTCGCAGCACTTCCTGAAATTCGTCGAGTGCGCCGGTATCAAAAAGGACGACCTTACCGTCGGGACGCTTCTGATAATTGCGGCCCATGGAGAGCAACCGCTGGATGTCCGACGCGGAAAAACGGCCGCCGGTCTGGCTGGTCATTTCGACGGACAAATCGAACCAGTTTTCTCCCGAAGACCGGATCTCAACCGACGGGCGAACCGTTTCGACCCGTTCAAGCAGGTTGCGCAGCCGGCTGCCTGGAGTGACATGGGCCAGCTTCTGCAATGTCACAAATCCAGTCGCCAAAAAGCTGAGAATGTTGTCTTCGCCGCGAAGAACGCAGGCGTGCGATGTCGGGTCTGGACTGGAAAAGCCGGCAGCCGTGAGCAGATCCAGCGTGTTGTTTTCCCGGGCGATGTTTCGGGAATACTTCTGTCCGTCGAGCGTGACGACGCGATGTGTCTTCCACGCGGCGCTACCAGAAGTGAAGATCTGCGTGCCATAGGTCGCCTGAACAATGGCTTGAAGGTGATTAAAGCTGCCTTCAAGCGAAATTTCGAGCTGGACCGGAGCGATCGGAAGCCCTTTTGGCTGTGCTACTTCCGCTTCGCCTTCCAAGCCGAAAAGGCGGCGTAACTTTGGCAACTCCAAAAGGCGAAAATTCGTCGCCGCATCACGTGCGATTTTTACCGGATGCCGGAAGAGTTCGTCGTAGCCTCCCGGAAGCACCGGCTCCAGGCGCTGCCATGTCAGTCCGCGCAGCAGCCATGCGCCACGTGCGCTTGTCAGCAGGAAATCAGGTCGTGGAAACTCGAGTTTCAGCTGAATCGAACCATCCAGCTCGTCTTCGACCACCAACGAAGCCTGAACCGGCTCGGGTTCAATTTTCATCGTCTCTTTCCTCGCCACGACGAGCCTGTCGAAACCTGCTGCTGCAGCCAGAATCCGCGCAAAATCATCCCGCGAAACGGTCATCATCCCCGGTGCTTGCCCGCCAGTGATCTCGTAAATGGTCCGCAAAATTCCCAAATCCAACGCGGAACACGCATACGGTGCGTCCCACTTCAGCGCACGAAGCAGCACCCACTGTTTCCGGAAAACGGCTTCAACGCCAAGAGTCAGCTGATCCCGCGTCAAGAGCGCGGAAAAATTCGGGCCGACGACCAAATGCAGTTCGATCCAGCGCGGATCGCTGAAATTTCCTTCCCGAAACGGAAAAGATATCACGGGTGTTTCCGCTGAGGGAGCCGGTGCGGGTTCAGTCGTTTTCGGCGCCATCCACTGCAAGCCCAGAGCCACCGAATGTGCGCAGATTTGTCCCCACTCACGCGAGGCACGGCAAGAGCACATGTTTTCGATGTTTGAGGGCGAAATGATTTTCAGGCCGGCCCGATATTCCGTATCACCTTCCCGCACAAGGCCCTTCAAAATTGGCGGCGTGTAATTGACGCTCACGACCCTGCCGGTTTTCACGAGCGCTCTGGCATGTTGCATCACCTGCCAGCCGGCGGCGTCGTTCAGCATTCGTTCAGTGAGAGTAACCATGGCAATGCGCGGGCCGGTAAATTACCGTCAGAAATCGGATTGGCCACCACGAACGAGGTAATTTGACGCGTGAAGGTGTGCCTCGGGGTTGTGCGCGGCTGGTTTTGCGATCCCAGTCATCCGATTTGACGTGCCTGCTATGCTGGGCACCATGCCAGCTCGGGTTTTGCGTTTGTCTGCCATCTTCGTCATGCCACTGCTGTTTTTCACCAGCTGCGAGTCCGTCGATCGCGACCATTCCATCCTCGTCAGCGTCCCCGACCAAAAGATGCGGCTCTATTACAAAGGCAAATTCGCAGGGGAATATCTCGTCTCCACATCGAAGTTCGGCCTGAGCGACCGCCCTGGCAGCAACGGTACTCCTCTTGGCCATCTAGAAGTCCGCAAGAAGATCGGCGATGGTGCCCCACTCGGAGCTGTTTTTAAAAGTCGCAGACCAACGGGCGAAATCCTGCGCCCCAATGCTCCGGGACGCGATCCGATTGTGACGCGAATTCTTTGGCTTAGAGGGCTTGAAGCTCGGAATGCGAACGCGTTCGAGCGCTACATTTATATCCACGGCACACCCGAGGAATGGCGGATTGGCACGCCCGCGAGCTATGGGTGCATCAGGATGCGTTCCGTCGATGTGGCGAATCTTTACGCACGCGTTGGCAGGGGAGCTGCAGTGAACATCGTCAACGCCCCGTTACCGCTTTTGGTTCCAGTGATGCGCGCGCAGCCTGTTACATCGCCACCACCTCTCGCACAGGCAGTCCCGCAACCGCTCGCCCAGACAACCCCGCCGCGGCCTACCGGTGGGTAAATCGACTGCCGTCCGGAACTACTCGACCGCGAAGTTCTTGCGATCGAAAGGCGCCGAGGTCGGGCTCCAGCTACGGCTGCTTCGCTTCCTCGAAAAATACGGGGAGTTCGTCGCGCAATGCCGCGTTCGTCTGAGCCGCCGCTATCAACAAATCGCGTCCTTTCGCGTCCATACCGCTACACACGGCATAGCAGCCCGCCAGCCATTGTTGATACGCTTCGCGCTGAGCATCGCCTGTTCTCGGCGGCATCAGCAATGCATCAGACATCGCCAGCACAGTTTCTGGAGAAACGGCCTTCCACATTACCGGAATGTTTCCGTATGGCGATCGAATCTGAACTTGGACAGAGTCGGCGGCGATAACCCCGCCTTTGATTCGTCCGCCGGACCGATTGATGACGTCACCGGTATACTTCCCGCCCGGAAGCTGATCGATCAACGCAGCTTTCAATTCGGAAAGCCATGCCAGCTTCTTTCTGGCAATCGTCCTCGCGCGCTCCAGCTCAGGCGTCGCAAAACTCAATGAGGAAATCTTAGGTAAAATCGTTTCCGGCGAAAATTCGAGCAACGCCGACCCCACCTCCGATTCCTCCTTCGCCCAGAGCTTAGCCTCGTTTTCAGCCGTCTCGTGAGTAGCCGCCTCACGCTCAAGACGCGATGCCTCAGCGGACGCCTCGGTGGCTTTGGAAAGCTCCGTCTCCCACTGAGTGAATTGCTCCACCAAGGGACCTTGTGTGGCCAGTTTTCCCCGTGCATTGCGTACGGCCTGAAGTGTCGCCGCCTTCAATTCCGGCGTCGTCGCCGCGTCGATTTGAGCCTTGAGCGCCCTGTAGAGCTGAAGGTCAGCCAAATACGGCTTCGTAAGCTGCTTGTAATCGCCGATCCAGACATAGTCCGGCATCAGCTGCCCCGACTGGAAATGCTCCAGCAGCTCCCCTGCGTCAGAGAAAGCTTTCAATTGCCAGTCTTTCATCGCGAAAATCAGCACGGCGAACGCCTCGAAATCCGTATTGCCATACGCCCGCGTCGTTCCACCGACGATCGGCTTACCGTGCTTCATCAACCGCCCGAGCTCGACGAAAAAATTGGCCAGTTTATTCTCCGCCGGATTGTCCGAATAGAGCCCGCCCGTTTCCAATTGCTCAAAAATCTCGCGCGCCTCTCTGAGACTCCCGACCATTGTGAGAGCCAACCCCTTGTGCGCTATTGCCCAATTTAGCGCTGGTTGCGGTACGTCATTGGACTCGATTATTTTGTCCAGTTCCCCGATCGCTTCAGAAAAATCCCCGGAAACAATTGCCTTCCGCGCGTTTTCGTAAGCCGTTTGATAGTTCTCGCCACCGTCCCGGCTCGAACTCTTTTCCGTGGCCATATCTTGATTTGGCTTCGCGAAAATGATGTCGCGTTTCAGCCACACCCACACGCCGCCCGCGACGAACGCCAAAATAAACAACAGCGTGAGCCAGCCGATAAATGTCTGAGTATGAGTGGTCTCCACCTGCACACGCCGGCGTGTTCTCTGGCCTGCGGCGGTGCGTTCAAGAAGACGCGCCTTGGCGTACTGCAGATGTTCAATGAGCTCGTCGTAACTCTGATAGCGCTGCCCGGGGTCTTTGTTAAGCATCCGGTTGATGACGTAAGCCGTCTCGTTCGAGACATCCGGCGCAAATGCCTGGAGACTCACGTTTTGGCTTTTCATGTGCTTAAGCGCCACGAGCGAAGCTGATTCCGCCTCGAACGGCGGCCGGCCCGAGATCGCGTGAAAAAGCGTGCCGCCAAGACTGTAAATATCGCTTCGAAAATCCTCCGGTTCGTAATTCAGCTTTTCCGGCGCCACATAATAGGGCGTTCCCCAGATCTCACCGCGCGCTTTAGCCTCGCCTTCCATCAGCAGCGCAAGACCGAAATCCACAATCTTCGCCAAGTGCGCATCGGCGAACAGAATATTTCCCGGCTTAACGTCCCGATGAATCAGTCCATTGTGTAGCGCCGCCCGGAGACCGTCGGCGATTTGGACACCCACCTCCAGTGCCTGCACTTCCGGTATTCGCCCCTGAAAATTCATCAACTGATCCAGTGTCCCCTTCGCCACGAGCTCCATCGCGAGATAAAACTTGCCATGATCCCGTCCCGCCGAGAAAACTTTCACGACGTGCGGGTGATTGATGGACGCCGTGATCCTCGCCTCGGTCTCCAGCAGTTCGATGTTCTTTTCGTCCTGCGAGTATTCCTTGTTCAGAATTTTGATCGCCACACGGCGCTGGAGATTCACATCGATCGCCTCGAACACCGTCCCCATCCCCCCTTCGCCGAGTTTGCATTGCAAGGCATAATGGTTGAACTGCTTGCACGCGGTAAAAAGTTGGCCGCAGACCGGGCAATGGATTTCCTCGAACGGCCCGATATCCGTCACATCAATCAGCGTGGCGCAACTGGGACACGGATCGAGAATCTGGGAGGCGGATGCCTCCTGGGCTTCGTCTTCCGAGGGCATGGGAAAGTATTGCCAACAAATCGCAAAGAACGCCCCAAACGCAAAGAAATGATGCCTCCCCTTTGCGATCTCCAAGTACTTCGGCTCAGCCCTTCTTCGCTTTCACCTCAGCCGCGGTGGATCGGCCAGCGAGAAAATCTTCGATATTTGCAAGCGTCGTCGCCGTGATATTGCGCATCGCCGTGTCGGTGAAAAAGGCTTGATGAGAGGTGATCAGGACATTTGGAAACGTAACCAAGCGTTGCAATACGTCGTCCTGAATAATCTCGCCGGATAAGTCTTCGAAAAAGACTTCCGCTTCCTGCTCGTAAACGTCCAACCCCACATAGCCGATCTTCCCCGTTTTCAGCGCTTCAATCAAATCCTCGGAATCGATCAAACCACCACGGCTCGTGTTGATAAGCATTACGCCCGTTTTCATGAGCTTCAGCGTGTCGCGGTTGATCAAATGACGGGTCGCCGGAGTCAGCGGACAATGCAGGCTGATGATGTCCGACTCGGCGAGCAGCGTCTCCAGTTTGGTGTATTCGCCGATCTTGCTGAAGCCGTCCGCAGGATAGGGGTCGTAGCCTAAGACCCGGCAGCCCATTGCGGCCAGGGGTTGTGCCGTGAGACAACCTATCTTTCCCGTCCCGATAAATCCAGCCGTCGAGCCGTGGATGTCGAATCCTAACAAGCCGTCCAGAGAAAAGTTTCCTTCCCTCACTCGATTGAACGCCCGATGCGTCTTCCGGTTTAGAGTGAATATCAACGCCAATGCATGTTCAGCCACAGCATAGGGTGAATAAGCGGGCACCCGTCGGACACTAATATTGAAACTTTCAGCGGCCGCGAGATCGACATTGTTAAACCCCGCGCACCTCAGCAACAAAAGGCGGACCCCATTTTTCGCAAGGGTCCCCAGCACGACCGCATCCACGTGATCATTCACAAACACACACACCCCGGCAAAACCAGCAGTAAGGATCGCCGTCGTTGCCGTGAGACGCTCTTCGAAAAACACGAGTTCATGTCCGGACTCTTCGGCGGGTGCCTTCAGAAATCGTTCATCATACGGTTTGGCGCTGAAAACGGCGATCTTCATGAGGTATCCGGTTTACTCATGGCCGTCCGCCCGCACAATAGAAATTCCAATTCGATCACCCCATTCTTCGTAGGAAAACCCCACGTGCCCGCTTTCAAGTTTTCTCCGAGGCGATTTTGGAGTTCCATATGGGTTGCATCATGGATGTTCGCTTAAACTTCAGCGTCGGCCCGGGCACGGCGGGACAGCGTCTCGATCTCGCGGTCGTGGCGCTGGCGCCGCATCTTTCCCGGTCACGCGTGCAAACCCTCGTCGAAGACGGGCACGTCCGCGTAAACGGGGAAGCCGTAAAACCCCGCCACCGATTGCGTGAAGGCGATACGATCACCCTCCATGAGCCTCCACCCATCCCAAGCGAAGTCGTCGCGGAAGAGATTCCGCTCACGATCCTTTTCGAGGACGAACATTTACTGGTGCTCAACAAACCACCCGGGCTGGTCGTTCATCCGGGCGCAGGGAATCTATCCGGCACGTTGGTCAACGCCTTGCTGCATCATTGCGAGGAGCTTTCGGGAATCGGTGGCGTAGAACGGCCCGGAATCGTTCATCGGCTCGACAAAGACACGTCCGGATGCCTCGTCGTGGCCAAAAACGACGCGGCACATCGAAGCCTTTCCGCGCAATTTGCCGGGCGGGAGACCACGACGAAACGCTATCTTGCCATTGCTCGCGGCGTTCCCCGAGTTCAGCGAGGTCAAATCGACGCGCCAATCGCACGGCATCCGGTCGACCGCAAGAAGATGGCCATCGCCGCACCCGGCAAAGGACGTCCGGCCCAGACTCTTTACGGCGTCGTCAGCACCTTTCAGCACCCAACCGGGCTTTGCTCACTCATCGAATGCCGGCTTCTGACGGGGCGGACGCATCAGATTCGAGTTCACCTGAAACATCTTGGTCATCCATTGGCCGGCGACGCAGTTTATGGCCGTGCCGGCGACGGCTTTCCCCGGCAGATGCTTCACGCCTGGAGACTTGGTTTTAACCATCCTATCACGGGCCAGCCTGTCGAGTTTTGTGCCGAAATCCCGCCGGATTTCGCTCAGTTGCCGCTCGATTTTACACAGTATCACCCCGTTTAGCTTCTATGACTACGTTTGACCGCGCCCTGGATCTCGTGATCACGCATCTCGACGGCAGAAAACGCCTGCTGCGCGAGGAAACTGCGGCGTCGCGCGAGGCGCTCGAACAGTTGACACGATTGCCGCGCGAAATCGTCAAAGCCGGTGCACCAGCGACTTCCGTTTCGACACAGTCAAAGCAGTCCCGTCTGAATGTGTTACGTGAGACAATCCTCGCGACCGAACGAGATCCGCGCCTGGCGAATGTGCGGCAAAATTTGGTTTTTGGAGTGGGCAACCCCGATGCAGATTTGATGTTTGTGGGAGAAGCTCCTGGCGCCGAGGAAGATATTCAGGGTGAACCCTTCGTGGGACCCGCCGGTCAGCTTCTCACCAAGATGATCGTGGCCATGGGCATCAGCCGACAGGACGTCTATATAGCCAACATCGTCAAATTCCGTCCCGGAATGCCCCAAGGCCAGAGTGGCAATCGAAAACCGACTGTGGACGAGATGGCGGCGTCCATCCCGTGGCTTAAAGAACAGATCGAAACGATTCAGCCCAAGGTGCTTGTAGCCCTCGGCGGGACGGCTCTCGAAGGGCTCTCAGGCAAGCCGCAGTCCATCATGAAAGCCCGCGGGAGCTGGATGAGTTACAATGGAATCCCGTTGATGCCCACCTTTCATCCCTCCTACCTCTTACGTAATCAATCTAACACCGAGAAACGCAAGGTCTGGGAGGATCTGTTGAAAGTGATGGAGAAACTGGGTCTGCCGATCTCCGAGAAACAGCGCGGTTACTTTCTGCGTTAAAGTTCAGAGACATTTCCGCAGTTGCGACCAGCGCAACTTTTGCCCGGTGACGCGGTTCCACGGGTTATGACTTGTGCCGCATCCATGGCCTCCTCTACGTTCGCCGCGTTGAGCGATTCTCTCCCTGATGATCCCGAAAATGCGCGCGACATCGAACTGATGCGGCTTATCGCTGCCGGAGATGAGACGGCGATGCGCGACCTGATCGAGCGTTACCAAGCGCGGGTGATCGGCACGGCCACGCGGATGCTGGGGTCGGACCGTGAGGCGGAAGATGTTGCGCAACAGGTGTTTGTGCGGATATGGAAATCGGCGGGTCGGTACCAGCCCAGCGCGAAATTTACGACATGGATGTTTACGATCGTGAGAAATCTCGTGTTCAATCACACACGGCGTTATCGAGGGCAGGCAGAGACCGAACTCGACGAGGAAATTCGGGATACGCGCCAAAAAACGCCCGATCAAGACGTCCTTGAAGAGGAAAAGCAGCAAGCGATCCAGAGCGCCATCGACGCGCTGCCTGAAGCGCAACGACTCGCCATTGTGCTTCGGCGGTACGACAATGTGCCGTACGAAGAAATTGCCCGAATCATGGGACAGACCGTCCCCGCGGTGAAAAGCCTGCTCTTCCGGGCGCGGACGAGCTTGCGCGAGTCGCTAAGGCAGTATTTGGAATAAACGCCGGTCCTGCTCTTTAACTTGAACATACTTTGAGCCGGAACCCGGGCCGGAAAAGAAGTTCAGGTTCAAGTTCAGACTCATGCTCATGCGCAAAAGCAAGAGTTTTCCTTTTCCGCTTCCGGTTCTGCCGTCATAGTCCGCCCCGTGCGCAAAGCGATCTACCCCGGAAGTTTCGACCCCGCCACCTACGGTCACCTTGATGTTCTAAAACGGGCGACTCATCTTTTCGATGAAGTTGTGATCGCCGTCGCGGCGAGCGAGTCCAAGAAGCCGCTGTTCAGCGTCGACGAACGTGTCCACTTGATCGAGGAAAGCATCGACCACTTAAACCAAGTTCGTGTGATCCGATTCGACGGGCTTTTGGTCAATCTGGTCCGCGAGGTATCCGCCGTTGCCGTCATTCGCGGTCTGCGTGCTGTATCCGATTTCGAGTTTGAATTTCAGATGGCGCTCATGAATCGAAAGCTGGAGCCTTCGTTGGAGACCATTTTTCTTACGCCGAAGGAAGACTACACCTATCTCAGCTCACGGATTGTGAAGGAAATAGCCCGGCTTGGCGGCGATGTGACCAGTTTCGTCCCGCCTGCCGTCGAAAAAGCGCTCCGGGTGAAGTTTGCCTCTGCTAGCAACGCGAAGAATCCGTTTCCCGTTTGACCAGATCTTCTGCCCACCGGAAAACACGGTTTCAGCGCATCGACGTTCGTTTTCTGAGACTCCAAATCAGAAACGTTGCGCCCACGATAACCATGAAAATCGAGTAAAATTGGCCCCTGGTAAAAGGGCCAAAAAGAGACGCATCCGGCTCGCGGAATTGTTCGGCGAAAATTCGAAACAAGGCATACGCAATAAAAAAAACACCCGTGAGAAATCCATTCGGCGCCTTCGTTTTGGTCCGGATAAGCCACAGGATGGCAAAGAGCAATACTCCCTCCAGTAACGCCTCGTAAATTTGCGAAGGATGCCGCGGGTTCAAAATCTCACCGAGCTTTTCCCGCAACGCCGGATCCGTTCCGGCTGCGCTGATGATCATTTCCGGCGCGCCATTTCCCAGCTGTGGGAGAAGCCTGGAGGCAATCTCCGGATCCTCCAGCTCCTTTGGAAACTGCACAGCCCAAGGCACATGCGCAATGCGTCCATATAGCTCGCCGTTAATGAAATTGGCGATTCGGCCAAAGAAAAGTCCGATCGGTGCAACGACGACGAGATTGTCGCCGATATTGGTCCACGAGACTTTGTGCCGCCACGAATACCACAACGTGTAAAAAAACAGCCCGATAATTCCGCCATGACTCGCCATGCCGCCTTCCCAAACTTTGAACAATGTCAGCGGAGCCCGAAGCAGTTCTTCCGGTTGATAAAATAGAAAATACCCCAGTCGGCCGCCAAGAAACACACCGAAAACGGCACCCCACGTGATAAAATCGCCCACCTGATCCGGACGTAAGTCGGAATAACCCCGTTGTGCCAGCTTCTTGTAGAGCCAGTAGGCAACTACAAAAGCCATCACATAGGCAAATCCGTACCAGCGTGGCCCGATTCCATTTGGGAGCTGGAAAATAAACGGACTTAGATCGTGGACGTAGTAGGCAACCAAGGTGCCGTGGAGATTGGACGGGTTCGCGCCGAAGTCAAAGCCGAACCGCACTGCCCTGCGAAACCGCGCAAGGCCGTAATACGCTGCGTTTCAAATGGAATCGTTGGGAGCCCGCCGATTCGCGTGCAGCCTCCATGGTTGTCACAAATTCATTGTAGAAATCACGGAAATATCGTTTTATTCGCCGCATGCGCCTCCCTTCTGCACTCTCCAGCCTTGCCGGTATTCTACTACTTGTCACCAACGCATTTGGCTATGACCACGCGCTTTCGAATTGGCAGACCGCGGATGAGCCAAAAGATGCCAAATCTGCTGAACAACTCGCCTGGTTTTACGAAGAGAATTTCTCCGGTCACGAATGGTCTGTCTACCTGCTCAATGGTGTCCCCAGCGGCAGCCTGATAACGGAAAGGCCCCCTGTTCCTGGTTCGAAACCGGATTTCGTCCCGAGAGCCGGCGATTACAGTGGCGGCGATGCGTTCTGGCATGTCAAGGACGGCTGGCTGGTCGCCTTTACCCCGGAAAACAAACGGGGCGGCGTTTTCTGGTTTAGCGAAGACGGAAAGAAGAGCTATCAGATTTCTCCGCATGAAGTGCGGCAATTTCTGGATTGGAACGGGCGATTGGTTGCGATTGAGGGTGTCGAACGTCCCAGCATTTCACAAGGGTCCGTGATTGAATTGCTTCAGGATCAAGACTCCCGGCAATGGCAGGCAAAAGTGCTGAGAAACCTGCCCAGCGCTCCACGTACCGCGGCCCTCATGCCGAGCCACCTAATGCTTATCGTCCTGTCCGACTCTCTGGTAACTCTGACCCCTGGATTGTGGCTCGACTTCCCGGTTTACGACACCAATTGGACCTATCTCGACCCGAATTCCGTTATCGTTTCGCCCGATCAAAAGAAAGCTTATATCGGCATGCGACGCTTCGTGGCCGAAGTGAGTCTGGACAAAGGGAAATACCGCTACCTCGTCCCCGACAAATCCTTTCTGCAGACGTCCAAAGTCATCACGTCTAATTGAAGGGCGTGCGAGCCTGGCGCCGATCCATTACGCCGCCACATTCGAAGTCCGCCCTATTGATATTGAAATCATGCCGTGACCACCATGTCGACATTGCCCGAACGATGCGTGACATTCACTGCAACGCCTACGGTGTCGCGTCGCAAGGATAGGTCCAGACTCCCCGTTTTCAATTTGAGATTGGCGATTTCCAGAGCGGGAATAGCTCCGGGAAGCATCGGATTTTTTAGATAAACGCGCTGAGCCGCGCTGTCGATTCTCAGGCCGAGCACTGATTGGAGGAGGAGAAAGATCGCTGCGGAAGCCCAGGCTTGCGGATTGCACGCCACGGGATAAAGCGTCGGGCCTTCCCCTTGCCGGCGGGGAAATCCACAATAAAGCTCGGGGAGCCGATTCAATTCCATAGAGCGGCTCGCCTCGAACAGCGCCGAAAGCACTCTAAGCGCAGCCTGTTTGAAGCCGTATCTCGCAAGCCCGGACGCAATAATCGCATTGTCGTGCGGCCAGACACTGCCGTTGTGATATGACATCGGGTTGTAACGCGACTCCCCAGTGGCGACGGTTCGAATGCCCCAGCCGCCAAAAAAATCGCCTCCGAGCAAGGTCTCAGCAATTCGCGCGGCGTGCGCAGGTGCAGCCAGGCCAGAGAAGAGGGGGTGCCCTGCATTCGAACTGCGCACCCGGCAGGGCCGCTTTTTGACATCCAGAGCGAGAGCATACGTGCCAAGCTCTTCGCACCAAAACTTGCGCTGAAACCTGTCCTTTAATTGTTTCGCCGCCTGCTCGAGCTCAACGCTGATGTCTTTGCGGCCGAGAGCGGCGGCAATCTGAGCGGCAAGCCGTTTGCCCTCAAATACGTAGCCTTGCACTTCGCAGAGCGCGATCGGCGCTTCGGCCAGATTGCCGTCGGCGTGGAAGACGGAATCTTCCGAATCTTTCCAACCCTGATTTCTGAGCCCGTGCTCGGCATGACTCTGGTATTCAACGAAACCGTCACCGTCCAAATCGCCGTAACGGTCGATCCACGCGAGTGCACGCTCAATATTTGGCCAGAGCTTCGCCATAAAACCGACATCCGCGGTGCGCTCGAAGTATTGTCCGGCGAGCACAAGAAACAAGGGTGTCGCGTCAATCGTACCGTAATATCGGCCGAAAGGTATTTCACCAAGAGCGGCCATTTCGCCGCGGCGTTGTTCGTGAATGATTTTCCCCGGCTCGGCGTCCTGCACGGCATTCAATTCTGTGGCCTGATTTGCCGCCAGATAACCGAGAACGCCGCGAGCTATATCAGGCTCGAACCATAGCGTTTCGAGTGCGGTTATGAGGCCATCGCGTCCAAATACGCAGCTAAACCAGGGAATACCCGCAAAGGGATAAAACCCGCAGCTGGTATGCGTTAGAAGCATGTGCAGGTCGGCGCGCGATTGACAGATCCAATCGTCAAATTGTGGGTTCGCACACTCGATCAAAGTGGAATCGGCACGCCATTCCTCGAATTGCGCACGACGCGTTTTGAACGCGACATCGAACGGGTGATGTCGCAGCGCCCGACCTGCGATGCGGCAGCCGATCCGCAAGTCGCAGGTTGTCTGTTCATGCGGTTTCAGCTCGATGGAAAAAATTGCGCGTTCACTGCTCATCTCCTGCGCTGGCCGGCTGAAGTGAAAATGCGTTTCGCGCAGAACGCGGTCGAGTCCCTCGTACCGTACTACAACCATGTTGGACGCAACCACCGAGGGTAGCATACGGCCACGTGCGCGCCGTCTGACGCCGCGTACTTCGAAGAGATCGACAAAATCGGCCTGAAACCGGAACGACAACCCAAAGCCGACAGGCTCAAGACCGAAGTTTGAAATCTGGACCCGGACAAAACATTCGCCTTCAAATAGGAAAATGGTGCGCACGAGATGAATCGTGCCGCTCCGTATGGAAACCCCGTCCGGTTGGTAAATGTCCGGGTTCGACTGATCCGCGACCAAGTAATCGTTATCCTCTTTGACATTTGAGCTGAGCAGCAGCGGGGCTTTGTCGTTCATCTCGACCCTCAGCCGCGAAACGAAACGCGTACCTTCGTGAAATAATCCCTGCTTCTCGAAACCCAGCGGACGAATGTCCCCGTGCCGATCGAAAATAGCGAACGTCTCCCCGTCTTTGAGCACGCGCGTGTCGAGATCCGCGAGCGACGAAGTCGCCGGAATGTAGAATTCGCCACCGACTTCAATTATCTGGCTCATCCAGTGAGCAGCTCAGGTTCGTGCGCAACGCCCTGTGCGCGAACAAGCTCATACAGCTTCAGGTAATCATTCGCCATTCGCGCGTCCGTGAATTTTTCCTCAAAAACGGCGCGGCAACGTTTTCGGTCAAACTTATCCAGTTGCTGGATCGCACGCACCGCGCCCGCTGAATCCTCGAAGACGAACCCCGTCTCGGGTTGGATGACCTCGGGCACTGACCCACAACGGCGCGCGATGACCGGAGTGCCGCAGGCCATCGCCTCGATCATCACCAGACCAAACGGTTCTGGCCAGTCGATTGGAAAGAGAAGTGCCATAGCATTGCCGAGGAATTCGTTTTTCTCCGCATCACCAATTTCGCCAATGAACTCGATATCCGGCGGATCGAGTAGAGGCTCAACCACATTCTTGAAATATGCGCGATCGCTCTTGTCCACCTTCGCCGCGATTTTTAGCGGGATCCCCGCAGTTCGCGCGATTTCGATCGCGAGATCCGGCCGCTTTTCGGGGCTGAGGCGCCCTAGAAAGGCAAGATACTTTCCCGGTCGCGGAAAGAAAGTATAAAGGTTCTTTGGCAATCCGTGATAAACGGTGCCCAGCCAGTTCACCCACGGAAGAGGCCGGCGTTGAAAATCGCAGATCGAGACGAGCGGGATATCGCTGAACTCGCGGTAAAGATTGACGAGGTTGGGAATATCCAGTCGCCCGTGAAGCGTGGTGAGATGCGGCGTATGCATCCGACGCAAAAGAGGATAGGCAATATATTCGATATGGGAATGAATCACGTCCACCCCTTCGCTCTCGCGAAACACAGTTTCGGCGAGATAAACGTGGTCCGCCACCGGATCAACGCTCTGCTCGTCCATTCGCAACGAATGGGGGCACACGGGCCGCAGACGAGCAGCCGTAACCGAATCGCCGCTGGCGTAAAGCGTGACATCATGCCCGAGTTTCACTAAAGCCTCAGTGAGATACGATACAACACGCTCGGTCCCACCATAGTACTTCGGCGGCACACTTTCAAACAACGGAGCTACCTGTGCGATTCTCATAAACTTATCGCCAATTCGTGACCCGGCGCATTTTTCATCATCCAGTGGGATTCCTTCTGTCGTGAAGAAGCCTCCTATGCACGGCCCGTACCGGTCTTCCGGCTTCGCTATAGCGCCGCTAGCGATGCCAATTTTTCCGCCTGGCGACAACGCACACCGAGCGAAGCAAATGTCTTCACGAGCCAAGCGGCAGGAGAACTCGCATTTACGACGTCTTCACACATACTTCGATACGCCTTGTAATGGCGGCTGTATGAATGATTGACCCTGCAAAACGTTTCGCGATGAATCTTCCTACTCCCAAAGACCTCCGAATGCGTCACGCGATACGTAGAAGCGCTTTCAACAAAGCCCGTAGTGGGCCGGTCGTTTGACCGCGCTGCCAGACCACGAACACGTTCCAAGTCGCTTCCTCGTCGGTAATCGGTACCATCGTGGCACACGGTGTCGTTTGATGGCGCACGAACGATGGCAGCAGCAGGATCGCATCATCGTTCACAACCAGCGCGAGCCCTTCAGCGAAGCTTTGCGGCTGGCCAATGAACTTGGGCCGAAACTTTCCATGCTTTCGACACATCTGCGTCACCCGCCGATTGTATCCTGGCATATCCGCATCGGTTCCACTGACAAATGTTTCATCCTTTAACTCAGCCAATCGGACCTTCTTGCGCAGGGCGAGCCGATGATCCGCTGGCAAAATTACCAGACTGGGAATCACCGCTATTTTTCGGACATAAAAATCGCGAGAGAGGATATTCTCGCCTTGATCCAGGAGCGCCACATCAATCTCGCCCCGGCGCAATGCCGCAATCTGCTCTCCCGGCGACAGATCCAGCAGCTTTATTTTTGCCTCGGGATGGTCCTTACGCAGCTTCACGAGAGCCGGTTCCAGGTGATCCCGTACCGCTGAAGCCACACAGCCAATGCGCAATTGCTCGCTGTCACCCCGCACGAGCCGGCGCACTGCGACCATCGCCGCATCATAGCTGTCGAGAACCCCACTCATTTTTGCAGCGAGCGCGTAACCGCCATTCGTGGGACGCACGCCGGTGGAAGTGCGGTCCAGTAGCCGCCCGCCCAATTCATGTTCCAGCGCCTGCATCTGTCGGGAGAGGGAGGACTGGGACAGGCGCAACCTCGCAGCCGCCCGGTGAAGGCTGCCTTCTTCGAGGACGGCTAAGAATGAACGAATCTGCGCGATCATGCGCGTCGAGCGTGATGCAAAGGCTGCATCGCAGCAATGCCCAATCTGCATTAGGCAGAATCGTACGAACCGGTTATCTCCTGATCACGATGAACACTGCCATTCCAACCAGCCAGCTCCTGAACCGACTCCGCTGGCGTTACGCCACCAAACAGTTCAACCCTAACTTGAAAATCAGTGCCGAGGATTGGGCAGCAATCGAAGACGTGCTCGTGCTTTCGCCCTCAAGCGGCGGCTTGCAGCCCTGGAAGTTTATCGTCGTTACCGACCCGGATGTTCGAGCAAAACTGCAGACAGCTTCGTTCGGGCAGGCGCAAATTACCGATGCCTCGCATCTCGTCGTTTTTGCCGCAGAAAAAAACTTTGGCGAAACAGACGTGGACGCCCATATCGCGCGGACTGCGGAAGTTCGCGGTATCCCGATCGAATCATTGACGCCTTTTCGCAATATGCTGGTCGGCGGCATTGTCGATGCTCTGGATCAACCTCTTCGACAGGCTTGGGCTGGACGGCAGGCGGCCATCGCTCTGGGCAATCTTCTCACGAGCGCCGCGTTGTTGGGGCTCGACGCCTGTCCGATGGAGGGATTCGTGCCCGCCCAATACGATGCCATTCTCGGCCTGGAGGAGGAGGGCCTCACAGCCGTAGTCGTCTGCGCACTGGGTTATCGATCGGAAGAAGATGCCTACGCCAATCTCCCCAAAGTGCGTTTTCCGAAGGAAAAGGTCCTAATCCACGTTTGATGCCGGTGGATTGCCATGACAATCGCCTCCGATCTATTGCATCGGCACTTCCAGACGCTCGTCGACGACCATTCGCAATGGCAGACCCTGATTACCGACAGCATCCTATGGGAACTCCCCTATGCGCCAGCCATCGGTCATCCATCCCAGCTAGCGGGACGCCAGGAAGTGGTCCGTCATGTAACCTGGTTCCTGAACGCAGTGGAAAATTTCCGCTTTTCCGAAATTAGCGTTCATGCGATGAGCGATCCGCAAGCGGCCGTGGCCGAAGTCAAAGCCAAGGGGCTTATCAAAGCCACCGGACGAATCTATCGTCAGGATTATGTGGTGTTCATGCGCGCTTTCGACGGGAGGATCGATTTCCTTCGCGAGTATTTCGATCCAACGCGCGCAGCCCGAGCTCTGGATGCGCCCATTCTCGGTCTCGAATCTTGAATTGCGGCGCGTGCCGAAGCATCAGTCCTTTATCAGATGATCGATCTCCATCGCGACAAGGCAGACGTCGTCCGTAAAGCCTTTATGCCCTGCGAACTGCTGAACGTCCTCGATTAGCCGCGTGCAGAGTTCGTCCGGGTGAAGGCCGGCTCGTTGCCGTACGAATCTTAGCAACCGGTTCTGGTCGTATTGTTGGGCATCGGCTCCCTCCGCTTCAAAAAGGCCATCGGTGAAGAGCAACAATGTGTCCCCTGCGCACAGCTCGCACAAGCAACTGTGGTATTCCGCGCCCCCAAAAATTCCGAGCACCGGATCGCGTTTCTGCCCGCTGGCAGGGAGCGGCTCGGCGCTTTTCTGTGTGCGATGAACCCAGAGCGGGGTAGGATGTCCTGCATTGGCATAGCATAGTTCACCGCGGGCAATATCCATCGTCAGATAAAATGCCGAGGCAAAGATCGGCAGATGGGCATGTTTCAAAATGTCGGCCATGCTCCGATTGAGCTGCTGAAGAAATTTCGCTGGTTCCGCTGCATAGGCGCGTAAATCCTCCACGAGCGTCCGAAGAATCGCCGCAACGAGTGCCCCACGCACACCATGCCCCATCACATCGGAGATGAACACTCCTGCGACGGAGTCCGAGATCTGGAAGATGTGGAAAAAGTCGCCGCCCACGCTTGAGCTCGGGCGAAAAAAATGCCGAAATCGCAATGCGCTTGCCTCTGGCGAAGCCGAGCTTGGAAACCTTGGATACTGCTGAGGCAACAAAGCGCTCTGCAGCTCACGCGCTGTTTCCAAATCTTCTTCCAGCTGGCCATTCTTTTCCCGCAACTCTCGTGCAATCTTGGCCAATTGTTCTTCAGCAATCCTTCTGGCGGTAATATCGCGAGTCGTGGACACCAAACCGAGCAGCTGTCCCTCGTCATCGTAGAGAGGCATTTTAGTAACCGACATCCACACCCTGTTCCCCGCGCTGTCAACCGCTTCGTCCACACATCGGACGATCGGTTTGCCTGACCGCAAGACCTGAAGATCTTCGGCATGAAACTTTTCCGCTATCTCGGTCGGAAAGAAATCGAAGAGAGTCTTGCCGACCACCTCCGAGGTATCCTTTGCGCCTAGAAAGCGGCAGTGCGAGTTGTTGTCAAAAATGT
>DATDAW010000028.1:0-75329 GCA_036525185.1 Chthoniobacterales bacterium | reverse complement strand
AAAATTAGACGTGCCTATAAATAATCGAGCGAGTTTTGCGGTCACAGGAAGCATTTTGCACAGAGCATGAGACAAAAGTTGTCCAATGGTCGATTGAAAATCGTTTTTTTTTAAATTTTTTCGCTTGCGAGCCGGAGCGGGCGTGGCGTATCGGCTTGATGCGTGGGTAATCGGAGTGTTAAGCATGCCATTGCGCGGAGACCTGATCTAGCTGGTCGCCTAGGGGCGAAACTCTCCCGGCCGCCTATTGAACGGATGATGCGGCTGCATGTGTTGCTGCAATCCGGGAAATATCCCAACTGCCAGTCGGTTGCCCGGGAGTTTGAAGTAACGGCAAAGACGATTCAGCGGGACATCGACTATATGCGCTATCAGTTGGGCGCGGAGATTGCGTATGATCCGGTGCGGTTCGGGTATTATTATACGAAGCCGATGTCGCACTTTCCCGCGTTTAATATTTCAGAGGGAGAGGTGGCCGCGCTGTTCATTGCGCAGAAGGCGCTGGCTCAATATCGGGGGACGCCGTTCGAGAAACCGTTGTTGGAAGCCTGCCGGAAGCTGATGGGGATGCTCCAGGGGAGTGTTAGCGTGGAGTGGGTGAATTTACAGACGGCTGTTTCATTCCGAAGCACGGGAGTCAACAGGGTGGAAATGGAGACATTTGATGGGATCACCCGTGCACTGGCGGAATCCGTCGAGATCGTGTTTCATTATCACAAATTAGGTAGCGAGCAGGTCGAGATGCGGAGGGCGCGCCCCTGGCATCTCGCGTGCATTCAAAACCAGTGGTATTGCTTTGCTTTTGACTTGGACCGTGAGCAGATGCGGAGATTTGTCCTGCAACGCATGAGCGCGGTAAAGTTAACACGGACGAAATTCGAGCGTCCGTCGGACTTTTCGATCGGCCAAATACTGAAAGGAAGCTTTGGCGTCTTCAGCAGAACTGGCAAAGAGGCCGGCAAGATTCATCGAATTCGCCTATGGTTCGATGCCTGGGCGGCGCGGCTGGTCTGTGAAAGCGAGTGGCATGAATCCCAGGAAGTAAAAAAGTTGGAGAATGGGGTGGAGATGACCTTGCAGCTGACGGATTTCGAGGAGGTGGAGCGCTGGATTCTTAGTTGGGGCGATCATGCGCGGGTGCTGACGCCGAAAGCGCTTCAAGAGCGGATTCGGTGCATTGCGCGGCGCATGGCGGAGATGCAGTGAAGCCAGCGGCTTTGACTGCGTTGTGGAGAGACCCCGTCGGGGCAGACAGGAAATCCATAAATCCCAAAAGTCAGACTGGAGAGTCCTAGGTGTCTCCGAACAGGAACTGAAAATCTTCGAGCGTCAGCGTTTTTACAAAATTCTCCTCCCCGAGAATATCCTGTGCCAATGCCCCTTTCGATTTCTGCAAATTACGGATTTTTTCTTCAATGGAATCGCGAGTGATCAGACGATAGGCGATGACTTTGTTAACCTGACCAATGCGGTGGGTCCGATCGATGGCCTGGCTTTCGACGGCAGGATTCCACCAGGGATCATACAACACAACGTAACTGGCACTGGTTAGATTCAGACCGAAGCCTCCGGCTCGAAGTGAAATCAAAAACACGGCGCCGCCTTCGCAGCTTTGAAACTGATCGACCAGCTTCCCCCGCTCTTCCGTCGCTCCCGCCAGATAGAACGATCTCCACCTCCGGCCATCCACTTTTTCACGCAACCGGTCCAGCATGGCCACAAACTGGCTGAACACCAGCACCTTGTGGCCTTCCTCGATGAGAGGCTCCAGCAGGTCAAAAAGCGCATCTTCCTTCGCGCTGGCCACGTCAGTCAGCTCGGCATCGGCCAGCCCCGGATGCGCGCAGATCTGGCGAAGACGGAGAAGCGATGTGAGTATATTGAAACGGTCCTTGTCGAGCTGTTGCGCGGTCTTGATCTTGAGCAGCTTCTGCCTGGCGACCTTGAGTTCCCCGCGGTACCGGGTCAACTGGGCACCCTCCATCTCGCAATGCAGATCTTCCTCAACGCGATCCGGAAGATCCGTGGCGACCTCTTTTTTTGTTCGTCGTAATAAAAAAGGTCTAACCCGGGACGCCAGACGCCGTGTCGCCAAAGTGTCTTTCTTTTCATTGAAAAGTTCATTGAATTTGGCCTGGTTCCCCAGGACGCCCGGCATGGCAAAGGACATAAGGCTCCACAAATCCATCAAACGGTTCTCCACGGGTGTTCCTGTTAGCACCAGGCGATGGTCCGCCCGGAGCCCGCGTGCCGCCTGCGCGGTCTGCGACGAAGGATTTTTGATGAATTGCCCTTCATCCAGAATAACAGCCAGCCAATCGACCCCCTGCAGCACCGTTTCATGCGTCCGAAGCTGGGCATAGTTAAGGATGGTGACGTCATGCTCCCGAATATGTGCCAGCAACTTCTCCCGCTCCCTCCCCCGCCACGACGCGGCGCGTAGTTCCGGATAAAATCGGGCCGTTTCCGAAGCCCAGTTGTCGGTTACGGATTTCGGACAAATGACTAACACACGCGATCCAATATTCCCCGGCTGTTCCCGAAGCCACGCAATCCATGTTAGCGTCTGAATGGTTTTCCCCAAGCCCATGTCGTCCGCCAGAATTCCACCGAACCGATTCTCGGCAAGATAGGCCAGGAAATGAAAACCTTCGATCTGATACGGACGCAATTTGGCCTGGATCGTCGCAGGAACATCCGGCCTGACGGCAGTCCGGATTTCGCTAACACGGCGCTCCAGCCGAGCGACATCGGCCTCGAGTAGAAATTTCCGGGCTTTCTCAGTGGACAGTTGCAGCACATGGAGCCGCTGCGTCTCACCGTTGAGGTCGGCGGCGCTCAAACCGAGATGCGCGAGGGCCGCGTCGTCTTCGGGCGAAAGTTGATACGCGAGCCTCCTCCAGCCCTTTGCGCCGAGGCGGACATATTTCCCGCCAGCCTTCAGCAGAAGATTGATTTCCTCCATGGTCAGGTCGGTTTCCTCGATACTTAGTGCTGTCCTAACATCAAACCAGTCGACACCCGCTTCAATGACCTCCAGGTTGAACCGCGCCGTCAGCGGATCCGCTTGAAAGCTGGCGAGTGCTTTGTCCAGCTGGAGGTCGATCTCCGGCGGCAGGTTTTTCAGCCAATCGGCGAACTGCTCGGGAAACTTCCTAGTGATCCGCAAGATAAATTCCCCGGCGGCGGCCGACCACTGGCCGGGCAACTCCGCGAAAATTCGCGACGCCACGCCAAGGCGCGATCGATCCACGAGGCGAATGGTGCCCGGCTTTTCCGCCTGACTTTTGGGGCGGCCAGTCACGCGTACTCCAGCCCAATGGTCGACGATAAATTTTTCGTAGCGCGCACCGTCGGGAAACAAGGAGTGGATTTCCATGTTCACCATGTCTTGCGCATGAAACTGACCTTCGACGACGCCGGCGGTGATTTGCAGCCGCAAAGGAACGGTCTCGATTCGTTGTTTCAGTTTTTCCGGGAAAGGCGCTTGCAGGACGGCGAGGGCCTGGGCCCCTTCCCGCGTTTCGACAGCCTCGGCCGGAACACGTATTCTGCCTGTCACGGGGAGTTGCGCCGATGCAGGTGGGCCGGGATAAACCGCCCTTGCGGTGAGGTAAAGCGTCGGTTTCCCTGGCAGCACGGTGAGTATTTTCAACGGCGGGACTCCCTCGGCAGTGACCAGTTGCATGTCGTAGTCGGTCGACGATTCCTCGGATGTGCTTACGTCCCAACGCAAGGATTCCGTGGAAAATTCCAGTGGAGCGCCGTCGAACGCGACAAAGTTCCCCCGCAGAAACGGAACACGCAACATTCGGCCAAGCACTTCGTTGACGCCAGGACCACCGTATTGGAGACCGATGTTGTTCAGGACAAAAGAGGCAATGTACTGCCAAACGACCGCCGATGTCTCACCAAGCGTCAACTGGCCAGATTCAATCTGGGTCTGGGTGGTGCGCGCCAGCTTTGTCCGAAACGGAATAAATTCGGTATCGCCGTCCAGCCGGCTTTCGAGGGTAAGACCGCTCGTGTCGATCCGAAGCCGTAAATGCAGCGTGGCGGTTTCTATGGGGATCTGCTGGATTTCTTCGAGCCGGTGCCGCCATTCCTCGACATCGCGGGAGCGCAGCCAATCGCGCACGTCATCCTGGATCGCGGTGAAATCGGTGATCGATTTCATGAAATCCGGGTACGCGAGTCCCCGTGCCTCGATGGCGCGAGCGACGTACAGCCAGAATTCGGTGACGGACGCGGGCGGTTTCGGCCACATTTTCAGCACGGTCCAGCCGCCGCCAAATTGCGAAGGAAGGAGCCCCGCCATGTCCCATACGGAGACTTCCATTCGGCCACGGACGTTGCGATAAGCGGCTTCGATGCGACTGACGTAGTCCCTTTCATGGGCAACGAGTTTGCGGCCAAGCGTTTCTTCGAGGCGCCCGCCGAGCGAGACAGGTGCTTTGGCTATCTTATTCGAAGTCACTGGCTCCGAGGCTCTTGCGCCAGAACTCGCGTCGTTGACGAGCGTCTGAATGACCGCATAGGCATGTTTGCAGACCTCGATATCCATACAGTCACAGGTGACGTCGACCCGCGAAGGCAGAATTTCGACTGCGACGTCATAGGGCTGGCTGGCGTTGCCTTCGACCTTGGCCAAGATGGTCAGAATGTCGTCGTCAGCCGAATCGGCGAGAGCAACATCATGGACGGCGCCACGGAGGACGAGTTCCTTGCCCCGTTCGACCCGTTTTTTACTGATGCGGAGCTTCGCCGCCATCAGTCGGTCGCGCTGGGACGATGTGAGTTGGATAGCGAATGGGTGGTCGGCCACGGTGACAGGGTCCACGATGAAGTGGGGTTGGGCGAAAGTTCAACCGGAAATCGATCACTCCAACGTGAATGCGTCGCCTTTCCCCGTGGTCCAGCATTTCATGGCGCTGTTGAAAAGCTGCTGCACTTGCTCCTTGGAATCGAGCCGATACTCGACCGTGTGGGCGTGCGTGGTCGTCGGATAGGTTTTTATGACGCGTTGCCACGGCGGCTTGCCGCCTGCGGCGACTGCCGCGGCCGCAACCTGCTCGGTTTTCTCTTTAAGCAAATCGATCGCGGACTGACCCACACCGGCTGGAGCTTGCGGCGTAACCGTTTCAACATAGTAGAAACGCGCCACAACCGGGCCATTGGTCTCGAGCGTCATCTCCGTTATGCGCATCAACGGCTCGATCGTGTATTCGTGGGTGCTGATCGATTGAATGTTGCCCAACGCCACCAAATACGCCCCTCCAGGCAAATTGGCGCGCCAGAACTTGGGCTGGTTCGCTGTGGAAGACGGCGACGGCGATGGCGCAGGTGTTTGAGCGCTTGCAAAGACGCAAAGCAACAGGAGAGAAAAGAGGGAACGCATTGTTTGCATCGTAACTCCCGGTCGAGCACTGAACAGCGAAATGCTTCGAGTGATTTCCGATTTCCAAACATCACCAAAGCTCCACCAGCGGCTGGGGACGTTCCGGATCGTTCCTCCAGCCAACCGACCGGTTTCCGGCAGTTTGCATTTATGGCCTTTTCGCTGCCGTCTTTTCTGCTATTGGCGAATCGTGAACACCATCACGCCCCGTATTTTCGTCGCCGCCACGCATCAGGACGACGGCAAGACCACCACATCCCTTGGCCTCTTTTCCGCACTCAAAAAGCGCTTGGGCCGCATCGGATACATCAAACCGGTCGGCCAGCGTTTCATCGACGTCGAAGGCAAACTTATCGACGAAGACACGGTGCTCATCGATGAAACGTACGGCGTCCAGACGCCGCTGGAAGCCATGAGCCCGATCGCGGTCGAGCCGGATTTCACACGGCGCTACATCGAAAAAGGCGGCAGCGAGGCTTTGATTACACGCATTCGCAATTCCTTTGATCGCGCAGCGTGGGAGAAAGAATTTGCCATCATTGAAGGAACGGGCCACGCCGGCGTCGGCTCTGTTTTTGATCTCTCAAACGCCCGGGTCGCCAGCCTGCTTCAAAGCAAAGTCCTCATCGTCACCAAAGGCGGCATTGGCAAACCCATCGACGAAATCGCGCTGAACAAGGCCCTTTTTGACAAGGAGGGCGTCGAAGTCGTGGGCGTGATCCTCAACAAAGTGTTGCCCGAAAAATTTGACTACATCGCGGATTTCGCCAGACGCGGGCTGGGTCGGCTTGGCATTGACCTTCTGGGAGTGCTCCCGGTTGATCCTGTGCTCGCGAAACCGACCCTGCAGCAGGTTTGCGACGAGATTTCCGGGCGTTTCCTCTCTGGCATTCGTAATTGGGGACGGCGCCACATCGCCCGCGTCATCATCGGCGCCATGAGTTCAGTCAATCTGACGCCGCAGTTCCGCCCTGGCACGCTGATTATCACGCCCGGAGATCGCGAAGACATCCTGCGCTCGGCCCTGGCCGCTCATTCGCCACATGAAGGCCGGCCGCTGCATGTCGCCGGTTTCGTCCTGTCGACCGACCACCTTCCCAGCGAAACGATCATTCGCCGGCTTTCCGAAGCAGGCATCCCGATCATCGCTTCGCAGTTGGACAGCTACACGGTTGCCAGTCGTATCCATTCGATGACCGTGAAAACAGTCCCCGGCGATACACAGAAGATCGAAGCCATCCAAAGTCTTATCGACAAGCACGTCGAGATCGATCGTCTTCTGCAAAAAATTGGCGCATCCGTCCCCTGATTCAATGGCGATGGAAATCGTTGAATCGCTACGATCCTCCCGCAACCTCCGCTCGTAGTAACACGCCTTCTACTCCAGTGTGGAAGGTCGCGAGCTTTCTTCGTTAAGGACGGTCGTCAAGTACTCGCGATAAGGGCTTTTCGGCAACGTGGCAATGATCTTCTCCAGGTCCTGCCTGCCGATGAAACCCTGCGTGAGCGCGATTTCCTCCAGACAGGCTACTTTCAAACCCTGTCGGTGTTCCAGAGTGGCGATGTAGTTCGAAGCTTCCAAAAGGCTAACGTGGGTTCCCGTGTCGAGCCATGCCATGCCGCGGCTGAGCACGTTCACACGGAGCTGTTTCCTGGTCAGATACGCGAGGTTAACATCCGTAATCTCCAGTTCGCCGCGGGGTGATGGCTTCAAACCACGGCAGATCTCCACGATCTGGCTGTCATACACATACAATCCCGGCACCGCAAAATGGCTCTTCGGTTTTTTGGGTTTCTCCTCCAGACTGATGGCGCACCCTTCGCTGTCGAACTCGACGACGCCGTACCGCTCCGGATCGCTGACCTGGTAGGCAAAAATGTACGCGCCTGTTTCGAGCTCCAGAGCGTCACGAAAGAAATCGAGATTCCCGTGAAAAATATTGTCGCCCAGAATCAATGAAACCCCCGAGTCTCCAATAAAATCCGCGCCGATGAGGAATGCCTGGGCGATTCCCGCCGGCGCCGGTTGCTCGGCGTAGTGGATGTTCATTCCCAGCTGACTTCCATCGCCGAACAGGTCGCGAAATTTCGGGGTGTCCTTTGGAGTCGAAATGATGAGCACTTCGCGAATCCCACCCAGCATCAGCGTCGACAGCGGATAATGGATCATCGGCTTGTCATAAATCGGCAGCAGCTGCTTGCAGACGATTTGCGTAAGGGGATGTAGCCGTGTTCCCGCTCCACCTGCCAGGACAATACCCTTCTTATAGGACGAAAGAGACATCCCGGTGTTTTGAACGGCGGAAACGAAGCGTGCAAGGCGGAAACTGTCCCCCACCCGCGCTCACATCTGTTCGACGCGAAATCCAGCTCTTCGCAGCTGCTCGACTACGCCTTCTTGTCCTACCAGATGCCCCGCCCCAACGATAACCAGATAATTGTCTTTGCGGCCGATCAAACCACGAATGGCAGGCATCCAATGGTCGTTGCGATCTGTGAACACCGTCTTATGAAAGTAGCGGTCCTTCTGTTGTGTGCTCAGGACGACGGCTTCGAGCGCAGGCACATCTCCTCCCCGCCAGGCGGCCGCCATTTGCCGGAACCACGCAACCGTAAACGGCAACCCGCTCAACGTGTCGCGCAAATAAGTGTCCGCCGCTCTGTCCGAAAACTTCGCGAACGGCACTGTTTGATCCCGGACCGTTTCCAGGGCCGAGATCGGCTTTTTCGATTTCTGGGCAGCGGCTAGAAAATACATGTCGATCCCCAAGTCTGCCGAATACCCCTGCTTTTCGAGATAGAGATTCAACAGCAAATCGGAAACCAGCCAGGGTCGGATAGGCTCCAGTTTCTCCAGCGGAATATTGAAATACGGAAGTGTCCCTTTGAGCATTGCAAGCGTTTCCGGCGTCAGGTTTTCGCTCAATGTCTCTCCTTTGGGATAAAGACCGGCGCGCAACGTGTCACGCAGGGCTTTTTCCTGCTCGTCAGCCCCCAGCGGAATTTCGAAAACCAGCCGCTGCGAATCACGAAACGCACGGTTCATCGCGGGCTTCAACGGATAGGCTGCTTTCGGCAAAATATGAACGGAGCCCATCAAATAGACCGTATTGGACTCGCCTTTAACTCGCCACAGGGTGCTTTTTCCTGATTGTGAAGAAAAATCGAGCCACGCACAGCTGGTAAAGCAGCCAGCCGCCACAAGGAGCGCCATCCAGCGTGCACATCCCGATACTTTGCCTAAAAGGAGAAACAACATTACGCTTTTTCTTGCCGAAGGGCGATCGTGACGGCTGCCTGAATGAGGATTTGCTGGGCTTTTATCCGCATGTCTAGGGAGAATTCAGACGGCGTTTCAATAGTGAAAGTATGGTCGGAATGATGCAAATGCAAAAATAATGCCTCTGGTCCCGGCAAAAGCTGCCCTTGTTTTAGAGTTCGCCGCATATAACCGGGACGCGACATTCTGCGTCCATCAACCGTATACCGCGGATCGATCGGGATCACGCTCCGCGCTGCTTCAAGCAATTCCAGACCATAGTAGGACGCGCGTTGCGCGATCTCGTACAGATACACTCCCTGAGCATCATAGTCTTCGTGCAAGGCCATTGACATCAGGAACCTGCGGCCCACGAGGAGCTTTTTCAGATCTCGAATTCCATGGACGCGGTTGTGATGAAACGAGCGGTTCAAATCGTTGCCCTTGCGATCAAAACGACAATTGTGAATCAGGCCCCAGGGATTCAGGCAGGGTAGCAATGTGAAATGCGTTTCCTGCAACATCTCCGAATGATTCTCTACCCATGCGATCAGCCCCTCCGTCGATGCCGCTTCGTCGCCGTGGATGCCAGCGGAGAGATAAATGCCTTTTTCACCCATGTCGATGCGAGGCGACTCAGCGATAAAAAGCGGATAGCCATCGATCTCGCTAAACATTCGGATTTTCAAACCGGCGCGTCGAGCCACCGATTTCCAGCGCCGGATCAGATTGGGATAGTCATGGCAACGATGTAGCGGAAACACGAGCGCGGATCTTCATGCAAAGCAGTGCAACCGACAAGCAAAACCTAAGCAGTTGATTTGCAGGATGTTACGCAATTTCATGCTTCCCGGGTCGGGGTCGCTCCATCCAGACACTCAGTAAACTGATGTCCGCCGGCGTAATGCCGCTGATCCGACTTGCCTGACCGAGCGTGGCTGGCAAAACCGCAGAAAGTTTCTGCCGAGCCTCAAGGCGCAGTCCTGGAACGGCGTGAAAATCGAGCCAAGCTGGAAAACGATGGTTTTCCTGTTTGTGGAATTTGGCAACCACATCTTCCTGGCGGCGGATGTAGCCTTCGTATTTGAGGTCCGTCTCAAGCATCGTCCAGATGTCGAGGGGGATTTCGCCCTGGAGCTGAGGCGAGATATTTTCGGCCTCAAATTCCGGACGCTTTAGCATTTGCGCGAGGCGCACTCCGTCGACGCGCACCGTCTCAGCCAGGGAACGCGCTTTTTCGAGCAATCTCTGTCGCTCCTGCGTACGGGCGGTACGCTCGGAGCAAACGAGACCCAGGGCCGCAGCCTTCGGCGTAAGCCGGAGATCGGCGTTGTCCTGACGCAGGAGGAGCCGGTATTCCGCCCGGCTCGTGAACATCCGGTAGGGCTCTGGAGTGCCTTTGGTGACCAGATCGTCGATCAAAACGCCGATGTATGCCTCCGAACGGCTCAAAATCAGTTCCCCTTTGTGCAGGACTTTGAGGGCCGCATTGGCTCCGGCAACGAGACCCTGGGCCCCGGCTTCCTCGTACCCGGAGGTGCCATTGATCTGCCCCGCAAAGTATAACCCCCCCACCCTCTTTGTCTCGAGCGTGCGGTTCAACTGCATCGGCGGGCAATAATCATACTCCACCGCGTACCCTGGACGCATGATTTCGGCGTTTTCGAGGCCCGGAATGGAATGAATGAACGCGTACTGCACTTCGTAAGGCAGACTTGTGGATATTCCATTCACATAAAACTCCCGTGTCTGGCGGCCTTCGGGCTCTAAAAAGAGCTGGTGATGGGTTTTTTCGGCGAATTTCACGACTTTATCCTCAATCGACGGACAATAACGCGGCCCGATCCCTTCGATGCGCCCCGCGTAAAGGGGTGAGAGATGGAGATTTTGGCGGATAATGTCGTGGGTACGCTCGTTGGTGTGCGTGATCCAGCACGGGATTTGTTCCACATGGAACATTCCGTCGCGAACGGTGTTCAGGCTGAAGACATCGTTCATCCCCTTCTCCAGCCATTCCGGCATATAGGTGAACGCAGGTGGCGGCTGATCCCCGTCTTGTCGTTCGCATTTCGAGAAATCAATCGAACGCCCATTCAGCCGGCACGGCGTCCCTGTTTTGAACCGCCCCACCGCAAACCCCAGCTTCCTCAACGAATCACTGAGCGTTGAAACGCTGTCTCCCATCCGTCCCCCAGTGACATTTTGCATTCCCACATGCAGCAATCCGCGCATGAACGTCCCTGTTGTGATCACCACCGCTTTCGCATTGAATCGCACACCCAGATTGGTCACGATTCCGACAGCCATGTCATCCTTCCTCAGGATTTCGATCGCGTTCCCTTGGATAAAATCCAGATTCGATTGCGACTCGATGACCCACTTCATCCGGAACTGATAGGCCTTCTTGTCGCATTGCGCCCTCGGAGCGCGCACGCTGGGACCCTTATTGGCGTTCAACATCCGGCTTTGAATCGCGGTTGCGTCCGTGTTCAATCCCATGACGCCGCCCAGGGCGTCGATTTCGCGCACCATGTGCCCCTTGGCCAGTCCGCCAATGGCAGGATTGCAGGACATTTGCGAAACCGTGTCCGCATTTTGGGTCAGAATCGCTGTCGTGCATCCCAGGCGAGCCGCAGCCATGGCTGCCTCTACGCCGGCATGACCTGCGCCGACCACCAGCACATCATAGGATTTCGGATAATTAAACACAGGCACCCAATGTGCCGCACCTAAACTCGTGAGGCAAGCGACTGGGGAGATGTTCCACGTGGAACACTCGAATGCACAATTTCTCCGCATTCAGATGATTGGAGATTGCGATTTTGCTCGGCAACCCCCAACCTACGCCAATCCCCGCCCCGTCCGACCTTTTCCCATGCCCCGGAGTGCGAAACAAACTTCTTCCGAAACGATCCCAGCGACCCTGGTGATCGAGGAAATCGACTACTTGAAACAGATCCTCGAGCAAAGCCTTACCGTATATCGTGCCAAAATGGATGCGGACCTCGAAGAGCTCCGCAAAGCCGTCGTAAAATGCAGCCAGGAAGGATCTCTCACCGCACGCCAGCTCCGCGACCTCAGGGACATGCTCACTCTGTGCCGAACCCTCCGCATCAAGCCCGAGAAAGGTCGCCGCAAAGATCTCAAAGCCATCGAGTCCCTGATCGAACAATTGCAGTTGGTCACTGAAAATTGGTAGCCCATTTTTTTCCGGCTTGACTCAACGCCGCATTTCGTTAACCTCCGCCTCCCGCAATTTTTCCGAATCCCTATGGCCAACACGAAATCCGCCGCTAAACGCTCCCGCCAAACCATCAGCCGCACCTCGCGGAATAGTTCCATCGTTACCGGCGCCAAAGGCCAGCAAAAACGTCTTCGTGCTGCCATCGCCAGCGGCAACAAGCAGGCCGCTGCCACTGAATTCCAGAAACTCTCTTCAATGTGGGACAAGGCCGCCAAACGCGGCGTCATCCACGCAAATGCCGCCGACCGACGCAAGAGCCTCTTCAGCAAAGCACTTGCCAAGCTCAGCTAACCTTACCTGAAAATTTCCATGAAAAAGGGACGTCCCAGCGATTGGACGTCCTTTTTTGTTGGATTCTGGTAATCAGATTGTTCTTCACAGCGTCGAGTCTGAACGAAAAATCGCTTCCGCCATTTCATGTCAGGACCTGATTCCACACAGCCAGAACTCCTTGCGCCCGCCGGAAATTGGGATTGCCTGCGGGCGGCCGTCGCCAACGGGGCGGACGCCGTTTATTGCGGACTGCCGAAATTTAATGCGCGACTGCGGGCGGACAATTTCCGCGAGGATGAAATCGAGGACGTTGTTCAATTCGCTCACCGGCACGGTGTAAAACTCTACGTAACATTCAACACGCTCATTTTCACCAACGAACTCGACGCGGCTGCCGCGCAACTTCGCGTTCTCAGCAGGGCAGGGGTGGATGCCCTCATCGTCCAGGACATCGGCCTGGTCCGTTTATCGCAGCACATCACACCCGACTTGCCGATCCATGCGTCGACCCAGATGACGGTCACTTCACCGGAAGGGGCGGAGTTTGCCAGGCGACTCGGCGTCGAGCGAGTTGTCCTTGCTCGCGAGCTTTCTTTACGTGAGTTACGTAAATTTGATGGGTCGATTCCGCTGGAAACGTTTGTTCACGGCGCGCTTTGCGTTGCGTATTCGGGTCAATGCCTTACATCGGAGTCGTTAGGACAACGGTCTGCAAATCGTGGCGAATGCGCACAGGCATGCCGGATGCCATACGAATTGATCGTGGATGGGACGCCACGCGATCTAGGCGACAAACGGTATCTCCTTTCACCCCAGGACCTTGCAGCCGTGAATGAGATCCCGGAGCTGCTTAGACTGGGCGTCGTCAGCTTCAAGATCGAAGGCCGGTTGAAATCGCCCGAATATGTCGCGGCGGTCACCCACGTTTATCGCAAGGCGATTGATTCAGCGCTGGCCGGGATGCCGTCCGCTGGAGCGAATGTGGACGACCGTTATCAGCTCGAAATGACGTTTTCGCGCGGCTTGTATTCCGGTTGGCTGCATGGAGTGAATCACCAGGAGCTGGTCTCCGCTCGGTTTGGAAAAAAACGGGGGCCCTATGCCGGCCGGATCGAGGCTGTTGGAATAGATCATGTCGTTCTCCGTCCGGAAGTAGAATTGAAACCGGGAGATGGCATCGTTTTCGACACGGGCGGTGACACGAACGGCGAACAGGGTGGGCGTATTTTCCAAATCCAAGGTAACAAACTGTTTTTTCGCCATCGCCACATCGATTTTCACCGGTTGAAACGCGGCGATCGCGTCTGGAAAACGGACGACCCAGCGTTGGACGAGCGTTTGCGGAAGAGTTTCTCCGGACGTATCGCTCCCCGAAAACGGACTCCGATCGACCTGACGACGACGGGCAGGGCAGGGGAGTTTCTTCGAGTCGAAGGCCTCGGAACTCAGGTTCGATCCAAGATTCCGCTCGTTGAGGCACGGACGGCGCCGTTGACCACCGAAAAACTACGCGAACACCTCGGAAGGCTGGGGGAAAGCGGCTACGTCCTCGGCGATCTTCGGAACGACGTCACGGGCGATGTCCTCCTGCCGATTGGGGAGTTGAACCGTATGCGCCGCGAACTGGTTTTCGCGCTCGACATGGCCCCCAAGGCTCTTCGGCGCGAGATCGACGTCGCAATCACCGAATTGTTGCCGAAGCGATTGCCCGGTTCATCAGACAAAACACCGGCCCTTCACGTCCTTTGCCGTTCGCAGCAGCAGATTGAAGCTGCGTTAAATGCTGGTGTAACGAGTCTTTACGTCGATTTCGAAGACATTCGGCGATACCGCGAAGCGGTTGCGACGGTTCGTCAGTTTCCGGAAGCAAAGGTCGCGCTGGCGACTCCGCGAATTCAGAAGGCAGGTGAGCAGGGATTTTTCAAATTGATCGAGTCATTCGCTCCGGACGCGTTGCTCGTCCGGAATCTGGGAGCGCTTGCGTTTTATCGGAACTCACTACTTCCGAAGATAGGCGATTTTTCGCTTAACGTCGCCAATCCGCTCACGGCCGAGCAGTTTATGGCCGAAGGGCTGGCCCGGCTGACCGCTTCGTACGATTTGAATTTGCCGCAAGTGCTCGATCTGCTCCAAAATGCACCACCAGAGTGGTTTGAGATCACGATTCACCAGCACATGCCGATGTTTCACATGGAGCATTGTGTTTTTGCAGCATTTCTATCGCAAGGGACGGACCATACGAATTGTGGGCGTCCTTGTGAGGCACACCGAGTGCATTTGCGGGATCGTGTCGGCATCGAACATCCGTTGCGGGCTGACGTTGGTTGCCGCAATACGCTTTTCAATGCAGTGCCGCAGTCCGGAGCGCGGTTCTTTACAGAACTCGCCCAAGCCGGCATGCAGCATTTTCGAATTGAGCTACTCGAACAAGATGCCATGGACACGCGGAAAATCGTAAAGGTCTATCAGGATTTGTTAAGTGGTGACCAGGTCCCGGAAGCGCTCTGGCGGCACTTAAAAGCACGCAGCCAGTTGGGTGTAACGACAGGCACGATGGCAAGCCTCTGACCCGCGCCTCCTCAACGCATGAATCGAGAAACAGTCGCACGCTGGCACTCTTAAGGAATCTACCGTATCGGTCTTCAACACATGGGACGCCCCAAATCTCCGCTGGCGATCATTCTCGTCACTGTTTTTATCGATCTCGTTGGGTTTGGAATGATCATTCCGCTATTGCCAATCTATGCGGAGCGATTCCACGCGAACTCGTTCGAAATCGGCTTCCTGGTTGCAATCTATTCCGCAATCCAGTTCTTCGCGGGGCCGATTCTCGGCCAGATTTCGGACCGCGTTGGGCGGCGTCCGGTCCTGCTCGTAAGCCTTCTGGGGACAGCGGCAGGCTTTTTTCTCATGGGATCCGCGCACTCACTTTGGATGCTTTTTGCAGCTCGCGCCCTCGCCGGCGCGACAGGCGGAAACATCTCAACGGCACAGGCTTACATAGCAGACATTACGCCGCCGGAAAAGCGGTCCAGCGGCATGGGGCTCATCGGGGCTGCGTTCGGCGTCGGATTCATCGTTGGTCCTGCTGTCGGGGCTTTGCTAAGCAAGATTTCCGTGGCAACACCGTTCTACTTCTGTGGTTTTCTCGCCTTGGCGAACGCGACCTCGTTATTCCTGCTTCTGCCGGAAAGTCTGACACCGGAAAAACGTCGTTCACCGAAAAAACGTCTCAACCGCTCGGAAGTCTGGCGGCAGGTTGGAGGACCCGCTCTGGGGAAAATTTTGGCCGCTTATTTCATGGCCATCGTAGGGTTTTCAATCATGACCACCATTTTTGCGCTCTTTACGCAGCGGCATTTCGGATTTGATCAGGAACAGAATGGTTACATTTTTGCAGCGGTAGGCCTCGTCGGCGCCATTATTCAGGGTGGGATGATTCGGCGGTTGGCGCCGCGTTTTGGCGAGCGTCCGCTGGCGATTACGGGCGCAGCGATCATGGCCTTGGGATTCGCATTAATGCCCGCCAATCAGGGACTTGCATTTTTCTTTTTTGCAACGGGACTGGTTTCGATCGGCCAGAGTCTGATCACACCCACGCTCAACGGCCTTGCCTCGCGGAGCGCTGGGGCCCAATGGCAGGGTAGCGTTCTTGGTTTGGTTCAATCCACTGGAAGCCTGGCGCGCACCGCCGGGCCCGCACTTGCTGGAGTGTTGCTCGCGTTCGACGTTCATAGACCGCATCACATGTACGGCCGAACTGCGTTATGGGTCGCTGCAGGCCTGATGGTCGTTGCCATGGCTCTGGCCATGGCGATACGGCCAGCGGAAAGCGTTGAAGCAGCGGAAACCGCAGAACCGGAAAGCGTTCGCATTGGTTGAATCACCGGCTAAAAAAGAGTGATCCACCAGGGCCCAACGGCAAACCGACGAGATACCAGACGATTAGCAGACTCGTCCAAACGACGGTGAATAAGACGGAATAGGGGAGCATCGACGAGAGGATGGTTCCAATGCCGACGCGAGGCACCCAGCGCTGTGCAAATATCAGGATTAGCGGGAAATACGACATCAGCGGTGTGCAGCAATTTGTGACTGATTCGCCGATTCGAAAGGCGGCCTGTGTCAGCTCCGGGCTCAAACCGAGATGCATGAACATCGGCGCGAAGACAGCCGCCACAGCCGCCCACATCGCAGATGCGGATGTGATGAAGAGATTCAGAACAGTGCTCATCAGCACGATCCCTATCACCAACGAAATTCCGGTCGCCCCGACCGAGTGCAGTTTTTCCGCACCCGAAAGCGCCAGCATCACTCCGAGGTTGGACCACGAGAAGTAGCTGATAAATTGAGCCGCCACGAAGGCAAGCACCATAAAGCCTGACATCGAACCGATGCTCTCAGTAATAGCAACCCGGACGGCGCGGCCATTGGGCAGCGAGCCGGTCAGCTTTCCGTAGATGATGCCAGGAATCAAAAATCCCGCTGCAAGGATTATCGGAAACGCATCAAAAAATGGTTTCACACCCCCTTTTTGATCCCGCAGAAAAGCGTCTGGTGGAACCACAAGCGCCGCAACAACGATCGTAAACAGCCCAAGGCACGCCAGAGCCCAGCGATTTGCCTTGCGCTCCCGCGGTTCTGGCTCCCGCAATGTTTCCGGAGCGGAGACACCTTCCTCCGGTTCCCACTGGCCGAGACGGGGTTCGATGATTTTCTCGGTCACCCACCATCCTGTCGCGGTCAGCGCAACCGCTGAGATGGCCATGAAATAGTAATTGCAGAGCGGATTTACCACGTACCCAGTCTCATAGAGACGGGCAGCGGCCTGAGTGAGCCCGGCAAGGATGGCGTCGATGGGCGCTGGAAAAACATTCGCTTCGAATGCACCCGAGACGCCTGCGAACGCCGCGAACATACCTGCGAGCGGATGCCGTCCGACGCTTGCAAAAATTGCGCCGCCGAGCGGGATCAACACCACAAAACCTGCGTCTGCCGCCACAGAACTGCACACACCCGCAAAAACGATCCCTGCCGTCATCCAACCCCGAGGCACCGACAACACAAAGCCGCGAATGAGGCCCTCAATCCAACCGCTTTTCTCGGCTACCCCCACGCCAAGCATAATAACCAGCACGACGCCAAGCGGTGGGAATTGCAAAAAATTTGGCACCGCTTCCACCAGCATCCGTCGAAGATTTTCCGGGGTGAGCAGATTGACCGCGTAAATCGTCTTGCCCGTGACCGGATGCACGACCGAGGCACCCATTGAGGCGACGATCCAGCTGCCGATTGCCGTCGCCGCGCACATCCATACAAAAAGGAAAATTGGATCCGGCAGACGATTGCCAAGCCCTTCGATCTGGTTCAGCGCCCTGCCAAAGAGAGATGGCCGGCGCGACTTTTTGTCAATGTCGTGCATGCAGCGTGTATCCCTGTTTTCCCTTGGACGCCGCTGGCGCGCTATTGCGAAGCCGTGGTCAGTAGCGAATCGACGTACTTTTGATTGCCGGCACGCAAGCGCGAGACCAGAACCCGTCCCACCGCAACCAGCAGTTTGAAAGACGCACTTGGGTAAACCCCCGCCAACGCACGAATCGTCGCCTCGGACACGCTCAACAAAGTCGATGGCGCAACTGCAATGACGTCCGCCGACCGAGGACCCTCGTCGACGAGGGCGATTTCACCGAAGAAATCGCCTTTTGACAATGTGGCAAGCTCGAGCGTTCTCTCCCCTGCGCGATGAACCACACGGGCACTGCCTTCGACAATGATGAACATGGCGTCGCCGGGTTCATCCTGTTTTACCACCGTTTCACCCCCTGCGAAGGTTTCAACATCTACGAGATCGGCAAAAGCATCGAGCTCCGTAGCAGTAAATTCCGCAAACAGCGGCAGAGGGCGAATTTTAGGGACAATTTTGGCGATGTCGCTCATGAAACGATTTTTCCATCCCGCAACTGGATCCTACGCGAGGCGGCGCGGGCTACCTCCTCACTATGGGTGACGATTATCATCGTCGCCAGACGCTGGGAAGCAATCTTTTCCAGCACGCCGATGATGCGCCCGGCGTTGCGGCTATCGAGATTGCCTGTTGGTTCGTCAGCGAGGAGCAGTCGGGGCCGATGAACGAGGGCCCGAGCAATGGCGGTACGCTGCATTTCGCCACCGCTGAGCTGATGGGGAAAGCTTTCGAGCCGATCTTCAAGGTCGACGAGACGGAGAAGCTCCAGCGCACGTTCGCGAGCCGACAACCGGCCGACACCTTGCAGGAGGAGGGGCAGCATGACGTTTTCGACCGTCTTAAGTGTGGGCAGCAGGTTAAAGAACTGGAAAACAATCCCGAGCCGCTCCCGCCGGTAACGTGTAAGTGCCTTTTCATCTGCGAGATGTAACGCAATGTCATCGACGAATATTTCACCAGCGGTCGGCACGTCGATGCCGCCAAGTAGATGCATCAGCGTGCTCTTACCGCAGCCACTCTCGCCCGTCACCGCCACGAATTCGTCCGCCGCGATATCCAGAGAAACGCAATCCAGCGCCTTGATCGCTTGCCCGCCTGTATCATAAATGCGCGTGACTTCGTGCAGGCGGATCATCCGTTTCCCGATACCATTTGAGAATGATCCGTCAAATTTTCGCCGTTATCGATGAATCAGAGGACTGGATCGTTGTCGAAAAACCAGCGCATTTGCTCGTGCATCCGACCAAACCCGACGGACCATTCACGCTTTGGAACGGGCTGCGCCAGCTACTGGCATTCGAGCTGGCAAACGGTGGGCAGATTTCAATCATTAATCGCCTGGATCGTGAAACCAGCGGCCTGATTCTAGTAGCCAAGCATACAAGTGCCGCGCGGGATCTTGCCCGTTGGATGCAGCAACGACGGATCGCGAAGGAATATCTCGCTGTGGTATGGGGCTGGCCTGAAGCCGACGAATTCGCCATCAATGCGCCCATATTGCGGCAGGGGTCAAAGATGGAGTCACAGATTCATCTGAAGCAAATGGTCCATCCTGAGGGCGCTGTGGCAGTAACCCGATTTCGCATCGAAAAGCGTTTCCTCCGGTCTGGATCGGATCCGTTTTCTGTCATTCGCGCTTTTCCTGAAACTGGCCGGACCCATCAGATCCGCGTTCATCTGGCGCACGCAGGGTTTCCCATCGTTGGCGACAAAATTTATGGTCCCGACGAGGAATGCTATCTGCGTTTTATTGAGACCGGTTGGACGCCCGAGTTGCAAACCAGGCTTCTATTGCCCCGCCACGCATTGCACTCGGCCGGACTTGCCATTCCACATGTGAATCTCGAATGGAGATCGGACCTGCCGGCTGATTTGCTGAAATTCAAGGGCTAGCGTTTGACGTGTGATATCACCGATCTGGAAGCCCAGCTTCAACATTTGTTCACAGCCATGAAGAAGAGATTTCTTTTTCAAAGCCCATACCTTCTTCTTCATAACCATGTGAACAACTTCGCCTTCCTGCGTTCCATACCTCGCAAAAACGGTGTTCCACAGCAAAAATAACCCGTGAATAACCTTCCAGCGTCCTGGGACAGCTGCGAAGAACCAGCCGCGTGAACGACTTTTCTGCGGAAGCCGAAACTTTTCGGAGGGTTATTCACAAAGCTGTCCACGGTTCTCGCGTTGGAATTTCTGATAGGTTGAACCGGGGAAACTACCCTGCTCGCAGATGTGTTCGATGCACGGTTCACCGCGGGAAGTGGCGTTGCGCCCCGGAACAAAACCGATTCCGCATTGTCCGGGAGACTCGTAACGGGACGAGTGGCAGTGGCGTCGAGATTCTTTGAAAGCGCTTTCTTATTCGTCGCAAGACGGCTGTGCGGCCCGTGCGCGGCTCAACAGAAGCCTAACTTTGCTCGCTCGGGGCTTTCACGTCTTGAAATGCCCCGCGCAACCGTGCGAGGTCTGCTGGACTGACCCGAAATAGCGGAAATGTAAAATGCAGAACCGGAGTGATCTCCGATTCTGCATTCCAAATTCTGCGTTCTGACTTTAGTTACACCAGCGCCAGAGCCGGCTGTTCAAGGAATTTGCGAAGTTCAACCAGGAACTGTGCGCCAACAGCGCCGTCGATGACGCGGTGATCGGCACTGAAGCCGATCGTCATCCGGTCGCCTGCGACGATGTCGCCTTTCGGACCGACAACGGGTTTTTTGACGATCGATCCGATGGCCAGGATGACCGATTGCGGCGGATTGACGATGGCATAGAAGCTCTCGATCCCGAATGGTCCAAGGCTGGAAACTGTAATCGTGCCACCCTGGTATTCTTCGGGCTTAAGCTTTTTAGACCGGGCGCGTCCGGCGAGATCCTTCATTTCGGCGCTGATTTGCGAGAGGGACTTGGCTTGGGCATCGCGAATGACTGGAGTAATGAGGCCGTCCTCAATTGCTACGGCGACGGAAAGATGAACACTGCCGAATTCGACGATCGCGTCGCCGTCCCAGGAGGCGTTTACTTTTGGCACGCGCAAAACGGCCGCCGCCGTCGCTTTGAGCACAAAATCATTGATAGTTAGTTTTGGCTGGCTCGCGGCTTCGAGCGCGGTATTGAGGTCGGCTCGAAGTTTCAGAATCGGGGCCGCATCGACTTCCATGCCCAGGTAAAAGTGTGGGATCGTCGTCTTGCTGGTCACGAGTCGCTCGGCGATGACTTTGCGCATGCCAGTAAGCGGAACACGCGTGACGGACCCCGGAGCGATGACAGGTGCCGGGGCGGGCGCTTTTGCCGCCGGTTTGGCTTCAGCTTTTGGCGCAGGGGCGGGGGCCGCTGCCGCAGCGAGCACGTCCTTTTCAACAATACGTCCGCTGGGGCCGCTACCGGTGATAGTGGAAAGATCGACGCCTTTTTCGAGGGCGACCTTTCTTGCCAGAGGAGAAGCTTTGAGACGGTCGCCGGATGGTGCTGCAGCCGGTTCAGCGACAGGCGCTGCGGCGGGCGCCGCTGGAGCCGATTTTGCTTCGACAGGGGCTTCGGATTTCGCTGGAGCTGGAGCCGCAGCCGGCGCCTCTCCTGCTGCAGGAAGTTTTTCACCGGGCTCAATGAGGACGCCGATCCGGCCGCCGACTTCGATTTTGCCGCCTTCCTGGATGTAGACTTCACCAAGAATCCCGCTATCGAACGCCTCCATTTCCATCGTTGCCTTATCCGTTTCAACTTCGGCGAGGAGATCGCCGATTTCGATTTTGTCGCCCGGTTTTTTAAGCCATTTGACCAAAACACCTTCGGTCATGGTATCGCTAAGTTTTGGCATGTCGATGAAAGTGGCCATAGGAGTGATAGACGATCAAAGAAAGGGGTAGGCACGCAATAAAAATGATTGCCTATGCCATGATCGCATCGGAAACTTCTTTTGCCGCGGCTGGGCCAAAGAGCAGTTTCACCAGAGCGAGGCCAAAATCGACAGCCGTCCCGGCGCCGCGCGAGGTAATGATTTGCCCGCTTTCGACGACGCGCTCCTCGGCGAGCGCTCCGGTCAACTCTCCATAAACTGAAAAATGCGCCGTAAATTTTTTTCCTTCGAGCAGGCCCGCATCGGCGAGCACGGTCGGCCCCGCGCAAATCGCTCCGATCGGTTTCCCTGCGCCGAAAAAGGCTTTCGCCAACGCCGCAGGCCGTCCATCCTTTCGTAGACCAGCCACGCCCGGACCGCCAGGAATGACCAGCAAATCGAAATGCTGATTCTCTATATCGTCCAGTGCCGCATCCGTATGAATCGTTACATTGCAACGCCCGGTGACAAAGTTTTCACCATTTACCGCAGCGACAACAACTTCCGCGCCAGCGCGCCGCAGAAGATCGATGGGGGTGATCGTTTCAATCTCCTCGAAACCGGGAGCCAACAGCAGGAGCACGCGTTTGGTCGCCATACAAAGACCATTGCCCAGACGAACCTCGTTGAAAAACGATCTTTCGCGTTGCGCGGGTTTGTGATTGAAAAAACAGATTCATGAAATCCGGACCAATTTTTGCGTTTGGCGAAGTACTTTGGGATTGCCTGCCTTCAGGAATTTTCCTCGGCGGCGCACCTGTGAATGTTGCTTATCACCTGCATCGATTGGGTGGAAACGTGTGGCCTGTGTCCGCAGTGGGAGCGGATTTTCTCGGCGAAGAAATTCTGCGGCGATTGCGAATCTGGGGCCTGCCCGTTTCGTACGTTTCGATCATCCCCGGCGCGTTGACTGGCACAGTCATCGCCGGAATTGATGCTTCAGGCAGTGCGACTTACGATTTTCGTAACGATGCGGCATGGGACCGCATTGGAGTAAGTCGCGGTCTTCTGGAAGAGGCAAAAACAGCGTCCGTCATCATTTTTGGGACGTTGGCTTTTCGAGAAAAACCGAACCGCGAAGCCTTAACCCAGCTTCTTGCTGCCAGTCCGAATTCGATCAAAGTCTGCGACATCAATCTGCGTCCGCCGTTTGATGACTTGGCTCTTGCCGAAAGCCTGATGCGCCAGGCCGATCTCATCAAGCTCAACGATGCCGAACTCGTTCGCCTATCAGGCGGAGAAACGGGTGATCTGGAAAAGATGGCCCGCGACTTGTCATCAAAGCTGGATGGCCCGTCCATTTGTGTGACTGCTGGCGCCAAGGGAGCAGGGTTGCTCTGGGATGGTAAATGGTCCTGGAGCCCCGGTAGAAAAGTCGTGGTGAAAGACACGGTTGGCGCCGGAGATTCCTTCCTCGCAGCGCTGGTTTGCGGCCTGCTCGTGGAGGGCCAGGAGCCTTCCGTCGCGCTTGCCCGAGCCTGTCGTCTCGGTGAGTTCGTCGCTTCGTGCAACGGCGCAACACCTGCCTACCGTCCCACAGATGACGGCGCGTTTACCGCTATTTAACAAGCATCCGGATTTGATACGCCAGATTGATGGCGCTGTTGAAAAGTTCGCTTCCGAAAGTGCGGAGGCTGACGTCCGGCGAAGCGATAATTAGGAAAACGGCCAGGAACAGCAGATTCATCAGATAAATGACCACGAGCGAAAAAAACGTGCCGTGGTCGCTTAGATCGCTTTGACCTTTGGGAATCATCCATAGGGTGAAGCTGAAATTAAATGCCCATGTCAGCCCTATGGCGCAGAACAGATACTCGCGATAGGGCTGGGCGTCCCAGAAGAACGATAGCCCGCCCCAGATCGCGATGACCAGCAGGCTGTAGAGCGGGAAAAAATACGGCGCGAGTGCGATGAAAAAGTTGGTCTTATTCGTGACAATGTGACCGCCATCGGGACCCGCTTCGAATTCGCTAACCTTGCCACCCATCAACCAAACCCAGACGGCATGGGTCAATTCGTGGCCAAAGACATAGAGCAGCAGGGGTTTTGGTAACCCGAAAAACGCGATGATCCACAGCACGATGCCCAGGCTAAAAAACCAGAATTCTTCGCTCGCCCAGAACCGGTGACCAATTGCCGCCCGCGTAAAGCACGAAAAGAACGCTTCCGTCAGCATCCATGCCAGCGGCAAGAGGAAAATCGCGACGACGAATTTTAGGTAGCGGCTCGGGATCGTAAGCGGCTCCCGATAGTTGGCTGTTATTTCCGCCCGCAGCAAAGATGCTTTGTCGCGGGAACGAATTTTCTTTCGTTTGTTTCCGGTTCTGCCCCCTGCCATGGACGTCGTTCGTCTGAAAGCCCGATGCCGCTAAGCGCGACCCATGTAGGCGCCGGTCCGAGTGTCAACTTTGATCAATTCGCCTTCCTTGATAAAAAGGGGAACGGTGACAACCTTACCGGTTTCCAGGGTGGCCGGCTTTTGGACGTTGCTTGCCGTATCGCCCCGCACGCCCTCGGCGCTTTCGGTGACTTTAATGATGACCGAGGACGGCAGCTCCACCTGGACGGGCTTTTCCTCGACAAAAAGGACCTCAACTTTGATGTTTTCGATCAGGTAATCTTTTGCGTCAGCCAGCAGGTCGGAGCTCAGCGTCACCGTTTCGTAAGTTTCCGGGTCCATGAAATTGTAGTCCGAGCCATCTTTGTACGAAAACTCCAGGGTTCGGCGTGTGACGTCCACGAGTTCGACTTTGTCAGTGGAACCAAAGCGGACATCGGCGGATTTACCGGTATTGATGTAGCGAATGATCGCCTGAACGAAGGCCCGGAGATTGCCTGGAGTCCGATGTTGGACTTCGAGGACGATGGCGACATTTCCGTTATACCGGATGGCCTGGCCTTTCCGGAGATCATTTGCTGCTGGCATAAAGGGTAAAATTTGGGGTTTGAAGGAAAATGACTGTAGTGGGAGCGGCGTGAATAGGCAAGAGGGGGAAACTTTCTCTATCCACGAAACACCTTCACCTTTACTATCTCCTGCCGAAAATGCATACCGCCGTTCCCAATCCCAAATCCGCTCCCGTTTTCAAGCGGCGTTGGGTCCCGCATTCCGAGGATAAGCGGCCGGTTGTGGCGGCGTATTGCGATGTTTTTTTGCGTCCGGAAACGCTCTACGTTTATCGCCAGGTGACGGCGATTCGCAAGTTCCGGCCCGTGGTGGTTACGCGCCGGCATGTGAACACGAGGGAATTTCCTTATCCGGACGTGGAAGTAGTGGCCTGGCCTGGGTTTCGTGAGACGGAGCGAACGGCAGAGACGCTGCAACGGATTGGCGCGGGCGTCTTGCACATTTACTTTGGACCTTCAGGAACGCGTTTGCTGCCGCTGTTAGGCATGCGGGCGTTACCCTCCGTGGTGAGTTTTCAGGGGTTGCACCGGAAAAAATCCTGGATGGAGCAGTTGCCGGAGGTATTTCGGGTCGCGGACCGGATCGTCGCGGGCCACGAATCGCTTGCTGCAGCACTTGTGAATCTAGGGTGTGATCCTGCAAAACTGCGCCTCGTTCGAACGGGGGTGCCAAATTCCGTCACTGTGCCGATGGTGCGAACGCAGCCCGTGGACGGCGAGTTTTTCTTCATCCAGACGTCGAAGCTGGTCGAAGCCAACGGGGTTGATCGCTCGGTGCGCGCGTTCGCCAATTTCTGCCGCGAATTTTCGAAATCGGAGTTTGTGGTAATCGGTGACGGCCCGCTGCGAAAGCGTTGCCTTCATCTTGCGAAAGAGCTTGGCGTGCGGGATCGGGTGAGTTTCCCCGGCTGGCTGCCGCGCGCTCGATGGCCTGAGCTGTATGAACGAGCCCACGTTTTCCTGCATCCTGGCCGGAAAGAATTGCGCGGAAGCGACGAACGCTGTCCGGATACGATCCTCGAAGCCATGGCGGACGGGTTGCCGATCGTGGCAACACGCCACGGCGGTGTGCCGGAGGTCGTTCAAGACGGCGTTTCCGGACTTCTCGTGGAGGACGCCGACACTCAAGCGTTGAGCGAAGCATTGCTGCGAATCGGTCGGGATGGAATGTTGCTCCAGGCGCTGAGCCAGGGAGCCGCCGCGCGCGTGCGCACGGATTTTGACCGCGTGAAACAGGCGAGACTGATGGAGGATGTTTACGAGCAGGCGATCCGAAACTTCCAGCTGCAAACGTGAAAGTTGCGTTCGTATTCATCACGATGCCCGTCGGTGGTGCGGAGGATTTCGCGATACAGGTGTCGAAGGAATTTCCTGCGGAAGTAGAGGTGTATTTTGTTTGTCTGCGCAGCCTCGGCGTACTCGGCAACGAGCTACTCGCCAACGGTCACAACGTGACGCTTGTCGACGTCGCGGGAAGCAAACGTTTGAATTTCCGCGGCATCTGGGATCTGTCGCGGTGGTTTAAAAAAACGGGGATCACCGTGGCGCATTCGCAGATGTACAATGCACACACGTATGCCGTTCCTGCGGCACGGCTTTCGCGCGCTGTTTCTGTTTTGCATCAGCAAAAGACACTGGCGCGGATGAAGTTTCATCGCGCGTTCATTTTCTGGTTCCTGGTCCGTTGGGCAACACGCATCGTGGCGCTATCGGAACGGACGAAACGTGATCTTGCACTGGCTTTTGCCGTGCCGGAATCGAAGATCGAGGTCGTGCCAAATGCCGTTGACCGGTCCCAATTTTTTCCCTGTCCAGACCCAGCTTGGAAGGCGACTCTGCGAGCTCAACTTGGGTTGGACCCGGAGGCATTTCTCATCGGCGGCATAGCTTCGTTGCATCGAGTAAAGAACCACGAAGCCACCCTTGAAATGGCAGCGACCTTACGCAAGAAAGAAGGCCTCGATTTCCGTGTCCTCATTATTGGAGAAGGCGCGCAATACGACATTTTGAAGCAACGCATCGTGCAGCTGAATCTCACAAACGTGGCCGCGTTGCTGGGTGTCAAACGCCCTGTGGGTCCCTGGATGCAGGCGCTCGACCTCGTGGTGATGCCTTCGCTGTGGGAGGGCCAACCACTTGCGCTGCTGCAGGCTATGGCATGCAGATTGCCGATTGTAGCCAGTCGGATAGAAGGAAATATCGCTGCGCTCGGGGCCGAGCATCCAGGTCTGTTCGAGCTCGAAGCGCGTGCCAGTTACGAGGAGCTTGTCCAGCGCGTCATCACACAACCCGCTTTCCGGGAGGAGCTTGTGAGATATCAGGCAAAAACGGACGTGCCGGATACCAAATCGGTCGCGGCCCATTTGCTAGGTGTCTACAAGGCCGCAAGAGGGGGAAATCACTGATTGCGCACTTTAACGCAAGCCTGCTTTCCGATCGTCCTGGGCCCGCGGAAGATTGGAAAATGGAACCTAAGACGTCTAAATCGTGAAGATTGCCATTTTTACCCCGTCGTTTTTGCCGAAATGCTCAGGGGCCGAGATTTTCCATCACAACCTCGCTGCGCAACTGGTGAAGCGCGGCCATAAACCGGTTGTCATTGCGCCGAAGAGTACGCTGCGGCGTATTGCGGAGGCAAAAATACAACTGCCGTATCCCCTGGCCGGTTTTCCCGCTAATGCCTGGAGCCTGTTCAAGCGTTCGCCGCCACTGGCGCTTCGCCTTTCGGCGTTTCTCATCGGGAATCTGCAATTTCGTTACCGTTTTGACGTCTGGCACGGTGTAATGACTTGGCCCACAGGCATTTCGCTCATTTATTGGAACGGCGGCAACCGCCATACGCCCTATCTTGTGCGATGTGCCGGCGACGACGTTTTGAGCGATCCCGAGCGTAAAGTCGGCCTGCGGCTCGATCCTCAAATTGATCGGCTCGTTCGAACGATGCTGCCGCGCGCCCCGCTCCTCATATCGCTGTCGGAATCGATCAGTTTGGAATATGAGCGGATCGGGGTGCCGTCGGACCGGATTAGTCTCGTGCCGAATGCCGTTGATCTGGGGCGTTTCCAGCAAACAATCGACCGCGCGGCGGTTCGGCAGCGATTGGGACTCCCGGAAGGTACGTGCATTTTTTTGAGTGTTGGTCGGAATCACCCGCAAAAGGACTATCCGACATTGTTCAAAGCGGCACGGAAACTCCTTAAAACTGACCCCAATTTCCATCTTCTCATCGTTGGCCGCGACACGGCGAAGCTCGAAAATAGCGTTTCAGAACACGGCTTGTCTGGCCGGGTTTTGCTTCGGCAGGTTGGTTCTGTCGAGGGCGTTACAGAATTGCCATCGCAGGAACTTCTGGAGATGTATCTTGCCAGCGACGTATTTGTCATGCCGTCGTTAATGGAAGGTTTCAGCTCAGCGCTGCTCGAGGCAATGGCGGCCGGTTTGCCAGTGATTACAACGGACGCGCCGGGTTGCCGGGAATTTGTGCGGTCTGGAAAGGACGCGGTTGTCGTGCCTGTAAGCGACCCGGATGCGTTAGCCGATGCCATGCACCGGATGATCGATGCACCGGATTTCAGGGCTGATTTCGTCGGCCGTTCACGCGAACGCGCTGCGGAATTCGATTGGCCCCGCGTTGTGACGGCTTACGAAAATCTTTACCGGGAGCTTATCGTGCGCCAGCTAGCTCCAAAGAATCCTTTTTGACCGTAAGTAGTTCAACGGCCGAGAGAAATCGTTCGTTGAAACGTGCCCAGGTGTAATGCTCGAGGATGCTGAGACGACCGCGACGACCCATTTCTCGGCAGCGATTCCGATCTTCGGCGAGCAAGGTGAGACGAGCAGCGACGGTCTCGAGATCGGTGCGCTTCACAGCAAAACCATTGACCCCTTCTTCGAACGGGAAACCCGTCTCAATGGTGGCGATCGTTGCGAGACCACAAGCGGCGCCTTCGAGAAGAGATTTGGTCATTCCCTCCATGCGCGAAAGCAGGATTTGCACGTCGCATTGAGGCACGATTTCCGCCAAATCGCGTCGGAATCCACGAAAACGGATGTTGGGGTCGCGGACGCCATGCACGAAGGCTTCAGATTCCGGGTCGACCTCGCCGGCGACCCACAACTCAGCGTTCGGAATCGAAGCCGCGCGCCAGGCATCAATCACTTGCCGAATGCCTTTTCGCTCACCAACGCGTCCGCAAAACAATACGCGGAAGGGTCGACATTCGCGCCGATCATTGACATCGAAGGCGGGTGCCGGACGATAAACGTCGGTGTCAACGCCGCGGCCGATGACTATCAGTTTGCTTGCCGGAATGCCGAAATCGAGAAAAGTCTGCCGCGAATACTCGGACGGAACCAAAATAGCATCGGCCAGATCGTATTCCTCGTTTTGTTCGTCAATCGAAAACTCTGGCCAGCGGAAGACGCGTTTCTTCGAAAGCCGAGTTGCGAAATGGACGATGTCGCAGTTTAAAATGGTTGGAATTCCCCGTTCTTTTGCTTCACGAAAAGCGTGCAGGGCGCGTTGAGGCCAGCTGATCACAGCGCTGTACTCTCGCCGACGCAGAGATTTTCGAGCGCGCATCGCGTGAAGGCGTCGGCGGGCGCCGTAATAGACTTTTCGCGGCAGCCACGAAATAAGGTTCGCAGCTGAATAGTATCTTGCCCTGTCTGTAACGCCTGCCATCTGCGAGCGGCCGCGGCTGATTAGCTCGACATCCAGCTGAGCCTCTTCGGTCAGCGCCTTAAGTTGCCGCCGGACGACGGCATCGATTCCGACGTGGGTCATCTTTCCGTCATAGACATAAAGAACCGGAGGTGTCATTCGTCGATGTGAGCCAGAAGGAAGAAGGGAAGAAAAGGAAAAAGGAGATGCAAGGGAGAGAGGGAGAGTTCGCATATTACGGCTACGTTCGCGTTCAAATTAGCAATAATCGTGCCGCCGTTTGTTTCGCAGGGTGGTGATTTACCAGTCTCAGAAAGAGTCGATTCGCATTCGTTTGATGGGTGTTTTTCTTACGCTGACTGATAGGGGATCTTATTGTCGGCTCCGCCGGACGGACTGCATGACGTAGCCGTTATCGATGACATCGCGAAGACGATTGCCGTTGGTGCGCTCCCAGCTCAGCAGGTCCAGATTCCGGTCCGGGCCGATGACGGCGATGAGGAAGTTGTGGCTGCCCACGCCGTAATTGCTTGCGACCTCTTGGGGATCCAGAGCGTACAAGAATGGGATGTCGGATTCTATTTCACCCGGTTGTTGGGTGAATGCCGCGCAAAAGACAGCGCTGCGTCCGGCATACTGACGGTACAGGCGCTCGATTTCGGTCAATTGTTTGCGAAAAACGCGCGAATGAGGAGATGGGGCGACGATGAGAACGACCGGTTGTTTGCCGAGTGAGCTTAGCGACCGCGAAGCGCCATTGATGCCCTGCCAGCGAAATTCTGGTGCTGATCGGACGATCTCGCCTCTGACGTTGAGAATCGAAGGGATCAACAGAATCAGCAGGATGACAACGGCCTTTCTCATCACACCCTCATGATCTCTGCTTCTTTGGAAGCGACGTGCTTGTCGATGGAAGCGACGAATTTATCGGTCAAATTCTGAACTTCCTTTTCAAGATCGCGCAGCTCATCTTCTGTGATTTCGCCGTCGGCTTTTAGTTTTTTTAGCCCATCGATGCCCGCGCGTCGGTTAGCGCGCACGCGGACCCGGGCTTCTTCAGCCATTTGTTTGATGCTTTTAACGAGATCTTTGCGCCGTTCCTCGGAGAGCTCTGGAATCGGAAGGCGAATAATCTTTCCGTCGACGGCTGGATTGATGCCAATTTTGGATTCTTTGATGCCGCGTTCGATGTCTTTCACGGTGCTGGCATCAAAAGGCTGAATAACCAGCAAACGTGGTTCCGGCGTCGTTATCAGCGCGAGCTGCTTGAGTTTCATGTTCGACCCGTAAGCCTCGACGTCGATGTTTTCGACGAGTGTGGGCGAAGCTTTCCCGGTCCGGACGGTGGCAAACTCGTGAATCATGTAATCCACGCTTTTTTCCATGTCCGCTTCGGTTTCAAAGAGGATTTCTTCGGAGGTCATAACAGTGGTCTCCACGCCTGGACGACGGGAATGGTGATCAACCATGCACCAAAGTACCGATCTTTTCACCCTCGACGACGCGCAGAATGTTTTCCGGATGCGTCATGTCGAAAACGATGATCGGCACTTTGTTGTCCATACAGAGGCTGAACGCAGTCGAATCCATCACCTGCAAACGTTTGGCGAGGCACTCGGAATAGGTGACGGTCTCATATTTGACCGCGTCGGAATGTTTCTTCGGATCCTTGTCATAGATGCCGTCGACTTTGGTTGCCTTGAGAATGATCTCGGCCTTGATTTCACTGGCACGCAGCGCAGCCGTGGTGTCGGTAGAGAAAAACGGGTTGCCGGTGCCGGCGACAAAGATGACAACTTCGCCTTTTTCCATTTGGCGCACCGCTCTGCGCAAGATGAACGGCTCGGCGACGTTTTTCATTTCGATGGCTGTGTGAACGCGCGTCGGAACGCCCATTTGTTCGAGTCCGCTCTGCAGCGCCATTCCATTGATGACGGTTGCGAGCATGCCCATGTAGTCAGCCGTTGTGCGGTCCATGCCGCGGCCGCTTGCTGGAAGGCCGCGCCAAATATTGCCGCCGCCAATGACGATAGCGACCTCGACTCCCATTTCGCGCACAGCTTTGACTTGCGTAGCAATGGCGGCGACGATCTGAGGTGAAATGTTATCCTTGCTCCCGAGTTCGCGGAGAGCCTCCCCGCTGACTTTCAGAACAATGCGTTTGTACTGCGCCTTCGAGTTGGTTGTTTCCTTTTCCATGTGACTGAGCAGTGAATCTGAAAGCCCATGGACTGCTCAAGCACGAAAAGCAGGCGATTCAGGCTGCCTCGTGGAGCATATCTTCTCATGAAGGCTCTCACGCGATCAGACACCGGTCGCCACACTGGCTCGTAGTCGAAAGCAGTTGATTTCCCAAGTTTACGGATGCACCGTGACAGCCCAAAGATCATGACCCTCACGGAGAAAATACTGGCCAAGGCAAGTGGAAAATCGCATGTCGGCCCGGGCGACAGTGTCTGGGTAAACGTCGATATCCTTCTCACACACGATGTGTGCGGCCCAGGCACCATCGGCGTCTTCAAACGCGAATTCGGAAAGGACGCAAAAGTCTGGGATCCGAAAAAAATCGTCATTATTCCCGACCACTATATTTTCACGGCCGACAGCCTTTCGAATCGCAACGTCGATATTCTCCGTGATTTCGTCCGTGAACAGGGTCTGCCCTATTTTTACGATGTTATCGATGACCCGGAGGGCCATTGGAAGTTTGACCCCTCGAAAGGCCAGCTGAAACGGCAGTATGGATCGCAGTTTGCCGGCGTCTGCCACACCGCGCTTCCGGCAAAAGGCCACACGCGGCCAGGTGAAATCCTCTTCGGCACGGACTCGCATACCTGCATGGCGGGTGCTTTCGGTCAGTTCGCCACCGGCATTGGAAACACTGACGCGGGCTTCATCCTTGGCACGGGCAAATTGCTCATCAAAGTGCCGGAATCCATGCGCTTTTATCTCGAAGGCGACTTGCCGCCGGGCGTGATGGCCAAGGACGTTATCCTGCACGTGATCGGCGACATCGGTTTTGACGGAGCTACCTATCGCTCGATGCAATGGGAAGGTCCCGGTGCCAGCGCTTTGAACATGGACGATCGCATGACTATTGCGAATATGGCCATCGAAGCTGGCGGCAAAAACGGCATCTTCCCTGCTGACGAAAAGACCTTCGCCTACGTGGATGAGCGCACCAAGCGTAACGGCACGAAGGAGACCTACGAAGCTGTCGAACTCGATAGCGACCAGAAGTTTATTTACGACAAGGCGTTCGACCTTTCCAAGCTTGAGCCGACGGTTGCCATGCACCCCGATCCAGGTCAGCGCGAACTTGCGAAAAACCTCGGCAAGATCGAGCTGCACCGCGCTTACATCGGCTCTTGCACGGGCGGAAAGACCAGTGACTTTTTGGCATTCGCCGAAGTCGTGCGCGGCAAATCGGTCAAGATTGATACATTCGGCGTTCCCGCGACGCCCGATGTGGTCAACGAACTCAAAACCACGTATTGGCAGAACGGCTCCAAGAACGAATCCGTTTGGGATATCCTCAGCGGCGCCGGCGTGCTCATGACCGAAAACGCTTCCTGCGCCGCCTGTCTCGGCGGCCCGGTTGACACTTTCGGTCGCATGAACAAACCCATGAATTGCATCAGCGCCACAAACCGGAATTTCCCGGGCCGAATGGGGAGCAAGGAAAGCAAAGTCTTCCTGGCAAGCCCATACACCGTGGCAGCGTCTGCAATCACCGGCCATATCACTGACCCTCGCGAATTCTTGTAAATCCAAAAACGAACGCCAATAGATCAACCGGCATATTTCTTAACAACCGGGGGAGTTTCAGATGGACGTCGAGAAGGTAATCCGGAACATTACAGCCATTGTCGTGACTTGCGCCGTCGCTGGATGTGGTTGGTTTGGCAAGGACAAGAAAAAAGACGTGGCCGCGACTGCTGCCGAATCCAAACCCAACCTGGCCGTCGCCGGTTATGACCGAAATGGGTTGCCATACTACGTTGTGAAAGCGGATTTTACACCGATTTACCGGCTTGGACCGCAGCAACGTGGCGGTCCTGACCAAAGCCTCCGCCGCGGCACGCTCATCGGTCTCGTCAAACGGAGTTTCGGCTACAGCAAGGTCAAGCTGGACTCAGGCATGGAAGGTTACGTTGCTACCGACGATATTTTCCCTGCCACACCCGAATGGATCGCCTCCGCGCAATCCCTTGCGGCGGCTTCCCCAACCACCACGTCACGCCGGCGCAGGTCTAATCTCGATAATAATCCCGCCGTCGTCTCTCAATACAATGCCGAAGAGGCGGCACGCGCGGCCGCCACCAGTGCCAGTAATTCCGAAGCGCTCCCGGATCTACCAATCATGCCGGATTTGCCGAACTTGACCGAACTGGAGGGGAAACCGACGCCGGTCCCCGAGGCGTCGCCCAAGTCAACGCCAGCACCCGAGGTCACGCCTTCTCCGGAGAGCAAACAGACGCCTACGCCTACTCCAGCGGTCACGCCCTAAACCTTATGCCACACCAGGTCACCAGCCCCATCTACGTCGTCAAAGACAATATCGACACCGATCAAATCATTCCGGCTCAATATCTTACACTGGTGCCGACGATTCCTGAGGAATATGACAAACTCGGTTCGTACGCGCTTGTCGGTTTGCCAGACGACCTGTATCCAACCAAGTTCATCCAACCCGGCGAACTGAAAACCGAATACAAAATCATTATCGCAGGGAAAAATTTCGGCTGTGGAAGTTCCCGTGAACATGCGCCCATCGCTCTCGGCGCAGCGGGAGTTGAAGCTGTTATCGCTAGTAGTTTTGCTCGCATTTTCTTCCGTAATGCCGTGGCGACCGGTGAACTCTACCCGTACGACACCCCCGATCGCCTCTGCGAAATCCTTACCACCGGCGAAATCGCGACATTGGATTTCGACACCGACACGCTCACGGTCGGCGATAAAGTTGTTCATCTGAAACCTCTCGGAGAAGTCCGTCCCGTCATCGACGCAGGCGGCTTGTTCAACTATGCCCGGACGAGCGGCATGATATCAGCCAAATAAGAACACGGAACGCAGAACCTGTAGAGAACCCGCGATTTCTGCGTAACTAAAATTCCGCCTTCTGCCTTCTTCCTACCAATCCACTTTCACGCTCTTCTTCTGGTTGAACTTGTCTGTATAATGGACTTGGCGGTTTTTCAGACCGTATTCGTGGACGAGTTTGGTGACTTTGACGTCGAAACAGCAATACTCGGCGATTTCGTAAAGTTTTCCCTCTTTCCACCAACGCAACGCTTCGAGGCCGTCGCCGGTTTTTCCCACACCGAGGGATGCCTGTGCCAGAGAGTCGAGCTTGATTCGATGGCCTAACTTGGTTTCGACATCCACGAGCATATCCAGAGTTCGGCATTGATCCGGTAGATCCAAGATCGTGTAACCCATCAGCACTTCGTAGTCGAAACTGATAACGTTGAATCCCACGACGAGGTCTGCGCGCACGAGTTGCCGGATGAGCTGTTCAACGTCTTTTTCCTGGTAAATCCGATATCCGCCAAGTCGCGTGCTGTAGGTGACACCGATGGACATTCCCATGTCGCGTTTGCGATCCCAACCGCCAGCGTCGTTGGCAGTGCGTTGCGTTTCCAAATCGAAATAAACGATGTCCGGGTCCATGGAGTAGAGAATTAGAAAAATACGGAAACTCCGATCTCGGGTCCCAGCATATTCAATCCCGGATTTGGATCCGTCATCCCGCCGTTCGAGAGGTGTTGATATTGAATGCCGAACTTTAACGCAGTGCTTTCATTCAGAAAGAATCCCACTCCGGCATCCATGAGAATGTTTAGCGTAAGGTCCTGACCCTGACCGCCTTCCACACCGCGACTGTCGACGACGCCAAAACCGCCCCCGGGACTGAAGAAGAGGTAGTATTTTTCGCTCACCGGCCACCATTCCAGTGACGGCCGGAATGCCACTCCGAAATAATGCGATTCACTGCCCTCCAAAAACGGCTCTGCCAGCAGAGAGATCGTATTTCGAACCGCGAACTTTCCGCCGAAAAGATCTCGTTGGAAGCCGCCGCGCGATTTGTAAGTGAGCATCCCGTTCAACACGCGGTAGCCGTGCGTTGCATTTGGTGACAGGATTTTAACCTGATACGCGGCTGCCAGCTCAATCACCGATTGGTCCAGTCTGGACTCTGCCAATTGCAACGTTTCCTGAATCGGAGTTTCAACAGCCCCGCCAAGTGACAATCGAGTGAAGCAAGCAAGCGCGAGAAAAGAGAGGGCGATTCGGAGCACGCGCGGAACTAGACCTTAATTCTTCCGAAAAATCTCTCCAAAAAAAGCCTGCATGGCCGCCCACGAGGCCTTTGCAGCGGGGTCGTTGTAGCCGATTTTCCCAACCAGACCATTCTTTGCCGCGAGCTCGTCCGCTCCAGGATTCGTAAAGGCGTGCAACGCGCCAGGGTAACTGACGCTCTGGTAATCGATTTTTGCAGCTTTGAGCGACTTCTCCACTTTCGCATTGTCCGCAGGGGTCGAGAGTGGATCGGCGCCGCCATTTAGGAGAAGGAATCTCGTTTTCACCTTCCCCGCGACACCCGCAGGAGGTGCCATAGGGCTGCCATGAAAACTGACGATCCCGACCACCGGCGCTCCGGCGTATGCGAGCGTTTGGACGGTCGAACCGCCGAAGCAGAAACCGATTGCTGCCAGCCTCGATTCATCAACCAGCCCTGTTTTGAGGAGAGCGTCGAGCCCGGCTTTTGCGCGCTCCGGCATCAATGGTTTTCCATAAAACTGGCCTGCCAGCTGCCCTGCCTTCCCGGCATCAGTCGTCGTCTGACCATCGCCATACATATCAGCTGCGAAAGCAACATAGCCTAACTCCGCGAGCTGCTTGGTGCGTGACTTTACGTAATCATTGAGTCCCCACCATTCGGGAATCAAAAGTACGCCCGGTGGTTTTCCAGCAGCCGTTTTGGTATCATCGTAAGCAAGAAAACCGATGAGTTTTACGCCATCGTGTTCGTAAGTGAGAGGTTTTTCAACAATCGCTGCATTCATGGCTGGTGCGGAGACAAGACCCAAAAGGAATACGGCTGTGAAAAACAGACAGCGTGTTTTTTTCATGCGTGTGAAGACTTTAAGCACGGAAAAGGCGGGTGTCACGCCGGTTGGCGTCTGCCAAAACCGAAACTTAGAGGGACGAATTATTTTCTGCTGCCGTTTGCATCCCGGAAATTTTTTTGACGAGCAGAATGGCTAGTACAGCCGCGATAATGCTCAATGAGTTGTCCACGAATAGGACACCCGTCGCCAGCCCAGGAACGGCCGCCAGAGGCTAACTGTTGGGATAAAATAATTTCCCACAGCCCAGCCTGGTGAGAACGACAGATGGTTTCGCGACCTGTTACGTTTGCTCACGCTTTGATGAGATTTTGCACGAGAGCGGATTTATCGGGGCAATGGATCAAATGGCCGTTGGCAGTGGTGATGCCAAAACCGGGCCCATAAGCGGCACCGTTGAGAACGCAGGCATTGGTGCGGTTTTCTGCAATCTGCCGGAGACCCTTTTCCACAACCTCGTTGCGTGAACCTTCCAGTTCGTATTTCCACGCTATGATAGTTGCCGTGGGAAACAGATCGCGGAGGTGGGAGATAACTTTCGGAGCAGGGACGAGCTTAAGGTTCAACTCGCGAATGGAGCTGGGAATTTTTCCCGCAGGAAGGGGATTGCCGGCGTCGCTAGTGATTTCAGCAACGCGAAAATCAGCGAGGGCAGCAGCATGGTAGATGGCGCTCACGTTTTCGCTTTGGGAAATATTGCGCAGAATCGATAGCAGGTCGTCGTTCGTAATAAAGCGGCGCATTGAAATGGGAGGCCGTGGACTGCGCCAGGTGGCGCCAGCGCCTTTGCAGCAGATGACACGGCGTCCGGTTTGAGCGAACGCTTCAGCCAGGAGGACGCCCAGTTCACCGGTAGAAAAATTGGTGATCCGCCGGACGCGATCAATCGGCTCGGACGCTGGTCCGCAAGTGATGACAACGGTTGAATTCATTGGGGGACAAGTTCCAGCATGGAGATTTCACCGGCGGTGACAACGACTTCCCGATCATTGTCCTGTCGGAGATGCAGCCCCCCGTTGGGGTCCAGGCCGAGCACAGTGCCGGAAATTCCGTTGATCCGGACTGTTTTGCCAAGTAGAACGCTTCGCCGTTCGCATTCGGCTACGATTTCCGGGAAACCGTGCGGGAGCCGACCATAAATGCGGTCGAATTCATCGAGAACGGAGGCGGCAACTCCGGCACGATCGAATTGCCTGCCGGCCACTAATGCCAAGGATGTCGCACGATGAGCGACTTCACCGGCGAAATCGTCGAGTAAGTGGTTGACGTTAAGGCCGATACCAACAACGACAAAGCCGCTGCCGGATTCGCAGAGAATGCCTGCGGTTTTTCGGTCGCCGCGAAGATAGATATCGTTTGGCCATTTGATGCCGGCTGGCTCAGGAAGGAATCTATCAACGCCGCGTGCGACTGCGACTGCAGCGGCAAGACCGACGCGAGAAAAGTCCGGCCATTTCGGACGCAGCAGGACGGAAAACCAGAGACCGCGGCCTGCGGCGGATTGCCAACGGCGCCCCAAGCGTCCGCGCCCTGCAGTCTGCGATTCAGCGAAAATGACAATGCCCTCAGATGCACCGGCGCGCGCGAGCCTCATCGCGACGTCATTTGTGGACGCTGTTTCCAGATAGACCTGAATCTTGCGCCCGATTATGGCTGGGCTGAAACGGGCGGAAATTTCGTCGGGGTCGAGGAGCGTCATCCGATCAATTCGAGCGAAAAATCGACGGCCCGCGCGGAATGGGTGAGAGCACCGACGGATACAAAATCGACGCCGGTTTTCGCAATGTCGGTGACCGTTTCCAGACTCACTCCGCCGCTGGCTTCGAGCAGCAAACGTCCGGATGCAAGTGCCACGGCTTCGGCCATTTGTGCGAGTGTCATGTTGTCGAGCAGGACGACGTCGACGCCGTGCAGGGTGAGGAACCCGCGCAGTTGATCGAGTCGGTCGGCTTCCAATTCGACGCGCACATCGGGATGTGCCGCCTTCAACTGGTCGATGGCTTCTTGCAGGTGCGCGAGATCGGATTCGGCAAGGAGATGATTGTCTTTCACCATGACCATGTCGTAGAGACCGAACCGGTGGTTGGTGCCACCGCCCGCAGCGACGGCCGCTTTCTCCAACGCACGCAGTCCTGGCGTCGTTTTGCGCGTATCGAGGATGCGCGCCCGTGTACCCGCCACCGCGTCGACGAAACGGCGGGTGAGGGTCGCAACACCGGAGAGACGCTGCATAAAGTTCAAAGCCACACGCTCGGCGGTCACAATGGAGGCGGTTTTTCCAGAAATGGTAAGAGCCGTATCTCCCGCTGCGAGTGTGGTGCCGTCCTGCGCGACGATCTTGACGTTGAGCGACGAATCGACGCGCCGAAACACGTTTGCCCCAGTTTCGACGCCAGCGAGCACAAGCGGTTCCTTAGCGAAAATTCGTGCGTGCGTCGTCGCCGCAGGGTCGATGAAAAAGGCGGCAGTCAAATCACCTGAACCGATATCTTCGGCCAGGGCAAAACCAATGGGATCGTGCGGATTCAAGAATTCAATAACCGCAAAGTACGCCGCGATCGCAAAGGAAAATCCTTTCCCAAGCGGTCAATTCGCTGTTTCCAGAATCGCATCGTAGAAATCGATGTATTCCATTGCCATTTGGTGAGTCGTTTTCAGCGGATGCTGCTGGATTAGCCTTATCTGGCGATCATATTCTGCGAGGTCGTCGCTGATAGTGAGCATGGTGTCGTACCATTTTTGCGGCGACTGGGGATCGATAAGCCAGCCACCTCCTTCGGCTTGGATGCGCTCTTTCAACGCCCCGAGATTTGAGGCAAAAACCGGCAGCCCCATCGCCCAGGCCTCAGTGAGGGTATGGCAGAAGGTTTCGGGCCAGATGGAAGGGATAATCGCGAACGATGGTTTGATTTGTTCGATGAGGTCGGCGAGCTGCTCGCGTTTGTAGCGCCCGTGGTAGATTGCTCCCAGGCGGCGGGGGTCAACGGTGCTCCGTGCGATCGAGCCGAGAATGTGGAATTCGAATCGTTTTTTCCCGGCGCGATCCAGCCGCATGATTTCTGCGAGCAATTCGGCTCCTTTGAACGTTTGTAGTGCGCCAAAATAAGCCACCCGCACTGTTTGATCCGTTGGCGGAACTCCTGCCGGTCGGAAGGCCGACAGGTCACGCCCATGCTCGATGATCCGGACATCTTTCCGCCGCAGAAATTCGAAATGTTGCATCAGGATATGCGTGGAGAACTTCGAAGTTGTCACAAACCCATCGCATTGTTCCAGTGCGTGGCGGACACGTGTACGCCAGTCGTGAACGTAATGATGCTTCAGCGGTTGAGCCAGAGTGACGAGGGGCCAGATGCCTGGCACCTTGCAATCGGCACAGGTCTGACCGTTTCCATTTTCGTGGAGCCGATATTCGTTGCTGCCGTTGGCATTGCCGTTGCTATTGGTCTGCGAGTCGCGGCTGCAACGGCCGGCACAAAATTGCCGGTGATTGTCGATAAGCTGAATGTTCGGGCAGACCGTATAAAAATCGTGAAACGAAAATACCACCGCGACCCCAGATTCCTTGAGTTTTGAAATGATCTCGGGTGCGGTCCCGAGCAAATGCCGGATATGCGCAATCGCGAAGTGAAAGTCCCCAAGCAAATCGGCGAAAGCTTGGGACCGTTGCTCGTCGAATTCGTTATCGATTAGCCACGGTCTGTCGAATTGAAACCGGCGTAGCAGGTGAAATTCACCATGGGTGCAGCGGTAAAACGACCATTGCTGAAACGACGTCCTCAACAAATAGCAGGCGTGCGTATCGCTGACCTTGCGGACCAGATCTTCGGCGGTAAAAACAGACCCGCCAGTGCCTTCCTGGACCACGTAAAGAATTGCGTTTTTCCGCCGTCGCCGCATTTCCTTTCGGTAAGATCGCTGAAGATTTTCCGATCGCTGGTTGAGTTCTCTACAAACGTCTCTGCGCATTTTCGCCAATGGATCGTTTGAGAGAAACCTGGAGATTTCGTCCGGGATTGCCGACTGTCTGTGGAGCAGTCCGCTGTTGCGTCCACCCGAGGACATCGGTAGCCGGCGTTCTTTGTGGTGGGTGCCGTGCCGTTTCTGAAAAACGAATGTCGTATCCTCAAGGACATGGATGAAGCCGGCCTGCTTCGCCCGTGTGGGAAAATCGCCGTCCTCGTTCAAACCGCCGGATTTTTCGAGGGCGTCGCGGCGGATATACATGCACTCCGGATTGGCTGTGGGCACTTCAGGAAAGATTTTATGTGAAAGCCGTTCGACGACGTCTGCGATGTCGGCAATCCCTGTCGGCGGTGGACCGCCACCCTCTGTGGGGCGTAGAGGAATTCCGAATGGGCCCTGGCCATTGACCAGCGGGGAGATTGTGGCGGCGAGGGGAAATTTTGCGGCGGCGTGAGCGAGCTTGTGCAACCACTTCTGAGTCACATAAACGTTGCTGTGCGTGACGACGACGTCGCCGTTGCAGAGAGTCAATCCGCGATTGACGGTGGCCAGGTAACCTCTGTTGACACTGTTGCGATGGATTTCCACCTGCGGGTATTCCGCCGCCAATCGCTGTAACATCGGCCATATCCGGACATCGGTGCTGCAATCGTCGATCACGATGATTTTGTGTTTCAACGACGTGTACCGCAACACGCTGGCCAGGCAGAGCTGGACTTCCTCGACGTTGTTGTAAACAGGAATGATGACGGCGATTTCTGACGCGATCTCTCCCGACGAAACCGCAGGCAAATCTTGATTCGCTGTGAGGAGGCTGCCTGCCTTTTTTTCGTCGGCATTCAGTACCCGGCGGATACGGTCCGGCAGGTATCCCCGCATTTTGACAGGGCGTTCCCGTGGCGGCGTGAAAAGACCGGTGGGTGGGCGGCGCAGAAGAATGTCTGTGATGAACTTGATCGGTTTTCTCAGTCGCCACCACGTGGAGGTTTCCATCCGAGAAATGCGCACTTCGAGTTCGCGGATACGTTTTGAAAGTGGCTGCTCGACGGCCGCGACAGCGTTACGCAGTTGGTCGAAAGCCGCAGGGTTCTCAAAAACGGAACTCGGCAACGGCTCAATCGGATCGTCTGAGCAAAGAACCAGGAAAGAAGGCGGCAGGATCGAATCATCGTGGTTACGCACATGCTCGAAGTCGCCGTCGTACGCACGCAACCGCGAAACAGGCGATTCATCCAGGCCATAAGCGATGGACCCATAGCACACTCGTTGAGCCAGCCATTGCTGATGAACAAACGATGCGCTGATCAGTTCCCGCAGTTCTCCCGGCGATAGATATTTGAAGTAAGGATCTTCGTCGCGCCCGCCTGCTTGCAGCGCTTGATTCGAACTCGACAAGAGGAACTTCCCGCCCGGTCGTAACACGCGCTTCACTTCTGAAAGAAATTTCTCGTGCTCAACCAAACGATGGATGGTCTCAAAACTCACCACCAGATCCATGCTGTCGTCCGGTAAGGGAAGCTCATGGGCGAAACCGATTTTGAACTGCAAATTGGGAGCTTGGTATTGTCCCGTCGCCTGGGTGATCGCATTCGCGGCATTATCAACGCCCAACACGGTGCGGGCTTTCGAGGACAACAGCATGGCTCCATAACCTTCGCTGCTGGCTACATCCAACACGTCTTTTCCGTCAGCCAGTTCCATCGCCAGGGCATACCGATGCAACTGCTCAAGCTTCATGTCGCCGTCGAGGCCCGGAATCGTCCGTTCGCCAGCCCATGGCGATCGTTTCCGCGTCGATGCGGCAAAGCTATTCATCGTGTCAGCCCCCGAAAGTGTGTTTGCGCAGCCACTGCGTTTCCAACCATGCTTCAACTGAAGGTAGAGTATTGAATTTGAGCGTTTTGCAAACAATAAACACAAAAGAGCCTCGTTCGTTCCGTGAAGTTACGCCCACCTCATGCCCAGGGTCCAGGCGAACATCGGGTGGTACCGTTGATCGTTCAACGATCAGAAAGCGGATGGTTCGATTTTATTCGGCCAGCCGGGTGGTCACAGGCAATCCGTATTGGTTCTGGACCGATTGGGTGTCCCGGGCAACGGTTCCCGCATCGAGATAAATGGTCCGCGGGTCGGTTGTGAAATCGATTTTGTGAAAACCATTCACGGGCGTCTTAAGCGCTTCGTCGAGGTCGGCGATACCGCGAATGACCCTGTTATTGACCTTGTCGACGATCAAGTAGCCGAGCTGGTCGTAGCCGATGGCACTCTGTGCAGGTAAGACCTGGCTTAGGAAGACGACTTTCCCACGATCAGGTCCGAAAAGCTCAGCCTGGTAACGGTCCATGTAAACAAAGCGCAGCGGGGCGTCTTTCGGCCAGCCGCTGCCCCATTCCCGCAAATATTGGCGATTCAACTCCTGGAAAACGAGCCCTCCAAGCAGGATGAATTTGGGCGCACGATCGATGACATACGGCTCGATCACAAAACTCTGTGGCTGACGATCTGCCGCGATCGCAGTGGTTTCTTTGATTTCACCCCCGCGCGAAAATTTCACTTTTAGCGAATCGCCGGCGTAGTGCCGCGTGCTAATGAGGTGATTGATCGAGATCTTGCCGTAATCGTCGTCGTCATAATTGCCATCTGCATCGATCTTTCTCCCGGCGGCTTCGAGGATCACATCGCCTGCTTGCAGGCCGGCCTTCGCTGCGGAAGTGCCTGCGTCGACTCTGCTCAAATAAATCCCGCCGTCCCCGGCAGCGCCGTTGAGTTTCAAGTAACGGCGAAGCTGTGGGTCGCGCGTCGGCTGGTACTGCAGCCCGGCACGAGGGAATCCGTGAGGCGTTTTCGAGGCGGCTTCCTTGAGAAAATGGTCGATGACAGGTTGCGAAATCGCATCCACCGACTGTGAACGCGGATCGAACCGCATCAGGAGACCGGCCAATTTGCCATCTTTTACAATGGGAACTGAGAAGCTGTTCTCGCGATATTGCATCGCGGCAGTAATTCGATAAAGGAGAAAGCCGTAGTCGTCCAATACGTAACGTCCTACCTCGGTGGTAGTTACGAGCCCCTCAGTAGCGACGAGCGTGCCGCTGGATTCAAGCTGCCAGATATCAACGCGATCCCCCGTTTTAACGGGACCGGCGAGGTTGAGCTGGCCAAGGCCTTCGAGGAATTTCGGGTTGGCTGGGATTAAGACGGCAAGATTTGCTTCGTAGTCGACCGCCGCAATGTTTGCAGCAACTTTTTCTCCGGAAGCAGCTTTCTCGAGCTCGACGTAGTTCTGGTTGGCCACGAGTTCGGCGGCGACGAGGACGCGATTTCCGCTCAGGACGGCGCCGAGTGCCCGACGGGAAACAGGCGGTTTCTTTCCCCACGGCCGGAAGAAATCGTAGGCTTGGGTCGTAGCATTGACGCGGACCACAGCGAGCGGCCTCCCGCCATCGACCGGCTTTTCCTGAGCGACAAGCGACGTCACGCCCCCAAGGCTCAGCACGAAAAAGAGCAGATATTTCACAAACTTAACGGGCTGGCGGGTTCTCAAGATTTTTTTCCTTGGTGACGTTGTAACGTTGAAGAATGCGCGGCCGCGCGGCTTCGACGACCGAACGTTCGAGAACGGCTGGGCGTCCGCCACCGATGAATTCGATGACGTAGGTATCGACGGGCTCGACAAACGCGGCCGCGATATCGTCGAGTGTCCGGATCGGTTTGCCGTTTACCTTCGCGACGATTTCGCCACGGAACGGCGAAAGATACGTGTTGATTGGATCGGGTAAGACGTTGCTGAGGATGACGACGTCGGGATGCTCCGTGTAAAGCTCGTCGCTGACGTAGAAATTATAAAAGTAGCGCATCTGAAGGTCATCGATATCGGCCGCAGCCATGAAATCGCGGCTCAACGGCTGAAAAAGCAGTCCGGCGAATAGCACAAACCGCGGCGCTGTGTCGTAGCTGCTCGACTGCATGAGGTACGGCCAGGCGGATTTGAGCGTGACTTTGGCAGTAATCGGTTTTGCATCGCGAAGGACTTCAAACGTGACGGTGTCGCCTTTGAATTTGCGCTCGACGATTTCTGCCATATCGACGCGGTCGTTCTCCAGCTCGATGAAACCATCACTGGCAATGGGCACGCCATCGAGACTCAAAAGCACGTCGCCAGGTTGCAAAACACCGGCACAACTTCCTGCCACCGAAACACTTGTAACGACGACACCACGATCGTCGTCCTTCAACGCCAGAGCGGCACGGTGCGCGGGATTCAGCAGTTTCATGTAATTGATCGAGAGATCGACATACCGATCATAACGTCCGTCGGCGATGTCTTTGAGGAAGCGCTTTGCGACGGGCGTCGGGATCATATAGGCAACGTTTTGCGCCTGATCTCCGCTGTAGCCCTGGAATGCAACGCCGACGACCCTGCCGTCCTGCATCACGGGTCCGCCGGAATTGCCGGGATTAATCGGCGCATCAATCTGGATGGTAAGATGATTATCGACGCCGGAATGCGTGTACGGCTGGAAATCAATGCGCGAAACGATGCCGCGCGTCACACTCATCAAATCGCCGCCGATGGGGAAGCCGTAGGCTGCGACCGTCGTTTCCAATTCAGGGATGCCATCGAGTTGCAGCGCGGCGGTGCCCTTGAAAAAATCGGGGTTTTCGACGCCCAGAACAGCCAGGTCGCAGTCGTGTGCGACAAATTTGACGAAGGCCACATATTTCTTTGGATCCCCCTGTTTCTCCACGGTGATAAAACGCGCATCGCTGATGACGTGGGCGTTGGTGAGAATACGCTGTCCGTCGATCACAAAGCCTGCGCCGATGCCGCCGCCGATATTGCCCGGGTTCCAAGGGACCTTGTAGTCGGCGCTTTGTTCCGTGCAGGATATCCGGACGAGGCTCTTTTCGACTTCTGCAGCTCTGCTTTCCGGGGTTTGGTTTTTTTCTCTTGCCGCGACCGGCTCGGGAGCAACGATGGCCGCAAATGAGGTGAGGACGAACAGCAGGGCCAGGCGGGAAATCATGAAAGTGCGCAGAAGATGGCGTAAGCGGGCATGTGTGTAAAACGTGAATCGTGAGACACGGTACCGAGTTCCGTGCTCATTCCTTCGGCAAAATTTATCCAGTGACAAGGGATCTTGTTTGGGCCGGGCGGCCCGCTGTTGGTCTCCCGATGAGCGCTGATGCAGCGGGCGATTGACCACGAGAGCCTGAAGACGAGCCGGCAGACGGGTTCGAACCGACGACCTGCTGATTACAAATCAGCTGCTCTACCAGCTGAGCTATACCGGCTTTTACATCCAGGCTGCGCACCCCGCAGCGGCGGGGCCATTACTTCGCATGGTTCCGTTCCAGTGGCAAGCTCGCTTTGGGGCGCATTCGGCGGCTATTTGCAGACCGTTTCGCTATGGCGACATTCCGCGTTATGCCTCGGGAATCCGGGATGAATCTCTCACTCATGGCTTCTGTCGAATCGTTCGGGTCTAAACTGATTTTTCACGGCGTGATGCCCGGATGTGTTTCACGCCCGAGATTGATTGCTCAACCTTGAGGTCAGGAGACGCAGCCTTCGTTCTCTTCTAGAATGCGAATCCGAAGCTGAAATGGAAAGCGCCACGGGATTCCCCAGCCCGGGGGCTGGGATTGAAGCCATAGTCGAGGCGCAGCGGGCCAACCGGGAGATTGTAACGAATTCCGAGACCGACCGCGTAGCTCATTTCATCCGTCGACAAAAACGCGTTCTCCTGCAAAAGGTTACCGGCATCGACGAAAACGGCTGCCTTCAGATCTTTGATGACGGGATACTGGTATTCGACATTGAAGATTGTTCGCGCGAGGCCACCCAGCGGATACCTGTCATCAAAAAGAGGGCCAAGTTCGCGCTCCTTAAAACTACGGACCGTTGTGGCGCCACCGCTGAAATAGCGTTCGTCAATTGGCACATCGATGGCGTTTTGAGACGTCAGGAGCGACGCGGAGCGAACGCCGAATGCGAGTAACGACTGACCAATCGGCAGGTAATACGACAGTCGGAGTGACGTCTTTAATCCACCTGAAAAGCCGCCAAATTGCGCGTAGCCCAGCGCGGTCTCAAAAACCCAGCCTTTTCCGGGAGCGAGCGCGTTGTTTCGGAAATCGATCGACCCCGCTATGCCGAATGACAGCGATTGGTAATCTGTCGGCCCGAGCAATGGCGGGTCGATATCTACGGAAGAGATCTGGGCCGTTTTGATTTGCCCAAAGATGCCGGCTTTGAGATGGCGATTAAACTTCCGTGAAATATCCAGTCGCAAGCTCAAGTCGGTCACCGAATATCCTTCGTTGTCGAGCGCGCGGGAAAAAAGGCTGAGTTTCAGCTCATTTTTCCGGCCCATAAACCACGGATTCACAAATTCAATACCGCCCGTGAAACCGCGCGACGACCATTCGATCGATGTCCTTAGAGGGCGCCCGTAACCGAAAACGTTTCGATTCTGGAAGGTTGCTCCGACAAAAGCGCCTTCGTACGAGCCCACGCCGGCGTAGAGACCGAACTCCTTCGGCTTCGCTTCGACAACGGAAATATCGAGCCGGATCTTGTTCGAATCGATGGGCGTCTCATAAATGCGGAATTCGCTGAAGAGTCCCGTCGCGACCATGTCGCGGTACACGGAGTCCAGCAGCGAAGCGTCGTACGTCCGGCCACTCAGGAAACGAAAACGTTCCGGAATAATCTCAGGCCTCAGCTTCTCGGTGCCGCTGACCGTCACGCCGTCAAACTGGTAGACCCGTCCGGCCTGCACCGCGATCTCCACATCGACCAGACCGCGGACGGTGTCGAAACGAGTGGGCACGACTGAAACTCTCGCCGCGAAATGACCCTGGGACTTCAGATATGACTGCAACTCGTCTTGTAACGTGTCGCGTCGCATCGTCGTGTAAGGGAATTTCAGCGTATACGAAACCCGCTTGCGCCATTCTTTGTCCTGGGCCGGCGTCGCGCCGGAAATGCGGACTTCGCCAAACCAATAACGCGGCCCTTCAACAATCGTGATGCCCGGTTTGGCGAGGGACAGATCCGCCGTGTATTCGACTGGCCAGGGCAAGACTTTCACGTCCAAAAAGCCTTCGCTCTGGTAAAAACTGGTGATTTTTCCAATCCCAGTCTCGATATCTTGTTCGACGAAAGGCAGGGTCTTTGTAAACGTCGAAAAACGTTCGCGCGTCGTGCCGACCAGAAAGTCGTTGAGAAGACGGTCGGAATAATGGTCGTTCCCCTGGTAGGTGACTGGGCCAAGGTTGGTGAGGGGACCCTCGGTCACGTCGAGTTCCAGGACGCGCCCGCCTTCGAGGATATGCCAGTTGACCACGGACGATATGTAGCCATGGCGGCGGTAAAACAGCTCGACGTAAAACGCTGCATCATCGGCTCGTGGCGCTGTAAGTCCTGTGCGCCCACTGAGATCAATCATTTCTGCAGCTGCCGTGCGGAGCTCCTGCTCACTGATGTTTTTTACCCCTTGGAAGCGAACTTCGAAACCGGAGACCGGCCCTGGCGTCGGTGTGGGTGTCGCGGCAGTAGCGGCAGGTGATGGTGACGGTTTTGAAACCCGTTCGGCTGCGAGAAGCGGCAGCACAGCGATCAAGGGTAGAAGCCGAAAAATGCGCCACGCGTTCATTTAAACCGGAGTAAATACCTGATCTGGCCGCGAGCACCGCCGGTCAGGTCCAGGTCGCCCACAATCTGCCATTTGTCTGAAAGCCGGAGACGTGCGGTCGCCGACTCATGGCCTGTTTTGGGATCGATATTGCCGATTTCGATATCAACCCGATCCAACAAGGAATCCTCTTCCGGAGTCGCATTTCTCCGGAAGATCTTGTTGTAATATTTCTGCACGACGAGCCACCCGGCGCGGCCGGCGAGGAGTTGGGGATTCTCCGTGATTTCTTGTTGCGTAACGCCAGTGCCGAGCAGCGTCATAACGTCCTCCTGTGAGAGCGGAGGCTGGCTCAGGAAAAGCGTTTGCGGCTTCAGTGCATCGCCCCACACGTAAACATCGATGTTATAATCGCGGACTCTCGAGTGGCCCCGGAGGTCGAGGATCGGGCTGAGGGGCGGCAGGTCTTTGGAGAAATACACATTGCCGTAATCAATGTTCAGCCGGCTGAAGGGTAGGGACGCCGCCAAGTCGTGAATCTCAGCCACCCCATCGAGGGTCGGGGCAAGCCCGGTGCCACTCAGCTTTAGGTCCATTGTGATATTGCCGTTAGCCAGATTCCCGCGCACGAGAAACGGGTCCTGCGTCTTGATGTCAACATTCAATTTCCAGTCTCGGACGGGGGCGGCAGTGATCGACAGATTCGGCCTCGAGGACGGCAGCGGCGGTGCGGGCTTTCCGGGAAGGCTGAAAGGCAAAATGTCGATGTCGCGAAAAAACCGGCTATCGGTAAGTGCAACAGTACCGGCGAGTTCAGCGCTGGCCAGCGGACCTTTAAGCGTGAGGTCGAGATTGGAACGGATAACCATATTGTCGCTCCGGGTAAACAGGATGCTCCTGCCGCCGAGCCGAATATCGAGTTTTGGCGCTTTCGAATCGGTTATATCGATGGTGCCGCCGCCTTGGAATGGGCCGCCCGCAAGATCGCCTTTCAGCGAGGAAATGGTCACGACATTCTCGCGGAAATCCACTGCCAGAGCGAACGAGCGGATTGTAGGCAAAGCATTGCTGCGAAAGCGGATCGTCTTGATGTTCGACCTCAAATTCCCTGTGAGGATTGGCGTTGCGAGTGTCCCATTGAGACCAACTTCGAGACCGAGTGTGCCATCCAATTCTCGCAAAACGGGTGTCAATTTGGCGATATTCGCGAGCGAGCTCTGCGGGAGCTTTACGCTGGCGTGGACCGGCGAATTTGGGTCAATCCGGCCCGTCTGCATGATTGAGCCGACGTCGAAGGGTAGATCACCAGCGATCGTAAGAGGCTGAATGAGAGGCTGTTTGGCACTGCCGTTCAGGCTTGCGCGAGCATCCTTGAGTGAAAGCTGAAGCTGGATGTCCGCGGGCTCGACTTTTGGCGCTTTGTCAGATTTGAGGTTTGCCAGTGCGACGTTGAGGTTAAAGACTGGGTTCTCGAGTTTGCCGCTTCCGACCGCGGTCATGTCGAGCGTGCCCGCCACGACGGGTGTCAGATTGAAATCGGTCTGCAACTGCCCGAGATCGAGCTTCTTCGAAGCCAGATTGATGTCGATCAATCCATCCAGCGGAATCAACCCGCCGGGTTTGGTGGCGTTTTCCAGGTCGAGCGGAAAACGCAGGCGCCCTTCCAGCCATCGATCAGCCGCCTGGGTCAGCCGGAGATCATTTACCAACACGGATTTGTCCGCATAAATGACGGTTGCGGAAAGACTTCCGCGACTGCTGCGCAGGTCGAATTTGGGAAACTCTGCCTGTTTCGGCGTGTAATAACCGGAAATCTCCGCCGACGCTTCCGTTACGATGTCGAAACGGCCTTTTGTCAGGTAGATAGAGGTCCGACCCTCGTGCTGTTTTGTCGGGAGATCGCCGGATCCGCTCCAATCAATCTGAAGGCTCCCCTCGAGCGATTTATCCTGCAGGTTCGCGCCGAGCAGCGGTTTGAAATAGCCCAGATCAGGCAGTTTCGCGCTGACCTGTGCGCCGTATTTTCCGGCCTTTTCCGTGTCATAATTTCCGGTTGCCTGGACGAAGCCGTGGTTCGGCATTTTCAATTCGAAGCGCGTGATTCGGACCAGTTTGTCTTTAAGTCCGGCCTCGACGTTTAGTTCACCCAGTTTGAGTCCTTTGTGTTCAAGGTCGAAACCTTTGAGCGCTACGTTTGCAAGCTGCGCGCCGTGAACCATCTGGAACGTCCCATTGCCTTCGAGTGAGCCTTCAACAACCGGATTCGCGGGATCAACAGCGAGCTCTTTCAACACCGGCGCGTGTATTTGAAAAGTGGTGTCCAATTGGTTCGTGGAAAAATCGAACGTACCGTCCGCATGGATCGTGTTGGACGCCCGATGGATCTCCACGGGGCCAATCGTCATTTTTTCTTCGGCGGCTGAAACCGTTCCGCCGGCATCGTCGATTTGATAGCCAGCCGCAAGGACCGGTCCCATGGAAAATTTCGCTTCGAACTTTGAGCCTTTCCACCAGGGCGTTTTTTCAGAAACGGGCTGACCCTGTGGCCGTCCCGCTTTGGAGAACCAGCCCGTTACCGCAATGGCTGAAGCCTTCCCAGCCCTGAAATCGATCCCTGGCGAGTTCACATCCAGGGTGGCGCGCATTTGATCCGGTCCAGCCGTGAACACTGACCGAACGAGTGCCGATCCCACTGTAAGCTGTTCGGAGTCAAGGTGTTTTACATCTGGAATGTCGGCTGTGAGAGTGATGTTTGCGGTAAAAGGCTCCGCTTTCTTCCTGCGCCCGGGCAGTTCTGCAGAGCCGCTGGCGGTAATTATTGCGTCTTTTTTGGCCAGACGAACTGTATTCAGATTCGCGACGCCGTTGGTGATCGCGACATCCACATTTGCTGTGTCGAACCGTGCGGCCGGCACGCCAGGACCGTCGATGGATGTCCGGACCGCGCCATTCCACGTCCGCAAATCGTCCACTTCCCCGGCCAACTGCACATCGAGTGCTTGCAAGTGACCGATCACCTCGGCTTTCGGATTGAAGTATGCCACCAGATCCTTGAGGGGGACCGTTTTTGCAGACGCCACGAGTTCCATATCGTTCGTCCCGCCGAGACTCGACATGTTGTAACTCGCTGAGAGCGGACCGCCAAAAACGTGTGCGCTGAGCTGGGTCTTGAACTGCATGTCGCCGATCCGGGATGCGTCGATCTGAAGACGATCCACGACCAGATTGTTGGCGAGCTTCAGGTTCCGGATATTGAGATCGCGATTTATGTAAGTCGTTACCGCGGCTAGATTTGTCCACGTTCTCACGCCTGGAATCGCGATGCGCGTGGCGTAAATCCGTCCTTCACCGACGGGCAACAACGAGAGGCCGACGTCGTGGATGTCGATGAGTCCACCAGGCGTTTTAACCTCGACGGTTGCGTGCTCGATATCGACCATCTTCGGGAAGGGAATTGGGATATCGAACTGCTTGTCGGTGCGTTTGGCCCGCGGCGGCGGCGGTTTTGATCTTGGGAGCTTGGTTTTTGCATCGATGCGCAGGAAAAAGTCATTTGCTTCGACGCTTTCGACGAGTCCTGGCAGTCCTTCGCGGATGAATCCCCATAAATCATAGCGGATCTTTGCCCGGTCGAGGGTCAGTTTTTCGATCGGGTTCGGCCCTGAGGGGACCAGGGCAAACTTTTCAATGTGCAGATCGCTCCAGATCGAGCCGCTTAATTTCTCGTATTCAAACCGCATTTTTGCGGGTTTTTCGGCTAGATTGAGGCCCAGCCGGACGACACCAAAGAAGATGGGACGATGGAAAACGATGACCAGAACGATCATCAAAAGCGCCGTTCGCCAAGTCCAACGCCACAACGAACGCCATGGCCGGCGACGCTGCCTGGCATCGGCATTAGGGGTCGTTGCTGGCTCCTCCATTAAAACGAAACGTAGGCGTAAAATTTGAACTGGGTCCGATCACACACGGGGGCTACCGTCGACACGTTGGAAATCGAGCGCAGAAAGGACTCGAAACACTCATTACAGGTTGCAATGGCAAGAAATCCAGACTTTAGCCAAAAATCGTTCATTGCGCGGCTGTGGGCGCTCATGTGGAAATCGGTGGGGCGGTATTCCGAGATCGGCGGGGACCAGCGGGCGGCATCTTTTGCCTACTATGCATTTTTTTCGTTGTTCCCGTTGATCGTGTTGCTGGTGACGGTTTGCAGTTTGTTTTTGTTCAAGGATCAGCAGGAAGCGGTGAATGCTGTGATCGAAAAACTGCGGGAGTATCTCCCGCTATCGGAGGGCGATCGCGCCATGGTTGTAAAAACCATTGAAGGAGTGATCCATGCGCGTGCACAAGCGAGCGCGTTTGCGTTGATTACGCTTTTGTGGAGTTCGTTGCGTTTCTTTCAGGCGCTGGTCCAAGGCGTTAACAGGGCCTGGGGCTGCGAGGAATATTCGTGGTGGCATCTTCCTCTGAAAAACCTTGCGATGGTGGGTATCCTCGCGAGTGCTCTGGTCCTGGGCGTCCTGCTTCCGACTCTTCTGGGATTTGGGGTGGAGTTGCTCAAGCACACGGACGGTTTTTTATCGACCGTGCCTATTGTGAAGGACATCATGGCGAACCTCATCAACAACCCGCAGGGGTTGATCGCGCTTTACTGGAGTAAGGCCCCTGCAATGATTGCCGGATTCGTTGTGCTCCTTTATATGCTCACGCTTTTTTATAAGTACGCTCCGACAAGAGCGACATCGCTCCGGGATGTGTGGATGCCTGCGCTGCTGGCGACGTGTCTGCTGAAGGTGGTGCAGGAGGTTTTTGCAAAGTTCGCGGGGCAGATCACCAACGTCACCCTTTACGGCGCATTTGCCGGAATCATGGCGTTGCTTTTCTGGATCTATATCAGCGGTTCAATCATCATTTTTGGCGGCTGCATTAGCGCTGCCGGTAGGGAACTGCGTGACGGCAATAGCCGAAAGAAAAAGTAATGACCGGCGCAGGAAATAACGCATGATTCGGCCACATGCGTTCATTCTTCCTGATTGCGCTGCTTCTCTGGAATGGGTTGGCGGTTGGACTCAGCCAGACACCCCCACCTTCTGCAGCCCCAACGCCGACTGCGGCGCCCGTTTTCAAGCTGCAGGAAGTCCCGGGACAAGTTGATTCCACGTCTGCGAGTATCAAAGCGGCAGACGTAAATGTCTTGACCGACGAAGCTACGACGGCGGTGGACCGACAGCTGCCGATCCTTCGAAGGGAAATCTCCGCCCGTCTCGCGGAGAACAGCCGGTTGCTTTCGTCCGCGCCCTCGCTCGAGACACTTCAAATGCTGGATTCCGATTGGAGTGAGGCACAACGACAATTGGAATTCTGGATGCGTTCGCTCACCCGGCGTGCGACGGATCTGGCCAAGAGCGACACGAAACTCAGCGATCTCGCTGCAACCTGGCAAAGGACTTTGGATACGGCAAAAGCATCCGGAGCAAATGCCGCTGTGGTCCAGCGAATCACCGGTTTGATTAGCGATCTTAATAAAACCCGAATGCGCTTGCAGAGTCGCGCTGTTACGCTCGCCCTGCTTCAAAATCAGGTCGCCGCACAGCAGGTATCTGTTTCGGAGGCGGCGGCGGCGGTGCGTAACGCCCAGCAAAAAGCTTATGCGCAGCTTTTTCAGCAGGACGTTCCTCGCATCTGGGAGGCTGCGGCTTTTTCCATGGGACGTTTGGCCATGGAAGGTGAGGGAAAGACGCTGATGGAAGACAGCCGCGAAACGCTCTCTGCGCAATGGACGGCGGCAACCGCCCATGCGGAACGGCATCGCGGGAGTTTTGTGATTCATGGAGTGCTGGTTCTGTTGTTTACAGTTGTCCTGCGATGGATGCGCGACCACATGCGGACTTGGTGCGCGGAGGAGCAGGCTTTGCAAAATGCAGCCCCTATATTCGCCGTACCCATCGCAACGGCGATCGTGCTGTCGCTGTTGTTCGTGCAGTGGATTTACCCTTATCCGCCGCGGCTGTCGCAGGCGATCATGGGTTCGCTGGGGGCGATTCCGACGATTCTGATCATGCGACGGATGGTGGAATTCTCGCTGTGGCGGCTCTTGAACGCGCTGGCCGTATTTTACGGGATTGGTCTTTTTCTGACAGTCACGGCGTCGCTGCCGGTTGTGTCGCGGATCGTTTTGCTGGCTGAAACGCTGGGAGGCGCAGTTTTTTGTGTGTGGTTCTTAAAAACGAGTCACAAACACCATGGCGGACCCATGTGGGAGCGTACCCGTTTTGCTGGAAAAGTGGCTCTCGTCGTGATGGTTGTAGGATTCTTTGCCAATGCATTTGGCTATTTGAGCATTTCCAGATTGATGGTCTCGGGACTGCTGTGGAGCGCTTACGGGGCCATAGTTTTGACCGCGGCGGTGAATGTGGTCGACGCGATTGTAGCGGTTATGTTGCACATACCGCCCTTTGCCAATTGGCGGAGTGTCCGGGACAGCCGCCCGCTGTTGTTGCTGCGGATTTACCGGTTGGTTCGATGGGCAGCGATGCTGTTTTGGATATACACAACGATCACGGTTTTTTATGTACGCAGGCCGATCTTCGACGCCGTAACGGCCTTCCTAAATCTGCAATGGACCGCTGGCGCGACGACGATCTCGCCGGGAAACATTCTGCAATTCTTCCTCGTGGTCGCAGCGGCGTTCGCCATTTCGAAATTCATCCGCTTTGTGCTCGACGAGGAGATTTATCCCAGGGTTCGTCTGGCTAGAGGCGTGCCATATGCCATTTCGACGCTGTTGCACTACGCTCTGTTGGTCGTGGGGTTTCTCGTGGCGGTCACTCGGCTCGGCTACGACTTGACGAAGGTGACCATCCTGGCCGGCGCATTTGGCGTAGGCTTGGGATTTGGTCTCCAAAACATCGTTAACAATTTCGTTTCCGGTCTGATTTTGTTGTTCGAGCGTCCGGTGCAGGTCGGTGACGTCATCCAGCTCGGCGATATATTGGGGACGGTCACCAACATCGGCATTCGCGCAAGCATCGTGCAAACGATGAGCGGATCAGAAGTCGTGGTGCCGAACGCGAGGCTCATTTCGGACAGTTTCACCAATTGGACGCTGTCGAATCGCCAGCACATCATCGAAATTTCGGTCAACGTCGCGCAGGGAGCGGATCCGCTGCATATGATCCGTCTCCTGGAAGAAACAGCAAAAGGGCACGAACGGATTGTCGACACGCCGGCGCCGCAGGCACTTTTTAATGAATTCGTCCCTGGCGGATTGAAATTCATTCTCCGCGTTTGGACGGACGACTTCGAAAACTGGCGCCAGGTCAACAGCGAATTGGTGACAGCCGTTCACGCTGCGCTGGTTCGGGAGCAAATCCGAATCATGTAGCGTGGACGTCTTTGAGATCAAAGCTTGTGCTCGCCTTCGTCGGACCGGAGGTGGATCGTCTTTCGGTCGAGATCGTGGTTGGCCGTGATCATCCGCACCGTCCGACTTTGGGCGCGCATGAGTATCGACTGTGTGATCGCTGTGTGCCCTTTCACCTGGACACCTTTGAGCATCGGACTGTCGCTGATTCCAGTGGCGCAGAAGATGATGTTTTGTCCCTTGGCCAGGTCGTCTGCGAAAAATACTTTCTCCAACTCGTCGCCGTAGCCCTCCTGGATCACTTGCTGACGCTCCTGGTCGTCACGTGGCCACATGCGCGTTTGCATGTCGCCGCCGAGGCATTTGATGCCTGCGGACGAGAGAACGGCTTCCGGAGCGCCGCCGATCCCGACAAACAAATCGACGCCGCTGTCCCCGATGGCGGGTGCGATGGCCGCCGTAATGTCGCCGTCGGAAATCATGCGCAATGCGGCCCCCGTACTCCGTACACGAGCGACCAGTTCCGCGTGCCGCGGCCTGTCCAGTACGACGACCACAAGGTCCTGGATGCGTTTGCGTAAAGCGCGAGCGACGCTCACGAGGGTTTCTTCGATCGGGTTGAGAATGCTGACGGTATTGATGCCGGTGCGTTTCATGTAGCTGATCACTCGTGGCCCGTAAGCGAGTTTCATCATGTAGAAGGTTGGGATGTCCTTGAGCGCGACATCGACCCCTTCTTCCGGACTTGCTGCGGCGATGCAACTGATGGAATTCGGTGCCCCTTTGGCGATGTTCGTCGTGCCGTCGATGGGATCCAGCGCGATCTGAAAATGAACGCTGCCGGGCCTCCAGGTGCCGAGATGTTCGCCTTTGAAAATACCGGGCGCGTTGTCTTTAATTCCCTCGCCGATCACGACTTCGCCACAAATATCGATGAGGTCGAACATCCCGCGAATCGCATCGCAGGCGGCGGCATCGGCGAGTTCCTTTTCGCCGCGACCCAGCCAAGGGAGCGAATTCAAGGCAGCTCCCTCGGTCGCACGGACAAAGTCAAACTCGATTAAACGTTCGACGTCGTCGCGGCGCTGAGCAGTGGTTTTCATCTGGAGAATAAACGCTAACTTTCGACCGGGTGAAAGACAAGAAAGACCCGTGATCAACTTCCGGGATGGATCTTTAAATGCGCTGCTTCATCCTCGAGGTTGCGAAACCGCAGGGAATCGCGTAAGGGTGGCTTCCGCTTTCGGGGCGTAGCTTAGCTTGGTAGAGCGCCTGGTTTGGGACCAGGAGGCCGGAGGTTCAAATCCTCTCGCCCCGATTTCTGTCCTTTCCGTGATTTTTCCCGGTCAAAGTGTGATGGATTGGGTGCGGACGATTGACTCGGGACGCCGACGCGGTTTTTTCTCAGCCGACCTTTATGCCTGTAGCAAAGCGGCTGCTTACTTATCTTTGTTATGGCGCGATGATGAGCCTAGCGATTGGGCTCAATCTGCTGCCTGTGTTTCTCACCAGCTTGAGGACTTCTTTTGGCGGCCCGAACGGCTTGACGCAGGAAGAACTCGGTCGTATTGGCGCTGTCGGTTTCGCCGGCGTCTGCCTGGGTATTGCGGTTACCGGGCCGCTTGCGGATCGTTGGGGGGCGAAGGTTTTCGCTCAACTTGGCCTTGTTTTAAAAGCCGTCAGCCTGGTCGGAATGGCGGCATCGGCCTCCTATGATTGGTTGTGCGTGGCCGTTTTTTCGCTCGGGCTGGGGGCGGGTATCCTGGACATGATCCTCAGCCCTATTGTCGCGGAGCTGAATCCGGACCGACGATCCGCGGCAATGAATTGGCTGCATTCCTTTTATTGCATCGGCGCTGTGATTACGATCTTGGCGGGAACGCTCGCGCTGAAAGCCGGGCTCGGCTGGCGACTGGCGTCGGTGCTGCTCGTGCCATTGCTGGTCGTCCTCATTGCGGCCTTTGCTCCGCTCAAGTTTCCTCCCATGATCCCCGAAGAACGTAGGCTGCCAATGGTCACCCTTCTGCGCAGCCCGTGGTTTATCGGAGCAATGGTGGCCATTTTCTTTGGTGGAGCGACTGAGCTTGCCATGGCGCAATGGCTCCCCGCGTACGCGGAAATCACGCTGAAATTCGACGCCTGGGTTGGCGGCATGGCGCTTTTGCTTTTCTCCGTGGGAATGGCGCTGGGCCGGATGGCTGCTGGTTCGCTGGCGCACAAAATTGATTCGTTTCATATGATGGCCTGGGGCTGTGGCCTGTCGGTGTTCCTGTTCATCGCCGGCTCGTTCTTCCCAAATAACGGGGTCGCTTTGTCCGCGTGCATTCTGGTTGGCTTTACGGGCAGTTGTCTCTGGCCGACACTGTTGGCAGTAACGGCGGATCGTTATCCCGAAGGCGGCGCGAGTATGTACGCCGCGCTCGCCGCGCTCGGAAACGCGGGTGGGATTTTCATGCCGTGGGCGGCCGGTTTTATCGCCGATTGGAGCAATCTGCGCTGGGGTCTATGCATTTCGGCGCTCGCGCCGCTGCTGATGCTGCCGGTCCTGATGTTCCTCAAATCGAATCAATCCAGGGCCACCGCAGTGCCCGGCGCTGCAGCGGTAATGGAGCCTTGAGCAGCTTCCCGAAAGCGAGCAGGCCCCATTTCGCGGAACGCTTCAATCCTGCAGACCCATCGCTAGATTTTCCGCAGTAGCTCCAAAAGCGCATCGAGTTTTTCGCCTGAATCACCGGCAGTGAGACGCGGGAATTTCCCACCGACAAGAATGAAGTCGCCGCCACGTGTCAGCATCACTTTTTCTTCGCGGACCTCGAGTCTGGCGATTTTGGCGTTCGATGCAGTGAGTTTGATCTCGGTAAAGACAAGCAGGTTCCCAGCCGCCTCGGGCAAAGGGCCGAAACGGTCGCGCCAGACTTTTCGGAGATCCTCAAGTGCGTCACGGGACGTCACTTCGGCGAGTTTCCGGTAGGCCGAAATTCGGGTTTCCGGCTCTGAAATGTAGGAAGCTGGCAAAAATGCAGGCGCGAGATGGGGATCGTTGATCCACTCCGATTCGTTCAAAGCGACAAAGTCGAGGCGCGTGACAACTTCCAACCGGGGACGCACTTTTTCGCCCTTCATTTTGGCCACGGCCTGCTTCAGCAACTGGCAATAAAGATCGAATCCAACCGAGATAATGTGTCCGCTTTGTGCGGTTCCGAGGACATTGCCCGCGCCACGGATCTCAAGGTCACGCATGGCGATTTTGAAGCCGGCACCCAGGCTGGAGTATTGTTTGATGGCATTAACGCGTTTGCGGGCGGCGCCGGCAGTCATTTGATCGCGCGGCAGCAGCAGATAGGCATAGGCTTTGTGATGAGCGCGTCCGACCCGTCCGCGGAGTTGGTAGAGATCGGCAAGGCCGAACCGGTCAGCGCGGTCGATAATGATGGTGTTTGCGTTCGGAATATCCAGGCCGCTCTCGATAATGGTTGTTGAAATCAGGATGTCCGTGTCGCCATCGACGAATTTCTGCATCACGTCCTCGAGTTCGTGTTCGTTCATCTGACCGTGACCGATACCGATTCGAGCCTCCGGTACCAGATGACGGATGCGAGTGGCGATGTGCTCAATGCTGTGAACGCGGTTGTGCAGAAAATAGACCTGTCCTTTGCGGCCCAATTCGCGGCGGATGGCGTCACGGATGATGCGTTCATCGTAGCCGCAAACAACGGTTTCGACCGGCAGCCGATTCTGCGGCGGTGTTTCGATAGTGGAAATGTCGCGCGCTCCCATCAACGAGAGATAAAGCGTTCTTGGAATGGGGGTTGCGGAAAGCGTGAGTACATCGATCAGCTGAAAAAGTTCCTTGAATTTCTCTTTGTGAAGCACGCCGAAACGCTGTTCCTCGTCCACTACGACCAGCCCGAGATTCTTGAACTGGACGTCTTTTGAAATGAGCCGGTGCGTGCCAATGACGATGTCCACGGTGCCGTCGGCCACACCCGCCAGCGTTTTCTTTTGCGCCGCCGCCGTTCGAAACCGGCTGAGCATCTCGATCTTCACCGGGTAATCGGACATGCGCTCTTTGAAATTATGGAAATGCTGCTGCGCGAGGACGGTCGTCGGAACCAGAATGGCTATTTGTTTGCCGCCCATCACCGCCTTGAATGCCGCCCGAATGGCGACTTCGGTTTTGCCAAAACCAACATCGCCACAGATAAGCCGGTCCATCGGCCGCGTGGATTCCATGTCAGCTTTTGCGGCTTGGATCGCTGTGAGCTGGTCAGGCGTTTCTTTGTAAAGGAAGGCGCTTTCGAATTCGTGCTGCCATTTTGAGTCCACGGGGAAAGCGTGGCCGGCGGCAGTTTCGCGCTCAGCCTGGACCTGTAGGAGTCGGGCCGCATAATCGAAAACGGCTTTCTCGGCATCTTTTTTCGCTTTCGCCCAACGCGAGTCGCCAAGTTTGCTGAGGTCAGGCGATTTTTTGCCGACTCCCACGTATCGCGAAACCATAAAGGCCTGTTCCAGAGGCACATACATTTTCGCCTCCTCGGCAAATTCGAGAACGAGCACCTCTTGCTGCCGGCCGTCCTGTTCGAATTTTTGGAGACCTTCGAAGCGGGCTATACCGTGTTCGAGGTGGACGACGTAATCGCCTTCGGTCAACTCCGAGAAGTCGATTTGTGCCCGCTGGGACTGTATGCGCGCCCGGCGAAGGGCAAGACGCTTGCTGCGGTTGTTGTGGTATCGGCCAAAAATTTCACCATCCGCAAGCACGGCGAGCTTGGCTTCGGGATAGGTAAAACCCTGGCTGATAGATCCTTCTGCGAAAGTAAGGTGCTTAAGATCGAGGTGATTGTCCCCAAGCAGATCGCGAAAACGCTCCGCTTCACCCTCGTTATGACAGAGGAGGACCATGGTCCAGCCGTCGCGGTCCCACTGCCTGAATTGTTGGAAAAGCGCCTCGCGTTTTCCAGCCTCGACGATGAGATCGCCAGGCTCAAATTCGCCGAAAGAATGCTCAAAAAAGGCGCCGCTATAGTCTTCTGCTTCGTCAGAAATGAAGGCGCCGCCCGTGATCCGAATGGTGGCGTCGGGAACGTCGGTTTCGACATCGACCACGATGTGGTCTTTGCGGATGTAAGTGCGCAGCAGGACCGTTTCCGATTCCACGTCGCCAGTCAAAATCTGGCAGACATCGAGGGTCTGAAACGACCGCTGCTCGTCGAGATCGAAGATACGGATCGACTCGATTTCATCATCGAAAAACTCCAAACGAACCGGCTGAGTGTGCTGCCACGAAAAGACGTCCAGAATCCCTCCGCGAACTGCAAATTGGCCCCGAAGAGATACTTGTGCGACGCGTTCGTATCCGCCTTTGGCCAGTGAATCGATCAGCCCATCGCGGTCCATGCGCTGCGATCGTGCGAGACGAATGGATTGGGATTTCAGCGCTGCAAGGGCTGGGACGCGGCTTTCAAGTGTTGCGCGTGTGAGGACAACCACCTCGCGATTGGATCGGGCGAGACGTTGCAGCACGTCCAGGCGCTCAGCGGAAATTTCGGGATCCGGGATCGTATTGTCGACGATCGCTTCCATCTCTGGCAGAAATAATGTTTCGCCGAACCACGCGAGCATTTCGTTGTGAATGCGTTCCTGCTGACGGACGTCCTGGCAGACGATCCAGAGCGTTGCCGGGACTTTCAGCGCGAGAAGGCTGGCCAGGAAGGGTTGCGCGGCTTCAGTAACATGTTGGAACTCAATGTCTTGTTTCCATGATTCTTTCGCCAGCCGCTTCTGAAACGGTGCCGTTTCTCCCACGCGCTCGAGCCATCGCAGGCCGGGAGCCTCTCCCGCCGGGGCGGAAGCCGGTCGAAAGCTTTTGCTATTTTTGGTCCCTTCAGTCGATCCCACAATATTTCCGATAGTCAGCCAGCAAACGTGGACCAATTTCCGGTTCCGGCAATTCGGCTTTGCCTAAATGTGAAACAACTCCGATTCCGTAACCGCTGTTGGTCAGGAATATTTCCGTGGCTTCGGCCAATTGCTCGGGATGAAATTCAGCGAGCACAACGTCGATGCGATCCGTTACCCAATCGCGGACAACGCCGACACGAGCGCCCGTGGCAGGGCGTGGCGTCATGAGAATGCCGTCAATTACGGCGAAGAGGTTTGCCATCGAAGCGGACATGACATGTTTTTGTGCATTGGCGAGCACCGTTTCGTGAAATCCGGCGGCAATGGCGGCGTTGTATGCGGCGATGTGGGGCCAATAGTTGCCAGTCTTAAGACCCGGATGAAGCGGGGAAAATGGGGCGGACGCCAGCGAGAGTTTCAGGGGAGCTGGCGGTTCCATGATCGCGCGTTCTTCAATGAGCAGAATGATTCGGCCGGAGTCGACTGGGTCGCTCGCTGCACCATCACCGGCTGTCACGAAAATCCGGGCAACACCTGTGATTGCGAATTGTCCCGTCTCGATAGGACACGTTGTGGACTGGGTTCGCCGAAATCCCGTCAGGACGCAGGCTTGATCCAGCTTTTTGAGGTGTTCGTCCCAAAAAAGAAATCGGCCGTTTACGATGCCGATGGTTTCGAAGACGGACATCCCATAGCGGAACCCGCGATCGGAAACGGGAATTCCGTCACACGGTTGCCATTCGCCGTTATGAAATTGAAAGGCCGTCATTTTTCACACGCAGACGCGGCGAACGCGGAGAAGTCTTAACTAATGACCTCCGTGGCCCCAGTGTTCTTCGTGTGACATCCATTCGACAGGATCACTGGATGGTCAATTCACGTGTAATGCCGTAGCGTTCGATGCGTTTGCGTAGCGTGGCGCGGGTGATGCCAAGCAATTTGGCGGATTTGACCTGATTTCCCTTCGTCGTCTGCATCGCGTAGATGGTAAACTCCCGCTCCAGCCACGGCAGCAGCTGCAAGCCAGGGTCGCCCAAGGCTTTGTTCAGCAACAACTCGATCGCGCTCTCCACGGAAATCGATCCTTTTTCTGCAGGTGCACCGCTTGCAACGTGCGTTCCGTTAATCTCCGGCTCGGCCGGCACTGATGCGAGCCCCAGTGGAATATCTTTTGGCAGCAACACGTCCGCTGTTGCCAGCACGGAAGCGCGCTGGATGGTGTTTTCAAGTTCGCGGACGTTGCCCGGCCACGGATATGCCTCCAAAACGCGGATTGCTTCCTCCGAAAGACGCAGTCGAGGGATGTGCTTGATAGCTGCGATTTTCTGCAAAAAATACTCCGCGAGCAACCGGATGTCTTCCTTGCGCTGCCGCAACGGTGGCAGATGGATACGCACAACATTCAGCCGGTAAAACAGATCTTCACGGAAACGTTTATTCGCAACTTCCTGCTCCAGCGTTTTGTTGGTCGCGGCAATGATCCGGACGTCCGTCTTGAGGGTCATATTGCCGCCGACGCGCGAAAACTCTCCTTCCTGCAACACCCGAAGGATTTTGCTCTGCACCTGCAGCGGCATGTCGCCAATTTCATCAAGGAAAAGCGTTCCGCCATTGCATTGCTCGAACCGCCCTATGCGTTGTGACACGGCGCCGGTGAACGCGCCTTTTTCGTGTCCGAAAAGCTCGCTCTCGAGCAGGTTTTCCGGGATTGCCGCGCAATTGATCGCCAGATAGTTCGAGTCGCTCCGGTTGCTGTAGTGGTGGATCGCCCGTGCCACGAGTTCTTTGCCGGAACCGCTCTCGCCGGTGATCATGACCGGCGCATCGCTGTGCGCCACGCGGCCAATCATTTTGAATACATTCTGCATCGCCAATGACTGTCCGACGATGCTTTCCTGGCGTTGCTCGACGGTGAGTTGTGGCTTGAAGGCCGTTGCCGCCCTCATTTCCGCTTGAGCGTTGAGCGCCGAGTCCACCACCGGCTTCAGATTGAAGGGCAGCGATTCTTTGCGCACAAAATCAAATGCACCCAGTTTCATCGATTCAATGACGGACTGGGTCGTGCCATACGCACTGATGAGAATGACCATGGCGTTGGAGTCGCGCTGGCGGATGCGCGCGAGCAGCTCGGTGCCCCCAAACGGCTGCAAATGCGATTCCGTGATCACCAGATCAGGCGTTTCCTTGAGATAAAGCCTGAATCCTTCGTCCGCCGCCGTCGCAGTAATGATACGCGTCGTAGGTGTCGTGAGCTGGTGTTGAGTCCACTCAAGAAAATCGACTTCAGGATCAACGACAAGAATGGTTTGCATGGTCGGTTCAGGGCGCTTTGGGCCAGGTTACTGGCTAAATTCCACCAAAGCGCCTCTCTCTCTGTCCAAAATCGCTCACCGCGTCCAGAAAATCTTGTGTACTAAAGTCTGGCCACAGCTTTTTTGTGACAAAAATCTCTGCGTAACTGATCTGCCACAGCAGAAAATTGGAAATTCGCATTTCTCCTGACGTTCGGATCAGCAGGTCGGGATCGGGAAAATCCGCCGTGTAAAGATGGGCGCGAAGCGATTCTTCCGTCACGGGGGTGTTGTCGCCCGGTTTTCGTTCGGCCAGGAGGGAATTGACGGCATCGACGATTTCGGTGCGTCCGCCGTAGCTGAGGGCCAGCACCAGCGTGAGCCCCGTGTTACCAGCGGTTTCTGATTCGGCTCTGCGGACAGCTGCCAGAGTCTTTTCCGGCAAATCGGACAAGCGACCGATGGCGCGGAAACGGATGTTCTTCACCATCATTTCTTCGTGGCGGTCGCCGAGGAATTGCACAAGCAGCCGCATCAGACCCGAGATTTCCAGCTGAGGCCGCTTCCAGTTTTCGCGGGAAAACGCGTACAGAGTCAGGAATTGGATGCCGGTTTGCACGCACGCATCGATGATCCGCTGGACGGTTTTCGCTCCTTCACGGTGACCGCTTAGGCGCGGCAAACCGCGTTCGCGCGCCCAACGGCCATTGCCGTCCATGATAACAGCGACATGACGGGGAAACTTGGTTTTGGAGGTGGACATCGACTTTTATCCTGACAATTCTACGGGTTTTGCCAACAGGGAAGTTGTGGCGCGGTGAACTGAAGGGGACGGATTTTGACAGCGAGGCACGGAGCCCGCGGAGAATGCCGGAATTTACGCCGCGTTTTTGGCATTTTTTGAAATCCAGTCTCGCTTGATCTCATCGCGACAGCCCATCAGTTTGCGCGGATGGCAAAAGCTTTCGCAGCATTGGAGGAGAGGGAAATCCTCGCACTGGCAATCACACTCGAGGAAGATGACGCGCGAATTTATGGCGAATTCGCAGCCAGACTCGCTTCGGAATACCCAGCGACGGCGAAAATGCTGCAACGGATGCAATCAGAAGAGCAGCAACACGCTCAACGACTGATGGATACGTGCCGCGAGCATTTCGGCGAGCATATCGTTTTTCTGCGGCGTCAGGATGTGAAAGGCTTCATTTCCCGCAAACCTCTTTGGTTGGCGAAAGTGCTGACAGTCCAGCAAGTGCGAAAAGAAGTTGCCACGATGGAGTCCGATGCTTTGCGATTTTACGCAGCGGCTGCCCGACGAACGGAGAATGTCTCCATACGTAAGTTGTTGAATGATTTGAGCGCGGAGGAACAGGGTCACGAAGACCTTGCGGAGAAAATGATGGCCGATCTCGAAGCGTCCGGCGCTCGAGAAACGGAGGACGAGACGCATCGCCGGAGTTTCGTGCTCCAGATTGTGCAGCCCGGACTTGCGGGTTTGATGGATGGTTCTGTTTCGACGTTGGCACCCGTGTTTGCGGCGGCATTTGCGACCAGGGACAGCTGGGACGCTTTTCTGGTCGGTATGGCGGCCTCGATTGGCGCGGGAATCAGCATGGGCTTCACCGAAGCGCTGTCGGATGATGGCGTGCTGAGCGGACGGGGAAGGCCCTATTTTCGGGGAACGGTCTGCGGCTTGATGACGACCCTGGGCGGAATCGGGCACACGGTCCCGTTTTTGATCGCGAATTTTCATCTTGCAACGATCGTTGCGGTGGTTGTCGTCGCCGTTGAGCTGGCTGCCATCTCGTGGATCCGCCACAAATACATGGATACGCCCCTGCTCTCGGCGACATTTCAAGTTATTGTGGGCGGGGTTCTGGTTTTCCTGGCAGGAATTCTGATCGGCTCAGCGTGATTTGTTCCCGCCGATCCGTTGCTTGCTGCGAAGGGTGATCGGGTTTAAAGCTTGCCCCTTGAAGCCTGCCTAAGCCGCATCGCCGATGTATCTCAAATCACTCGACATTCAGGGATTCAAATCCTTCGCTAACAAAACCACGATTGAGTTTCATCGTGGCGTTACGGCGATTGTCGGGCCCAACGGGTGCGGCAAATCGAACGTGCTCGATTCCATTCGCTGGGTCCTCGGCGAGCAATCGGCCAAAGCGTTGCGGGGCGGTGAAATGGCGGACGTCATTTTTTCTGGAACCGATTCGCGTCAAGCCGTCGGTATGGCCGAGGTGACGATGACCTTTGCCGAGTGCGAACAGGAGCTGGGTCTCGATTACCACGAAGTGCAGATTACGCGGCGCGTTTTTCGCGATGGCCGCTCCGAGTATTTCCTCAACAAGACGGGCTGCCGATTGCGCGACATCCAGATGCTGTTCATGGATACCGGGATTGGGCGGAGCGCATACTCGATCATGGAGCAGGGGAAGATCGACCAGATCCTTAGTTCCCGGCCTGAGGACCGGCGGGCGATTTTCGAGGAAGCGGCAGGGATCACCAAGTACAAGAGCCAGAAAAAAGAGGCATTGCGAAAGCTGGAATCCACCGAGGCAAACCTGGTGCGGCTCACCGACATCATGAAGGAGGTGAAACGCCAGATTGGTTCTCTCCAGAGGCAGGCGGGAAAAGCGCGGCGTTATCAGGCACTGCTTGAGGATTTACGAATCCTCGACACGCATTTGAGTCGGAAACGCTTCGACGAACTCGACACGGAAATCCGCGAGCTCGACACCGAGATTGGAACGCTCGCCGAGCGTCACGCCGAAGCCGAGGAACGAGCGGGAGTCCAGGAGACGGTCCTCGTCGCAAAAAAAGAAGAGCTCACCCGCATGGAGCTGCGCATCAACGAAGCTCGCGACCGCGTGCAGACGTTGAAGAACGACATTTCCAGCGGAGAAAGCCGCATTGGATTCAACCGTGAGCGGATGGCCGAATTCGCCAATCTCGTTGAGCGTTACAAGATTGACCTCGAAAGCGGCGAAGAAAAGCTGGCCTGGCAGGAAAGCCAGATTACAGAAACCGATCAGCAGATCGAAGACGCCTCGACCGTTCTAGCCGACGAAGAACGAAATCTCGCCACTCAATCGAGTGCGGTTGCTGCGCTCCGGGAAAAACGCATCGCGGCGGAGCAATCCCTTCGGCAGTCCGACATGACGCTGAGTCAAAGCGAGGGTCGATCGAACACGCTCCGGACGGAGCTCGCCACGCTGCAGGGCCAGCATGAGGCCACGGAAAGCCGCTCCGTCGCGCTTGCGCAAGAGATCGCCGCTGCAACCGAGAGTCGCGATAAAGCTGCCGAGGCACTCGCCTCCAGCCACGAACAAAAAGCAGATGCCGAGACTCGCCTCAACGAAGCTCGCGGTGATCTGCGCGAAATTGAGGAGTCGCTGAAGATTGCGCAGGCTGCTTTTCAAACCGTGGAGCGTGAAGTCTCGCAGGCCCAGCGACTTGTGGCGGAAAATGAGTCCCGGCTCGGTGTTCTCCGCCAACTCGTTGAAGAAGGCGCCGGCCTTGGCGGGGGCACTCAAGCCGTTCTTAAGGGCCTCGACGATCCGTCGTTTTACAAACCGGCGCTTCTTGGTTCTCTTGCGTCGCATATTGAAACGGAGCAGGAATTCGTCACGGCGATTGAAGCGGCCGTTGGTTCTCATTTGCAGACCGTTTTGCTGAAGGAAACCGAGCTGGCATCGAAGATTTTCGAAACGCTCATCGCCAAAAAGCAGGGTCGCGCCGCTCTGGCGCCCACGGAATTTCTTGGGTCGAACACCGGCACACCGCGTGAATTTCTCCCGGAAGGCGCCCTCGCCTGGGCACTCGACAAAATCAAAGTCCAGGGTCCGGCCGCCTCGCTCATCCACCGCCTGCTTAGCCGCACGGTGGTCGTCGCGACGCTCGACGACGCGTTGCGCCTGAAATCCACGAATCCCAACCTGACGTTCGCAACACTCGACGGCACAATCGTCACGCTCGAAGGCGTTATTCTTGGCGGACAGACGGCTGATTCGGGCAATTCCGTGCTCTCCCGCCGCAACCAAATCAAAGATTTGGAAGCGAAACTCGCCACGTCCCGTGATGCGCTCGCGGAAGCAGAATCACGTCGCATTTCCGCGTCCCAAACCTTGGAGGAGACCCGTGTCCAGCTGCAAAGCCACCGGGACATTGCGCAGGAAAGCCAATTTGCCGTTTCCGCGTTCCAAAGCCAGGTCACCACGCAGGAACGCGAGTCGCGCGATCTCGAAAACAAACTTCGCAACCTCGAGTGGGAGCGTGCAAATATCGAAAAACGTCGCGATTCGGCCTCGGGCTCGATTTTGCAGATCGAACTCCAGCTTGCTGAACTGGCTGCCCTGATCGAGACGCACATGAGCCGCCGTTCCGAGCTGCAATCCAGCCTGGATCAGGCGCGTGAAGAGGAAAACCGCCTGTCCGACACGCTCAACGAAGCTCGGATACGCGTGGCAACGGAACGTCAGCGTCAGGAAAATCTTCGTCGTCAGCGTGACCCCATGGCCGCCCGGGTCGCGGAATTGAGTGACCTTATCGCGCAACGCAGAAATGACGTTGCCGCCTACGCGGAGCGGATCGACACGCTTGAAGCCGAGATCAATGGCATCACGGAGCGCGTTACCAGATCACGCGACTCGCTTGGCTCGGCCGAACGCGTCGTGGCCGAACTCATTCACGAACGCGTTGGCATGGTCGACGTCATTGCTGCCATCGATACGGAGGTCCGGGCATTGCGAAAAGCAGTCCATCAATCCCAGGAAGAACGGGGCGACCGCGAAGTTCGCCGGACCAAGCTTGGCCTGAAACTCGAGAACATCGTCGAGCACATCCAGCGGCGTTATCAGATCGATCTTCGCGAATTCCGGATTGATGCCTACGCATTCAATGTTGCTGTTCGTGACCTGAAGAAAAAGCGCACCCAGCAGGATGTGCCTGTGCAACCCTCGCCCCGAGTTGAATCCGAAAGTCCCGACCACGTCGCTCCGATTTCTTCCCGCACCGAAGAGGTCCTTCCCGGGACCGTGCTCAACGGAGCGATCGTCCCGGTCGTCGATGAATCCCACGAAGAACAGCCCACCGCTACCGTTTCCTCCGAGGAAGAATTTGATTGGCCTTTCGTTGAAAACGCCGTGGCGGAGATGACCGAGCGCGTCGATGCGATGGGGCCCGTCAACCTCGACGCCATCCAGGAATTTGATGAGCTCGAACAGCGTCAAAAATTCCTCGACGAGCAGAATAACGATCTAACAAATTCAAAGGCCGAACTGCTCGACGCCATCGCGAAGATCAACCACACGACGAAGCAGCTCTTCGCTGACACCTTCGAGCAGGTCCGGACCAATTTTCAGGAGATGTTCACGGAGCTCTTCGGCGGCGGGAAAGCTAATCTTTTGCTAGCTGACGGCTCCGACCCTCTGGAAAGCGGAATCGACATCATCGCGCGACCGCCCGGAAAACAGCTCCAATCCATTTCCCTCCTTTCCGGTGGCGAGAAAACCATGACGGCCGTCGCCCTGCTCTTTTCCATCTACATGGTCAAGCCGAGTCCTTTCTGTGTTCTCGACGAAATGGACGCGCCGCTGGATGAGTCGAACATCAACCGGTTCATCAAGATTCTTGACCGTTTTGTCGCGCAGAGTCAGTTCGTTGTCATCACGCACAACAAACGCACCATTGCCAAGGCCGATGTTCTGTACGGCGTAACAATGGAGGAACACGGCGTGAGCAAGCTGGTGGGAGTCAAGCTAACCAAGCGTGCCGAGGCGCACGAAAACGCCGATTTGATAGGAACTGCCAGCCGCCAGCCTGACTCGGATACTAACGATGCCATCCCGAGTGTCGCGGAGAGCTTTGGCAAGCACGGCAATCTTCATAGCGAGACCGTCGCGAGGTAGCGGCAATATTCACGGCGACGAGGATGTCGCGCCGATGCCTTGCGCCGGAGCTAACAATCCTTCCAGTTCTCCTATCCACGCGGCTTCGTCCGGATGGTCCGAATATTTCTGGACGACGCCGAACATCTCCGTAATGGCGCGGTTTCTTTGTTCCAACACCAGCCACTCCTTCGCTCTGTTCCATAATAACTGCGGCAGTTTGATTTGCGTAAAGTCGTTCACCTGGAAATCAAGCTTCGCACCGGCAGCTTTGGCGGAGTCGCGCTGGATCCTGCCATCCCAATAGCCGATTAGCGCCGGTGATTTTTGCTCGCGCAATTCAGGGAGAATGATCCTTGCGGCAATTGCGTCGGAATTGCCGGGATTCATTTCCCAGTTGTCGATGCCGCTCAGCGGGGGATCAAGCCGGAGCCACTTTGCAAACAAACCGGCGCCAACGGGCGTTTTTAGCAGCGAACCTTTCGCATTAACAGCCGCTTCCGAATTATCCAGCAGGTTGACATAACCCGTCAATTGCTGCAGCAAATCCGCCACCTTGACTCCGGAAGCCCGGCGCAGCGAAACGCCAAGATAGAACAAATGCATTCTTACCGATTCGCGGAAATGGGGGTCGCTAAGTCTTTCGCCCTCTTTCTCTTTCCAGTCGCGAAACTGCCTGTTCTCGCGCGTGACGCCCGCGAACTGCATGGCCATGATAGCGTCTTCGTAAAACGCGATGGCGGTTTCCTTGGTCCCCGAAGCTACAAAGACCTGTTCAATTGCCCGCTTCAGTTGCGCTTGCTCGGAAAGCTGCTGTTGCGCCTTCAAGATCTTGAGAGCCTGCAGAATCATCGCAGAGTCGACGGGCGGCACGTCGTTCTCGGGCGCGGCAGAGGCTTGAGCACCGACGAAACAAGCCGCGATTACGGAAACGAAAAGGGCGGATTTCATGGGAGAATCGGTTTGAATTTATAGTCGCAGGGGACCAAAGCCGCGAGAAATATCGTTGCTTTGGGGGCTTCAGAGCGGTAAACACGGTTTCACAAAGCGTTCTCCCCAAAATGCCTCGCGACTATCTTCCCATCCTGATCCAGATTATCATTGCCGTTGGTTTTGCGGCGTTTGCGCTGATTCTCAGTGTGGTCATTGGGCGAGTGGGAAAGAGAAACCGGGTGAAGGACACGGCTTACGAATGTGGCATGATCGCCACAGGCAATACGCAGCCGCGATTCAGCGTGAAGTTTTATCTCGTCGCCATGCTGTTCATCCTTTTCGACATCGAGATCGTGTTTATGTATCCGTGGGCCGTTGTTTACCGGGAATTTTTGAAACTGCCCGAGGGCGGAAGTGTGATTTTCATCAGTATGTTTAGTTTTATCAGTGTTTTGATGGTGGGTTATTTGTACGCGATCAAGAAGGGCGCACTGGAATGGAAACGTGAAAGGTGAAAGGGAGAGATCGCAAGCGCATGCGAACGGGTCTTCTGCGCGGCCTGCTTTTTACGTCTCACCTCTCACGTTTGATCAATTCCGTCACCCGTTCGGTTGCGCCTTGATGGGCGGCGACGGCGCTGGCAGCGCGGGCAGCGAGTTCGTCGCGTAAGCTGGGATTTTCCAGGAGGTTGGCGACCTGGATCTGGAGTTCTGCTTCATCAATGATTTGAACAGCGGCATGGTCGGCTCGCCATCGTTTGACGATTGCGGCAAAGTTTTCCATGTGCGGACCAAAAATAACCGGTTTGCCCGCAAGGACCGCTTCGACAGGGTTCTGACCGCCGTTGGCTGTGAGGCTTTTGCCCATGAAAACGATGGTGGCCAGATGATACCAGTCGCGTAATTCGCCGGTCGTGTTGACGATGAGTGCCTCGGCGTTTTCCAAGGGCGCGTTTCGCAGTGCGATCCGGAGGTTGAGTGGGGTGAGTTCGGTGAGGATTTCCGGTGTGCGTTCGAAGTGGCGCGGGACCAAAATTAGGAAAAGGTTCGGAAAGCGCTTGCGCAGCGCCTGATATGTCCGGGCGAGAATGATTTCCTCGCCGGAGAATGTGCTGCCTCCCAGCAGGATCGGAGCATTTCGCGGGACGCCGATCCCGGTGAGGAAGGCGGCGAATTCTGTTACACGCGATCCGTTCTGCGTCTTTTCGTCAAACTTGATCGCTCCCGTGCATTGGATAGCGCTGGGTTTGGCGCCAAGTTTTTCCCAACGGACGATATCTTCGGGTTCCTGGACGCAAATGGGGTCGAGGAGTTGAAAAATCGGCTCGATCAACCAGCGAAAACGCCGGAATCGCCGTTCGGAGCGAGGCGACAACCGGGCGATGAGCGCAACGGGTACGCCAGCGCGGCGGCATTCGGCTACAAGTAACGGCCAGATGCCTTCGATAAGCACGAGCCGCCGGGGTTGAACAACGTGGATCGCGCGGCGGACCACGGAAGCGACGTCGAGGGGGTTGTAGATGATCTCGAGCCAAGCAAGCCGGGCATTCTCCGCGAGTTCGAAGCCGGTGGATGTCGTTACGGACAACACGATAGGAAGTGCCGGCTGCTTGGTGTGGAGATGTCGCGCGAGTTTTAGCGCCACCATCGTTTCGCCGACGCTGATGGATTGGAGCCAGATCGGCTTTTTTCCCGCCAGACGGGTGCGAAGCTCCCGGGAATAGAATCCAAGCCGCTGGCCGAAATTTCGCCGGAAGTTGCCGCGTCGGGCCATCCGCAACAGCATTGCGGGCAGCATTACCGCGAGAACAAAAGGGAAGACGAGCCGGTAAAGAGCGAGACGAAAACGCATGGTGGGAGCGGCATCCTGCCGCTTTTCGGAAAAGGCTGGAAGGCTCTTATGTGCGGATTTTGTGGATGATTGAGGGCACGCTGATGCTGAGAATCGCAAAGCGCTGAAACATCCTGACCACCTTGCCGGACACCTTGCGTTATCGCATTTCCGAAACGAGGATTCGTTGGACTATCTACGCTGGAGCACCATCCGCTCAGGCGCCCCAAGGGCTCGGCAAAATGTGGATATGAAATTTCCGAATCCCGCCACCTATCTTATCGGCAACGTGTCTGGACGAAGGCCTGAAGTTATTCGCCAGCATTTCAAATCCGCCACCAGCAAACTTGCGAACCCCCTATGGCAACTGACCTGAAGGCCGTCTTTATCAGCTATGCGCATGAAGACAATGAAAGTCCTGATCGAAGCAAGCGATGGCTGGATCGGCTGACACAATTTCTGCAGCCCCTCGTGCAGCAGGACGAGCTGACCATCTGCTCCGATCAAGACATTGGACTGGGCGAGAACTGGCATGCGCACATCCAAAAGCACTTGAACGGAGCGCGTGCCGCGGTGCTGTTAGTGAGCCCTGCATTCCTGGCATCGAAATATGTGCGGAACAGCGAGCTGCCGGTCCTCCTGCGCAACGCTAAGGAGCGTGGTGTGAAGATCATCCCGGTAATCGTGCGGCGCTGTCTTTTTGAGGAGACGAAATTCAAGTATCCCGATCCGAAGACAGGTCCAGACGAGTTCACGCTGGCTTCAATCCAGAGCTCAAATTCGCCAACAAACCCTCTCAGTGGAATGACCGAAGACGAGCAGGATCAGGTGCTGCTCAAGGTCGCCCGAGCGTTAATCAACCTCGCTGTGCCAAACCCCCGAGTAGGCTCATCGGAATCCGGCAGCGCTAGACCTGTGAGCCAGTCGAGCAGCGCGCATCCTCGGATTTCAGAGTCGCGAAAGGACCGCCGGCGCCGCACATCAGCGAGCGCCCAGCCGGCTCAGACTGCGGCCGATTGTTACAATCGCGGGTTGCGTTATCTGTCCGATGAAAACTACGACCAGGCACTCGATTCTCTAGATCAAGCCATCGAGATCGATCCGACGCTGGCCGTGGCCTACTACAACCGTGGGCTGACTCACTACTTCAGGCGGGACGAACACCTGGCCATTCAGGATTTTGATCACGCCTTGGAACTCGGATTCGGTGACGCCATTCTTTTTCGCAACCGCGGTAACGCCTTTTCGCGAAAAGGCGACGTCGCGCGTGCGCTCGCTGATTACGCGCAAGCCATAGCTCTCGATCCGCAAAACCCGCTGGCCTACCTTAACCGGGGTGAGGTTTACGAAAACACCTTGAGGAAGGATCTCGCCAGCGCCGACTACAAGACAATCTTGAGTCTGGAGTGCGACCCGCAGATGCAAGAAATCGCCCGCACGCGACTTCGGGCGATGGGTGTGAAAGTGGCCGCTCCTCAGGCGGCCTCGGCGCTTTCGATCTGGCAGAAGAAACTTGCTTTTCTGCAAGCCGAAGAAGCCAGGGCGGCAGACGCAGAACAGAAATTCTCCATTCAGCAGCGAGTTGAGGAAGCACAGGCGAAAATTCAGGAACTTGGAGGCTGATCCCGGTGAACCCAAAAATGGCAGTTCAAGTAACCGCGAAGAACGCAACGAACACAGAGGGAAAGAGTCATGACTCGAAGCAGTCTTCGGATGTCCCTGCAGGAGGTTGATTTCCATGCGAGCCGCCAAGCAAGTAATTGTCTTTGAGCTCTTTACGTTCTTTGCGGTTAATTTTAATTCCTGCCTTTAGGGCGAACGAAGTATTATTGGCTTGGAACTGGATCACCTTTAGAAACAAGAAGCGATTACGCGGAAAATGTGAGTTATTATGGCGCCTGAATACCCTCCTGAACGCGTAATCTTCGATGCCCGGTTCGAAGGAGAAAAATTAAAAGGCACCTCCTCAAAGCTCGTTGAATCGAATCGGTTCTGTTTGGGAGGAAGCCTGCCCTCCAATGCCTCGATCCAGATTGAAGACGGTTTGCAGAGCATCCCCGACCCGTGTTCCTCGGACTTTCCGAACGGCTGCGTGGCACGGACTGGCCGCGATGGCAGCCAGAAATCCTGATACTTTCTCCGTCAGATGCGCGCCTTCGTTTCCCACAGCACTTCCGATGACGGTTATGTCGCGGAGATGGAATCGTTCCTCCGCGCCGCCGGGTTTAAGGAGGTGTTCAACGACGTCCATTCCATCCGGCCGGATGAAAGATTTTGGCCGGTGATCGAAAAGGGTATTGCCGACGCCGATACGCTGGTCGTCGTCATCACCTCCGCGTCAATCGGTTCGGAGTGGGTGAAACGTGAAGTCGAGTGCGCTCGCAGCCTCTCGAAAAGTATCATTCCCGTCTGGATCGAGGATTGCCCGGTTCCTCCCACGTTCGCAGATCGGGACGTCATTGACTTCCGACCGCGCCGCCGAAGGGAACGCCGATTCGACATCGACCGCATCATCAAATACGCGCCCGCCGATCTCATCGGACGCGAAGACGAACTGAAGCTCCTCAACGACGCCTGGGTCAAAGCCGTGCGCGCGGAGAAAGGCCGCCCGCGTGTCCTCACCTTTGTTGCCCCCGGCGGCGAGGGGAAGACCTCGCTCGTGGCCAAGTGGGCGGCGGAACTGGCCGGACAGGACTGGTCCGGCTGCGACGCCGCCTTTGCTTGGTCCTTCTACAGCCAGGGCAGCGGCGAGTCCCGCTCTGCGGGAGCCGCTTCCTCCGATCTGTTCCTCAAGGAAGCCCTGATTTTCTTCGGCGACGATGCGGACAAGCAGTTTGCCGCCAGCAACGCCGGTGCGTTCGAGAAAGGTCAGCGCCTCGCCCGCATCGTGGGCCAGCGTCGCAGCCTTCTCATCCTCGACGGCCTCGAGCCGCTGCAATACGCGCCCACTTCGCCCACGCCGGGTCAGCTGAAGGACCAGGGCATCGCCGCGCTGCTGAAGGGCCTGGCCGCCGCCAGCCACGGCCTGTGCGTCGTCACCACCCGGTATTCGCTCCCGGATTTGCGGGCGTTCTGGCAGAGCAGCGCGCCGGAGGTGGAGCTGCTGCGCCTGTCCCGCGAAGCCGGCGTGCATCTGCTCCCAGTCCTGTGGCGTGAAGGGAAGCCTGCTCCGCAACATTCCGTTCCACGACGGCCGGGAGCAGGTGAACGAGTTCGAGAAACTGGTGGAAGACGTGCAAGGCCACGCGCTCACCTTGAACCTGCTCGGCACATACCTGCGCGACGCCCACGCCGGCGACATCCGCCAACGCGATCTGGTCAAGCTGGAGGAAGCCGACGCCGAGGAACAG
>DATDAW010000027.1:0-10650 GCA_036525185.1 Chthoniobacterales bacterium | reverse complement strand
TCCACGAATGGCCGCTGCGTTGACGCCCGGCGCGTTCGACATTATTCCCTCCGGCAATGAAAGTCCTCATCATCGGCAGCGGCGGGCGCGAACATGCGCTGGCTTGGAAAATCGGACAATCTCCGCGGGTATCGGAAGTGTTTTGCGCGCCCGGGAACGGCGGGACTGCGACCATCGCGAAAAATGTGCCGATTCCTGTCACGAATGTTGCGGCGCTTCGTGATTTTGCGCTGTCGGAAAAGATCGATTTCACCGTCGTCGGCCCGGATGACGTGCTTGCCGCGGGCGCTGTAGACATGTTCCAGGAGGCCGGATTGCGGATTTTTGGCCCGAACCGGGCTGCGGCTCGGCTTGAGTCGTCGAAAGGTTTCGCCAAGGAATTCATGGAGCGCCACGGGATTCCCACAGCGAAATATGCGCGGTTTTCGAGGAGCGACGAAGCGCGGGATTATGCGCGGAAAATGGGTGGCCCCGTCGTGATCAAAGCTGACGGATTGGCGCTTGGAAAAGGCGTTATTATTGCCCAAAACACGCAGGAAGCCGAAAACGCAATTGGGTTGATCATGGATCAACGCGAATTCGGCGCCGCGGGCGAATCGGTCGTCATCGAGGAGCTTTTGCAAGGGGAGGAATGTTCCATTCACGCGCTCATCGACGGCAACACGTGGAGCTTATTCCCCGGCGCGCAGGATCACAAACGGGCGTTCGACGGCGACCAGGGCCCGAACACAGGTGGGATGGGAACCTGTTCTCCTGTGCCGGCTCTCAACGCTGCGCTGGTCGATCAGGTGAAGACGGACGTGCTGGACCGTTTCGTCGCCGGCATTCGGGCTGATGGCATCAATTTTCGCGGGATGCTTTTCCCAGGTCTCATGCTCACCGCTGCGGGAGTGAAAGTGATCGAGTTCAACTGCCGGTTCGGTGATCCGGAGACTCAGGTTTTGTTGCCCAGGCTCAAGACCGATCTTCTCGACCTGCTGGAAGCCACCGTGGACGGCACGCTCGCCAAAATCCAGCCGGAATGGGACGACCGCGCCGCCGTGTGTGTCGTGATGGCTTCGGGGGGTTACCCGGGAAAATACGCGACCGGCAAACCTATATTCGGTCTGGAAAGCGCCGCCAAAACGGGCGCCATCGTTTTCCACGCCGGCACGAAACCGTCGGGCGACGGCGTCCAGACCTCGGGCGGTCGCGTTTTGGGTGTGACCGCCCTTGGCGCAGATGTGCGCGCTGCGCGTGAGGCGGCGTATGCAGCCGTCGCGGAGATCGACTTTGCGGACCGGCAATACCGCAGCGACATTGGGCTTCGCTCCGTCCGCTGAACGCGCCCGTTCCGATATCTTCATCATGACAAAACTTCTCTTTGCGGCCGTTTTTACGGTCGTCCCGTGGCTGTCTATGGCATACGGCGATCCGGCCCCTGTATCGTCGCCCGCTACGACGCCCAGTCTGATCGACCAGCTCACGCCGGGTCAGATCGAAGCTGCCATCAACACGATCAAATCCACCGGCAGCCAGCCCGAACAACTTAGCAGCGACGCCCTGGAGCGTGCCAAACTTCAAGGACTGCTGGCCCGCCTCGGCGAGACCGTGCGTTTGGTTCCGAAAAATGCAGATTCCTCGTCTCCCGCGCCGGAAGGCTTTCATGCGCAGGCGCTTCCACGTGGAATTGTTTACCTGCGACTGGGCGATTTGAACGAAACCAATGTCAAATCGATGACCGCGGAATTCTCCAGAAACAAGAAAATCAACGGTGTTATTCTTGACCTGCGTGCTACGAAGGCTGGCGATTCGTTCGATCTCGCAGCCAAGGTGATCAACGTCTTTGCCCAGAAGGGCGCGTCTTATTTTCATCTCGCAAGGGAAGGCAAGAGCGGTTCGGACAAGGTTTTTACTGGTACGACGGATCCCCTTTTAACGGGGGGCGTGCTTGCGCTGGTCGTCAACGCCGATTCCAGTGGCCCGGCTGAAACCATTGCCGCTGCGCTTCGGCAGCAGGCGCGTGCTTTGATCGTGGGGACGCCGACGCAGGGTCGGGCGTTCGAGTTTGAAACTTTTCCAATCAGCGATCAGGCGCTGCTTCAGATCGCTGTCGCTCGCGCCGTAGTAGGAAACAATTCTGGTCCAGGGGGTGTTCGACCTGATGTGGCGGTAGGGACGGATTTAAATGCAGAGCGTGAGGTGCTTCGAAAAGAGGCTGCCGAAGGAATCGAGAAGTTTATTTTTGAGATTGAACGGCCGCACATGAACGAAGCGTCGCTGGTCGCCGGACGGAATCCGGAGATCGACCTCTACCAGGCACGTCAGGCAGGAAATAATGCTTCTGATTTGGCGGTGCCATTCGACAAATCCCTTCAACGGGCCCTCGACACGGTGACGTCAGTGCTGGTGGTTGCCGGTGGGAAATAGCCAGGTTGGGTCTAAGCGCTGCTAAACAGTCCACTGGCCAGATTGAGCGTGAGTGCAAGGATCATTGTGTTGAAAACAAACGACACGATTCCATGGAGGAGCACGATGCGACGCACGTGCCGCGACGTCACATTAACATCGGCGGTCTGGCAAGTCATGCCGATGACGAACGAAAAATAGGCGAAATCAAGAAAATCTGGATGCATCGTGCCTGGGAAAGCCAGGCCGCTGCCGTCGTTTTTCGCCTGTGCAGGGTCACTAATGCGATAGAACAAATGTGCGTAGTGCAATGCGAAAACGGTGTGGCTTAGCAGCCAGGACGACGCCAGGGTGACCACCGTAAGCATGACATGCCGTGCGGCTCCCCATCCGGATAGGCCCTTAGACGGTCCCAACAGCGCGGCGACCGCGAGGATGCTCGCCAGTGCGGCGAAAACCACGAAAAGAAAGATCGCCCTCCGACTCGAATCCTGAAGTTTTGCCGCGCGGACCATTTCCCGGGCGTTTGAGAAAATGATTCGGGTCCATGCGAGGGTGACCGTTGTCAACGCAAATGCATCCCACGTGGCAACGACACCGATCGGAAAATGTGTCTTCCACGGCACCGTTAGGATAACCAGCGCCGCCACACCCAGGGAAATGAACAGCCGGTGGTGGGCGTCGAGGTGAGTGACCCTACGGATCAAATTCTTTATTAGCACAGCGCTGGAATATGCCGTGTCTGGACGCGAGTGAAAGCGCTGCGTTCGTGTCGCCGTCAATTCTGGTCCAACGCCTTTTCCAGCTCTTTCACGCGGTCAAAAAGCTTCGGCAGACGGCTGATGAGAGCGAGCTTTTCTGCCATGTCTTTGGCGTTTTCGCCCACAAAGCCAAACCATTTTTGACCCGGCGGAACGTGTTTACTGATGCCGGTATTGCCTCCGACGATAGCATGGTCGCCAATGGTCAGATGCCCGGCGACTCCGGCTTTGCCTGCCAAAATAACGTAATTGCCGAGGCGCGAACTGCCGGAAATGCCCGCTTGTGAAACGATGATGCAGTGCTTGCCGATAACGACGTTGTGAGCAATCTGGACCAGATTGTCAATTTTCGTGCCCTCGCCGATCCAGGTGCGGCCGAACCGGGCGCGATCGATCGTCGTGCCGGCGCCGATCTCCACGTCGTTATCGATCTGGACGATGCCGATCTGTGGAATTTTTTCATGCTTCCCTTTCACGGTTTCGTAGCCGAAGCCGTCGGAGCCAATCACCGAGCCGCTATGAAGGATGACACGATGGCCGATGACCGTTCGTTCGCGGATGGTGGCATTGGGGTGGAGAAAGCAATCGTCGCCCAACGTGGTCTCCCGCCCGATGAAGACGTGGGCGCCAACGACGCTGCGGGCGCCGATTTTGACTCCGCTTTCGATGACGGCGTAGGGCTGAATGGACGCAGACGGATCGATCTGGGAGTCCTCGCCGATCACAGCGGTTGGGTGAATCCCTGGCGCCCACCGGAGAGGCTCTGGCCGGAGTTTTTCGAGGACCGCAGCGAAGGAAAGTGACGGATTTTCGACGGCAATCAACGCTGCGTCGGGTAGGGAAACATCAACGCCGGGGCGGACAAGAACCGCACCGGCGTTGGTGGTTTTGAGATCCGCCAGGTATTTGGCGTTCCCGAAAAAGGAAATGTCGGCTTTTTGTGCTTCGACGAGGCTTGCCGCCCCGTTGATGAAACTCGAACCGGATCCGGATGCGAGCCGCCCGCCGACGAGGGCGACGATCTGGTCAACCGTCAGCGTCACCCGTCGGAATGGTTAATTCTTCTTCTTGGTGGCTGCCGCTTTATCCGCCGCTGGGGTGGCTTCGGCTGGCTTGGTCTTGTTCAGCGCGGTGATGATCGCGTCGCTGAAATCAAAACTTTCCTTGGCGTAAAGGAGAAACGGAACGCCGTTGAGGCTGGCGCCCGAGCGGTCGAGAACGAGATCGAAGTTTTCGGTCTTCACCTTGTCCTGGATGAGCCTGTTAATTTCTTCAACAATGCCGTTTCGCATGCGGACGGCTTGTTCCTGGAGTTGTTTTTCACGGGTCCCCCGAAATTCGTTGATCTCGCGTTCCATGGACTTTGCGTCGTTGATTTTGTCGTCGCGAAGTTTCGCTTTCTGCTCTTTGGTCTCGTTGCTGAGCTCTGGGCGTTTCAGCTCGTCATTGAGCTTGTTGATCTCGTCGATGAGCTTTTTGTAGCTTTCCATGCGACCATCGAGTTCCGTCTTGGCCTGGCCCCGTGCGTCGTTGATCTTCGCTTCGGCGTCCTTCGTCTTGTAGTAAGATTGGAAGACCTTGTTCATGTCCACGGTGCCGACTTTAAATTGTGCGAATGCCGGAGTCACCAAGCCCAGGGACAAAATGGCGAGGGAGAGGGTTAAGAATTTTTTCATGCAGAGTTTTTGAAACGAAGTGAGCGGTAAGGTATTGAGGTGATTTTGACGGGTCGCAAGCGAATTCGTTCAAAATCGCGCCACCTTAGAATCTTGCGGCGGCTCGTGATCCTGGTAGGGCCAGAACGATTTACATATCGATTGTGTGGGATTTCAAGCGGGCGGATCAGGTGAGCTGCCGGTGGTCACGTGTTTCCGGCAGCCCAATGGGCGCGGTCGGTTAGAATTGATAGCCGACGTTGAAGTTGAACTTGCCGTTGGAGTCGTTGAAGGAGTCCGCCTGGATCGGAATGCCGTAATCGATGCGGATCGGGCCAATCGGCAGATCGAGTCGGATACCGAGGCCGACGTCAGAATTGACATCTCCACCCCAATCCCACGCGTCTTCGCTGACGAAGCCGACGTCATAGAAGAGAGCGCCCCGGACTCTTTCGACAATTGGGAAGGTGTATTCAGCGGTGAAGCGCGCCATGGTGCGGCCGCCAATGGGTTCGCCGTTTTCGTCCTTGGGCCCGACGTCACGGTAATCAAAGCCGCGCAGGGTATTGGCGCCGCCGAGATAGAGTCTGTCGAAAATCGGCACGTCGCCGTTCCCCCAGGAATCGATGACGGCGACTTCACCGTTGAGCAGCAGGATCGTATCCCAAGGCAGGAGGAAGTACTGTTTGCCTTCGATGCCGAAGCCGTAGGTCTCGACATCCCCACCTAGAATGCCGCCGGCGTAATGGATCGTTCCCACAATCTGGTGGCCGCGATGGGTGAGTTTCACGCTGTCGCGGGTATCATTGGAGACAGTGAGCGAGATTTGGCTCTTGAGCTTGTCGCCTTCTTCGTCCCGGATGGCTTGAGAAACATTTTCGTCGACGTCGTAGATGCTGACGTTTTCAAGGCGGTATTCGAGAGTTGCCTGGGTGAAATTGCCGAGCGGTTTGCGGAGCTTGAGGTCGAAACCGTAGTTGCGCTGGGAATATACGTTCGATTGGTAGTCGGCTTCGCGGTAAAAAATATCGCCACCGAGCGAGAGGCGTTTGTCGAGGAAGTATGGCTCGGTAAGGGAGATAATGAAGTCTTTACGCTCGGCGCCAAGCTGCAGGCGCATGCGGAATCTCTGCCCGCCGCCGGTGAAGGACCAAGGGTTCATGATGTCGAAGTTGGACTGGGTGACTTCGACGAAACCGAGGACGCTGTCGATGGAGCTGAAACCGGCGCCAAAATTGAGGGAGCCCGTGCGTTTTTCTTCGACGTTGATGTTCAGGTCCTTGCGGCCGGGAACCATCGTGTCGGAGGCGTAGGTCTCGACTTTCTCGAAATAATCGAGACCCTCGATGCGCGCTTTACTGACTTCGACGCGGACAGTGTCGTAAACGTCACCGGGACCGAGAATGAGTTCGCGACGAATGACCTTGTCCTTGGTGCGGGTGTTACCGGTGATGTTGACGCGCTCGAGATAACTCTGGCTGCCTTCTTCAATGTTATATTGGAGATTCACGAGGCCAGGGCCTGCTGGCGTGGTGACGAGATCGATGCGGGCATCGGCGTAACCGAGGCGGCCGTAGGAATCTTCGATGGATTTAAGATCCTTCCGAAGAGGCTCAGTGCCGGCTGGCGCGCCTTCTTTCACGAGAAGGATTTTCCGGATTTGCTCGTCCGTGGCGATGGTGTTGCCCGTGAAGCGGACGGAATTGACGGTGTATTTCGGGCCCTCGTCGATTGCGATATGGAGGTCAACGCGGTCGGCCGAAACACGTTGGATCTGCGGCTGGCCGATTTTCACGTCGGTGTATCCCGCGTTTTGATAAAGAAGACGGATTTTTTGAAGGTCTTCGTCGAGCTGGATAGTATTCATCTTGCCCGAGCTATTGATGAAGGAGAGGAGGTTCTTCGGGCGGGTCTTCATTTCCTTGATGAGGCGCTTCCTCTTAAAGACGGTATTCCCGGAGAAAACAATATGGCGGATGACGGTCTTGCCGCCTTCGGAGATGACGTAAGTGACCTTGGTGCGGCCGGTTCGTTCGTCGAGCTCGGTGTTGTATTGGACGCCGACATCCGCGTAACCCCGCTTCTGATACAGCTCCAGAATTTTCTGGCGATCGGCTTCAAGCGTGTCTTCGTTGAGGATGGAGCCGGGCTTCGCAGTGATTTCCTTGCGAATGCGGCGTGTTTTGACGATGCGTCCGCCTTCGACAAAGACTTCGCTGACTACGGCCTTGGCCTGTATGACAATATAAACTTTGATACCGCCCTCCGACGGCTCGCCAAACATACGGACGTTGGTGATTTGCCCAGTGTTGTAGAGCGAACGGATATCCGCCTCGACAACCTGCTCGGAATATGGCTGGCCAACTTGTGTGCGGATATTGGCAAGAATTCGCTCCCTGCTGACCGTAGCGGGCCCCGCGTATTGAACGTCAATGGATCTGACGATGAGCTGGCTGGATTGCTGCGACCAAGCTGAGAGCGTGACGGAAAAGAGCATCAGCGCAAGAACGAGGGCGGAACGCAGCGGGGCAAAAATCGAGTTCATAGATGAATGTGAGGGCGAGCCTTCGAGGAGAACGGTGCGGTCCCCTCGGAAATTTTGGTATAGATGAGGAGTGGCTTAGGAAACGTCAAGCAATCTATGTGACTCAAATTCTTTCTCTTACCCCTGCTCTTGCTTTTGCAGGCCAGGGTTTGCTTTCAAAACATGTATCCTTTTAACAAAAGGCAGGTTTTCCACGTCGAGCGGTTGCTGACTTCAGGGCAGGAGCGAGAAGTAAGAGAAAGAAGTAAGAATTCTCTCGAGCGCCGTTTGACCCATGCCGTGAACTGAGGCACTGTGCCCACCTTTAAAGCCATGGAAAAGAAACGCGTTCTTGTCGGCATGTCCGGAGGAGTCGACTCCTCGGTGACCGCCCATCTCCTCAAGGAGCAGGGGTGGGACGTCGTGGGCGTAACCATGAAGGTGTGGCCGCAGGACTGCATTTCGCGGGCCGAAGACAAATGCTGTGGTCCATCCGCCATTGCCGATGCACGGGGCGTCGCCCACCGGCTCGGCGTTCCGCATTACGTCGTGGATGAAGCGAATCAGTTCGAGCAAATGGTCATCGACTATTTTTCCAGCGAGTACCAGGCCGGGCGCACTCCGAATCCCTGCGTGATGTGCAACGAGAAGTTGAAATTCGGCAATCTCTGGAACAAGGCCCGTGCCCTGGGCTGCGAATATATTGCCACCGGCCACTATGCGATTATCGAGCATCAGGCCGGCGGTCGTTCTGTCCTCCGCAAGGGCGCAGATACGCGGAAGGACCAATCGTATTTTCTTTTTAGCCTCAGTCAGCAGCAGCTTTCCCGCTCACTGACGCCGCTGGGTAGAATGTCGAAACCGGAAATCCGCGAGATCGCGCGGGGGCTCGGCCTTCGTGTCGCGGACAAGGTGGACAGTCAGGAGATCTGCTTTGTACCGGGGAATGACTACAAGGCCTTTCTACGCGGACATCTGGGCGAGCAGGAATTTCATCGAGGCGGCATTTACGACAAAACCGGTAAATTTATAGGGCCGCACGAGGGGATCGAGATGTTTACCATCGGCCAACGCAAGGGCTTGCCGGGCGGTTCCCCGCGTCCGATGTATGTCATCGATATCGATCCGGAAACGAGCAGTGTTATCGTCGGCGAGGCGGAAGATCTTGTCTCCGAGGAATTCGAAGTCGACCGCCTGAGCTGGGTCAGCCGCGGGGTCATTACCGAGCCGATCGACGTGAACGTCAAAATCCGCTATGCCCACCGCGGCGCAGACGCGACTGTTTACCCAAGCGAAGATGGCAAAACGGCGCGCGTCGTTTTGCACGAGCCGCAAAAAGCTGTTACGCCCGGTCAGGCCGCCGTGTTTTATCAGGATGACCTCGTCATCGGAGGTGGGTGGATCTGCCGGCAACCTGCCGCAGTTGTTTTGCGGAGCTGATTTTCATTTCCTTCTGATCTATGGACGGCCCGGAAACCGGTGTTCTTGTGGCACTTGCCAGCTTCCCGGATGCCGCGACCGCGGAACGGATTACCCACGCCTTGGTGGAAGAGAAACTGGCGGCGTGTGGCAATATCCTTCCCGGTTGCACCTCCATCTACCGCTGGCACGGCAAAGTCGAGAAAACGACGGAGACGATCGTCATTTATAAAACCGCAGTGTTCGAGCGCGAAAAATTCCAGGCCCGCCTCCTCGAGTTGCATCCCTACGAGGTCGCTGAATGCGTGTTTCTAAATGTCATCGACGGATCGCCCGCTTACCTAAACTGGGTAAGAAACGAGACGTTGCCGAGGTAGGTTACATTCGAAGGACCCCAGGCAGGGCAGCGTTTGCGAATGCAGCTTCGGACGTTTCGAGGCTTCGCTGGCGAATCGAAAATACCCATGCGGGCGGCAAATTCCGGAACGAAAAAGCGATGCAGACGGCGTTCAGGTCCAGTTTTTTCATCACCTGTTTCGGGATGGGGCAGATGGGGCGGTACGTAAATTGATAAATCGCACCACCGTGGCAGAGCTTGGAAAAAGCGCCGCTCAGAATCCGGGTAACAACAACGGGTTTCATCGAAAGGAGTGGCAATCCGCTTACAATGGCGCCAGCTCCCGCGCTGTCGAAGAGTTCCAACCGGCGCAATTCCGTAGCGCAGGCGGAAATGATCCGGACGCCAGGGAAGCGCTCGCGAAGAAGTTTCGCCAGACGGGGATCCCTCTCCAGCAGCGTCAGATTTGCCTCGGAAATGCCGCGATCCAAGAGCGCTCGCGTGAAGACACCCGTGCCCGGGCCGAGTTCGAGCACTGGGCCGGTCGCCGGGGAGATCTCTTTCGTGATCGCTTTCGCAAGCGCGAGCCCGGATGGGGCGATGGCCCCCATTTTGAGCGGGGCGCGCAGCCAGGCGCGGACAAATGCGCCAAGGTCGTAGACGGTATCGGAATTTTCGTTCATGTTGCAGGAACTGGCGCCGTGCTGACGGATGTGTCCGGCATGCGATCCGGTGCGGCCATGGGAGGTGGCAGCAGGGAATACAGGACCGGCGTGATGAGGCGTGAGAGAAGGAGCGAACTGATCAATCCTCCAATAATGACGATGGCGAGGGGGGAATACAAGCCGCTGCCTTGCATGGCAAGGGGGAGCAGGGCGCCGAGCGCGGTAAATGTCGTGAGCACAACAGGCAAGAAACGGATCTCTCCGGCTTGTTCAATCGCTTCTTTTAACGCAACCCCTTGAGCGCGAAGCTGGTTCGTAAAATCGACGAGCAGAATGGAATTTTTGATCTCAATACCAATCAGCGCCACAAACCCGATCGCTGCCGTAAATGAAAGCGTCTGATCCGTAAGCCAGAGTGCGACAAAGCCTCCGACAAATCCCAACGGAATTACGGAGGCAGCGATGAATGTTCCGCGAAAACTCCGAAATTCCAGCACCAGTATCGACAGAATGCCGAACGTGGCAATCAAGACGGCGCCGCTAAGGTCGCCGAAGCTGTCCTGCCGACTCTCGACTTCGCCGCCGAACGCCCAGCGCATGCCGGACGGCCAGTCGATTTTCTCCAGCTCCTTCCCGGCAATATTCGTGAGCTGGCCGACATTAGCCTAAAAGCGAGAATGGGAAAAGCTGTTCAACGGCGTAAGTAGTTGGTGTAATTGGGGATGCGGCAAACAGCACCTGAGTTGGGAGCTCACCCGCTTGGGTGAACCTGGATTGAAGCCAAATGGAGCGGTGTGGCCGGTGGACACGCCCGGCGGGCGCTATTATGCGGAACTCGACTACGAGGCTCCAGTGACGCGTGAGGGCCAATTGATTTTCTTTGCGCAGTTTCTGCATACGG
>DATDAW010000026.1:0-40275 GCA_036525185.1 Chthoniobacterales bacterium | reverse complement strand
GTTTGTAAGTTTGTAAGACGTGTCCAACTTTGCCGATTCTGTTGGGAGACATTTTTCTTAAAACCTACAAACTTAAGACTTAAGACTTTCTTCACACCGCGATGGGGGCACGGATGGCAGGGTACGGGTCGTAGTTTTCGAGGGTGAAATCTTCGTAGCGGAAACCGAAAATGTCGTCGACGGCGGGATTCAGGCGCATCGTGGGCAGCGGGCGCGGGTCGCGGGAGAGTTGTTCGTGAACCTGGTCGATGTGGTTTTTGTAAATGTGCAGATCGCCGAAAGTATGGATGAAAAATCCGGCTTCGAGTCCAGTGACCTGAGCCATCATGAGAAGGAGCAGCGCATAGGACGCGATGTTGAAGGGGACACCCAGGAAGAGATCGGCGCTGCGCTGGTAGAGCTGGCAGTCGAGCCGTCCGTCGAGTACCGCAAACTGGAACAGGGCGTGGCACGGTGGGAGCGCCATTCTTTCGACTTCACCAGGGTTCCACGCGGTGACAATGAGTCGGCGGCTATCAGGGTTCTGCTGAATCTGCCGGACGACATTCGCGATCTGGTCGATGTGGCTCCCATCGGCAGTAATCCAGTCCCGCCATTGGGCGCCGTAAACGCGGCCGAGATCGCCGTTTTCATCCGCCCACTCGTCCCAGATGGTGACTTTGTTCTCGTGCAGATAACGAATGTTCGTGTCGCCTTTGAGGAACCAGAGTAATTCGTGGATGATCGACCGGAGATGGAGCTTTTTGGTCGTGAGCAGCGGGAACCCCTCGCGCAGATCAAATCGGGCTTGCGCGCCGAAAACGGCCAACGTTCCCGTGCCGGTCCGGTCATTTTTTCCCGTCCCATGTTCAAGGACAAGGCGCAGTAGGTCGTGATAGGCGTTCATGGAAAATCTTGCTCTTACTCATACTCGTAATCTCAATCCTTCGAACTCAATCTCTTTCTCCCACTCAGAAGTTTTGAGGGCGAGAGAAGAGGCGCGAAGAAAGAACGATTACGATTACGAGTAGGAGTAACAGTAGGAAGAGGAAGATCGCGGGCTACAGCGTCCGGCCGATGGGCGGAACGATCTGCGATGACACAGGCGGAATGGCTTGGCCCTCTGGCAAGGGTGCGCTCAAGTCCACTTTCCGGGTCTCCACTTCGCGGCCGATCCGCGCGCTTTCGTAGATCGCATCGAGGATTCGCATGATTTCCACGCCGTCATCCGGGCCGCCGTCGGGTTGAAAGTCCTCGACGATGCTGCGCACGAAATACTGTTGCGCTGTCTCGATATTCGTCGGGTAGGTCAACGGCACGGTTTTGACCATTGCCCCGCGTTCTTCGCGGAAAATGCAGACGCTCGTGTCGCGATAATCGAACGATACGCTCGAGAGCCCTCCCTTCGTGCCGCTCATTTCGAGGTAAACCTTCTCACGCTCCTCGAAATTCAGCGCCCAGCTGACTTCCAGCATCAGGCTCGAACCGTCATCGAAACGAATGAGTGCGGACGCCAGATCCTCCACATCGAAATCCTTGGCTTGTGCACGTGCCATCGCCTGTCCGATATGCGCAAATGTGCTTGCGGAGACCGTAACCACGCGCGGATTCCCAATGAGCCACCGGCTCAGATCCAGCATATGCACGCCGAGATCGATGAGTGGACCGCCGCCGGACATTTTTTTCTGCCCAAACCATCCGCCAAATCGCGGCATCCCGCGCATTCGTCGCCAGCCAGCCGAGGCGTAATAGACGTTTCCAAGATCGCCGCTGGCCACGAGCTTCTTGAAATACTGATGCTCAGGCCGAAACCGCTGGTTGAAATGGATCATGAACTTTCGGCCCGTCTCGAGCACTTTCGCGCGCATGATTTCCGCCTCGCCAGCACTCATGGCCATCGGTTTTTCGCACATCACGTGAATCCCTTTGCCGAGAGCCGTCATCGTCATCGGCTTGTGCAAAAAATTCGGGACCGCGAGTGAAACGGCGTCGATTTCCGCTTTTGCGATAAAATCCTCGAAAGCGGTGAAACGCTGAGGGACATCGAATTCGTCGCCGATATGCTCCAGTAACGGCGTGCTTTGGTCGCAAATGGCCTGCACCACACAGTTCTCCGTCTTCTGATAATTCTGTAGGTGAATACGGCCCATTCCGAGACCAACGACACCGACACGGATTTTCTTTTGTGGCATATAGACGTGAGTGGCGGACGACTACCAATGGCCAGGTCGCCTTGCAAGTGAAACATTCAAAGTCTTTGCGAATCGGTCTTCCCGCGTAAAATACCCGACTTCACCAATCGACAAATCGGCTGATTCCGCCTTCATCCTTCACTTTCCGCCTTTAAAATCATGCCACCTGAGCATCTCACTCTGGCCGATACACAGAACCTGCCCGATCATCGTCGCATCGCGATCGACCGCGTCGGCATCACCAATCTGCGTTTTCCTTTCCAGATTCGCGACCGCACGCAACACCTCCAAAATACCGTCGCCACTTGTGCGCTCACGGTCGATCTGCCCCATCACTTCAAAGGCACGCACATGAGTCGGTTCGTCGAAGTCCTGCAGGAGCATGGTCCCGTATTGCATGTCGAAAATATTCACGAAATCCTCCAGCGCCTGGTGGAACGCCTTCATTCGGAAAAAGCGCACGTCGAATTCGCCTTCCCTTTCTTCATCGAAAAGCGCGCCCCCGCCACGAAAGCGCGGGGATTGGTCGATTACGAAGTCAAATTCAACGCCAACTGGGAAAATGGCAAAATTGATTTCGTCCTCACGGTCGTCGTCCCCGTGACGACTCTTTGCCCGTGCTCCAAGGCCATTTCCGACCACGGGGCGCACAACCAGCGTGGAAAAGTGACTTTTGCCGTCCGTTTCCACAAACCGATTTGGATCGAAGACCTTGTCCGCCTCGTCGAGACGAGTGCCAGCAGTGAGCTTTACAGTCTGTTAAAGCGTCCCGACGAAAAAGCCGTCACTGAACACGCTTACCAGAACCCCGTTTTTGTCGAGGACCTCGTTCGCAACGTTGCTGCGCGCGCGAATCGCGAGCCAAACATCACGTGGTATCGGGTCGAGGCGGAAAATTTCGAGTCGATCCATAACCACAACGCCTACGCGCTCGTGGAAAAAGCGGTGTAATCGGCGGTTCGCAGCCGTTCCTCGATCGACGATTTCCAGGAAAACGGTTGTAGTCCTGACTCGCCTACGTCGGAGGGCCGGTTGACCACGCCATCTTCCTGGCACACCTTCGGTGTCATGAGAAAACTTCTCTCTTTAGCCTTCCTCGGTCTCCTATTTTCCTCGACGGGACTTTTTGCAAAGCCCGGCTGGGACGAGAATTACGAAAGGGGTCTCGAAAAAGCCAGATCGGAGAACAAGCTTGTATTACTCGATTTTACCGGATCCGATTGGTGTGGCTGGTGCATCAAATTGGACAAGGAAATTTTCTCGGACCAGAAGTTCCAGGACTACGCAAAAGACAATCTCGTGCTCGTGGAAGTCGATTTCCCGATGAACAAACCGCAATCCGCTGAGTTGCAAGCCCAGAACGAAAAACTGCAGCAGCAATATCAAATCGAAGGTTATCCCACCATCATCGTCCTCAATCCCCAGGGCCAGCCAGTCGGTCAACTCGGATACATGGAAGGCGGCCCGGACGCGTTTCTAGCGGAACTCGAGAAATTGAAGACGTTTGCAAAGGCGACAGCCGAGTCGTCCCGCTAAATTGGCACTTCCGGGGAGGACAGGCGCCGATCTCGTCTTCCCGATTTGGCATGGCGGATGCTAGGGGAGCGGAAACATGCTCTTCGATCCCTTCTACCAATTCGTTCCGCCGGATTTTGTCTTCAAAATCGCCCGAACACGGGAGGAACTCGACGGCTATTGGAAACTCCGCCGAGCGATTTTTTGCGAGGAACAAGGTATTTTCGAAGGAAGCGATCGCGATGAGCGCGATGAGCGCGCCATCCCGATTGTGTGCGAAACGCTTATTGCGGGAATGGAAGATTCCGTCGTCGGCGCGGTGCGAATCGATGAACGCGAACCTGGGCTCTGGTATGGTTCACGATTGGGGGTGGCAACAGATTTTCGAAGTGTGAAAAAATTGAGTCCGGGCGTGGCGATGCGGAATCATCTGCCAGTGTATCGAGGTCTTGGGGCGTTGGGCGCGGGTTTGATTTTCAAAGCCGTTTCCACGGCGCACGCTCTGGGATGCCATGAATTTCTGGCTACGGTGCAGCACCAAAACGCACGATTTTTTCAGCGCTTGCACTGGGAACCGCTCGGCGAACTCGATTTGTTTGGAATCCGCCACATCAAAATGCGGGCGGATTTGAACTATTACCAACCGGCAAAAAGCGTGTTTTGAGCGCAAAGCGCCTTGGAGTGCGGGGCGAAGCACCGCTTTGGGTGATTCCAATTGCAGCGTGGAACTCCAACCGCCGCTCCCGCACAAATCACACGAAAAGCCAAAGCGCCGGAGAATCGGCGCACTCCAGAGCGCTTCGCGCAAAAATTTCTGATGGCTGACCACGAAACGCTCCTTCGTTTAGCTGCATTCCTCCGCTCCAACGCCGCCATCGCGGACAAGGTTTCCATCGCACAAGCCTATGCGCCTGCCCAACTCCTCGCGGGAGCCGCCCGTGTGGGAGACGATTGCGCAGCGATCCCGGACGGTGACGGCTTCCTTCTTTTCGCCGCGGAAGGCATGCTGGAATCCTTCGTCGCCGCTGATCCGTGGTTTGCGGGTTATTCGGCGGTAATGGTTAATTTGAGCGACGTGGCATCGATGGGCGGACGGCCCATGGCGGTGGTCGATGTGCTGTGGAGTTCCGACACCGAAATCTCCGGTGAAATCTGGAAAGGAATGTCTGCGGCATCGCGCGCTTACAACGTGCCGATTGTGGGCGGGCACACGACACGGACGAAATCCGGCAGCACTTTTCTCGCGGCTGCCGTGTTGGGGAAAGCATCGAACTTGATCACCAGTTTCGACGCGCAGCCGGGCGATGACTTGCTCATGGCTGTCGATCTGCGCGGGAGTTTTCGCGGCGACAAACCTTTCTGGAACGCAAGCGTTAACGCGCCGCCCGAGCGTCTCTGGGGAGATTTGGCGCTGCTGCCGGAACTGGCTGAAAACGGCTGGTGCCTCGCGGGGAAAGACATTAGCAACGGCGGCATCGTGGGGACGCTTGCCATGCTACTGGAGTGCTCCGGCGTGGGCGCGGAATTGTGGCTGGATCGACTCCCGCAACCGGCGGGCGTTGAACGGGAGAAATGGCTGATTTCGTTTCCGAGTTACGGCTATCTGTTAAGCGTGAAACCGGAATTTTCAAAACACGTGACGGCACTTTTCCACGAACGCGACATCGCCTGCGCGGCCGTTGGAAAAATCACTGGTTCCCCTTCCCTGACGCTGGTTTATGGCAAATCGCGGCTCGAATTTGCCTCCGCTGATTGCGGCGGACACTGGCGACCTTCGTGGATTCGCGACCATTTTAAGGATGTTTGACCTTCGGCAGCGTCGCGCCTTCGTGCCATGTGCCTTTAATAAGGACTTCCTTCGGATGAAAGCTGGCGCCGAAGCTGTTCGAGTTCAGGCGTTCGACCACTAAATCCAACGCGGCAGCCCCGACGACATCCAGATTCCCGTCGATTCCCGCCGTGCCGTCCATCTCATGAGACGTCCGGTAAAGCCATGCCAGACCAACATCCTCCGGCACACGTAATCCACGTTCCGCGAGGAATTTGCGTACATCGACTTTGTAAACCAACAGCGAATCCGGTTTCTCCGCTTCGAGCCACGCATGAAAACTCGCCGCGTCCTCCGAATCCACAGGAATAAATGGCTCGCAGCGATTTTCTTTCGGCAGCCGGCGTTGCCAGTCCAGGAACGCTCCAGACCAGAGATTGTTCGAAATCCGATTGTTCAATTCCGGCACAATGAGCGCGGGACGCCTCCAGCCTTGGCATTGCATCTCGTCGAGCGCGAGTTGCACATTGAAAAATCCGTGAAAATTCGCGCGATCCACCACGGCCTCTCGGAAATACGCGCTCAATCCTGCCACGGCAAAACCTTCGCTCCGAAACGTCACTGGCTCGCTTTCCTCACGGGAAAACCCCAGCAACACGCCACGGATCGCCCGGGCGCGCAGCGTCGCTTCAAGCCGCGCCATGTCGCCCCCGTATTCGCCGAGGGGAAACACCTCCACGCGAAAGCCGAGCTCGCGGGCCCGGCGTTGAATGCCTTCAAATTCCCAGCGGCAAACGTCTTTTGTCCGCCAATGTTCCGGTCCGCCGTAGTTCGTGACGAGGGCGATTACGTCGACTTCGCCTGCCCCGCCGCGACGGCGACGATTGGCCATGAGTGCGCTTACCAAAGGATTAGGCCGATAGCCCTGTTGGTCGGCAGCTTCCTTCACGCGGCGACGGGTTTCGGCGCCAATTCGGGGGTCATCCCGGAGCGCACGGGACACCGTTGAGGGAGTCACACCAAGCAACTGCGCAATTTCAGCCATTCGAACTGTTTTAATTGGCCTCATTGGCGCCATTTGTGCAGATCTCCCACTTCCTTTCATCCATGCGCAACAATATGCGCACTTTCCATGCCGGGAACCCTGCCGTTGCGCAACAATATGCGCAACAAACCCCCGCCCCCAAGGCATGCACGGTTCGCCGGCTGCTTATGCCAACCCCATCCCGCGGAACATCACCGTTCCCACTTGCACAAGAATCAAACACCGCACTCACCTATGCCTAAAGTCGAAAAAGAACTCCACAAAGCCGGCGATTTCCTGGTCGATTATGAAGAGAAAGTTTTCCCAGACGTTAAAGCGGATCCCGGCGAAAAAGCGCTTGTCACATTTCACACCGTCGCCTTCGAAGGCAGTATCGGTATTGTGAACACGCTCGTGGCCACGCGTCTTCTGCGTAAAGGCTATGACACGTCCATCCTCCTCTACGGACCAGGCGTCACGCTCGGTTTCCAACGCGGATTCCCAACACTCGGCGACGAGGCATTTCCAGGGCACCTCTTTGTTAACCAACGCATCGCGAAATTCATCGACGAAGGCGGCAAGGTGTACGGATGTCGCTTTTCGACCCAGGCGCTCTACGGGCAAACGGAAAAAGCGTTCATCGCGGGCATCACGCCCATCAACCCGCTCGATGTGCTCGACATCATCCTCCTGCATAAAAAAGCCGGCGCGGTGATCATCGACACCTGGACGCTCTAATTGAATGACGAATGACCAAAGGCCCGTTGCGAACTAACCGATGTTTTTCCGCCATTCGGCAGTCGCCTTCGGCATTCGTCATTTCCGAAATCCCATGAAAAAGATCAAAGCAGCGGCGATACAGATCGCTCCCGATCTGGCGAGCGGCACTGGCACGGTCGAGCGCGTGTGCGCAGCGGCCGCACGCGCGGCCGCGCAGGGAGTCGAGTTGGCCGTTTTTCCCGAGACGTTCATTCCGTATTACCCGTACTTTTCCTTCGTGGCGCCGCCCGTCTCGACAGGGAAAGAGCATCTGCGTCTCTACGAAAACGCGGTCGAAGTGCCAGGGCCCATCACGGCGCGTTTGTCAGCAACGGCGGCGCGCCATCGCATGGTGCTCGTGGCCGGCGTCAATGAACGGGACGGCGGCTCCCTTTACAATACGCAGCTCGTTTTCGACGCCGACGGCTCGCTGGTTTTGAAGCGCCGCAAAATTACGCCGACGTATCACGAGCGGATGATCTGGGGTCAAGGCGACGGCTCGGGCATTCGGGCAGTCGACACGGCTGTCGGTCGCGTCGGGGCGCTGGCATGCTGGGAGCATTACAACCCGCTCGCGAGATTTGCGCTCATGGAGGAACGCGAAGAAATCCACTGTGCGCAATTTCCCGGATCGATGGTCGGCCAGATTTTTGCCGACCAGATCGAGGTCACAATTCGGCATCATGCGCTGGAAAGCGGTTGTTTCGTGGTCAATGCCACGGGCTGGCTTGAGGACGATCAGATTGCATCCATCACGCCCGACGTGAAACTCCAGAAAGCGCTCCGGGGCGGGTGTTACACGGCGATCATTTCTCCCGAAGGCGTGCCTCTTTGCGAGCCGATCATCGAAGGCGAAGGCATGGCGATTGCTGAGCTCGACCCAGGCCTCATTACGAAACGCAAGCGGATGCTGGACTCCGTCGGCCATTATTCCCGGCCCGACATTTTCACCCTCCTCATCGACCGTGAGGCCAACGCACAGGTGAAACCGAAGACCGCTTCCGCAAACCACGAAGAATTCGATATTTCCCATGACGACCGACTTTCAAACAGCGCTGCTCACGAGGAAGCAGTTCCTGCTCTCTGAGCTGCAGACGCACGGTTTGCGGCTCGGCGATCCGCTGACTGGTGCCGTCGGGCGCGTCGGAGGCGCAGGGCCGACCGACCACAAGGCCGTCACGATCCTCGGCACAACAATCATGGTTCCCGTGTTCACAAACAGCGCGGCGCAATCGCGTTATTTTGCCGCCGCACCGGACGAGCGGGGGGTGTCACTTTTGAAAGACGGGCGGGAAATTCTCTGCGAGATCACGTTTCCGCCACAGCCAAAATTCTACGGATTGAAAACGGCCGACGGCATTCCGTTCTGGAAAATTGCCCAACTTCACTCGCACGACACATTGGCAACGACGGTTCTCCAAACGTGCATCCGTTATGGCAACAGCGAAACCAAATGCCAGTTCTGCGCCATTGGCGAATCCCTCAGAGCCGGGAGAACCATCGCCCGAAAGACACCGGATCAACTCGCCGAAGTGGCCGCCGCCGCCCAAAAGCTCGATGGCGTTCGAAACGTCGTTCTGACCACCGGGACACCGCCGACCCCCGATCGCGGCGCTGCAGTGCTCACCGATGTCGCCGCGGCGATCAAAACGCGCACGGGGCTGCCGATTCAGGCACAATGCGAACCGCCGGCAGATTTCGCATGGTTCCGCCGAATGCACTGGGCGGGAGTGGATGCGCTTGGGATGCACCTGGAAGCCTGGGACGAAGACGTGCGCCGGCGAATCATGCCGGGAAAAGCCGAGGTGCCGGTGAGCTTCTACCTTGAAGCCTTCGAAGCTGCCGTGGAGATTTTCGGCCGCGGACAGGTAAGCACGTATCTGCTCGCGGGCCTCGGCGATACCCCCGACGGACTGCTCGAAGCATCGCGGACGCTCATCGATCTCGGCGTGTATCCCTTCGTCGTCCCGTTTGTGCCCGTCACCGGAACGCCGCTCGCGGGACATCGCTCTCCGACCGCGGATTTCATGCGAGCCGTCCTGCAACCCATCGGCGAATGGCTCACCACCGCCGGCATGACTTCCGACACCGTAAAAGCCGGCTGCACAAAATGCGCCGCTTGTTCGACTCTTTCCATTTTCGAAAAGAAATCCACCTGCACTGCTTAGAAACAAACGCGCCTCATCGCCCCCACGTCGCTATTCTTTATTCTTAATTCCTAACTCCTAATTCTTAATTTCTAGCTTCCGCCATGCCCGAAGTCCATTTCACCATCGAACTCCCCGACGGCGTCGAAAAATACTGTTACTCACCGTCGACGATTATTCGCAGCCATTTTTCCGCGGGCGAAAAAATGCCAGCAAGCGAGTTCCTGCGTCGAAGTCGAGCGGCTTTGACAGAAGCCTCTGACCGCGTCCGGGCCAAATACGGTTTTGCTTGCACGTCCGCCGCAGCGCAAATCGCCGATTTCGAACACACCTTCCGCGCTTACCCCGCCGACGGCATCGTCCGCATCCTAACCATCTAGGGTCGAAATCCGGACGCCTCACCTGAATATCCACGCCTCGAGATCCATGCCATCTAACTCGCCAAACGCAAAATCGAATTTCTCCGTCATCATCATCGGCGGCGGACAGGCAGGACTCTCCATGAGCTACTATCTCAAGGAACGCGGCATCGATCACGTCGTTTTCGAACGTGACCGCATCGCCGAGTCGTGGCGGACGAAACGCTGGGATTCGTTTTGCCTCGTCACGCCCAACTGGCAATGCACGCTTCCAGGCTTCCATTACTCCGGCAACGACCCGGACGGTTTCATGGTAAAAAACGACATCGTCGCTTACATAGAAGCCTACGCGAAATCCTTCAATCCGCCGGTCAAGGAAGGCGTCACCGTCGGCAATCTGCGCCGAAACGAAGCGGGTATTTTTGAAGTAAACACCAGCATTGGCGGTTTCACGGCAAACCAGGTCGTCGTCGCCGTGGGCGGCTATCATACCCCGGTTATCCCCAGACTCTCGGATCGTTTTCCCGCGGACATCGTGCAAATTCATTCCGCCCACTACAAGAACCCCGGCTTGCTCCCGCCCGGAAATGTGCTGGTCGTCGGCACCGGACAATCCGGATGCCAGATCGCGGAAGACCTCCACCTCGCCGGACGCGGCGTCCACCTTTGCGTCGGAGGCGCGCCTCGGACGGCCCGGCGTTACCGAGGCAAGGACGTCGTCGCGTGGCTCCACGAAATGGGCTACTACGACAAGCCCATCCACGAACATCCGCAAAAAGAGCGAGTCCGTGCCAAGGCCAATCACTATGTGACCGGACGTGACGGCGGACGAGATATCGATCTGCGCAAATTTGCGCTCGAAGGCATGCTTCTCCACGGACGCCTCCGCGAGATCGAAGGCACGACTCTGAGATTCGCCGATGACCTCGAGGAAAATCTCGACAAGGCCGATTCCGTCTCAGAGAGCATCAAGACCAGCATCGACGAATTCATCGCCGCCAACGACATCGATGCGCCCGTCGAAGAACGTTACCGCCCTCCCTGGAAACCCACTGGGCCGCCCGCCGATCTCGATCTCACAACGGCAAACATCACTTCCGTGATATGGGGCGTCGGCTACCGCATGGATTACCGCTGGATCGATCTGCCCCTTTTCGACGGGAAAGGTTATCCCGGCCACGAACGGGGCGTCACGAGCATGCCCGGCGTCTATTTTCTCGGCCTCCCCTGGCAGCACACATGGGGTTCAGGGCGTTTTTCCGGCGTCGCGCAGGACGCCCGTTTCCTAGCCGACTGCATCGAGGCAAGAAACAGCCTTTCCCCTTCGCGGACCGACAGCGTCCTCAACGAATGGGCGCTCGGCTCCTGACGCCAAACGTTCTCTGCCGCCCTCTTTTTTCCTCCGCCTTACCGCGGTCTTTCCTCTTCGTGCCCGTGACCTCCTCACGCAGAAACTCACCGTTGAAATGCACTTTCGCAAACCTATGTTGACACTAGTCCTTTTCTCCATATTTCTTTTGTCCAGCAGGAAACAACGTTCACTCGCAAAGTCGTCCTTTTCTTGTGCCCGAGCCCTTAAACGCCCGGATGTTCCCACCCCGTACGCTCGCAAACTCACGCAATGAGATTGAATCGCGATCAAAAGAACGATCTGGTCGCCCGGGTCGCGTGGTTGTATTATGTCGCCAAACAGACCCAACAGGATATGCGCAACGGCTCTGGACCTATCCCGTCCGACCGTAAACCGCCTCATCGCGCAGGCCACCGATCGTGGACTGGTCACCATTCGCTTCAATCATCCTCTGGGCGAATGCGTGGAACTCGCGGAGCAACTCTCCAAACGCTTCAGCCTTGGCTTCTGCGAAGTGGCTCCCTTCGAACCCGAATTTTCCGGTTCCCCCTTGGAAAGTATTGCAACGGTCGGCGCTGCAGTACTCGAACGCTATCTGGCAAAACCCAAACTCGCCGTCCTCGCAACTGGCGCCGGACGCACATTGCGGGCCGTGATCGACGGAGCCGCTGAGGTCCGTCTGCCGGCTCTGAAGGTCCTATCCATCACCGGAAGCGTCGCGCTGGACGGCTCGTTCAACCGCTATAACGCCGGCCTTCGCACTGCCGATCTAACCGGCGGAAAACATTTTCTGCTTCCCGTCCCGCTGGTGGCCGAGTCGCCCGAGGCAAAAGAGCGGTGGTGCTCCCACGAGCTCTACCGACTCGTACAGACCTTCTACGCCCAGTCAGACGTCGCCCTCATCGGCATCGGTCCCATCGCAGCGAAATGCCCCCTGGTGGAGGATGGATTCATCACCCGACAGGAGGCTGAAGAGCTGGTTTCCCTCGGAGCCGTTGGCGATGTGCTCGGTTGGCCGCTGGATCGAAACGGTAAGCCTGTTCCTTCGGCAGTCACCGAACGCGTCACCAGCATGCCGTTAGCCACATTGGCCAGCCGCCCAGTCATCGCATTTGCAGGCGGTGACGAACGTGTCCAGGCTATTCTGGCAGCTCTGCGGGGACACTGGATCTCCGGCCTGGTGACCGATCAGCAAACCGCACGGCAGCTGCTGGTTCTGTGATCTTTCCCTCCAACCCTGCACGAATCCTATGCAATCCATCGAATCATTCATGAACGGGGCTTTGCTCCCCGGAAACAGCACTGCTGTTCTCAAGCAATTCGCAGTTCCTGAGCCCGGCCACGGCGAAGTGCTTCTCCGGATGAAAGCCTCGACCATTTGCGGCTCCGACATTCGATGTATCTACCATGAACACCTCGGCAAAGGCCCCGAAGGCTATCAAGGCGTTATCGCCGGCCATGAACCCTGTGGACAAATCATTAAACCCGGGCCCGGCTGCCGCCGCTTTGGCAAAGGCGACCGCGTCATCGTCTATCATATCTCCGGTTGCGGCATCTGTAATGATTGCCGGCGTGGATACATGATTTCCTGCACCAGCGAAAAGTATCGGCGCGCCTACGGCTGGCAGCGCGACGGCGGCATGGCCGAATACCTCGTCGCGGAGGAGAAAGATCTCCTGCATTTGCCCGACTCGCTCAGCTACGTGGATGGCGCTCAGGTAGCTTGCGGATTCGGAACGGTTTACGAAGGACTCGAAAAAATCGGGATCAGCGGCAATGACGCCGTTCTGATTACCGGCCTTGGCCCTGTCGGGCTTGCCGCGGCGGCGCTCAGCAAGAAACTGGGAGCTAACAAAGTCATCGGCATCGACGTCCTCCCCGAGCGTCTGCAGATCGCCATGGACCTCGATTTGTGCGATGAAGTCCTTCCCTCAGGCCCCGACAACGTCGCGGAAGTGCGTGCTCTTACCGGTGGTCATGGCGTCGAACGCGCCGTCGATTGCTCGGCACATCACGCCGCCCGCGCGACCGCCATTCGCGCGACACGGAAATGGGGCCGGATCGTCCTTATCGGCGAAGGCGGCAAACTGGAGTTAAATCCGTCGCCCGACATGATTCACGATCAGAAAACGCTCTACGGCTCGTGGGTAACATCGACTTGGCGCATGGAAGAACTCGTCGAACGCCTCGTCCGCTGGGACCTGCATCCCGCCGACCTTGTTACGCATCGTTTTAGCCTGGACCAAGTTGGCGACGCCTACGCCCTCATGTCCTCCGGCCGCTGTGGAAAAGTCGCCGTCGTATTCGACGAAGAACTTCCCGACTAAAGCTTGCATTTCTCTCACTCGACCAGTACCGGCATCCAACCCGAAACCGGCGTTGAAGCAGATGCGAGCGCCTTCAGCGCATCTTAGTCGTAGTCGTAATCTGTCCGCTTCGATACCGTCTTCGTCTTCCTCATTCATCAGCGGCGTCGCAATTCGGCGCTCGCCCGTTGGATCGGCTATGGCATCCTGACAATGATTATGTCCGGAAAATCTCGCCAAACACCATCGCAAGCGCAAATCATCAATCTTCCGCTATGATCGAGCCGACCCAGCCCACCGAGCCTCTCGACAAAGTAGGGAAGCTTTCGCTGACGATTGGGCGTATGCTTCTCGAATGGGGCGCGAATGCGCACACGGTTCAAACCGCCATAGCGAGCACCGCACGGGGGCTCGAATGCGACACCGCAGAGGTTTATTGCCAGCACGCGGCTGTGATGGTGATGCTCCGTCGCGGCAACGAGTCGTGTATGCAAATGGGCAAGGTCGGTGAACACGGCATCAATCTCCGCCGGGCGGCAGCTCTGCTTCGCGTTGTTGACGAGGTCGTGGCGGGGCGCCTGAACTGCGACGCAGCCCTGGCCAGGATCGCGAAAATCCCGACCGACGCCGGAGCGTATCCGACTGCAATCGTCTGCCTTTCAACCGGGCTCGGCTGCGCCGCCTTCGGCCGCCTGCTTGGCACCGATACCGTCGCATTCGCACCGATTCTGGTGGGGGCTGCCGCCGGTCAATTCCTGCGCCACACGATGCTCACCCGGAAAATGAACCTTTTTCTAATGGTCACAGTCGTGAGCTTTGCATCGGCTCTCATTGCGGGCCTGAGCGCACGCGCCCTTGGGGATTCTCACCTCGAGATTACCACCATCGCGTCCATCCTGCTGCTCGTGCCGGGGCCGGCGGTTCTCAACGCACAGGTGGATGCGATCGACGGACGGCCGAATTTGGCGGCTGCCCGTGCGTTGCGAGTGGCTTTTATCCTACTGTTCATGACGCTGGGCTTCCTCCTCGCACAGCGCGTCATCAACGTCTAACACGATGCCTTCCACACTGCCTCATTTGATTAATCAAGCTGTCTTCGGCGGCGTCGCTGCTGCTGGATTTGGAGTCCTGTTCAATTGTCCTCCGCGCTTGATCACGATGTGCTTTGGCTGCGGGGCGCTGGCGCTGGCGGTACGGACGGTGGGGCTCGATATGGGCCTGAGCCTTCCGGTTGCTTCGTTCCTCGCGGCGCTGTTTCTCTCGGTCGTGGACCGGACGTGGCTGCGGGTACAGTCCGTCCGCGGCTCGGTCATGGCGGTTGTCGGCTGCATTCCGATGGTTCCTGGCAGCCTTGCGGCCAGAGGACTGAAGAATCTTTTCTTGCTATTCCATGCGGCGCCGGAAGGAGGAATGCTCCCCCTGACGATTGCCCTGGAAAGCCTTGTGATCGTGGCTTCGACCGTTGCCGCTATCGGCACCGCGCTGGCTCTTCCGACCCTTCTTTTCCCCGTCAAACAACGTAGCGAGTAAATCAGTGAATGGGCGCGGCCAAGCATCCGTCGGCTGGCTCCGATTCTGTTTCTTCCCGTGGCACGGAATCCGGTGCGTGGCTAGGTTCGATGCATGTCACCCCCCAGTGCTATTCTCGAAACGTGTCTCTCGGTTGAAGATCTCACCCGCAGCCGGGATTTTTACTCGGATCTGTTCGGCTATACGTTGATGCGGTCCGACGAACGCTTTTGCGCATTTGATGTTGGCGGCAATCAGGTCCTGCTTCTGTTTCGGCGCGGCAGTGATCCCGACGGAACGTCAGTCCCTTTCGGTCATATTCCGCCGCACGGAACGACAGGAGCAAGCCATATTGGGTTCCGGGTGGCGACCGACAGTCTCCCGATCTGGCACGAGCGGCTCCGGGAGCGTAACATCCGAATTGAGAGCGAGTTTCAATGGCCGGGTGGCGGCACGAGCATTTATTTCCGGGATCCGGATGGCAATTTGCTGGAATTACTCACGCCCGGAGTGTGGCCGATGTATTGAACCGGGAAGGCGTTTGGAGAGAATGAAATACCCTCGAAAGCTTAAATCTTACTCCAACTAGTAATCGTAATTGAAGAGGTACCAGCGTTCGAAGCGTCTCCCGAATCCACGATGTCACGCTCCGGCGCGTCACCGTCATCGGTGCGGAATGGGAAATCGCAGCGACAGCCGACTCACCGCTGTCTCAGGGCATTCTAAACCCGCTTAGGAAGCTTCACACCTGCAACGAACGCCTGACCGCCAGGATGACATCTTCCACATCCTCATCGGAGAGGTTCGCGGCCAGTGGCAGGCTGACTGTTTGTCGGCCGATGCGCATGGCTTCCGGGTAATCTTCCGGACGGATCCGCAGCCGTTCTTGATAAAACGGGTGTTCCGGGATGCTCAGGTAGTGCACGCCTATTCCGATGTGATGCGCTGTCATCCGGTCCAGAAAGGCATCGCGGGAGACATCGGTGACTTTTTCATCAATCAGGACCGTGTATAAATGAAGAGCATGTCGGTTCTCTGGCTCATCCTCGGCAGGTAAGCCCAGGGGCAAATCGCAAAAGGCCTCCTTATATTTTTGCCAGATTTGCCGACGGCGCAGGTGACCACGCTCAATCCGCGCCAATTGGTGCAGCCCAAGTGAGGCGGCTAGATCCGTCATGTTGTATTTGAAGCCGGCATTGACCACTTGGTAATGCTTGTAACCCTCGTCGCTATAGCGTTTCCAGGCGTCGCGACTCATGCCATGCAAGGTCAGCACTTTCAGCCGGTCAGCATCAGCGGAGTTCGCAGCCAGAATCATGCCGCCTTCCACTGTGGTCATGTTCTTGGTGACATAGAAGCTAAAACAGCCGAAATCACCAAACGTCCCTGCAGGGCGTCCATGATACTGCGTCTCGATGGCATGAGCGCAATCCTCGACCATCTTCAGCCCGTACTGACTGGATAGCGCACACAACTGATCCATGGCGCAGGCACGGCCCGCAAAATGAACCGGGATCAACGCCCTTGTTCTAGGGGTGATCTTCCGCTCCACCTCAACAGGGTCGATGTTCATAGTTGCGGGATCCACATCCGCGAGTACCGGAGTGGCTCCGGCGTGAATGATCGCGTTGACTGTGGAACAAAAAGTTAGCGCGGTCGTTATCACCTCGTCACCCGGTTGGAGACCCGCCACCAGCATGCTTAGATGCAAGGCCGCCGTGCAGGAATTCACCGCCACGCCGATTCGTTCTCCGCCCTTGTAACGCACAAATTCCTCTTGCAGGCGAGCCACCTTCGGGCCGGTGCCAATCCAGCCGCTGCGAAGACTAGCCACGACCTCGGCAATCTCCTCCTCTTCGATGGAAGGAGCGCCAAATACCAGAAAGCGTTCCCGTGAGCGCACGGGTGAAAAGCCGGATATCATCGCTGTTTTTATCCTCCGCCCAAAAGTTTGCAACTACAAAGGGGGGTCCCCAGGGGAAACGCATCTAATTGCACATGCGTGGGAATAGTCGCGAGTGTGCGCGAAATCGACATGGGTCACTACCTGAGAAGTCGCTTCTATCATGCATGGCCGACCGCTCGCACGTGTTCACGTTTGAATCGTCGAAGCAATGGCATCAGCGACGTGCCCGTCGACCCCAGCCGGCAGAGAAAAAGTCCCCCTAGCGCCTTCGCGTTCTTGCGTAGGGCGAAAGATTCCGCAAAAAGGGCTGCAGCTCGGACCCGCTCCCCAGTTGTTAGCCAAGCCGCGGCATAGCTGGAAAAAATGTCAGCCACCTGCGTCCGCACTCGACTGGCCAAAGGCTCTGGTAAGTCATCTGCCAGCATGCGGTGCAACCAGTAAATCTGTCCATTCGCCAGATAGTTCTCCCAGCGGTGGTTTTGCAGCATGTTCCCGGGATGCACTCGGTAGTTCGACAATCTCCGATTCACGTACCACGCGCCGTACCCAGTGCGGTAGCATTGATAAAACAACCAGCCACAGGCAAAACCGCCGGCCTGCTCATCCAGAAAATCTGCCGGCGTCATAGCCGTGCGAAAGAGCGTACAACTGATGTGCAGGCTCCGGTGCAGCACTGCGGCCGTTCCGAAATCCGTCAGCACTCCTGTCGCCAGCTCCGTGCGATGATGGCGCTCGCTGAGTTCCCGCGTCATCTCCGCGAGCAATCTCCCCTTTCCATCAATCACATTATGATCGCAGAAGGCCAGGATTAGGTCAGGATTGGCTAGAAGCGGCTGCACTAAGCTTTCCACAAATTCCGGCTCTAGCAAATCGTCGTCGTTCAGCAGAATAAAGAAATCACCCCGTACCGCAGCCACACCCGCCTTCCAATTCCCGGCCATCCCGACATTTTTCTCATGGCGAATACCGCGCACTCGTGGATTTTCGGCAAAACTCCCCACCACAGCTGGAGTCTCGTCGGTGCTGGCATCATCCAGCACCAGTACGTCCACTGCCGACCAGGTCTGGCTGAGCACTGAGAGAATCGTTTCCCGCAAATAATCCGCCCGATTGTAAGTCGGGATCAGAACGGTGACAGTACCGTTAATTGCAACCATGTTTCGAAAATCTCCGAATTTTCCCCGGCAGAAAGGGTTGGCTTGCGTCCGCGTCCCGGTGCGTCGCTGAGTCCCTCAATAAAACGGCTCGTCCATTTTGAAACGATGACCTGGCTGACCCCAAGCCGCAATGGCAGCCCTGTTGTTTGAGTTCCCCGCCCGTGGCAGAATGACACAAGCCGTGCAGACTATCGCGCCCAAACGTCGTGGTCGCTCGAGTTCGTTTCTCGAGTTGTTGGCGCTCGGTGTCATTGAGCCGAATTTTCAGAAAGACAGGTCTATCCACCTCTGCAAGTGTAAAGGTATCAATTGGTTTTTGTAAACGCATTTTAATGACATGACGCTAGCCCGGAAACTTCACCATAAGCGCAAGAAGATAGCGAAGGTCACGACCTAAGTCGTTATGGTTGAAGGTGTTCAAGCAACAACCAAATGAACTTCGCTGAAGCAGATTGTAACCCGGAACTTTTCGATTTTTCAAGCCTCAATCGGCGCAAAGTCGAGGCCTCCTTTGAAGGCGGCGACCTCTCCAGCGACGGCGGCGTGATGCTCTTACGCCAAGTCGACCGCCGTCTGGGTCTGACTGCGGCTCTGGATCTTGAGCTTTCCCATGATCGCCTCCATTCGCCTGCGCGATCCTGTTTCTTATCGTGCAAGAGAAGCCTGGGCGTGGCTACGTTGGATGCTTGGCACCTCTGGGTAGCGCAAAATCTAGATAACTTCGTAAACTTAATCATTCCACCTCAATCCTCGTTCTCCTCATCTTTTGAACCGGAAGATTGAGAAAGAGGGAGAAGATTTAGATGAGGGGTAAGATTACGATATGGCCTGTACGACAAAACGGGATGCCGGCTTTCGCTGGCATCCCGTTTCGGGTTGAGGTGGTTGTTAACCTTAGCCGAGAGCCGGTTCGGGTTCTTCGGTCGCCGCGGTGCTGAACGTGTCGGCCATGTCGGTCACTTTCACGTTGCGGTAACCCGGGAAACCCGTGCCCGCCGGGATCAGGTGACCCATGATGACGTTTTCCTTGAAGCCGCGGAGGACGTCGATCTTTCCGAGAGTCGCGGCTTCGGTGAGAACGCGTGTCGTGTCCTGGAACGAAGCGGCGCTGATGAAGCTGTCCGTTTCCAGCGAAGCTTTTGTGATACCGAGCAGCACGGGGCTGGCTTCGGCGGGTTTGCCGCCTTTTTCGAGCACCGCATTGTTTTCAGCTTCGAATTCCAGACGATCGACTTGGTCGCCCCAGAGGAGCGTGGTGTCACCTGGATCCGTGATTTTCACCTTGCGCAGCATCTGGCGGACGATGATTTCGATGTGCTTATCGTTAATCTCGACGCCTTGCAGACGGTAGACTTCCTGCACTTCGTTGACGAGGTGTTCCTGTAACGCCTGCGGTCCACAAACTTCAAGGATATCATGTGGAGGCACGGGGCCGTCGGTGAGCTGTGAGCCTTTCTTCACGAAATCCCCCTTGGAGACGATGATGTGCTTCGTGAGCGGGACGAGGTGTTCCTCTTCAGCCAGAGTATCGTTGTCGCGAACGATGATCTTGCGTTTGCCGCGAACCGTTCCGGCGATCTCGACGACGCCATCGATCTTGGCGATCTCGGCCGCATCTTTCGGGCGGCGGGCTTCAAAGAGCTCGGCCACACGTGGCAGACCACCGGTGATGTCCTTCGTTTTGGCCATCTTACGTGGATTCTTTGCGAGCAACTGGCCGCCCTGGACCCGTTTGCCTTCCGCGACGGTGACGTGCGCACCTGCCGGGATGGAATAGCTGGCGAGGACTTCCCCATTGTCATCCAGGATGACGATCTGCGGGTGCAAATCCTCTTTATGCTCAATGACGATCGTACTCTTGCCGCCCGTTTGCTCATCGACGTCCGTCCTGACGGTGACGCCGAGAATCATGTCACGGTATTCGACCTTGCCGGATTTTTCGGTCAGAATCGGGACGTTGTATGGGTCCCACTGAACGAATGTATCACCGGCGTTGACCTTGCTGCCGTCGCCGACTGAAATGACGGAACCAATGACGATATTGTAGCGTTCAAGTTCGCGACCTTCATGATCGTAAATGGCGATGGCGCCGTTCTTATTGAGGGCGATCCAAGTACCATCCACCGCCTGAACGGTGCGCAAGTCGATGAAACGAATTTCGCCGGCGTTCTTTGCCTTGATGATGGGTTGCTTGAAGGTCTGCGATGCGACGCCACCAATGTGGAACGTGCGCATGGTGAGCTGCGTTCCCGGTTCGCCGATGGACTGCGCGGCGATAATGCCGACGGCTTCGCCGAGCTTGACCATCTGGCCCGTGGCCAGATTTCGGCCATAGCACTTGGCGCAAACGCCGCGACCCGTTTCGCAGGTGAGCACGGAACGAATCTTCAGCTGTTCGACACCGATCTTGTCCACGGCATCGGCCGTTAGTTCGTCGATCAAATCGTTGGCTTTGAGGACGATCGTGCCGGTTACGGGATCTTTGATGGCTTCGCAAGAAACGCGGCCGATGATGCGGGTCTTAAGGTCCACAACTTCTTCATCCCCTTCGTAAATCGGGTGGACGATGATGCCGTTGACCGTGCCGCAATCTTCTTCATTGATGATGACGTCCTGGGACGCATCGACGAGTTTGCGGGTTAGATAACCGGAGTCAGCGGTCTTGAGTGCCGTATCGGACAGACCTTTGCGAGCGCCGTGGGTCGAGATGAAGTAATCCATGACCGATAGGCCTTCGCGGAAGTTCGCAGTGATCGGGCGCTCGATGATATCACCGGACGGTTTGGCCATGAGGCCGCGCATACCGCCGAGCTGGTTGACCTGGGTGCGGTTACCGCGCGCGCCGGAGTCGACCATCTGCCAGACGGGGTTGAGCTCTTTGCGACCTTCGTTGTGCTGCAAGGTGCGGAACATGACGTCCGAAATGGCGTTGCCGGCCTGGGTCCAGATATCGACGACCTTGTTGTAACGCTCGCCGCTGGTGATGATGCCCGAACGGAATTGTTTCTCGACGACCGAAAGCTGCTTGGTGGCATTGTCGATCGCGATGTGTTTTTCCTTTGGAATAATCATGTCGACGATACCGATGGAGACGCCCGCTTTGGTCGCCCATTTGAACCCGAGTTCCTTGAGGAGATCGAGCGTTTGGACCGTAGCCTGGTGTCCCGCAACCTGGTAGGTCCGGAAAATGACGTCGGAGAGCTGTTTCTTGGCGCAGGTCTTGTTGAAGAAACCGAGCGCCGCAGGCCAGATCTGGTTGAACAAAACGCGACCTGCTGTCGTTTCGAGAATATGTGCGTTCGCGTCTCCGAAATAGGTCTTGCGGCCGAGATCCGGATTCTTGAAACGGATCCTGTCGTGCACTTTCAGGGCGCCTTCCTGCATGGCGAACTCGATTTCGCTGGCATCCGCGAAGAGCGGAACGCGCGCCGGAGCGGCTTCGCCACCATTCAGCTTACGCGGTTCCTGCGTGAGGTAATAGCAGCCGAGGACGATATCCTGCGACGGCGTGGTGACCGGTTTGCCGCTGGAGGGTGAGAAGATGTTGTTGGTAGCCAGCATAAGCATGCGGGCTTCCATCTGAGCTTCAACCGAGAGCGGAACGTGGACGGCCATCTGGTCACCGTCGAAGTCCGCGTTGTAAGCGGTGCAGACGAGCGGGTGGACGCGGATGGCTTCGCCTTCGATCAGCAGCGGCTCGAAGGCCTGGATCGAGAGACGGTGTAGCGTCGGAGCGCGGTTCAGGAGAATCGGATGGCCTTTGGTGACCTCGTCCAAAATATCCCAGACTTCCGGCGTCTGACGCTCGATCATTTTCTTCGCGCTGCGGACGGTGTGGACGTATCCCAGCTCTTTGAGTCGGCGAATGATGAACGGCTCGAACAAAACGAGTGCCATTTTCTTGGGCAACCCGCACTGGTGGAGCTTCAATTCCGGTCCGATAACGATGACGGAACGGCCCGAGTAGTCGACGCGTTTGCCGAGCAGGTTCTGACGGAAACGGCCGCCCTTGCCCTTGAGCATGTCGCTGAGGGATTTGAGCGGACGGTTTCCGGCGCCGGTAACGGCACGACCGTGGCGGCCGTTGTCGAACAACGCGTCGACAGCTTCCTGCAACATGCGCTTTTCGTTACGGATGATGACATCCGGCGTCTTGAGCTGGAGCAGGTTCTTGAGGCGGTTGTTGCGGTTGATGACGCGACGGTAGAGGTCGTTCAAGTCGGAGGTGGCAAAACGGCCGCCTTCGAGCGGAACCAAGGGACGAAGATCTGGCGGAATAACCGGTAGGACGGCCAAAATCATCCACTCGGGACGCGAATGCGATGTCGTGAAGCCCTGGACGAGCTTGATGCGCTTGGCAAGTTTCTTTCGGATCTGCTTGGACTTGGTGTTGCCCATGGCTTCCTCAAGGTCCTTGTTCAACTGCGCAAGGTCCGTTGAGGCCAGCAACGTTTTGATGGCTTCCGCACCCATACCGGCAAGGAAATTGCCGTCGCCGTATTGTTCGACGGCTTCACGGTACTCCGGCTCGGTGAGGAGCTGGCAGCGTGTGAGCGGCGTCTGGCCGGGATCGATAACGATGTAGTCCTCGTAGTAAATGACGCGCTCGAGCTGACGGCTGCTCATGTCGAGCATGAGACCGATACGCGAAGGCATGCATTTATAGAACCAGATGTGGGAGACCGGGACGGCCAGTTCGATGTGACCCATCCGCTCGCGGCGGACGCGACTCAGGGTCACTTCAACGCCACAACGGTCGCAGATGACGCCCTTGTGTTTGATGCGTTTGTACTTACCGCAGGAACATTCCCAGTCCCGGGTGGGACCGAAAATGCGTTCACAAAAGAGACCGCCTTTTTCCGGTTTGAACGTGCGGTAGTTGATGGTTTCAGGGTTTTTAACTTCCCCGCGGCTCCAGGAGCGGATGGCGTCGGGTGAGGCGACGCTGATACCGACCTGGTCGAAACCAACCGACCGTTCTTCACCGAAAATTTCACGAAGATTAGGCTCAATCATATTGGGATGAGATGATGTGGTGACTGCGATGAATTTTTAATAATTGGCTGCAAATGGCACTGCGGATGAAAGTTCCGTCTGGCCCGGCGCCTTGCCGCCGACCTTGAAGTCGAGGCAGAGGCTCTGCATTTCCTTGACGAGCACGTTGAACGATTCGGGCGTGCCGGCTTCGAGCGAGTTGTCGCCTTTGACAATGCTCTCGTAGATGCGGGTGCGTCCTTGGACATCGTCGGACTTGACCGTGAGCAATTCCTGCAACGTGTAGGCCGCTCCGTAGGCTTGCAGCGCCCAGACCTCCATTTCGCCGAAGCGCTGGCCGCCGTATTGAGCTTTGCCGCCGAGCGGTTGCTGGGTGACGAGCGAGTACGGACCGACAGCACGGGCGTGGATTTTATCCGCGACCAAGTGGCCGAGTTTGAGCATGTAAATGTAGCCGACCACGACGCGGTGGTCGAAGAGTTCCCCGGTGCGTCCGTCGTACAGATCGGATTTGCCGGTTTCGTTGGTCCACGTAAAGCCTTCCACTTGCTGCGCCTTCTTCAGGTAATCGCGGATGTCGTTTTCTTCGATACCGTCGAAAACCGGGGTCGCGACTTTGAATCCGAGAGCTTTTGCAGCGACGCCAAGGTGGGTCTCGAGAACCTGGCCGACGTTCATACGCGACGGCACGCCCAGCGGGTTGAGGACGATTTCAACGGGGGTGCCATCCGCGAGGAAGGGCATATCTTCTTCCGGAACGATCCGGGCGACGACGCCTTTGTTGCCATGGCGACCAGCCATTTTGTCGCCGACGCTCAGTTTGCGTTTGCTGGCGATGAAGACTTTGACCTGCTTAATGATGCCAGGATCAATGTCGTCGCCGCTTTCGACGCGGTCCATGGAACGTTCCTTTTCAAGCTCCAGTTCCTGGAACTTATGTTCGAAGGAACTGATGATCTCGCGAATTTTGTTCCGAATCGGACTCGGATCGATATCGACGTGGTCGTAAACACTGGCCAGCTTGCGCAGGAGCGTTTTGGTGATCTTGCGATTAGCCGGGATGATGATTTCGCCGGTCTCCGCGTTGACGACGTCAAGCGGGACTTTTTCGCCGAGAAGAATATTGGAAAGCGACTCGGTGAGTTCTTCAGTGAGTTCGTCTTTCTTTTTCTTGTAATCTTCGTCGATCGTCTTCGCCTGACGCTTGGCTTCGGCCGGAGTCACTTTCGTGCGGGTGATTTCCTTGCGAGACGAAACTTTGACGTCCATGACGATGCCGTAGGTTCCCGAGGGAACCGTCAGCGAAGTGTCTTTAACGTCGGCGGCCTTTTCACCAAAGATCGCCCGCAGAAGTCGTTCTTCCGGAGCAAGTTCCGTTTCGGATTTCGGAGTGATTTTACCGACGAGAATGTCGCCAGGCTTCACTTCCGCGCCGACTCGGATGACGCCGTCCGTGCCGAGGTTGCGCAAGGCTTCTTCGGAGACGTTCGGGATGTCGCGCGTGATTTCTTCAGGGCCGAGCTTGGTGTCGCGGGCGCCGATTTCAAATTCGTCGATGTGGATGGACGTGTAGATGTCCTCCTTCACGACTTTTTCGGAGATCATGATGGCATCCTCGAAGTTGTAGCCGTTCCACGGCATGAACGCGACGAGTACGTTGCGGCCAAGGGCGAGTTCGCCTTTTTCCGTGTTCGGACCGTCGGCGATGACCTGGCCCTTTTTCACCGATTCACCCTTCTTGATGATTGGCTTCTGATTGACGCAGGTGCCGGCGTTGGAGCGCATGAATTTGCGAAGCTCGTAGAGGTAAATGCCGTTGGCGGCATCGGTTTTCAGCTTGCGCTTGGTATCCGGGATCTTGCCGTCCGGGGTAATGAGGATCTGCTCGGCCGTAACCGACGCAGCGATACCGTCGCTTTCGGAGACGACCACGGCACGCGAGTCGCGGGCAACCTTGCCTTCGAGACCGGTGCCGACGAGCGGCGATTCGGAAACGAGAAGCGGCACACCCTGGCGCTGCATGTTTGAGCCCATCAACGCGCGGTTTGCATCGTCGTGTTCAAGGAACGGAATCAAACCGGCAGCGACGGAAACGAGCTGCTTCGGCGAGACGTCCATATAGTGAACCTTGCTGGGTTCGACTTCGAGGAAGTCGCCGCGATATCGAACGGAAACCGTTGGCGCAGTGAACCTTCCGTTTTCGTCCACCGGCGAGTTGGCCTGCGCAACGAGGTAGTTTTCTTCACGGTCACCCGTCAGGTAGTCGATCTGGTTCGTGACGGCGCCGTCCACGACTTTGCGGTACGGCGTTTCGATGAAACCGAAGTCGTTGATGCGGGCAAACGTGGACATCGAGCTGATAAGCCCGATGTTCGGACCTTCCGGCGTTTCGATCGGACAAATACGTCCATAGTGCGACGGGTGAACGTCGCGGACTTCAAATCCAGCGCGGTCGCGGCTGAGGCCGCCTGGTCCAAGAGCCGAAAGACGGCGCTTGTGGGTCAGCTCGGCGAGCGGATTGGTCTGGTCCATGAACTGCGAGAGCTGGCTGCGCCCGAAAAAGTCGCGGATGACAGCGCTCAAAGCCTTCGGATTGATCAACTTCTGCGGCGTCATGCCTTCGATGTTCACGTCGAAAAGCGTCATGCGCTCTTTGACCAGACGTTCCGTGCGAGCGAGGCCAACGCGGCATTGATTCGCGAGCAATTCGCCGACGGTCCGCACTCGGCGGCTGCCAAGGTGGTCGATGTCGTCGAGGACGCCTTCACCGTTTTTGAGCAGGATAAGGTATTTCATCGCGGCGATGAAGTCCTCCCTGGTCATGGTGCGTTCGCCGAGATCGACGTCGATGCCTAGCTTCTGGTTGATCTTATAGCGGCCGACGCGTCCGAGGTCGTACTTCTTCGGGTCGAAGAAAAGACGCTTGAGCAGGCCACGGGCGTTGGCTGCCGTGGGTGGATCCCCAGGGCGAAGGCGACGGTAAATGTCCTTGAGCGCCTCCTCCTCGTCGTGCGCGGGGTCTTTTTTGAGCGCCTTGATGATCGTATCGTCCTTTCTGATGTCGACGACTTCGACTTCATTAAGGCCGAGGCTCATGATCTGGCGCACTGTGGCGACAGTGAGCGGCTCGAAAGCTCGGGCAACCGTCAGTTCGCCGTCGCGAACGTCCGCGGTAAGGACTTTGGTATTGAGCTCCTCGTCTTCGAGCTGATCGCTGAGAGCGAGCTTTTCGACGTCATAAAACAGCTTGATGATTTCTTCATCCGAGCCGTGACCCAAAGCGCGCAAGAAGGTTGTTGCGAGGAATTTACGACGGCGTTTACGGCGGTCGAGGTAGATGTAAAGCAGATCGCTCGTATCGAACTGCACTTCCAGCCAGGAACCGCGATCCGGGATGATGCGGAAGCTGTAAAGGACCTTGCCGTTGAGATGGATCGACGATTCGAATGCGATACCGGGCGAACGGTGAAGCTGCGAAACGACAACGCGCTCGGCGCCGTTAATGACAAACGTTCCTTGCGGGGTCATGAGCGGGATTTCGCCCATGTAGACCTTTTCTTCTTTAGTCGCTTTTTCTTCCCGGAGCTGGAAAGTGACATGAAGGGGCGCGCTGAAAGTCTGGCCTTCACGCTGGGACTCCATCGCAGTCAGTTTCGGCTCGCCAATGTCGTAGCTTGCGAAATCGAGAACGATCTTATCATCGTAGCTTTGGATCGGGAAAACTTCCTTGAAAACGGCCTGCAGGCCTGTGTTTTTGCGTTTGCTGGGGGGGACGTCCCGTTGCAGAAATTCGATGTAGGAATTGACCTGAACCTCGATGAGATTGGGTGGTTCGATCGCTTCTTTGAGTTTGCCGAAATAGATGCGCTCAGACATGATTAGGCGGTCGGTCTTGTTGGAAAATCAATCACTCGCAGACCGGGAGAGAGATTGAGGCTTGACAATTGGAAATTCGGTTCCGGAAAAAGCGGGAGACAGCAATAGCCTCAAAGCTAACCCCTGTCAAATTAGGGTGAGCCGTGAGGCTTTCGTTGGGTTCTCTGTAAATTGTTGCGCGGGTATTTCGCGTCTCCGGAGTCTGATGTTTCAGAATCTTAATCTTACTCCTACTGGTGATCTTAATCTTTCGCTTCTCTCGCTTTAATCAAGTCTTTCCTCAAATCAAAAGTTGAGGAGCAGACGATGAGCAAGAGGCGAAATAATTACGAGTAGGAGTATGAGTAAGATCTTTCGTTTTCGCGCGTCGCGGCGGCCATTGCTGGTCGCCGCGACAATAACGAAAAGGTTCGATTACTTGACTTCGACCTTGGCGCCAGCTGCTTCGAGTTTCTTTTTGATCTCTTCAGCTTCTTCCTTGGTCACGCCTTCCTTCACGGGCTTGGGAGCGCCTTCGACAAGGGCCTTCGCTTCAGCGAGACCGAGGCCGGCCACGGCTGCGCGAACTTCCTTGATCACGCCAATCTTGTTGGCACCGAAGTCGGTGAGGATGACGTCAAAGGTGGTTTTCTCCTCGACAGGAGCGGCTGCTGCACCACCACCTGCAGCGGGAGCCGCTGCGACGGCGACCGGAGCCGCGGCGCTGACGCCCCACTTTTCTTCGAGTTGTTTAACGAGATCCGCGACCTCGAGAACGGTCAAGCCGCTCAACTGTTCAACTAATGCACTGGTATCTGCCATATGTTTGTTTTGGGTATCGGCGTGTCCCAAAGCCTTAGGACGATTAAAGCTGACAGCCGCCAGCCCGCCGAGGAACCTTTTTTGTAGCGGCGGCCTCTGGCCGTCGCCATGGTTTGTTTTCTGTTCTTATCGTGCAGGGCGCGGCTTTGAACGCTCTGCAAATTTTATAAAGTAATTGTGGTTAAACAGGTTACGCAGCTGCTTCGGCAGGAGCGCCTTCTTTTTCGGCCTTGGCCTTGAGCAAACGGGCGAGGCTCGCAGCGGGTTCGTTGAGGAGTGAAACCAGCTTCGTCGCAGGAGACTTGAGCAACCCAAGCAACTGGGCCTGGAGCACCTCTTTCGCAGGCAGATCGGCCAGGTCTTTGACTTGGTCGGCACTCAAAACCGCATTATCCAGGACACCAGCGCGGACGATCGGTTTCTGGAATTCTGCCGTAAATGCTTTCAGGATTTTCGCGGCGGCCGTGATGTCTTTTTCACCGGTCACGATTGCCGTCTGGCCAGTCAGCTGGCTGCTGAGGTCAGGATAACCCAGCGAATCCGCGGCCTTGCGAAGAAAAGTGTTTTTGACGACGTGATATTCCGCGCCAGCGCCGGCGAGGCGGTTGCGGAGTTCACCAAACTGATGGACGCGCAGCCCGGCGTAATCGGTCACGAGAAGGAACGGCGACTCGTTCAACTTCTGGGAAATATCTGCGACGATGGTCGTTTTTTCGGGTCTCATTGGAAAATAGAGCGTTGGTAGTTGAGGACCTTAAACCTTGAGAAATGCGGCGGCGTCCACCTTGATGCCGGGCGTCATGGTTGCGGCGAGAGCAATGTTGTCCACGAAACGGCCTTTCGCGGCGGACGGACGGGCCTTGATGACTGCGTCGATGACCGCTTTGCCGTTTTCGACCAGTTGCGTTTCGGCGAAGGAGAACTTGCCGACGGGCACGGCGACATTGCCGTTCTTGTCCAACTTGAATTCCACACGGCCGGCCTTCACTTCGCGAACAGCTTTCGCCGTATCATCCGTGACGGTACCGGTTTTCGGGTTCGGCATCAAACCGCGAGGCCCGAGCACTTTGCCGAGCTTGCGGACTTCGCTCATGGCCGCTGGGGTGGCAATGGCGACATCGAAGTCCTGGAAACCGCCGGTGATTTTCTCGATCAAATCTCTGAATCCAACGAACTCGGCGCCTGCTGATCTCGCAGCTTCCGCTGCCTGACCTTCCGCGAAAACAAGCACGCGAACCTGTTTGCCCGATCCGTGAGGCAGCGGACAGGTGCCGCGGACCATTTGATCGGATTGCCGGGGATCGACCCCGAGGCGAAACGAAAGTGTGACCGTCTGGTCAAATTTCGTCGGAACAAATTTCTTAAGAGTCTGGACCGCTTCTTCGAGGGAATAGGCCTTGTCTTTATTGACGGCCTCAGCGGATGCCTTGTAACGTTTGCTGCGAGTGTGTTGCATGGTGTGGTTGCAGTGCTGGCGAGCCTGTTTTTCAGGAGTAAAACCCTCGAAATTCCCCGCGGCTCTCCTGCGTTTTGCTTTTGCGGGAGTGGACAAATCGGCGGTTTCACCAACTTTGCAAGCAGCTTTTTTGGAATTTCGATCTTTACTCGTTGACTGTTGATCCAAATGCAGAAAAGCGCGCCCCCCGAGTGAGGAGAAGCGAGACCTTCTTCCATTAGATTCCGGTGGATCCGCCACCGGCAAGCATCGCTCCACTCTCCGTGTTTTCGTTACTTTAGGGGACCCGGAAGCGCCTTTTCCGTGAGTTCAAAACCGGCTGCTTTGAGGCCTTCTTTGGCGGCTGGGGAGGCGACGCCGGTAATTACGACGCGCCGAGTTTTGATTTCATCCGCGCCAAAATTACCCGTCTTGAGGGAGTCGATGAATTTCGACGCGTTCTCTGTGAAGCTTGCGTAGTCCCATTCCAGCGCCACAACCAGCGTGCGATCCTGTGTCAAGGCGACAGGAAACCCATATGCCGAGCTGAGGGCTTCGAGGGGAGTTTCACGATGGATTTTGGCCAGCAACTCCGCTGTGCGCCGGAAAAAAAGCGTATCCACTTCGTCGGTCGCGCTGTTGGCCAGGCGGACGAACTGGGCGCGCCCGCGGACGCCGTCCATGCTTCCCAGAGCCTGGAGGAACAGCGTCTGCTCCGTGGGCGACCAGGCTGGATTATTGACGAATGCCGTCGCGCTTTCGCCCGGGACGCCCATGGCGTCGAGTTCTTTGATGCCGGCGCTTCGCAGATCAGCCGGGCTGTTGTCCCTTAAGGCCGCCGTAGTGCTTTGGGCAAGATTGACACCTGTAGCGATGTTTGCCGCCGTGCCGCCGACCGGGATGAGTGCGCCGCGAAAAGTCATATTCCCGCCAAATGCGGCCCAAGCAATGCTATTGAGCTGTTTCTGCAGCTCTTCGTTGGAGGAATACGGATCGACGCCAAGCTGGAAAGCGATGTCGCGTTTGGCCTTGGAAAAGCCGATGAGATCCTTGCCCGCACCCCCGTCGTAGGGATTTGGCGGGCTGTCATCGCCGAGTTGTTTCGCCGCTTCACCAGCGCGATTGACAAATTTCCAAAGTCCCTTGGGGATGCCGCTGACGGTTTTTACGGGATCCGTGGCGAGGTTCCGGGCGAGCTGCACGGGGCCCTTTGCCGCTTGCTCGAGCGCTTTGACGTATTCATCTGAGCGCGAGATTTCGTTGAGTCTTGCGATGGCCTCGATCTCACCTACCCGTTGAACGAGCTGAGCATTGCCCTGGGCCTCGAACACGCCGAAATCGGAGTCAATGGTGTACTGGTTATGTCCGGCGTACGTTAGCACTCCGGGTCGCACGGAGAAATGCGGACCTTTGAGGAATTCGGGCCTAAGAATAGTCGCCGCGTCGAGCACTGGCGGCTGTTCGAACACAGGCTGGGCGAGGGTTTTTGCTGGCAGAACGGCGAGCGCGACGGCAACGACGGATATTTTTAGGAGAAGGTTCGGATGCATCAGTTGTTGGTGGAAATGGCGTGTTGTTTCAGGATTCGGCGGACGTCCTCAATGGTCTTCGGGTTTGAAAGAGCGGTGTGCCAGGCGGGGACAATGTCTTCGCTCTCCGCGTCGTCGAGATGCGCGCTCCAGTACGGCACGACGCCGTCGCTACTGTTTGGGCTGTCGCCGCGCCCGCGATCACCAAGGATCGTGTGATACGGAATGCCGGGCGTGATCGGGATTTTGTTAATCTCGCGAACGAACCGATTGTTCGGCGCCAGCGTGTCGATGCTGTTCGGCAACCCGTTGACCTTTAGTGCACCGGGATCGGCCGTTATGAGCGAAAAGGCGGCGTTGCGGATATCGGTGAAGAGTTGCGGCGGTTTGATCAGCCGGGAGCCGAGGCGTCCGATCCAGTTCGACGCGAGGAGGCTGCCCCGGTGAGGCGCGCAAATGAAAACGACCCGGCTCACATCCGGACGGTGATTAAAAATAAGCGCGTCCTCGGCAATTTTCCGCGTCGGTCCGACGTATTTGGTTTCTGTGGGGGATTCTCCAAAATAGATGCGCCAGAGTCTGTCCCCTGCGTCGGTAACCATGAGCCGGCTGATAATTCCGCCCATGCTGTGGCCGACGAGGACGATTTTCTTGTGGTTCGGAAAGGCCTTTGCCACGGCGTCCAGCTCCTTGCGCAGCAGTGAAGCGGAATACGGATACGGGTAGCCACTGGGATAGCTGTAAACCCAGAATTGATAGCGCTTCCGGATTTGCGGATCGGCAAGGAGAGAGTTGACCATTGGCGCCCAACTCGCGGGGGTGTCCTGCAACCCATGGACGAAAAGCACGGGGATTCGGGCCGGATCGTATGGCTGCAACCGCGTAAGCCGGGCAGTATCAGAGAAACGGGCCGGACGCAACATGCGGATCAAGCCGAGCCTGTCGGGCCGTTCGCGCGCCATCGCCATGGCCATGAACGTGCTGAAGTCAGCGGCAAGTGGTTGCCGGCGTCCGTTCATCTCGAAGGTGTCCGTGGAAAAGGGATCGATAAATTCGAATTGTGCGTGATACCGGTGAAAGCGAATCACCGCGGTCCGGGAGATATAGACGCGGGGCATCGCAAAGGTTTCGCGGTATTTGGCTGCCTGGCCACGACCCACAGCGACGATCGGCGCACCGACCCCCGCCTCGGTATCGCGTTCGGTGAAATATTTGCCGCCAATACGAACTGTGTCCGTGGGAACGATGGTGTAGTTGCCGGGATTGTATTCCGAACCGGGACGTATTTTTGCCGCGAGGATATACTCGCCATCCGGACCGGGAACCTTGAGTGGAGCATCCCAAGGGTTGAGTTGATTGCTTTGAATGGTCTCAAGGGCGCGGGCAACGGAGTAGTTGTACGTCCGGCGCGCGTTTCCGTCGGCGGGATTCTTTTGCAGCGTCGCAGCAGCCGCGCGCGCGGCGGTAAGTTGGCGGCCGAGGACGGCCAGAGGGTCGTCGCGCGGGGCTTTGTCTGCAGCAGCCGCGGCAGCAACGGGAACGAAGGCCGGGCGCTGTGTCTTTACCGAAACCAATGGCGCGCACGCGGCTAGGCCGAACGCCAGGATAACCAACAGCGCTTGAACGCGTTTCATCACAGAGCCACAGGGAAATTCAGCCAGATCATGGCGCTGGAAATCCGGCTCTTCGTATCCACATCGTGAAGGGGGTCCCTTTTGCTCTTCGGGTCTCAGCGTCTTCCTCGCGGTCGCCCCGATGATTCTTGCCGACCTGTTCCGTAGCGTAGCCGAGACTCTTGAGCCCGGTGGCTATCGTCACGTTGGTCTTCTGCCAGCCTTCCTTCGCGATGCGCTCGATGTTCGGCGTCCGGTAGCCCATCAGCCCGCGCGTACTGTAGCTGATGTTCGAGAGGCTAATGTCGTCGCCCCAAATGACAAGAATGTTAGGGTTGGTTCTGGACATTTTTTGAGGCGGGAGGGTCACTCGCATCCTATGCGCAAAAAAAACATGGTTGATTGCGGGCGGATGACTATCGGACCTTGGTCCTACTTCCCTGGATCGGCGTCAGCTGTGAATCCCGCGCGTCCTTCGCGGATGCGGCGCGAGAAATCCTGCGCAGCGTCCGCTGCACGTGCGACCATGTCAATGAGTGCCTGCTTTTTCAGTTCAACAAAGGAGAGTCCGCCAGCGGCGATGACGTGACGCTCATACATCAGTTCGTCGCCTTTTCCGTTCAACAGAATACGCCAATCCCACGGAAGACGCTCGCCCGCGGGATGCTGGGCGCGAATGCTTGTCGTGCAGTTGGTGGTGATGGCGTTGTACCAGCGGGGACGCGCGTGCATGGCATTGAGTGAATGCACGTATTCCAGGAAGCGCTCACGGGTCTGCGCGACCTGGATCGTGGTGCGGTAAAGATAGATGTCTTCGCCGTGGCGGTAGTTCGTGCGCACGCGGATCACGTCGCGCTCGTCGGCGACTATGTAGATCAGTTCAAACTGCCGGTAGAGCCCGCCGATGGCTGAGTAGGATTCGCCGACTTCCTTGCGCGTCTCGATGGAAAAGCAGAGCGGCGGAGCATCTTCAAATTGGAAACTCACGATGGGATGCGCCATCCACGGCGAGCCCCAGTAATTGATTGCCATGTCGATGCCGGTGAGTTGCGAGAGACGCACCGTGCGCGTCTCCCAGCGCGCCGTGTAGTCGGTCTCCGTGCGGTAGTCGCAATTACGAACGTTGTGGATGGTAACAACGTCGCCTTCGATCTCTGCCCAGGCCGTTTCCGCCACGTCGGGCTGCCAGTGCCGGTCGTTGCTCGGCTTAAGCGTGAGCCACCACGCAAGCACAAGTGCAAACCCGAGGAAAACTACCCCGAGTTTGCGCCATGCGCCGCGTATGAAAATGGCACTCGCCGCAAGCACGGCAACGAACGCCCACGCGATAACACCTCGCGCGAACGGAAAATCATAGTGCAGCGCGCCGAATGCCCATGCGGCGCAGCCAAGCGCGACGAGCCAGGCGATTGCCACACCGATGAAACTTAAAACCCGCCGGATCATTTCAACATTGCCGGTGCGACCCAACAGCGAGGTTGACGCAAGGCGAGAAGCAGAGCAACGGCAGTGCGGCGGTCTCCCTGTTCATTTTGAGTCCTCCCTCAGGATGCGCTTCACCTCCGCGATCGCTTCCGGATTCTGGTGCGCGTTATGGTGCGACGGGACGACGAGTTCGCTCTCGGCGCCGTCCATGTGGCTGCTCCAATACGGCACGATTCCATCGGACATCACGGGCTTGGTATGGTCCTTGTTGCCGCCCTTGCCGCGATCGCCGCTAATGACGTGATACGGAATGCCCGGCGTAACCGGAATGGTGTTGATCGCTTTCACGAAGCGATTGTTCGGCGCAAGCGTGTCGACACTGTTGGGAATGCGCTTCAGTTTGAGGTCACCCGTCTGAAATGTCGCAATCTTCAGAACGTCCGTCCCTGCCTTGAGTAACGTTACCGGTGATTTCACGAGGCTTGAGCCGATGCGACCCAGCCAATTGCTCGCCAGGTCGCTGCCGCGCAAGGGGGCCGAGATGAAGATTACGCGCCCGATTTCAGGGCGGTGCCGGAAAATGACTGTGTCGGTAAAAAGTTGTTTTGCCTCAGGCGCCATCGTTACCTGCTCTGGCGGTTTCTTAAAAAGGTCCGTCCAGAGCTTGTCGCCGGTGTCGGTGATGAGCAGCCTGCTGATGCATCCGCCCATGCTGTGGCCGATGACAACCATCTTTTTGTCCAGTGGGTAGCGTTCTTGTATCGCGTCGAGCTCGCGCCGCAGGATCGCGGCGGAATACGGATACGGGTAACCACTCGGATAGCTGTAAAACCAAAACTGGTAGTTTTGGCGGATCTGGTCATCGGCGCGCAGCGCGTTGATCATCGGCGTCCACGTCGCGGGAGTATCCATCAGCCCGTGGACGACGAGCACGACCGTTTTGTTTGGGTCGTAAGGCTGGAGTCGCGCGATCCGGGCGGTCTCGGCATATTTCGCGGGCCGCAACAGGCGCGAGAGTTCGAGCTTCTTCGGATTGGTACTCGCCAGCATGACGGCGAGTGGCACGGTATAGTCAGCCGCCATCGGGAAGCTGCGGCCGGCAAGCGTCACGCGCTCAGTGGCCATCGGGTCCTTAAATGCGATTACGGCACGACGGCCCTCAAACTGGATGAGCGCTGTAACCCCGTAGAAAATCTTCGGGATGGTGAAATCCCTTGCGGCGTTCTTATTCAACCCACGCCCGATCGCGACGATCGGCGCCCCGACACCTTCCTTGCGCGAGTGCTCTTGGACGTAGGTGCCGCCGATGTCGAATTGATCCGCCGGCGTGAAATCGTAAAACGTCGGATTCCAGCCCGGACGCGGATCCGGTTTGTGCGTAAGGAGGAACTCGCCGCCCGCAGCCGGCACGCGCAGTGGCTGTGTCCACGGGTCGAGCTTCGCCTGTTTGACCGTGCCGAGGACACGCGCGACAGCAAAGTTGTAGGCGTCGCGCGCGGAGGTGTCGGCCGGATTGCGCGCGAGCTGTTGCGCCGCCAGCTGCGCAGCGGTCAAAAGTTCGCCCAACGCCACCAGTGGCTCCCGTTTCTCCTGACGCAGCGCCTCGGTGATGCTCTGCTCGACCGAGACCAGCGTCCCGACCGTGGCCCTAACCGGGTGAAACAGCGGCTTCCGCTCTGCGACGGTGGCGTATTGGGCACAGCCGGCAAACAAGAGCGTCGAGACTAGCAGGATGCCACCGCGATGAATAGAAATAGCCGTCACGGCGCAGGAGTGGAGCGAAGCGCGCGTTGCAAGTCAAGCGCCGGCTGCTGACAGATGTCGACGTCCCATTGCGCGGAAACCAGAGATAGAAAAATCGAAGCGACGACGGCGCGAATGTGGCTGGGAATCGGCTTCCCCTGGGTTCCCAAGAGCGTCAAAGAGACGTACCATCAGCTCCCGTTTTCGGTTTTGCTCCCGCGGATCCGACAGGCGGATTATATTATTCAACGTCTCACGGCGGGCATGGATGTACTCGGGTCACGCTGGGTGAGTTGCGCCGGGGTGAAAGCCGGCGCGCTTTTCTCCTACGCGAAGGCGGAAACGGTCAGCATTGCGCCCAGCGCGAACGTCGCAGCGATGGATGCGAGTTTGGCTCTCATGGTCCGATTGTTTCCTGAAGAACTCCGATTACTTCTTCGCGCCAGCCTGGCCGGCCATGTAACTGGTGATGAGACAGCGGTAAGACGGCAGGTGATTCGAGAAGAGCGTGCCCAGCCCTTCGATGTCGTTGCGCCAGTCGCGGTGCAGCTCGCAGGCGACGCCGAACCAGCTCATTAATTGGCAGCCCGCCTGTTCCATGCGCGACCACGCGGCGTCGCGGGTGGTCTTGTTGAAGGTGCCGGAGGCGTCGGTGACGATGAAAACCTCGTAGCCTTCCTCGCGCGCGGACAGTGCCGGAAAGGCCACGCAGACTTCCGTGACGATGCCGGCGATGAGCAACTGCTTCTTGCCCGTCGCCTTCACCGCCTTCACGAAATCCTCGTTGTCCCACGCGTTGATATTGCCGGGCCGCGCGATGTAAGGCGCGTCGGGAAAGAGCGCCTTCAACTCCGGCACGAGCGGTCCATTGGGACCATCCTCAAAACTCGTGGTGAGGATCGTCGGTAGCTTGAAGTATTTGGCCGCGTCGGCCAGCGCGAGGACGTTGTTCTTGAAGTCGTCCGGAGAGAAATCCTGCACGCAGTTGGTGAGACCGGACTGGTGATCGACGAGCAGGACGGCGACATCAGCTTTGTCGAGGCGGTTGTATTTGTATGTGCTCATAGGGGTCAGAGTTGGATGGGTTGGGTAGTTAAGGCAGTGAATTCACTTCATCTTTTCGATCTCCGGCAGCTTCCAGGTCTTCTCGAAGAACGGCTTTTCGGGGCCGTAGAGGCGGAAGAGCACCTCGAACTTTCCGCTAGCGCTCGTGGGTACCCAGTTCGACTGCTTGCCGGCGGCCGCATTGGGGCCGAAGTAAACATCCACGGAGCCGTCGCTGTTTGTCTGCAAGCCCCGCGTATTGGGCCCGCGGCTGGACCATTTCTGATCGCGGATGAGCGCGTGCGTCGCGCGATCATAGACCGTTGCCGACCAGTAAAGTCGGACGGGCGCATTAGCCGGCACGCTCAACCGATAAGAGCTGGTGCCGTCGAGCGACTGGCCCGACTTTATCCACGATGGTCATGAGGTAATATTGACCCGTGCCCAAATGCATGGCGCTGAAGTAGGCCATGGAATAGGCGACGCCGCGTCCTTCGACGGGATAGGCGTTTGGCTCCGCGAAGTTCGTCATGAGGCCCTCGACGAGACCGGGCATGGCGGCAGCGCCCAGCGGGTGCCTTTGTTAAAGGCTGCGAGAAAAACCCCTTCGTATTTGAGATCGAGCCAGGCCTGTGCTTCGTGTGCGGCGTCGATTTTCAGGGCGTGGCGGACTTTACACAGCGGAAGCTGAGATGGCTCATGCCGGTATCGGCAGCTGTCCCGCGGCGGGCGGAAGGCCGGTAATTCACACAGTAATGATCGCTGCACAGAAACGAGCCGCCTTTGGTCACACGCTTCGGCGCCATTGGCTCTTCCGGATCGAAAAATGTGTCCGGCCCCTTTGGGTTAACCTGTCCGTCGGCTGCCGTCTGGTACGCAGCCGTGCTATACCAATCCGAGCACCACTCCCAGGAGTTGCCGATTATATCGTAAAGTCCGTATGGATTGGCCGGGTACATTGCCACTGGCGCCAAGGTCGAGTAGCCATCTGCAGCGGTGTCTCGATTGGGAAAATCGCCCTCAAAAATATTCGCGACGTATTTACCGTCCGGCATCAATTCGTCGCCCCAAGCATACCGTTTATTTTCGAGTCCGCCACGGGCCGCGAACTCCCATTCCGCCTCCGTCGGCAACCGTTTTCCCGCCCACTTCGCGTACGCTGCAGCGTCTTCCCAAGCAACGTGGACTACTGGATAGTTCTCCCGGCCCTTGAGATCGCTCCCCGGCCCTTCCGGATGCCGCCAGTCTGCGCCGATTACCCAATGCCACCAATTGCTGACGTTGCGCAGGTCGACCGGACCTGCGGGCCGGACAAATATCAATGAACCCGGCTGCAACATTTCGTCGGGCGGCTTCGGCGTTCCCGGCGGTACCTGCTTTTTGATTTCCTCCCAATCGGGCTTTCTTTCAGCGACCGTCACGTAGCCCGTTGCCTCGATAAATTTCGTAAACTGGGCATTGGTTACCTCTGTATGATCCATCCAGAAACCGTCCACCTTCACCCGGTGTGCGGGACGTTCCGCCGGATAGCTCTCCTTCTCGTTCGTGCCCATCGTGAATTCTCCACCCGGCACCCAAACCATGCCCATCGGAGCCGTTTTGCCATTGGCAACCTTGCCGGCCTCAGCGGTGCCCGCCGCCAGTTGTGCCAATGTCGTCACCGCCGCGGCGCGCGTTGCTGGCGTGCAGCAATGCGGTTTGGGATCTTCAGCCCGCAGCGGAGAAGCGGTCAGCGTCCAACCTAGAAATGTAAAAAATGCGCCGGCGATTCGTAGTTTCATAAGGGTGGTTTCCAACTAAAAAAGATAAACCCCAGATTGCGCCGATTAACGCAGATGATTTCTGGAATCCTGGCTCAAGATAACTGGCTCTTATCTGTGCTCATCTGCGGTTCCAATTCCATCCAAAATCGTGAATGCGAGTGGTTTTTATGAAAGACGTGAGATTTTCCGTGTTGGCAAATGCGAAGGAGTCAACGGGGCAAGATGCACGGGGCGGAAATGATTCCATCAGCCGCAGCCAAAACGCACGCGTTTTCCAGGAACGTTCTCGTCCTCGATTTTTCGCCGGCCATTCGAGGACGATGGACGAGAACGAGGAGGAGGGGGACAAAAATGTGCCGGCGAAGCGTTTGTTGAAGGAGAAATTGATCGCCATCAGTTCGGCGGTCGCCGCGCCGTCCATCAGGATTTTCTGCTGCCGCTCATCGGGGGCGAACGGGCTTACCTTTCTCAATCCCGAGCGGCGCGAGCATGGCCATCATCATGCGGTCGCGATCTTCTACCGGTTCGACCTGCAGGATCTCGTGCAAGCGCTGATCAAATACTTGCCGCCCTTTGCTTTGTCGGGGCCGGGCTCGAGATTTACCACGGCAACGACAAGCGCGAGAGTGAAGCCGGCATCGGCGTTTACTCCGACGGCGTCCTGCTGCTTGATCTGGAAAACCCACGACGCATTCTCATACAACGCGAACGCATCTTCGGACCCGAGACCGAGTATGAACGCCCCGGCTTCGTGCCCGACGTGATGTTTCCGACCGGCGCCGTCGAAGACGATGAAACTTTGCTTGTTTACTACGGCGCCGCCGATACCGCGACCGCCGTGGTCGAATTCCGTTTGAGCGATCTTCTCGGAGCCGAGTAGCTTAAAAAAGCCAAAGCTAAAAACGGGAATGGGAATCAACCGCACGCCAAGGGGTCTTACCTGATGCGCAGGAAACAGATTTCCCTGCGCATCCCGCCGCTCGATCAGCAACGATTCCCGACTTCGCTCAAGCCGCCAGCTGGCCGCGCATCTCAGCCGCGTACTGATCGGCATTGAGGCCGGTGAGCAGGTGCAAAACGCGGTCAGGCAGTTTCACTACCGCTTCAACGCCGGCGGCTTTCAGAGCAGCTTCGTCAAGCACTCCATTGGTCATAACAACCCGCAGCCGGGTCTCTGCGCATGCGTCCACTCGGGCGACATTCGCTTTGCCTCCCAGCGCCGCGATCAGCGCGCGGGCTTTTTCGGCGGCCAGCGGGTCGCGCAGCTTTGGCTGGATACCGGCCTGCTCAGGTGCCTTGACCGGCGACGGCTCTTCAATTTCGTCCGCCTCCGCCCCGGCGGTTTTCAGGTAATCGCTGATTTCGGTTTTCAACACGTCCGAGCGCGTGCCGAAGATGGCTTGGACGCCGTCGCCAACCATCACGACCCCGGCCGCGCCGAGCGCCTTCAACTTATTGGCATTCACCGTCCCTGGATCTTTGAGTTTTACGCGCAGACGCGTGATGCACGAGTCAAGATTCACGATATTGCTTCGTCCGCCGAGTGCGCGGACGATCGCCAGCGAGAAGGTATCCCCGCCGGCCGAATGGGCGACAGCGGCTTCCTCGACCGCTTCGCGGCCTGGTGTTGCCAGGTTGAACGCACGTATGCAAACGGTGAAAACGGCAAAATACAGGCCGGCCCAAATCGGCCCCAAAACAAAGAGCCAGAGCGCATTGTGCGATTTCGGGAAAAGCACAACATAATCGATCAAACCATGGGAGAACGTAAACCCGTGCTTGATTCCCAAGGCGATACAAAGGAAATAGGCGGCTCCAGCCAGCAACGCGTGGATGCCGTAGAGGACCGGCGCGATGAACAGAAAGGCAAACTCGATCGGCTCCGTAATACCCGTTAAGAACGCCGTCAGCGCAGCGGAAACCATAATACCGGCAACTTTCGCCCGGTTTTCCGGACGGGCCGCGAGAATCATGGCAAATGCTGCGGCTGGCAGCCCCCACATCTTGAACAGGTAACCGCCGGTCATGTTGCCAGCCGTCGGATCGCCCGCAATAAAGCGTGCGATTTCCCCATGCACC